>NZ_JXST01000014.1 GCF_000878195.1 Mycolicibacterium llatzerense | reverse complement strand
GACCAGCCGGCACCGGGCTGGGAGTCGAGGTGGCGGTCGTCGTTGTCGTCGTGGTGGTCGTCGTCGTCGGTTCCACCGGTGCCGGCTGGTCAGGCTCGGAATCCTTGCGGGTGGCCAGGACCACCAGTGAGACGACGAGCGCGACCACTGCCACCGCCACCACGATCAGCAGCGTCCGGGCGTCTTTCGTGCGATACCAGGGCGGCGGCGGTTCGCGGAAACGCCAGGTATTGGTGTTGAACGCGTCGAACGTGTCGCCGGTCGGCTCCGGTTCGGGGATGACGAACGAGCCGGTCGTCGGGCCGGCAAACGGTCCGGTGCCGTGCGGGCCAGGGTCGACGGCGCGGAACGGATCGGTGTCCGGGTCGCCGCCGGTCGCCTCAGCGGGTGATTCCAGCACGCCACCCGGCGATGGATCGCGCTCTGGGTCGTCGCTGTCAGCCACCTTCCAGATGCTAGGGGTGGCTCGCGCCAATTGCTCGGTATCGGCGCGCGTGTCCCAAGCTTTAGACGTCCTGGACCGGTTCGATGCCCAAATCGCGGTAGCTGACCAGTGCGGCAAACGGCACGCCACGCTTGGCGAAACGCTCGGTGGCGATGTCGCCGCGGTCGACCATCGGGATGACACCGGTGACCACAGCGCCGACGGAGGTGACGCGCTCGTAGGCGATTTCGGTCGAGCCACCGGTGCTGATCACGTCGTCGACGAGCAGCACCCGGGTGCCGGGCTCGATGCGGGTGCCCTCGATCCACTGCTCGCGGCCGCGGGCCTTCTGTTCCTTGCGGACCGAGAACCAGGCCTTGCCGGTGACCATCGCGACGCCGTGCGCCAACGGGTCGGCGCCCATGGTCAGGCCGCCGACCGCGTCGAACTCGATGCCGCGCAGTGCGGCGAGTTCAGCCACGGCCTTGCTGACGACCGTCAGGCTGACGCCGTTGTCGATGGCGAACTTGCCGTCGATGTAGTCGTGGCTGAGCTGCCCGCTGGCCAGCCGGAACGGCTCCTCACGGCGCTCGTAGCCGCGGGTGCGGATCAGGTCGAATGCGGCTTCCCAGCTCTGCGGGCGATCAGACATGATGCG
Organism: Mycolicibacterium llatzerense; assembly: GCF_000878195.1. Taxonomy (GTDB): domain Bacteria; phylum Actinomycetota; class Actinomycetes; order Mycobacteriales; family Mycobacteriaceae; genus Mycobacterium; species Mycobacterium llatzerense. Next base: position 133,162 of record NZ_JXST01000014.1, on the reverse strand, counting down.
AATCCTAAACCTGGCGGGACAGTCGAGCCAATTCGACTGTCGCTGAACGTAATTCGTCGATGGACTGCAACGGCTGTGCGTATCCGATGCGGGTGTAGGCCATGCCGCGAGTGGTGTCGACCCGCAGATCCAGGCCGTACCGGTCGGCGCCGGTGCAGGTCGCGGACTCGGTGTCGGGGTATCCGCCCAGCACCCGGGCCATGGCCGCGAGCGAGTCGGCATGGTCGGCGTTCAGGTGCGCGACGGCCCCGGCGGCCGACGGTGTCACCGGATCCGGCTGGGCCGCAGCGTAATCCGCACCCGTGGTCGAATCCATGCGACCGTAGCCGCCGACCCACCGGACGCGGTCGACATGCAGCACCCACAGCGCGAAGTCGCTGTAGTCGATGTAGTACTTCGCGGCCGGTACCGCGGCCACGTGGGCGTCCCGGGCGGCCTCCCGCTCGGCGCCTTCTGGCCGCGCCACTCGTCCGGCCAGCGTGACGCGGCCACCGGCCAGGGGGTCCTTGTCGGTGCTGGCCGCGATGATCGAGATGCTGGCCCGCTGGTCGCCAGCGAGGTTGCGGCCGTGCTCGGCCAGATTCGACACGCACAGCACCGGTGCGCCGTCGAGCAGCCCATAGGTCACCATCGACGCCCACGGATCGCCGTCGGCGGTCAGGGTCGCGAGGGTTCCGGTGTTGGTCGAGGCCGCGATGGTGCGGGCCTCCTCGGCGGCCGACGGCCGGGTCGGATTGACGATTTCAGCCAACGGCGGCGGGATCGTCGGGGCATCACCTGGGTCACCATGATCGCGTGTCGCCACGTTTGCACCCTACTGCGACGCGGGTACGTTGGTTGTCGATGGACGCCTCCAACGGTGGCGTGGAACATCCAAGCGCCGCGGACTTCGGACATGCGCGGGTCCTCCCTGAGGACCGCACCTGGTTCAAGCGCGCGGTTTTCTATGAGGTGTTGGTCCGCGCCTTCTACGACTCAGATGCTGACGGCTCAGGCGACCTCCGGGGTCTGACCGAGCGACTCGACTACTTGAAATGGCTTGGTGTCGACTGTATTTGGTTGCCGCCGTTCTACGATTCGCCGCTGCGCGACGGCGGTTACGACATCCGCGACTTCTACAAGGTGCTGCCCGAATTCGGCACCGTCGAGGACTTCGTCGCGCTGCTCGATGCCGCGCACCGGCGCGGCATCCGCGTCATCACCGACCTGGTGATGAACCACACTTCGGACACCCATGCGTGGTTCCAGGAGTCCCGTCGCGATCCCACCGGGCCCTACGGCGACTACTACGTGTGGAGCGACACCAGCGAGAAGTACACCGACGCGCGCGTCATCTTCGTCGACACCGAGGAATCCAACTGGACCTTCGACGCGGTGCGCAAGCAGTTCTACTGGCACCGCTTCTTCTCCCACCAGCCCGACCTGAACTACGACAACCCCGCCGTGCAGGAAGCGATGATCGACGTGCTGCGCTTCTGGCTGGGCCTGGGCATCGACGGCTTCCGCCTGGACGCGGTGCCGTACCTGTTCGAGCGCGAGGGCACCAACTGCGAGAACCTGCCCGAGACCCATGCCTTCCTCAAGCGCTGCCGCAAGGTGATCGACGACGAGTTCCCGGGGCGGGTGCTGCTGGCGGAGGCCAATCAATGGCCGGCGGACGTCGTCGCATATTTCGGCGATCCGGAGACCGGCGGCGACGAATGCCACATGGCCTTCCATTTCCCGTTGATGCCAAGGATTTTCATGGCGGTCCGCCGGGAGTCCCGCTTCCCGATCTCGGAGATTCTGGCCCAGACCCCACCCATACCCGACCTCGCTCAATGGGGCATCTTCCTGCGCAACCACGACGAGCTGACCCTGGAGATGGTCACCGACGAAGAGCGCGACTACATGTACGCCGAGTACGCCAAGGACCCGCGGATGAAGGCGAACGTCGGCATCCGCCGGCGCCTGGCGCCGCTGCTGGAGAACGACCGCAACCAGACCGAACTGTTCACTGCGATGCTGCTGTCACTGCCCGGCTCGCCGGTGCTGTACTACGGCGACGAGATCGGGATGGGCGACATCATCTGGCTGGGTGACCGCGACGGCGTGCGGACCCCGATGCAGTGGACAGCCGACCGCAACGCCGGGTTCTCCACTGCCAACCCCGGGCGGCTGTACGTGCCGCCGAGCCAGGACCCCGTGTACGGCTATCAGGCGGTGAATGTCGAAGCGCAGCGCGACAGCACGAATTCCCTGCTCAACTGGACTCGCACCATGCTCGCGGTGCGGCGGCGACACGACGCGTTCGCCGTCGGCTCCTTCCGCGAACTCGGCGGGCCCAACCCGTCGGCGCTGACGTACGTGCGTGAACTCGAAGGTGACACCGTTTTGTGCGTCAACAATCTCTCCCGTTTCCCGCAGCCGATCGAACTGAACCTGCAGCATTGGAACGGCTACACCCCGGTTGAACTGACCGGCCGGGTTGAGTTCCCCCGAATCGGGGAACTGCCGTACCTGTTGACGCTGCCCGGGCATGGTTTCTACTGGTTCTCGTTGCGTGCGCCCGTCGGTGAGGAGCCGTGATGGATCCACAGTTGACCGAATACCTGACCCAGCAGCGCTGGTATGCCGGCCGTAACCGCGAGCTCACCAGCGCCGAACCGGCGCTGGTGGTGGCGTTGCGCGACGACGTCGACCTGGTGCTGCTCGACGTCGACTACGACGACGGCCCCGGCGAGCGGTACCAGTTGGTGCTGCGCCGGCTGGTGGACGGCGATACCGCGTTCGATGCCATGGGTGACCCCGAGGTCGCGAACCTGCTGCTGGGCCTGATCGCGGAGTCGGCGACGGTCGGCCCGGTTGCGTTCGCCTTGGAACCGGGTGCCCGGCTCCCACTGGCGGCGCCGTCGCGGGTGGTCAGCGCCGAGCAGAGCAACACCAGCGTGGTGTTCGGTGAGGCCGCGATCCTCAAGGTGTTCCGCCGCGTGACGTCCGGCGTGAATCCCGACATCGAGCTGACCCGGGTGCTGAGCCGGGCCGGTAGCCCGCATGTTGCGCCGCTGCTGGGGACGATGTCGCTGGAGGGCGGCCCGGAGACGGCATTGGGCATGGTGGCCCGTTTCGCCGACAATGCCGCCGAGGGCTGGGACATGGCCGTCGCCAGCACTCGCGATCTGTACGCCGAAGGGGACCTGTACGCCGACGAGGTGGGCGGCGACTTCGCGGGCGAGTCGGAGCGGCTGGGGCAGGCCGTCGCGGCGGTGCACGCCACGCTGGCCGCCGAGTTGGGCACGGCCACCGCGCTGTTCCCGGTGGCGACGATGCTGGAGCGGCTGGCAGAGGTGACGGCGTCGGTGCCACAGGTCCGCGAGTTCGCCGCGGCCATCGAGGCGCGCTACCGCGCGCTCGAGGGACAGCCGATCACGGTGCAGCGGATCCACGGCGATCTGCATCTGGGCCAGGTGCTGCGCACCCCCGAGACCTGGCTGCTGATCGACTTCGAAGGCGAGCCCGGACAGTCGCTGGAGCAGCGCCGGGCACCGGACTCGCCGCTGCGCGACGTCGCGGGCGTCCTGCGGTCCTATCAATACGCGGCGTTCCAGCGGCTCACCGAAGGCGGCGGCAACGACCAGCGCCGCAAGCAGCTGGCCGCGCGCGCCCGCGAGTGGGCCGACCGGAACCGGACGGCGTTCTGCGCGGGCTACGCAGAGGGTGGCGGGACGGACGTCGACGCTGACCTACTGGTCGCCTACGAACTCGACAAGGCGGTGTACGAAGCCGGGTACGAGGCCCGGCACCGGCCGCACTGGCTGGACCTGCCGCTGGGCGCGATCGCCAACATCGTCGGCGGTTAGGTGTACTAACCGGGTGCGTGCTCGGGACTGACGCGATTGGCAGGCGGCCCGGCCTGTCTACGACTCCGCAGTCGATAGCTTGGGAGCTGTGACTCGTGCCCGTCCGTTGTGCTGCTCTATGAGATCCCGGTGCGAGTACCGAATGCCAACCGTGAGATCGGCTGGTTGGCCTGTACTGACCGACACCGCTTCCACCTTTGTCGACTCCGTGACAATGATGGGCATCCCAAACTGTTTCGTGAGCTCCGTACCCTCATCGATGGTGCGATTTGTGAGGTGGGCACGATGAACGATCGCTACTTAACTTCACTAGCAACCTGATTTACCATTGCGTCGAGGGCAGTGAACACATACCGGTCGTCGACCGTCTTCGGGCTGAAGTCAGGATCAAGGATAGCGTTACGCAATATGGTGCTGACAGCTGCCGAACCGAAGCGACTAACGTGCATTGGCGGACCGCCTGCGAAAGTTATCGCTGCCTCCATATATTCGACCGTTCCGCCGTGTACCACCTTGGACCTGTGGTTGTACATTTCTTTCGTTGCGCCATAGATATCGCGGGCAGGGGCGCCCCACAGCGTACTGAGCATTGCGGCAGTGCGCATTGATAAGCGATGTACGATCTCAGCAGAACCGCTGCCGAATAGCGCTTCAATTGCGATGCACAAATCGACGATTCGATCGTCACCGTTGTCTCGCGCTAATGCGCGCCGGTAGCGAGTCGCCGCGGCTTGCACACTGCGGTCGCAATGTGGCAGGCGCTCGTTAATCTGCAATGCTAGGTTCGATTGACTTTGATCGAGCTTTGTTGGGGCAAATGTTATCCCTGGGTATCGAATTCGATCAATCCTGCCCGTGTAGTCTCGAACAACATTTACAGGGCCCTCTTCCTCCGAGGGCCACGCCGACCAATCGGATGCGACCACTGCGTATTCGGCCCATTCTGCTGGGCTTGGACTCGCGATGGTTAGTGATTCAAAGAACCGCTCGATAGCTTTCTCGGCGTCATCGGTTAAATGCGCATAATGATAACGGCCAAAGCCTTCGACCCGAACTGTCGTGTCACATAGCCGGAACGACATTGATGGGGAGTTTAAGATATCAACGTCATATGAGGCGATTTGGCTCCTCGATTTGTTGGATCGAAATACTCTGCTCCGGTCCTCGGGTATTGGCTCAACTCGCCACGAACCATCCGCTGAGGCAATCGGTTGTGGATCGACCCCCAATATCGGCACAACAATATCGGCGGTCATGCGCGTCGCATCAGAGAGTAGGTACCGTTCGTACGGTACGTAGTGCGCTAACAGCAGCGACTCGTCAATTTGGCCCTGATGGACGCGGCTCTGCAGGGCCTTTGTGGCTAGCGTGATTGGAATCTGTGCGACTTCATGTCCTGCGACGTACCAATCGTCCTGTGAATCGTTTCGTGGAAGCTCAAGTTTGGCTCGGGCATGAGGTGCACGTTCGATTTCGGCAATCAGTTGGGGTAGAGATGCGATATCCGCCTCGGCCAGTTCGAGGTGATTCGTTTTGTCAGACTCGTTGGGTGGGTCAACGATTGCGGAGCTTAATACTTCTTGAGTGCATGCGTGAACTGCGTTCCAGAGCTCCGCATTGGAGGGCACTGTCACCATGCTTCATGCCTACCCGAGCGGAAGATCACCCACAAGTGGCAATTCCTAGGTAGTGGTTGCTGCGGTCCCGCGATAGTGGCACTCGGCGAAATGCTGATGACTGCGGCATTGAGAGAAGTCCTGTGACTTCCCCAAGTTTATGGTGCAGACCTAACTGGGCGCGCATGTGCATCGACATCGTCGGTATGCTCGGCTCACGTTCGGCTAACTAGTCGGGTCATTCCCGAGTCAATAGTCGACTGGGTTGTCCTCGTTGTCGTCGTCATCATCATCGGCCGATGGGCTGATCTTGAAGTCAGGAACAGCTGCGTTTAGGATCGTCCGCGCAAAACCGACGTCGGTAAAGTAGTACCCTTCCGAGTTCAGTGGAATAGATACTTCTGAAAGAAAATCAGCCTCAAAATCATGGCCTAACTGATCATTTTCAGCAAGAATTTCACGGAGACCGTCGATTGTGACGATGTCGACAGCAGCGAGTTCTTCTACCAATTCGGAGTACGTGATAGCGTCGCTCGCATCTCGGGCCGGATAGTATTGACGTAGGAATGCTTTCAACGTGCTGCGATCGTTCGATACGGCTGTCCGGTCAGGCCGATTTGCCTTGCGGCTATTTTTAGACGCGCCTTCTACCACTAGCTGTTCGGCGCGTTCCTCTGAACGGGAAATCTCATGCCGTAAGTGCTGGAAGCTCTTGTCGGCGACATGGAAGAGTCCAACTAACGCGTTGATGTCACGCTTGAGTTCGTTAGGGATACTTTGTGCACCTTTGTACGCCAAGGTGTGTTCGACCGAAGCCCATGCATCTTGCAAGATGGTTCGCACTTGCACTTCGAAATCGAGTTGCTTGATGTTGTCATAGTGCGGACCAACATGATCCGCTCGAATCCGAGCTTGATAGTGAACTGATTGATAGCGGAAGAGTTCGGGTGATATCGCTGCGCTTTTATCGTCTTCGTCGAAGACGTCGAAGACTTCTCTGAGGATACGGTCGATCTTAGGTAGGTCATCCAGGAACAAGCAAACAATCCGTGCACCAACGAGATCTGACATTTGCTTTAAGGGGTCCTTGTAGCCCTTCCTCGCTACCTTCCCTAAGTAGCTGTCGCGTGCCTTCACTCGGGACACAACGTTGTGCGCTTTCATCGAGTTCTTCCGAAGAGCTGCGTGGATTGCAAACTCGACTTCGGAGCGGAGCTCTTCCAATATCTCCGCCTGCTCGTCGTACTCCACGCCGAGGCGTCCTGCGTCATGGGCCGCCCCACTCACACCGTCTACCGTCACATCGGCATTGTTCCTTGAGCAGCGGTCGGGGATCCCATCGGGACGGTAGGCATTTGAGGTGCACTCAATTGGAGGTGGGCCTGGAGGCGTTGAAGCGCTTGGGCACCACTAACCGGCCGAAGACTATTTCGGGACTGCGAGGCCGTTGATGCACTTGTGGTGATGCGGACCGCAGCGATCTACGCATCTGAGGATCACACTGAGGTGCGCTTTGGTGGCCTAGGTGGGAATTCCAGTTAGGGACCCAGTGACGGCCTACGCGTGGCCACGTAGGCCGCCGTCAGCACCGATGCAAGACCGCCTACTGTCGCGGTCTTTAGGCCATGGACTTGACGACTGCCTGAGCGGGCTTCGGGCTCCAGTCGGTGCGGTAGACACCGATGGATTCCTCGGGGTTCGAGCTGCCGGTGACGCGGTCGCGCGTGGTGTAGATGTACGACGGTCCGGCGTAGGGCAGCGTGCGCCACTTGGCCAGGAAGTCGCGGATGTAGTCGGCCTGGGTGGCCTCGTCGACGGCCGAGTTGGGCTCGCCGTACTCGGTGGCCCAGATCTTCTTGCCGCCGTCACCGTTGGCGGCCATGGCGGCATGGATGCCGTCGGTCTGGCTCAGCGGCGAGTTGGGCACTCCGGCGCCGGCCGAGAACTTCAGGTTGTAGTGGTACGGGTGGAACGACAGCGCGTCGAACGAGCCGGCCGCACCGGCGGCGTACATCCGCTGGATGAAGGTCACCGGGTCCAGGGTCAGCGAGCCGAACGACACGACCGCGCCGACCACACCGCCGATCACGACGGCGCCGCGGTCGGCGGCCTTGATCTTCGGGTACGACGCCTTGAGCATGTCGGCGTAGACGCCGGGCTCCGGGCCCTGCGGGCCGGACGTCCAGGACATCACGGCGTTGGGCTCGTTCCAGATCTCGTAGGCGTCCACCCGGCCCCGGTAGTGCGCGGCGACCGCGCCGGCGAAATCGCCGTACACCGCGGCGGAGGCCGGCGGGCTGCTGATCGGGATGGCGCCGGGCGCCACGGCCCAGGCCGGCGTCGCGACGATCGCGCCGACCACCGACATGTGGCGGGCATTGGCCGCCCCGACGACAGTGTCGACCTGGCCCCAGTTGAAGCTGCCCTGGGTGCCTTCGACGCCGGCCCACGGAATGATGATGCGGACGGTGCGCACACCGGTCGCCGACATCAGGTCGAAGGTGTGGTTGATGTCGTCGGCGTTCATGCCGTAGACGTCGGAATCGGCGAAGCCGACACTGCTGGCCGACTGGCTGATGCCCGTCGGGATGAACGGGATGGTGACCGGATTATTGGCCAGGGTTTCGGTGGCGGCGGCGGAAACTGCCGCGACGGTGAAGAGGGCTGCAGCGATCTTGGTGACGTTGCGCAACGTTGACTCCAATCTAGGGCACTGCTGTTGATCTCGACCCCCGCCGAATGGGTTGAACCTAACAGCTGCTGAGGCGGTAGCAGGCAGGACCGAGCGAGACAACTCCGATGCGAACAGCGTTCGTCAGCGGACCAGGCGCCGCAGCAGCGCCGACGCGGCGGCGATGCCGAGGACTGCGGCGACGGCCAGGACCGTGATGTCCAGCAGGGTGTTGCCCGGGGTGCCCAGCAGTAGTGAGCGCAGGGCGTTCACTTCATACGACAGCGGGTTCACAGTGGACAGTGCGTGCAGCCAGCTCGGCATGATGTCCACCGGATACAGCGCGTTGGATGCGAAGAACAGCGGCATGGTGATGGCCTGGCCGATGCCCATCAGGCGGTCGCGGTTGCGGACCAGCCCTGCCAAAGTCATTGACAGGCAAGAGAAGAACGCCGACCCGAGCATCACCACCGCCATGGCGGCCAGGATGCGCAGCGGGTTGAACGTCAGATGGATGCCCATCAGCAGGGCGATCAGCAGCACTCCGATCACCTGGGCTATCGATCGGACTCCCGCGGCAAAGGCCTTTCCGGTGATCAATGCCGACGCCGGTGACGGAGTCACCATCAGTTTGGCCAGGATGCCGGCGTCCCGGTCCCAGACGATCTGGATGCCGTAGAAGATCGAGATGAACAGCGCCGATTGGGCGATGATGCCGGGCGCCAGGAAGGCCAGATATGGCACGTTGCCGGTGTCGATGACGTGCAGCCGTGAGAACGTCTGGCCGAAGATGAGCAGCCACAGCGCGGGCTGCACCATCCGGGTGACCAATTCTGTGCGGTCGTACCGCAGCTTCTGCAACTCGACGAGTGCAAACGCACCCATACGCCGGGCCAGGCCACCGATGCGCCGGGCGCCGCGGGGTGCGAGGACCAGTTCGACGTCAACTGACACGGCGGGCCGTCCTCCTTCCGGCGCGGACTTCCTGCATGGACTGGCGGTCAGCATCGCCAGCGGCCTCGCCCGACAAATCGGATCCGGCGTGGTGTCGGAAGACGTCCTCGAGACTGGCCGACGGGCCGAGCTGTGCTTTCAGATCCGTGGGGGAACCGACGGCCTGCAGCGTGCCGTGGTGCATGAGGGCCACCCGGTCGCACAACGCGTCGGCCTCCTCCATGTAGTGAGTGGTGAGCAGGACCGTCATGCCGAACTCCTGCTGCATGTTCGCCACCTGGGTCCAAACGCTGTCGCGGGCAATGGGATCCAGGCCGACTGTCGGCTCATCGAGGATCAACAGCGAGGGTCGGTTCACCAGGGCCTGCGCCAACTCGAGTCGGCGGACCATGCCGCCGGAGAACGTCTTGGCGGGGCGATCGGCGACCTCGAGCAGCTGCATGGCCCGGAGCGCGTCGTCGACGCGGGCGCGGCGTTCGCGTCGCGGCACGTCGTACAGGCGGGCGAACAGGTCGACATTCTGGCGCCCGGTGAGTGCGGACTCGATCGAAAGCTGTTGCGGCACATAACCGAGGTTCTGGCGGATGTCCATGGTGCGGCATCTGGTGTCGAGTCCGAAGATGCGGACCTGCCCGTCCTGCACCGGCGTCAGAGTGGTGAGCAGCCGTACCAGAGTGGTCTTGCCGGCCCCGTTGGGACCCAGTAACCCCATCGTTTCGCCCACGGCGACGGTCAGGCTCAGGTCGTCGATCGCGGTGAAGTCGCCGTAGTGGTGGGTGACATGGTCGCATTCGATGGCGGGAGTGCTCATGGCTGACTCTCCTGAAGCATGCGGGTCATCTCGGCCAGAACGTTCAATCCTTTTGTCAGATCGTCGATCTGCTCGTCGTCGAGTTGGTTCAGCACATCGCCGAGTGCCGACCGGCGGGCGGCACGGGTCTGGTCGGCGAGTTGTTGGGCGGGTTCGGTCAGTTGGAGCCGGCCGATCCGGCGGTCGCCGGGGTCGGTGCTGCGAACCAGGAGGTTGTCGGCGGTCAGCTTCGAAACCAGCGTTGACGCGGTGTTGGCGGCCAGGCCCAGTTCCTCTGCGGCCTCACGTACCGAGATGCCGGGCTGGCGGCCGACGAGCCGGAGCAGCTCGGCCTGTGACTGGGTGACGCCCGCGAAGCTCCCTCCGGCGGTCCGGCGCAGTTGCCTGCGGAACCGGCCGACGGTGTGGAACAGGTCGGTGGTGAGGTCAGCGTGGGCAGGCACGTTCCCACAATACCTCTGTTGCAGAGGTATTGCAGCGGCGTGGTTTACTCGGGCGGTGTTCCCCGGATACCGCACGCTGCTGACGGAGTCCGACGGCGGCGTGGTGACGCTGACGCTGAACCGGCCGGAGCGGCGCAACGCTTTTGGCGACGGGATGCGTGACGAACTCGCCGACGCCTACACCCGCTGCAACGAGGCCGACGACGTCCGTGTCATCGTGCTGACCGGGGCACCGCCGGCGTTCTGCGCCGGTGCCGACCTGGCCGCGGGCGACCAGACCTTCGCGGCACCGGGCCCGGAGTTCAGCGCGGCCGGTATCCCGGTCCCGGCGTGGTCGTTGAGCAAACCGGTGATCGCGGCGGTCAATGGGCACGCGATCGGGTTGGGGCTGACCCTGGCGCTGCAGTGCGACATCCGGATTTTCGCCGCCGACGCACGCTACGGCGTCGTGCAGGTGCGGCGCGGCGTGGTCGGCGACGCGTACTCGCACTGGGCGCTGCCCCGTCTGGTCGGTATCGCGCGGGCCGCCGAAATCCTTTTGACCGGAGCAACTTTCGATGGTCACCGCGCGGCGGAGCTGGGCATCGCCAGCCGGGTGCTGCCCGCCGATGAGGTGCTGCCGGCCGCGCTGGCGGTGGCGCGTGACATCGCGGACAACACCGCGCCGATGTCGGTGGCGGCCAGCAAGCGGCTGCTTTGGGATTCCTTCGAGCTGTCACGCGACGAGGTCGGGGAGCGCGAGACCGAGATTCACCGCGCGGTGATGGCACACGACGACGCGAAGGAAGGCGTGCGGGCGATGCAGGCGGGGCGGCCGCCGCGGTGGTCGGGCCGGCCGGTGGATCCGACGCGCTAGGGGCGAGCGGAGCGACGGGAAGGGCTTCAGGCCACCGTCACGCCGGAATCTTTCAGGGCGGCAACGGCATTCGCGGTGCCGTCGGCAGAAACGCCGGCGGTGTAGTCGAGCAGGACCCGGGTGCGGAACCCGGCCTTGGCGGCGTCGGCCGCCGTCGCCTTGACGCAGTAGTCGGTGGCGATACCGACCACGTCGACCTCGTCGACACCGCGGGCGTGCAGCCAGTCCGCCAGCGGAGTGCCGGCGCCATCGGCCCCTTCGAACCCGCTGTACGCCGCCGAGTACCGGCCTTTGCGGAAGACGGCCTCGACCGCGGTCACATCCAGGTCGGGGTGGAACTGCTCGCCCGGGGTTCCGGCGACGCAGTGCGGCGGCCACGACGTCAGGTAGTCGGGTTCGTCGGAGAAATGCGCACCGGGGTCGATGTGATGGTCGGCGGTGGCCACGACGTGCTGATACTCATGGGCGCCCAGCAGGCCGGTGATCGCGCGGGCGACGGCGCTGCCGCCGGATACCGCGAGGGAACCGCCCTCGCAGAAGTCGTTCTGCACGTCGACGACGATCAACGCCCGCATGTGTCCACGGTAGACCGGTTGCTGCGCAACGTCCGGTGCCGTAGCGTCCGGACACGTGTCTGAACAGGCGCTTGAGCCCACCCGGCGCCGTTTGACGGCCAAACAGGCCGATACGGTCGACCGGCTGAGCCGTGCCGCGCTCGATCTGCTGCGCCGCGAGGGCTTTGCGGGTCTGACGGTCCGCCGGGTCGCGGCCGACGCTGGGGTCGGCGCCGCGACGGCCTACACCTACTTCTCGTCGAAGGAACACCTGGTCGCCGAGGTGTTCTGGCGCCGGCTGGCGGCCTCGCCGGCCGCGGCGCATGACTCCGATGACCCCGCCACCCGGGTGACCGAGGTGCTGCGGCACATCGCGCTGCTGGTGATCGACGAGCCGGAGTTCGCGGGGGCGGTGACCAACGCGCTGCTCGGGCGCGATCCTGATGTCGAGGTGCTGCGCCAGCGCATCGCCGGGGACATTCGCTCCCGGCTCGCCGCGGCACTCGGCCCGGACGTGGACGAGGACGTCATCGAGTCGCTGGAGATGCTCTATTCAGGCGCGCTGGTCCGCGCGGGGATGGGGTTCACGTCGTACGACGAGATCGCCGAGCGGCTGGAGAAGTCAGCCCGGCTGATGCTGCGCTGACGACCTGGCACCGAGGATCGCGAGCGCTGCGGTGAGCGCGGGTTCGGTGAGATCCGCGACGTCGCGGCCGTCCTCGACGAGCAGTGCGGTGAGTTCGCGAAAACCCCCGAGCAGGATCAGGGCCACCGGCCGGCTGATCGGGGACAGCCCCGCGCGCTGAAACCCCGCGCCGCTGCTGAGGTCGACGACCATGTCGGTGAGTTGCTCCATGGCGCGCCGGTTCAGCGGCAGCGCCACGTCGCCGAGGGCCGGCGCCTCGCGGATCCAGCTCAGGGTGATCGCGGGCCGGGAGGCGATGTGCGCGACGTACGCGTCGACCGCCCGCCGCACCTGCTGTTCCCAGTCGGCGTCGGGGTCGATGGCCGCGCGGATCCGCGCGATGAGGTCCTCGTTGTTGGAGCGCAGCAGCTCGACGAAACACTCTTCCTTGCTGGCGAACTGGTCGTAGAACGTGCGCTTGGAGGTCTTGGCGTTGCGGACGATGTCGGCGACGGTCGTGTCCCGGTAGCCCCGGGTGGACAGAGAGGTGGCGAGCCCGTCGAGCAGCCGCCCGCGGAACGGCTGCGCACCCGATTGTGCCGCGTTGACCTCGCCGACTGCCATCTGTCTCCCAAAACCCTTGCCTACCTGTGGTACTAGCCGGTACCGTACCGGATAACCCCGTGGTACACCGTGGTACCACGTAATTAGTGGCTTGGAGCGTGCCATGACGGAAACTGTCACCGCCGAACTCACCGAGTGTGCCCCGGCGATCCACTTGCCACCGGCGACCGGAGTCCCCAAGTTTTTCCAGGGGGTGGCGTTCGCGACCAATCGGCGCAAGTTCGTCAACCGCGTGGTTCCACGGGTCGGCCCGGTATTCACCTGTGATGTACCGGTTTTCGGCCGCGCCGTGATGGTGACCGACCCGCAACTGGCCAAGCAGCTGTTCGCGGCCAACTCCGCCGACGTCGGCAACATCCAGCCGAACCTGTCTCGGGTACTCGGCAGCGGATCGGTGTTCGCGCTCGACGGCTCCGAGCACCGGCTGCGCCGCAAGCTGCTGACCCCGCCGTTCCACGGCAAGAGCATCAAGAACTACGAGCGCATCTTCGAAGAGGAGACGCTGCGCGCGGCCGCGTCCTGGCCTGAGGGGAAGTCGTTCCCCACGCTCGAGCCGATGATGCACATCACCCTCAACGCCATCCTGCGCGCGGTGTTCGGGGCTGACGGCCATCATCTCGACGAACTGCGGCGGATCATCCCGCCGTGGGTGACCCTGGGGTCGCGGCTCGCCGTGCTGCCCATGCCGCAGCGGACGTACGGCCGATTCTCACCGTGGGGCCGGCTGGCCGAGTACCGGCGCCAGTACGACGAGGTGGTCGGCAGACTGATCGACGCAGTGGCCGCCGATCCCGATCTCGAGAGCCGCGACGATGTGCTGGCGCTGCTGCTCCGCAGTACCTACGAGGACGGTACGGCGATGTCCCGCAGCGACATTGCCGACGAACTGCTGACGCTGCTCGCCGCCGGCCATGAGACCACCGCGGCCACCCTGGCGTGGGCCTTCGAGCGGATCTCCCGGCACCCCGAGGTGCTGCGGCGGCTCGAAGACGAGGTAAAGACGGGCGAGACCGACGAGTACCGTCAGGCCGTGCTGCTGGAGGTGCAACGCATCCGCACCATCATCGATTTCGCCGGCCGGCACGTGTACGCCCCGGTGTTCCAGCTCGGAGAATGGGGCATTCCGCGCGGCTTCTCGATCATCGTCGCCATCGACCACATGCATGAGGACGCAAAGGAATTCGCCGATCCGGAGCGGTTCAACCCGGAGCGTTTCGTCGGGCACCGGCCGCCGCCGGCGTTCCTGCCGTTCGGTGGCGGCACCAGGCGCTGCGTCGGAGCGGTGTTCGCGCAGGTCGAGATGGACGTCGTGCTGCGGACGGTGCTGCGGCATTTCGCGATTCAGGTCAACAGCGCACCAGGGGAGAAGGTCTTCTCGCGTGGCGTGGCGTATACGCCAAAAGATGGTGGTCGCGTGACCCTACGCCGCCGCGTCAAGCCGCTGTAGGTTCATGCTGTGACCGAACGGATTTCGCAGTACCGCAACGACGGACTGACCTTCGACGTGGTCGATTCGGGCCCCATCGACGGCGACGTCGTGGTGTTGTTGCACGGCTTTCCGCAGACCGCCGAATCCTGGGCGGCGGTGTCGGCGCTGTTGCACGCCAACGGTTTCCGGACGCTTGCGCCCAACCAGCGCGGCTATTCGCCCGGTGCTCGGCCGAAGGGCCGGCGGCAGTACACGATCCCCAAACTGGCCGGTGACGTCGCCGCGCTGATCGACCTGGTCGGTGGACCGGTGCACGTGGTCGGGCACGACTGGGGCGCAGCCATCGCCTGGGCGCTGACCGCGACGAGACCGGAGTTGGTGCGCACCCTGACCGCGGTGTCGGTGCCGCACACCGGTGCCTTCCTGAAGGCGATGGCCGTCGGCACCCAGGCGCTGCACTCGTACTACATGCTGATCTTCCAGCTGCCGTGGCTCGGCGAGCGGTTCGCGCAGTTCGCCATGCCGCGCAGTGGCATGACACCCGATGCACTGGCCGTCACACGCGCCGAGGTGTTCGAGAGTGGGGCGCTGACCACCGCGCTCAACTGGTACCGCGCCATGCCATTCGTGAACCCGAAATCGGCGTTCATCCCGGTGACCCGGCCGACCACCTACATCTGGAGCGACGGCGACATCGCTCTCGGCCGCAAGGGCGCGCTGCTGACCGAGCAGTACGTCCACGCGCCGTACAAGTTCGAGATCGTGGCGGGTGCCAACCACTGGTTGCCCGATCAGCATCCCGAGCTGGTCGCCCGGTTGATCACCGAGCGCGCCGCCACCGTGTGATTCGTGCACGAAAATCCGCGCCCGGCGCGGAAAATCGTGCACAAATCACGCGCGCTTGGGCAGCTTCCAGCCCGGCCGCGGGAAGTGGCAGGTGTAGCCGCTGGGGATGCGCTCCAGGTAGTCCTGGTGCTCGGGTTCGGCCTCCCAGAACGGGACTGCCGGCGTCACCTCGGTGACCACCTTGCCGGGCCACAGGCCGGAGGCGTCGACGTCGGCGATGGTGTCCACCGCGATGCGCTTCTGCTCGTCGTCGGTGTAGAAGATCGCCGAGCGGTAGCTCGTACCGACGTCGTTGCCCTGCCGGTTCACGGTCGACGGGTCATGGATCTGGAAGAAGAACTCCAGCAGCGCGCGGAAACTGGTTTGAGTCGGGTCAAACTCGATTTCGACGGCCTCGGCGTGGCCGGGGTGGTTGCGATAGGTCGGGTGATCGTTGGTTCCGCCGGTGTAGCCGACCCGCGTGGTCAGCACTCCCGGCTGCTTGCGGATCAGGTCTTGCATCCCCCAGAAGCAGCCGCCCGCCAGGATCGCGGTCGCAGTGTCGGTCATGTACGTCTCCTCGCTTTGACTCCAGAGAACCGAACTCCCGGCGACTGCGCAAGTGCTCGACAAACGCCACTAGAACGTGTTCTAGTTTTCCTGTGACGGGCAACACCTTCAGCCGCGCGGAACTCATTGCGGCATTCGACGTCTTCGAGCAGACCGTGGACCGCGCCGCCCAGACTCGCGACTGGGATCCGTGGACCGACCACTACACCGAGGACGTGCTGTACATCGAGCACGCCATGGGCACCATGCACGGCCGCGAGGAGGTGCGGCCCTGGATCTGGAACACCATGGAGAACTTCCCCGGCAGCTACATGACGTCGTTCCCGTCGCTGTGGAAGGTGTACGACGAGGCCACCGGCCGCGTCATCTGCGAGCTGGACAACCCCATGCGCGATCCCGGCGACGGCACCATCATCGGCGCCACCAACATCTCGATCATGACGTACGCCGGTGACGGCCTGTGGAGCAAGCAAGAAGACATCTACAACCCCATGAAGTTCCTCGAGACCACCATGGCGTGGTGCAAGAAGGCGGAAGCGCTGGGCACGCTACCTGAGGTGGCGCAGGAGTGGATGCGCAAGTTCGGCGGCAGGGGACGCCAGTGACGATCCTCGTCATCGGGGCCAACGGCTACCTCGGTTCGCACGTGACCCGGCAGCTGGTGGCGGCCGGGGAGGACGTACGGGTCATGGTGCGGGCCGGCGCCAACACCATTGGCATCGACGACCTCCACGTGACCCGCTACGAGGGCGACATCTGGGACAACGACACCCTCCGGGCCGCGATGACCGGGACCGACGTCATCTACTACTGCGTGGTCGACACCCGCGGCTGGCTCCGGGACCCGTCACCGTTGTTCCGCACCAACGTCGAGGGCACCCGGAACGTGCTGAACGTCGCGGTAGAACCTGAAATCGCCTCGGGCCTCAAGAAATTCGTCTTCACCAGCAGTTACGCCACGGTGGGACGCAAGCGCGGCCTCGTCTCCACCGAGGACGACATCGCCGACGAGCGCACACTGCCGCCATACGTGCGCTCGCGCGTACAGGCCGAGAAACTGGTGCTCCAGTACGCCCGCGAGCGTGGGCTGCCGGCCGTCGCGATGTGCGTGTCCACCACCTACGGCGGCACGGACTGGGGCCGCACGCCGCACGGCGCCATCATCGCCGGCGCCGCATTCGGGAAGCTGCCGTTCGTGATGAGCGGCATCGAGCTGGAAGCGGTCGACGTCAACGACGCCGCACGCGCGCTGATCCTGGCGGCCGACAAGGGCCGGCCCGGCGAGCGATACCTGATCTCCGACAAGTTGATCAGCAATGCCGAGGTGGCGCGGATCGCCGCAGCCGAGGCGGGGGTACCGGCGCCGGTCAAGTCGCTCTCGCTACCTGTGACGTACGCCCTCGCCACCATGGGCACGATCAAAGGCCGGCTCAAGGGCAGCGACGAACACATGTCGCTGGCGTCGCTGCGCCTGATGCGCGCCGAGGCGCCGGTCGACTGCACGAAGGCCAGGAACGAATTGGGTTGGGAGCCAAGGCCGGTGGAGGACGCGGTGCGGGACGCCGCACGATTCTGGGTCGGTCTCCGAAAGGCCCGCCAAGCCCAGAAATTCAAGGGCTGAACAACGCGCCGTGCGGCGTTAAGTCGTGGCGCAACGGTGTGGGTCACGGTTAGCGTCGAAGCCATGACGGACAGATTGCAGGTGGACCTGACCGGTGCGCCGCAGACCATGCTGGCCACGCTGTACGGCAAGGCGCTCGACGCCGACCTGCCGAACTCGGTGCTGCACGACACCTACGCCAGGGATGTGGTTGCCCGCATCGACTACGACTGGTCGCAGACCACGATCACGGCGGCCAACTCGCCGGGGGTCACCCTGCGGTCCGCCTATTTCGACAAGACGGCCCGGCAGTTCCTCGCCGTGCATCCGGAAGCTGTTGTGCTGCACCTGGGTTGCGGGCTGGACAGCAGGTACTACCGGTTGGACCCGGGGCCTGGCGTCGACTGGTACGACATCGACTACCCGGAGGTCGCGGACCTGCGCCGCAAGCTGTATCCGGCCCGCGAGCACTGCCACATCGTGTCCGCGTCGGTGACGGACCCGGCGTGGCTGGCCGATATCCCCACAGATCGCCCGGTGCTGATGCTCGCCGAGGGGCTCACGATGTACTTGAGTGAGGCTGACGGCCAGGCGCTGCTGCGCCGCATCGTGACGCATTTCCCAAGCGGGGAACTGCAATTCGACGCTTTCAGCCGGCTGGGCGTCAAGTTGCAGTGGACCAACGGGGTCGTCCGCCGTTCGGGTTCCACGTTGAAATGGGCCATGGACGGCCCAGACGACGTGCTGTCAGTGGTGCCGGGGCTGCGGTTGCTGTCGTGGGTGTCGGCCTTCGACGCCGACGGCTACGACCTGCTGCCGACGGGGCTGCGCGTGATGGCTGCGGTCATGCGCGCCGTGCCGGGCATGCGTTATATGTCGCAGTACCACCGGTATTCGTGGGGCTGACCGCTGACCGCTGACCGCTGAGCCTGACGGCTAGGCGGCTTCGGCGCGGGCCTTCAGGCGCTCGAGCGTCAACCGGATGTTCTCCGCATTCGCCGCGTCGCGGTCCTGTACGCCGGTGAGCGTGCTGGCGAACATCTTCAGCAGACCGGGCCGGTTGTCCCAGGTGGATTCGACGACGCGGCAGCCGCTCGCCGTCTCGGCGATGTCGTAGCGCCAGTGCGCGATGGGCACGATCGAGGACTTCACGGCGAAGCCGAACGTTTTGCCTGGCTCGGCTTCGGTGACGATGCAGCTGGTGGTCCACGTCTTCGAACCGTTGCGGTTGTGCCCCTTGAACACCGATCCGGGGGCAGCCGACGATCCCTTCTGCCACTCCATGGTGTGCGCTTCCTCGGCCAGCGATGCCAGCGTAGGCAAATCGGTGAGCAACGCGTACACAGCTGACGGGCTGGCGGCGATCTCGATGGCAGCGGTGACGGTGGCAGGGCCCTGTGCGGTCATGGGGGGATCGTAGACAGACCGTCAAGGGTTCTGGCAAGCGGTAATTGTCGGCGGCGCAACAAGAATGCGCGATTCTGCCGGTAACCGATTGGGGGTATCCCGGCGATATACCGCTTGACGGCACCTTCCAACGAAGGAGTTGGGTTGATATGAGCAAAAAAACATTCGTGGTAGCGACTGCGCTCACCAGTGGGGTGAGCGCGGCGATTGTGGGATTAGGAGTCAATGTCGCGCAGGCGAAGCCTGGACCGCCTTGCCCGCCGATGCAGGTGTGCAACGGTCCTGGCAATGGGCATGGGCCAGGTAGCGGCGGTCCGCCTGGGAACCCCGGCGGCCCACCTGGGAACCCCGGCGGCCCGCCTGGAAACCCGGGCGGCCCCGGTGGGCCGCCGCCCGGTGACCCGGGCAATCACGATGACTGGCACCCCGGTGATCAAGGGAATTGGCACCCGGGGGACCAGGGGAACTGGCATCCCGGAGACCAGGGGAATTGGCACCCGGGGGACCAGGGCAACTGGCATCCCAGACCCGGCGATCCGGGTCCTGACGACTGGCACTGGCGCCATGGCCCGCCACCGTGGGGCCATGGCCCGGGGCCCTGGGGCTGGGGACCGCCGCCGAGACCGCAGATCATCTGGGTGGCGCCGCCGCCGTGGGCGCCGCCGCCTCCGCCGTTCGATTATTGGGGCTACACCGTGTACCCGGTGTGGGACCCAGGATTCCTGGCATGGGGTTTCTGGTTCTTCGGCATCTGGATTGCGTTGTAATCCGTCAGTAGTTGCCGTCTGATGACTGGGCCTGTCACTGGTGACAGGCCCAGCGTCATGTCGGGAATCGGAGCTGCCGAGAAAGGTGTTGCAATGAGCATGACCGAGCGCCCCGTGCTGCAGTCCAGTGCGGCTCACCCCATCACGATCACGCCGACCGGCGGGCGCGTCACCGTCACGATCGACGGACGTGTGGTTGCCGACACGACTGACGCGATCACGTTGCAAGAGTCGAATTATCCAGCGGTGCAATATCTTCCGTTTGCGGATGTCGACCAATCGGTGCTCACCCGGAGCACCACCACCAGCTACTGTCCGTACAAGGGTGACGCCGGCTACTACCACGTCGGCGACGTCGAGGACGTCATCTGGACCTACGAACAGCCGTACCCGGCGGTGGCCGAGATCGCCGGTCGGGTGGCGTTCTATCCGCAGAAGGCCGACATCGTGGTGCGCCCCGCCTAACCTGAATCCGTGCCCACCGCCAGCTTGGTCCTGGACGGCCCGGCCGGCCTGGGTCTGACGTTGTCGCCACTGCGCCGCGGCGGGTCCGACCCGACCTTCCGGACCGTCGACGGCGTCGTCTGGCGCACCAGCCTGATGCGCACCGGCGGGGTGACGGCGCGGCTCAGCTCATCGGGGCTCGATACCGTCGACTGCGAAGTCTGGGGCGACGGCGCCGCCGAGTTCCTCGACCGGTTGCCGGGGCTGGTCGGCGCCGACGACGACCCGACGGGATTCGCGCCGACCGAACCGACCATCGCCGAAGCCTGGCGCCGGGCTCCGCACCTGAGGTTGGGCCGGACCGGCCGGGTGCTGGAGGCGCTGGTGCCCGCGATCCTCGAACAGCGGGTGCACGGCATCGATGCGTGGAGCGCGTTCCGCAAGCTGACCACCAAGTACGGCGCCCCGCCGCCCGGCCCGGCGCCGACCGGGATGCGGCTGCCTCCGACCGCCGACGCCTGGCGGCGTGTCCCGTCCTGGGAGTTTCACCGGGCCAATGTCGATCCTGGCCGGGCCCGGACCCTGGTCGGCTGCGCGCAGCGCGCCGATGCGCTGGAGCGGCTGACGCCGGATACGGCCACGGCGGCACTGATGTCGCTGCCGGGCGTCGGGGTCTGGACGGCGGCCGAGACCGTGCAACGGGCTTTCGGCGACGCCGACGCCCTCTCGGTCGGCGATTACCACCTGGCCAAGATGGTCGGCTGGACCCTCTTGGGGCGTCCGATCGACGACGCCGAGATGGTCGAACTGCTGGCACCCCTGCGGCCGCACCGGCATCGGGCGGTACGGCTGCTGGAGGTCAGTGGCCTGGCGCGCAACCCGAGATTCGGTGCGCGCCAGGCGATTCCAAACCTGAAGGAACTTTAGTCCCGATCTAGTCGTCGGCCTTGCCGAACAGCAGCGGGTAGGCGACACCGGCGACCGCGGCTCCGACCAGCGGTGCCAGCCAGAACGCCCACAGCTGCGTCGGCGCCCCGTTGCCGTTGAAGAACGCCACAGCGGTGGAACGGGCGGGGTTGACCGAGGTGTTGGAGATCGGAATCGAGATCAGGTGGATCAGGGTCAGGGACAGGCCGATGGACAGGCCGGCGAACCCCTTGGGCGCCCGGGCGTCCGTGGAGCCCAGGATCACGAACAGGAACATCGCGGTCAGGACGATTTCGGTGATGAGCACCGACACCAGGCCGAAATGTTCCGGTGAGTGGTCACCGAACCCGTTCGCCGCCATGTTCCCCGTTGCCGACCAGCCCTGCTGCCCGCTGCCGATCCAGTAGATCACCCCGCCTGCGATCAGTCCGCCGACGACCTGAGCGATCCAGTAGGCGGGCAGCGCCTTCCACTCGATCCGGCGGGCCAGCGCCGCACCGAGCGTGACTGCCGGATTGAAATGACCGCCCGAGATGCTGCCGAACGCGTACACGCCCGTCAGTACCGTGAGGCCGAAAGCGATTGCGACACCGAGGAATCCGATGCCGACAGAGGTGTGCTCGCTGGGGTTGGCGGCAAAGACCGCTGCGCCGCAGCCGCCGAGGACGAGCCAGAACGTGCCGACGGCCTCCGCCGCCAATTTGTGTGTCATCGTGGGAGCACTCATTTGGTGAAACCCTCCAGTTCGAGTCGAAAAGCCGGGTCAGCAAACCGCCATTCGAGCGTCCCACCCATTGACCGCGCAGCCCGCCGTCGTTGCTGAACAGCGGCTCAAAGGTGACCGGAGGTTGCTCCGCGGGAGCCCGCGAATCTAAGAATCTGAGCAATCTTTGCAGCAAATAACCATTTGATAACAGCCAGCGGAAATGTGATTTATAGCAAACTTGGATGAGGCGTAGTGACCAGTGGTGCGGGTGGGCGTCGCCCGGGTGTGACGGGAATCGATTAGCGAAAATGCAAGTGCTCCAATAAAATTGGCCCTACCGACGGGTAGCTTTCGAGTGTTGTGAACCACGTTCGCAGCAACCTCATTAGGCCTACCTAAGTTGGCATGTCAGGCCGGGTTTGTCATATCGTTTTGTCTCAATCGAGGCGAGCGGGACGGCCCGTCGTTCAGTGCTGCACGCTGGCATACCGTCGCTCAGTCCGCTGGCGCCGCCATAAGCGGCGGTCAAGCGATGCTTCGTAATGAAGATGGTGAAGGGTTAGGTGGGAATGACGCCGCAGCACGGCGGACCCAGCAAGGTCGGGCTGTACAACCCCGCGCATGAGCACGACGCCTGTGGCGTCGCCATGGTCGCGGACATTCACGGACGTCGGAGCCGCGACATCGTCGACAAGGCGATCACGGCACTGCTGAACCTGGAGCACCGCGGTGCTGCAGGTGCCGAGCCGAACACCGGCGACGGCGCAGGCATCCTGCTGCAGGTTCCGGACGAGTTCCTCCGCGCCGTCTGCGCGGAGGAAGGCATCGAGCTGCCCGCCGAGGGCAGCTACGCCACCGGCATCGCGTTCCTGCCGCAGTCGGCCCGCGACGCCAAGCTGGCGTGCGAAGCCGTCGAGAAGATCGTCGAAGCCGAGGGCCTGCAGGTCCTGGGCTGGCGCGACGTCCCGTTCGACGAGTCGTCGCTGGGTGCGCTGGCGCGTGACGCCATGCCGACCCTGCGTCAGATCTTCATCGCCGGCGCTGACGGCATGCAGCTCGAGCGCCGCGCCTACGTCATCCGCAAGCGGGCCGAACACGAGCTGGGCACCAAGGGCCCGGGCCAGGACGGCCCCGGCCGCGAGACGGTGTACTTCCCCAGCCTGTCCGGCAAGACCATCGTCTACAAGGGCATGCTCACCACCCCGCAGCTCAAGGCGTTCTACCTGGACCTGCAGGACGAGCGGATGAAGAGTGCGCTGGGCATCGTGCACTCGCGCTTCTCGACCAACACGTTCCCGTCGTGGCCGCTGGCGCACCCGTTCCGGCGGGTCGCCCACAACGGTGAGATCAACACCGTCAACGGCAACGAGAACTGGATGCGGGCCCGTGAGGCGCTCATCCACACCGACGTGTTCGGGTTCCACAACGACCTGAACAAGATTTTCCCGGTCTGTACGCCGGGCGCCTCGGACACCGCACGGTTCGACGAGGCGCTCGAGCTGCTGCACCTGGGTGGTCGTCCGCTGCACCACGCGGTGCTGATGATGATCCCCGAGGCGTGGGAACGCAGCGAGACCATGGACCCCGCGCGGCGGGCGTTCTACCAGTACCACTCGTCGCTCATGGAGCCGTGGGACGGCCCGGCGTCGGTGTGCTTCACCGACGGCACCATCGTCGGCGCCGTCCTGGACCGCAACGGCCTGCGTCCGTCGCGGATCTGGGTCACCGATGACGGCCTGGTCGTCATGGCCTCCGAGGCCGGCGTCCTGGACCTGGACCCGTCGACCGTCGTCAAGAAGTTGCGCCTGCAGCCCGGCCGCATGTTCCTCGTGGACATGGCCGAGGGCCGGATCGTCGACGACGAGGAGATCAAGGACAAGCTGGCGGCCGAGCACCCCTACCAGGAGTGGCTCGACAACGGCCTGTTTCACATCGACGACCTGCCTCCGGGCGACTACGTCAAGATGCCGCACCACCGCGTGGTGCTGCGGCAGCAGGCGTTCGGTTACACGAACGAAGAGGTCACCCAGCTGATCGTGCCGATGGCACGCACCGGCGCCGAGGCGCTGGGCTCCATGGGCACCGACACCCCGATCGCTGTGCTGTCGCAGCGGCCGCGGATGCTCTACGACTACTTCCAGCAGCTGTTCGCGCAGGTGACCAACCCGCCGCTGGATGCCATCCGGGAAGAGGTCGTGACCAGCCTCTCGGGTGTCATCGGCCCCGAGGGCGACCTGCTGAACCCGGACGAGAACTCGTGCCGGCAGATCGTCGTACCGCAGCCGATCCTGCGCAACGGTGACCTGTCCAAGCTGATCTGCGTCGACCCCGACCACGAGATCCGGGGCCGCAAGCACGGCATGCGCGCCGCGGTCGTCAGCTGCCTGTACCCCGTCGCCGACGGCGGTGACGGCCTGCGCCGGGCCCTGGAGGACGTGCGCACCAAGGTGTCGCAGGCCATCCGCAATGGCGCCCGCATCATCGTGCTGTCGGACCGTGAGTCGAACGAATGGCTCGCACCGATCCCGTCGCTGCTGTCGACGGCGGCCGTCCACCACCACCTGGTCCGGGAACGCACCCGCACCCAGGTCGGTCTGGTGGTCGAGTCCGGTGACGCCCGTGAGGTTCATCACATGGCCATGCTGGTGGGTGTCGGCGCTGCCGCCATCAACCCGTACATGGCCTTCGAGACCATCGACGACATGGTCGACCGCGGCGTCATCTCCGGACTGACCAGTGACAAGGCCAAGGCCAACTACGTCAAGGCCGCCGGCAAGGGTGTGCTGAAGGTGATGTCCAAGATGGGCATCTCGACGCTGGCGTCCTACACCGGCGCCCAGCTCTTCCAGGCCGTCGGTATCAGCCAGCGCGTGCTCGACGAGTACTTCACCGGCATCTCCTGTCCGACCGGCGGTATCGACCTCGACGACATCGCGGCCGACGTCGCGTCGCGGCACAGCCTGGCCTACCTGGACCGGCCCGACGAGTGGGCTCACCGCGAGCTCGAGGTCGGCGGCGAATACCAGTGGCGTCGTGAGGGCGAGTACCACCTGTTCAACCCGGACACGGTGTTCAAGCTCCAGCACTCCACCCGCACCGGGCAGTACTCGGTGTTCAAGGAGTACACCAAGCTGGTCGACGACCAGAGCGAGCGCATGGCCTCGCTGCGTGGCCTGTTCACGTTCAAAGACGGTGTGCGCGAGCCCATCTCGATCGACGAGGTGGAGCCCGCCAGCGAGATCGTCAAGCGCTTCTCCACGGGTGCGATGAGCTATGGCTCGATCTCGGCCGAGGTGCACGAGACCCTCGCGATCGCGATGAACCGCCTTGGCGGACGGTCGAACTCGGGCGAGGGCGGCGAGAACGTCGAGCGGTTCGACCGGGACGCCAACGGCGACTGGCGACGCAGTGCCATCAAGCAGGTGGCGTCGGGCCGGTTCGGTGTCACGTCGCACTACCTGACGAACTGCACCGACATCCAGATCAAGATGGCCCAGGGCGCCAAGCCCGGTGAGGGCGGTCAGCTTCCGGGACACAAGGTGTACCCGTGGGTGGCCGAGGTCCGGCACTCGACCCCGGGTGTCGGCCTGATCTCGCCGCCGCCGCACCACGACATCTACTCGATCGAGGATCTGGCGCAGCTGATCCACGACCTGAAGAACGCCAACCCCGAGGCCCGCATCCACGTGAAGCTGGTGTCGGAGAACGGTGTCGGTACGGTCGCGGCCGGCGTCTCGAAGGCGCACGCCGACGTGGTGCTCATCTCCGGGCACGACGGTGGCACCGGTGCCACCCCGCTGACCTCGCAGAAGCACGCGGGTGCCCCGTGGGAGCTGGGCCTGGCCGAGACGCAGCAGACCCTGCTGCTCAACGGTCTGCGCGACCGGATCGTCGTGCAGGTGGACGGCCAGCTCAAGACGGGCCGCGACGTGGTCATCGCCGCGCTGCTCGGCGCCGAGGAGTACGGCTTCGCCACCGCACCGCTGGTGGTCTCGGGCTGCATCATGATGCGCGTCTGCCACCTCGACACCTGCCCGGTGGGTGTGGCCACCCAGAACCCGGTGCTGCGTGAGCGGTTCACCGGCAAGCCGGAATTCGTCGAGAACTTCTTCCTGTTCATCGCCGAAGAGGTCCGCGAACTCATGGCGCAGTTGGGCTTCCGCACCATCAACGAGATGGTCGGCCAGGTCGGCGCGCTGGACACCAGCAAGGCCGTTGCACACTGGCGGGCGCAGAAGCTGGACCTGACCCCGGTGCTGTACGAACCGGAGTCGGCCTTCATGAAGCAGGATCTGTACTGCACGTCGGGCCAGGACCACGGTCTGGACAAGGCGCTCGACCAGCAGCTGATCGCCGAGTGCCGGGACGCCATCGAGTCCAAGGTTCCGGTGAGCCTCGCCATGAAGATCACCAACGTGAACCGCACCGTCGGCACGATGCTGGGCCACGAGGTCACCAAGGTCCATGGCGGCCAAGGGCTTCCAGACGGCACCATCGACATCACGTTCGACGGTTCGGCGGGTAACAGCTTCGGCGCCTTCCTGCCGAAGGGCATCACGCTCCGGGTGAACGGCGACGCCAACGACTATGTCGGCAAGGGCCTTTCGGGTGGACGCATCGTGGTCCGCCCGTCGAAGGACGCGCCGGCCGGTTACGTGGCCGAGGAGAACATCATCGGCGGCAACGTGATCCTGTTCGGTGCCACCAGCGGCCAGGCGTTCCTGCGCGGTGTGGTGGGCGAGCGGTTCGCGGTGCGTAACTCGGGTGCGCAGGCGGTCGTCGAGGGCGTTGGCGATCACGGCTGCGAGTACATGACCGGCGGCAAGGTGGTCATCCTCGGTGCAACCGGCCGTAACTTCGCCGCGGGTATGTCGGGCGGTATGGCCTACGTCTACGACCCGCAGGGTGCGCTGCCGGGCAACATCAACGGCGAGATGGTCGATCTCGATGCGCTCGACGCCACTGACGAACTGTGGCTGCACGAGATGATCACGGCCCATGTCGACGGGACCGAATCAGCTGTGGGACAGCGGATTCTGGCCGACTGGCAGAATCAGAAGGAGCAGTTCATCAAGGTGATGCCTCGCGACTACAAGCGGGTACTGGAGGCGATCGCCGGGGCCGAGGCCGCCGGCGAGAACGTCGAGCACGCGATCATGGCGGCCGCTCGTGGCTGATCCGAACGGCTTCCTCAAGCACACCCACCGCCAGACCCCGGTTCGCCGGCCGGTCGACCTGCGCCTCAAGGA
Organism: Mycolicibacterium llatzerense; assembly: GCF_000878195.1. Taxonomy (GTDB): domain Bacteria; phylum Actinomycetota; class Actinomycetes; order Mycobacteriales; family Mycobacteriaceae; genus Mycobacterium; species Mycobacterium llatzerense. The sequence continues at coordinate 106,245 of NZ_JXST01000014.1, read as the reverse complement.
CTGGAAAGAGGTCTACGAGGAGTTCTCGAAGGAGACCCTGCAGGTCCAGGCCTCGCGCTGCATGGACTGCGGTATCCCGTTCTGCCACAACGGTTGTCCGCTGGGGAACTTGATCCCCGAGTGGAACGACCTGGTGTACCGGGACCGCTGGCGTGACGGCATCGAGCGCCTGCACGCCACCAACAACTTCCCGGAGTTCACCGGGCGGCTGTGCCCGGCGCCGTGTGAGGCGTCGTGCGTTCTCGGCATCAACCAGGACCCGGTGACCATCAAGCAGGTCGAGGTCGAACTGATCGACAACGCCTGGAACGAAGGCTGGGTCAAGCCGATGGTTCCGGACGTGAAGACCGGCAAGACGGTCGCCGTCATCGGTTCCGGACCGGCCGGCTTGGCCGCTGCCCAGCAGCTGACCCGCGCCGGCCACGACGTGACCGTCTTCGAGCGGGCCGACCGCATCGGTGGTCTGCTGCGTTACGGCATCCCGGAATTCAAGATGGAGAAGCGGCACATCGACCGCCGTCTGGAGCAGATGGAGGCCGAGGGCACGAAGTTCCGCGCCAGCGTGAACGTCGGTGTGGACATCACCGTCGAGCAGCTGCAGGAAGACTTCGACGCGGTGGTGCTGGCCGGCGGCGCGACCGCATGGCGTGACCTGCCGATCCCGGGCCGCGAGCTCGAGGGCATCTACCAGGCCATGGAGTACTTGCCCTGGGGTAACCGGGTGCAACTCGGCGACGACGTCGTCGACGCCGACGGCCAGCCGCCGATCACGGCCAAGGGCAAGAAGGTCGTCATCATCGGTGGTGGCGACACCGGCGCCGACTGCCTGGGCACCGCCCACCGGCAGGGTGCCGAGAGCATCCACCAGTTCGAGATCATGCCGCGTCCGCCGGAGGAGCGCGCCGAGTCGACCCCGTGGCCGACCTACCCGCTCATGTTCCGGGTGTCCTCGGCACACGAAGAGGGCGGCGAGCGCGTCTTCTCGGTCAACACCGAGGAGTTCATCGGCGCCGACGGCAAGGTCACCGCACTCAAGGTGCACGAGGTCGTCATGAAGGCCGGCAAGTTCGAGAAGGTCGAGGGTTCGGACTTCGAACTCGCGGCGGACATCGTCTTCCTGGCCATGGGCTTCGTCGGCCCGGAGCGTGAAGGCCTGCTGAACGAGCTGGGCGTCGAGCTGACCGACCGCGGAAACGTGGCCCGGGACAACGACTTCCAGACCACCGTGCCCGGCGTCTTCGTCGCCGGTGACATGGGCCGCGGCCAGTCGCTGATCGTGTGGGCCATCGCCGAGGGTCGCGCCGCGGCCGCCGGCGTGGACCGCTACCTGATGGGCGAGTCGGCGCTGCCGAAGCCGATCAAGCCGACGGCTGCTCCGCAGCGCTGATCTGACAATCGACCGGGCCCGGTGGTGCGATGCACCGCCGGGCCACGGTTTTTTTGCGTCACGAACGAGTTTCTGAGTCACGGACATGCATGTCGATCGCAGAACCGGTGATCTTGACGCTGCGTTGGTGGTGCAGATTGGTGACGGGCGCCGCATGCATTGCTCGGTAAAATCGGCCGGTGAACAGCGGGGGAGGGCAAACGCGGCTGCCGCGTCTAGTGGTGCTGGGTTCGGTCGCTGTCGCGATACTGGCGTTGGTGGCGCACAACCAGCTTGTGCCGTTCGATGTGAAGTTCTTCGGATTGATGGAGAACGACTTCGACCTGTCGACGTATCGCGCTGCGGTCGATGGGCTTTGGAACGGCAAGCCGTTGTACGAGACGCCGGCGTTGAAAGAGGCGTGGTTCGTCTACCCGCCGTTCGCGACAGTGCTGCTTGCTCCTTTCGCGTTGGCCAGTTTCGAAGCCGCGAAGTGGTCGCTGTTGGTCCTGTCGGTAGGGCTTTTGGCGCTGTTGGCTTGGCGCATCATGCGATTGGCCGGCGTTCGTTCTGGCTGGAGACTGGCGGTGGTCAGCGCTGCACTCGGCGTGACGGTCATGGATGTCGAGCCGGTGCAGGCCACGCTCTGGTGGGGACAGGTCAACGTGGTGCTCATGGCGATGGTGCTGCTGGATCTATTGCGGCCCAAAGCTTCCCGTTCTCGAGGTGTCGGGTTGGGTCTGGCGGCTGGTATCAAGCTGACGCCGCTGGTGTTCCTGCCGTACCTGCTGCTGACTCGACAATGGCGTACTTTTGCCATTGCCACAGGGACTTTCGTGGCAACGGTGGTGGGTACCTGGCCGTTCCTCCCGACGGACAGCGGTTGGTTCTGGAGTCACCTCGGAGATACCACGCACATCGCTCATATCGATCACCTGGCGAACCAGTCGATCAATGGCTTCCTCGCCCGCTTCTTCGCACCTCTTCCACGGCCTGAGTGGTTGTGGATCCTCTTGAGCCTCTTGGTCCTTGCTGTCGGACTGGCGGTGGCGTGCTGGGCCCACCGCCGCGGCGAGCAGGCCCTGGCTCTCGGGGTGGTGGGCCTGACCGGTTGTGCCGTCTCGCCGTTCAGCTGGGCGGCGCACTGGGTCTGGTTCGTGGCGGCGATCTTCTGGCTCGTCGGGAAAGCCTGTACGACGCCGGGCGGTTGGGCTCGGGGCTGGGCGTACCGTGCTGCCGGCTTGTTCGCGGTGGTGTTCATGTGGACGCTGCACAAACCCGGCAGGAACCACACCACGATGTACTTCAGCGGTGTGTACTGGAATTTCCTCGACCTGCGGCCGTTCTGGATCGGCCAATTGATGAGCGGGTGGTATCCGCTGGTGTACCTGTGCTTCCTGATCGGTGCGGTCGGTTGGTTGCGGTTGAGTACGTCGGAGCCGCGTGTGGTGGGCGCGACGGCCATGAGTGCCGACGATCTCGGGGACTACCCGCCGGAATTCCTTGACGACGAGGTGGCTGCTCGCGTCTAGCGCGGTCGGGGCGCGCCTCGGCACCTAGTGATGCCGTTGGTAACAGCTCGATACCGCCGGGTGTGTCGCATGAGGCTGGTGTGACTGAAGTTGCACAATGAATCGGTTCGGGTCCCGATCGACCAGAACTGAATACTTATGGCGAACTACTCCACTATCCCCGGACCCCAGTTCGCCGGCTCCGAGCTGAGCCGGCGACGCTTTCTGGTCGGCTTGTCCGCCTCGGTGGTGGCCGGAGTGGGCCTGGCGCGGTGCGCCTTCGACGGGCCGACAGCTGCTGTGGCCGCGGCACCGCCGCCGTCGCCGTCGGAGCCGGTGCGACACGGCATGGGATTGGCGTTGCCCGGTGGCGGCGAGCTCAGCAGCCTGCCGGACGTGGCCGGTAACCGGGTGGCGATCACGCTCGACGACGGCGTGAGTTCCGAGGTGGTGCGCGCGTACACCAAGCTCGCGCGAGACACCGGGATGCGGCTCACCTATTTCGTCAACGGCAGGTACCAGTCGTGGACCGAGAATCGGGACCTGATGCTGCCGTTGGTGGAGTCGGGGCAGATTCAGCTGGGTAACCACACCTGGTCGCATCCGGACCTGGCGAAACTCTCCAAGGACGAGATCGTCGATCAGCTGGAGCGCAACCACAAGTTCCTGCAGTCGACCTTCGGGGTCGACTCCCGGCCGTACTTCCGGCCGCCTTACGGCAGTCACAACGCGATCGTCGACAAGATCGCCGCGGAGCTCGGCTACTCGACGCCGACCATGTGGACGGGATCGCTGGGTGACGAGAACATCGTCACCGAGGACTACATCCTCAAGATGGCGGGCAAGTACTTCACGGAGCAGACCGTGATCATCGGTCACCTGAACCATCTGCCGGTGACGCACGTGTACGGCCAACTGGTCGACCTGTTGAAGGAACGCAACCTGCGGACGGTCACGCTCGACGACGTGTTCCGGAAGCCGCGCGAACTGCCTGTCTGATCCGCATGGTGACGTAGCTCATATTGTCTGGTAGGTCACTTTGGTCGACGTGCCACTCTTAAATTAAGAGGGCATTAAGGGCATCTCGCGCAACATGAATCACATCAGCCACACCAGAAACGCGAATGTTACTTTCGGCGCGCCTCCGGAGGTTTGCCGGTGACCGGCGTTGTAATGAAATCGCGAGGGCCTTGCGATAGTCTGGCCCCACGGTGCAACCAAACGCCGACCGCAGGAGTGATCACCGTGTACAACAACCCGCTAGCGCGCACGCGTATGGGACGTATTGCCTGGTCCCTGTTCCGCCATCCAGTCAAGAGCCGCGAGTTTCCGGCCAAGAACGAGCGTCTGGCCACCGCAGCGGACATGGTCCGCTTCGGCGTCTAGCGCCAGATCGACCGGAGCGGCCGACCGTAATCGGCGGTAACGTCAGCTGCTTTGCTGACCGTTATCAATTTGTGACCTCCGCGATAATTAAGAACCCAGCCCGCCCGGAACCGATCTCTCGGCTCCGGGCGGTTGCCGTATCTCAGGCGGTCAGTAGCCCTGAGTCCCGGATGGTTTCGGCCAACGGTTCCAGCACGGCCGGGTCGTGCGGTTGTGGGATGTAGATGATCGCCAGATCCAGGCCCTCGGCGGCCAGCCCGGCAGCCTCGTCGACCGCCTTGCGGTAGTCGCGGTCCTGGCCGAGCCGCACGTGCGCCGACAGGGTGATCTCCTTGGGATCGCGACCGATGTCGGCACAATGCGCCGCCAGCACATCGCGCTTGCGGGCAAACTCCTCCGGCGTCCCGCCGACGAAGTTCCAGTGGTCGGCGTACTTGGCGGTGATCTTCAGGGTGCGCTTCTCGCCGCTACCGCCGATGCAGAACGGCGGATGCGGCTGCTGTGGCCCCTTCGGCTCGTTGCGGGCGTCCTTCAGTTGGTAGAACTTCCCGTCGAAGGTCGTGGTGTCCTGGCTGAGCAGGCCTTTGAGTACTTCGCAGGCCTCTTCGAAGCGGTCGAACCGCTCTTTGATGGAGCCCAACTCGATGCCGTAGGCGCCGGACTCCTCCTCGTTCCAGCCGGCGCCGATGCCCAGCTCCAGCCGGCCGTTCGAGACGATGTCCAGCGCGGACGCCATGTTGGCCAGCACTGCCGGGTGTCGATAGTGGATGCCGGTGACGAGGACACCGACCCGCAGCCGTTTGGTGGCCTGCGCCAGCGCGGTCAGCGTGACCCAGCCCTCCAGGCAGGGGCCGGTGGAGTCGGAGAAGATCGGATAGAAGTGGTCGAAGGTCCAGCCGGACTCGAATACGTCGATGTCGTCGGCGGCCTGCCAAACGGCGAGCATGTCCGACCAGGTGGTGTCTTGCGGTGAGGTTTTGAAGGCGAATCGCACGCTTACTGAAACTAGTCAGGACCGTCGACTAATTCCTGTGAGTTTCCTCGACGCGTTGGCAGACTGGACCCATGGACCCGGTGGCCGCGCTGCGAGAGATCGCCTTCTACAAGGATCGTGCGCGTGAGGAATCCCGCCGCGTCATGGCATATCGCAAAGCCGCGGACGTGGTGGAGGCGCTGACTCCCGAGCAGCGCGAAAAGCTGGGCCGTACCAACGGCTGGCAGACGCTCGCGGGCGTCGGACCCAAGACCGCCGCGGTGCTCGCTCAGGCGTGGGCGGGCCGTGAGCCAGACGCACTCCTCCAACTTCGCACTGCGGCAGCCGATTTGGGTGGGGGAGTGCTGCGTACGGCACTGAAGGGGGACCTGCACCTGCACTCCAAATGGTCCGACGGATCTGCGCCGATCAGCGAAATGATGGCTACCGCAAAACGTTTGGGCCACGAATACTGCGCACTCACCGACCACTCGCCGCGGCTGACCGTCGCCAACGGCCTGAGCGCGGACCGGCTCCGTCAGCAGCTGGACGTCATCGACGAAATCCGTGACCGATTCGCACCGATGCGGATCCTCACCGGCATCGAGGTCGACATCCTCGACGACGGTTCGCTGGACCAGGAACCTGAGCTGTTGGAGCGGCTCGATGTGGTGGTGGCCAGCGTGCACTCGAAGCTGTCCATGGACGCCGCCGCGATGACCCGACGCATGGTCCGCGCGGTGTCCGGTGGCCGGGCGAACGTGCTGGGCCACTGCACCGGCCGTCTGGTCGAAGGATCGCGCGGCACCCGGCCCGAATCAAAGTTCGACGCGGTAGCGGTGTTCGCGGCATGTGCCGCCAATGATGTTGCGGTGGAGATCAATTCGCGTCCCGAACGGCGTGATCCGCCCACCCGGCTGCTGAACCTGGCATTGGACACCGGGTGTCTGTTCTCGATCGACACCGATGCCCATGCGCCCGGCCAGCTGGACTTCCTCGGCTACGGAGCGCAGCGCGCCCTGGATGCCGGTGTGCCACAGGAGCGGATCGTCAACACCTGGCCGGTCGAGCGCCTGCTCGCGTGGACCGCGTAGCGTCGGACCTATGGTTCTCGGTACCGCCACCGTCATCACGATCTTCGCGGCCGGCCTGATCTTCCTGCTGGCCCTGATCCTCGGCATCTGGAAGTACCGGCAGATGGCCGTCAACCCGGATCATCTGGCGCACCCCTACGTCGACATCGCGCACCGGGCGGCGCTGCTGTATTCGTTCTCCACGTTGCTGGTGGCGGTGTTCGTGCAGCTCAGTGCCTGGCCGATGTGGGTGAACCTCACGGCCGCAATGGTTTTGGTGTTCTTCTTCGTGGTCGCGATCGCCGCGTACATCCAGCACGGATTTCGGCAGGACACCACCAACCAGTTCGAGCACCCGAGCGGCGGTCTGCACGCGGGCATGGTGGCGCTGATCCTCGGTGAGGTCGGCGGGTTTCTGGTGCTGCTATCGGGTTTCGTGGTTGCACAACTCTGAGCCGAGGGAGCTCGACATGATCGGTCGATCGAAGACGCGGTGGGCCGCGGCACTCGCGGCGGCGGCGGGCATCCTGGCTTCGTGCTCCGTCCACGTCGGCAATCAGGCGACCACCATGCCGAAAGAGAAGCTGGAGGTTGCGGTCAAAGCCAAACTCAGCCTCAAAACCACATCGAACATCGACTCCGTGGTCTGCGATGGCGGTCTCGAGGCCACGGTAGGTGCGGCTCAGGCCTGCACCGTCGTCACCGGCGTGACGAGTCGGCGGGCAACGGTGAGGGTCGCCGACATCCGAGGGTCCGACATCGGCCTCAGCATCGAACTCATCCCGGGCAAGTGACACTCCAGGACTGCCTGCTGCAGCTGAACAGCCCGGCGCGCCCATGGTTGATCCGTGACGGCGCACCGGAGGGCGTCGACCTGGTGGCCGAATGGAAGTCCGACGACCCGGACTGGCGACAGGTGCTCGAGGATCTCGCGGTGGCGCTGACCTTCCAGATTCACCTACGGCTGGACGTCGAGGGCCGACTCCTGCACGCGGTGGATCACCTGGTCGAATGGCGACAAGACGCCGAGGGTCAGTGGATCGAGTGCCACGACACCGGCGACCTGCAGCTGTTCTGGTCAGGCAACTCGAACTGTATGCACCACTTGATCACCACCGACGACATCAAGATCCCGATCCAGCAGTGCGTCGCCGAAGCCGGGTGGGCGTACCGCGTGGGTTAGCGGCCCGTCGGCGTGAGCCGGTCAGACCTCGTCAGAGAAGTCGGCGGTGAGCCACCGGTCGGGACGGACGGTGAACAGGACAGTGGCAACGCCTGCCATCGAGCGGACGAACTCGCGCCCGGCGTCTTCACCCAGATAACGGACCGCGATTTCTTCACGCGCGTCCTCCGGTGCGGGGGTGGCGGTCTCGATGACCGAACCCTCGACGATCACGTACTGGTAGGGCGGCTCTTCCCGCTGGACCACGAGGGAGACCACGCCCGCCTGCTCGATCAGCTTCGCCTTGCGACTGCCGGCCCCAGTGTTGATCCGGATCAACCCGTCAGGGGTGTAGTCGTACCAAATGGGGACACTTGACGGCGGCCGGCCGTCTTCGGCGGCCACGGACAGCACCGCTACGTGCTTGTCGGCGAGGAACTGTTCGCGTTCTGCTTTGGTCAGGTTTCTCGGCATGACCCCGGCAACACTGCGTCGCCCCACGCTATTCCGGCAGCATCGGCATCTCCCAGCCCGGGTCTGCGCCGACCAGCACACCGCGGGTCAGGCACGCACTGCCGAACTTCTGACGCACCAGATCGACGGCGCAGTCCACCGCGGCGGTGTCGGGCTCACCGTCGAACGGCAGCTCGAGCTGTTCGGTGCCGCCGGTATCGACGTTCGACACCGAGAATCCCAGCAGGGTCAGCCCGCGCTCGGTGAGCAGCGGCCCGGCGGCGGCCACCAATCCACGTGCGGCCGTGAGGATTTCCTCGGTCGACGCCGTTGCGCGACGCATGGTGTGCGAGCGCGTGGCGCGACTGTAGTCGTCGAACCGCAGGCGCAGGACCACCGTGCGTCCGGTCCGACCGCTGCCGCGCATGCGGCGGGTGATGCGGTCGATCAGGTTGATCACCATGGCATCGATCTCGTTGTCGGACATCGTGTTTCCGCGCCGTCCCACCGCCCGCTGGGCGCCGACGGAACGGCGGCGGACGCCCGTCGTCACCCGCCTGCGGTCGATGTTGTGCGACAGCGCGAACAGCTGGCGTCCCATGGCCGCGCCGACCATGGCGCCCAGCGCCGACTCGGTCAGGGCCGCGACGTCGGCGACGGTTTCGACGCCGTGTTCCCGGAGTTTCTCCGCCGTCTTCGCCCCGACGCCCCACAGGTGCTGCACCGGCAGCGGATGCAGAAACGCGAGTTCACGATCCGGCGGCACCAGCAGCAGTCCGTCGGGCTTGGCTTCCCGGCTCGCGACCTTGGCCAGGAATTTGGTGCGCGCGATGCCGACGGTGATCGGCAGCCCGACGCGCTCGCGGACCGCGTCACGCAGCGCCGCCCCGATCTGGACCGGGGTGCCCGACACCCGGCCGAGGCCGCCGACGTCGAGGAAGGCCTCGTCGACCGACAGCGGCTCGACCAGCGGGGTGGTGTCGTGAAAGACCTCGAACACCGCCTTGCTGGCTGCCGAGTAGGCCGACATCCGGGGCGGCACGACGATGGCCTGCGGGCACAGGCTGCGGGCCTGATGTCCGCCCATCGCGGTGCGGACGCCGAACGCCTTGGCCTCATAGCTGGCGGCGAGCACCACGCCGGCGCCGACGATCACCGGTCGGCCACGCAGCACGGGATCATCCCGCTGCTCGACCGAGGCGTAGAACGAGTCGAGGTCGGCATGCAGGATCGCAGCTGCTTCGGCGTCCGACACGAACATATATTCGCACAGACGTTCGATATGCGGTAGGTCAGCTGCTGTAGATGCTGTTCAGCCAGATGTGGGTGAGGGTGTTCACGACGTCGTCGTGAGCGACGGCCCCGGGCTCGCCGGCCAGGGTGGCCATGATCATGCGCTCGTTCATCAGATTCAGCGAGGTGGCCAGGTCCCGGGCGGGCAGGGTCTCTGGCGCGGCGCCGCGCGTGCGCTCCGCGGTGATCAGGGCGGCGGTCAAGTTGATCCACTTCTGCATGAGGCCGGCCCAGACCTCGCGGAATTCTGGAACCGTTCTGACGGCTTCGACGCCGGCCCGGGCGGTGGCCGGGTGGGAGCCGAACGAGCTGAAAAAGATCTCGATGCCGTGCCGGATGGCTTCCCTGGGGTCGGCCGGCATGTCTTCGAGCGCGCCGTCGAAGCCGGTGTCGGCCCGCTTGATCAGCGGATCGAGCAGAGACAGCAGCACCGCTTCCTTGGACGAGAAGTAGAAGTAGAACGTCGGCCGCGAGATGCCGGCGCCTTTGGCCAGGTCGTCGACGGAAATCTCGGCGAAGGAGCGCTGCTGCAGCAGGGTGGTCGCGGTGGCCAGAATGGCCGCTTCGCGGTCGTCGCCCGAGGGTCGAGCCGCGCGTCTGCCCCGGGGCGTCCGGGTCTGTGCGGCGGTACTCATGCAGCTGAGCCTAACAGTTTGTCGAACTTCTCAACACACTGTTGACCGACTCAACACGGTGTTGATACCGTCGGTACCATGATCGAACACTTCGATGTTGTCATCGTCGGCGCCGGCATCTCCGGCATCAGCACCGCCTGGCACCTCCAGGACCGCTGCCCCACCAAGAGCTACGTGATCCTGGAACGTCGGGAGAACATCGGTGGCACCTGGGACCTGTTCAAGTACCCCGGCATCCGCTCGGACTCCGACATGTTCACCCTCGGCTTCCGGTTCAAGCCGTGGGAGTCGGCCAAGTCGATCGCAGACGGGCAGTCGATCTGGGACTACATCAACGAGGCGGCCGACGAGAACGGCATCCGGCAGCACATCCGCACCGGCCAGCGTGTGACCTCGGTGGACTGGTCGGACGCCGACAACCGCTGGACCATCGACATCGAGGTCGGCGGTGAAGCCAAGCAGATCACCGCGTCGTTCCTGTCGGTGTGCAGCGGCTACTACAACTACGACCAGGGCTACTCGCCCGAGTTCCCCGGCGCCGCCGACTTCAAGGGACAGATCGTCCACCCGCAGCACTGGCCCGAGGATCTGGACTACACCGGCAAGAACGTCGTCGTCATCGGATCCGGCGCCACGGCCGTGACGCTGATCCCGTCGCTGGTGAACGGCGGCGTGGGCCACGTGACCATGCTGCAGCGCTCACCCACCTACATCGGCGCGCTGCCGCTGGAGGACCCGGTGGCCAAGCAGACCAACAAGTTCCTGCCGAAGCACCTGGCGCACTTCGTGAACCGCTGGAAGCAGATCGGCTACAGCACCGGGCAGTACCAGCTCGCCCGCAAGTTCCCCGCCGTCTTCAAGAAGGCGCTGCGCCAGATGGCTGAGCGCCGGCTGCCCGAAGGCTTCGACTACGACAAGCACTTCAGCCCGCGCTACAACCCGTGGGACGAGCGAGTCTGCTTGGCGCCCAACGGCGATCTGTTCAAGGCCATCCGCTCGGGCAAGGCCGGCGTCGTCACCGACACCATCGAGACCTTCACCGAGAACGGCATCAAGCTTGCCTCCGGCGAGGAGCTGCAGGCCGACATCATCGTCACCGCAACGGGTTTGAACATGCAGCTGTTCGGTGGCGCGACCGCGCACCGCAACGGTGAGCTGATCGACCTGCCCGGCTGCATGACCTACAAGGGCCTCATGCTCTCGGGCGTGCCGAACATGGCGATCACCTTCGGGTACACCAACGCGTCCTGGACGCTCAAGGCCGACCTGGTGTCCGAGTTCATCTGCCGCGTACTGAACTACATGGACGCCAACGGTTTTGACCGCGTCGAGCCGCAGCACCCCGGTGGCAGCGTCGACGAACTGCCGTTCATGGACTTCACCCCCGGCTACTTCAAGCGCGCCATGGACAGCCTGCCCAAGTCAGGCTCGGAAGCGCCCTGGAAGCTGAAGCAGAACTACTTCTTCGACATGCGGACCATCCGGTACGGCAAGGTCGACGAGCAGTCCCTGCAGTTCACCAAACACCGTGTGGCCGTGAACGTTTAGTTCGCTGCCCAGCAGACGCAAACTGCCCCTTCTCGAACGAGAAGGGGCAGTTTGTGATTGTTCGTGATTACGGGGTAACGACGACGATGCCGTCCTCGTCGCAGTAAGCGATGTCGCCGGGGACGAAGGTGACGCCGCCGAAGGTGACCTCGACATCGCGGTCGCCCGCTCCGGTCTTGGTGCCCTTGCGGGGGTTGGTGCCCAGCGCCTTGATGCCGACGTCGATGGTGCGCAGCGTCGACGCGTCGCGCACCGGTCCGTTGACGATGACGCCCGACCAACCGTTGTCGTGGGCGAGGCCGGCGATGATGTCGCCGACGAGGGCGGTGTGCAGTGATCCGTCGCCGTCGACCACCAGGACGCCGCCGTCGCCCGGCGTCGACAGGATCGACTTGAGCAGGGCGTTGTCCTGGAAGCACTTCACCGTGGTGATCCGGCCGGCGAACATGGTCCGACCGCCGTAGTTCTGCAACTGCAGATCGCAGCTGCGGACATCGGGGTAGATCTCGTCGACGAGGTCAGCGGTGGCGCGGGGTTCGATGGTCACCCGCCGATTATCTCAGGGGCGCTGTCAGTCGGCGGCGCGGCGTCGGACCAGCAGCACGAGGAGCAGGGCCAGCACGGCCGCGGCGATCACCGCGGCCGCCGGCACCCCGGAACGCTGGGGAACGGGCGGAGCCAGCGTGAGGACGGGCAGTGGTGCGGGTTCCGCTTCGACGGGCGGGGGAGATTCGGGTTCCGCTTCGACGGGCGCCGGCGGTTCGGGGACCGGGAGTTGGGGAGCTGCGGGTTCGGGGGCCGGCGGTGCCGGTGGCGCGACCTTCGGCGGAGCCTTCTTCGCGGGGGCCTTCTTGGCCGGGGCGGTGGTCGCGGCCTTCTTGGCGGGTGTCTTCTTCGCCGGCACCTTTTTGGCGGGCACCTTCTTGGCAGCGGCCTTCTTCGCCGGCGCTTTCTTGGCGGGAGTCTTGTTGGCCGGCGTCTGATTCGCCGGAACGCTGGGCTGCGCCTCGTCGGGGGAACTCTGCTCGTCTGCCATGCGGGTGCTCCTCCGAGCGGTCAGGACACCCCGAGGCGGGCCAGGACGTCTGCGTCGATGCCGTTGAGCTGGTTGTCGATGGCGGCGTGCGCGGTCCGTCGCTGCGGGGCCGGCATGTTCTCCGCTGCCGTCACCGCGGCAGAGAGGTCGGCCAGCTTGCCCGTCAGCGTCGTCACGAACTGCTTGGTCTCGGCGTCCTTGGGCTTGTTCTCGGCCACCTGGCGCAGCGATCGCTCTGCGCCGGCGATCCGTGCGGACAGCGCGCCGCCGGTGCCGGAGAACTGTCCGATCTGGCTCAGCGGAACGCCCAGCTGGTCCGCACGGCGTTGGTCGATGACTCCGCGCGCGGAGATCGCCGCCCGGTAGGCCACCGGCACGACGACAGGCGCGAGGATTCGCGACACCATCAACAGCCGGCGAATCTTGGTCGGCGACAGCAGCTTGCCTTCGCGGACTGCTTGCAGCCGGGTTTCAGCAACTTTGAGTGCCACTTTGTCGCTGTCGCGCTGGGCCTTGACGCCGGCCCGGTCCCGCTTGGTTTGCCGGCGGCCGTCCGCCTTGATGCGCCGGGCCTCGTTCTTGGCAGACAGCCGCGCTTCGAGTTTTGCCTTCGCCTTGATCGCCTTTGCCTCGGCGCGGCGGGTTGCCCGGCTCTTGCGTCGCTTGAACAGGCCCATTCCGGCTGACCTCCCGGTCGTCTCGACACGTGTGCACGATCTTGCTGCGATGGTGACGCCACCTTATCGTCCGTGGGCTGGAATCGGGCACCGGGTCGCAGGTCGAATTGCGCCGCAATTCCAAGGTGGAATTTCCCACATTTCCGACTACTTTATCCAGCAAACAAAGTCGGGCAGTTGTGCGACAATTATTCAGAATTCAGCAGAGCGGGTTTTCGATGCGATGAAAGCGGAGGGGACGATGGCGCCACGCCAACGAATAGCTACAGCTGCCGCCCTGACGGCATCTGGGCTGTTGATCGCTGGCATGGGCGGTGCAAACGCATTCGCTGACTCTGCAGCTTCCGGTAGTGGCACGAGTGACCACAGTGGCGGAGCTACGCACCACGCCGACAAGCCCAGCGGCAGCTCAACCGCTGGTGGCGGGCACAAGGCCCCTGGGCGGCCGACCAAGCCGACGGACGGCCAGTCGCAGACGCCGTCGACCGGTAGTACCGGTTCGGGCGCGAAAACAGATAAGCGCGGCGCATCGGGCGGCGTTGCCAAGGGCGGTTCCGAAGCCGGTGCTCACGGCCCCGGCAATACCGGTGAATCGGGCAAGAATACGTCCGAAAGCAATCCTTCCAGCAAACAAAATAATGCCACTTCGCCGGGTCGATCCGAGGAATCTGGAACATCAAACCCGGCCGCTGGCGAACATCAGCCGTCGGCCGGCTCGTCGACGCAGCAGGCGGAAACCGGAACGACCACCGGCACCACCGCGCCCGCCACAACGGGTGGGACAAGCCAACCGGAACCGGCTGCCACGTCGGGCCCGGCGCCTGCCACCGCCATCCACCTCCCCGGCATCAGCCTCCCCGGTATCAAGCTCCCCAGCCTGCCGAGCCTGCCCGGACTTCCTGGCCTACCGGCCCTTCCACACCTGCCCGGTCTGCCCGCTCCGGGCGGCGTCAGCCCAGGCAGCGGTTCGGCAAGTCCCGCGTCACCGACGTCGCCCACCAAGACCCCCGCCAAACCGAAGCCGGCCGCGGCGACGACCACCATCAACCTGGGGGGTTTGACGTTCTCCCTGCCGTCCGCGGCGGTCCACACGTCGCCGACCGGCGCCGTGCAGGGCGTGGACCTGACGAAAATCCCGCTGGCGGCACTGATACCGCGGTTGCCGCGGTGGGATCAGCTCCCGCAGCTGCCCGACATGTCGAACATCCCGGTGCTGGCGCAGCTCGCCGCGATTCCGGTTTTCGTCCTCGCCCACATCGAGCCGGTCTATGACTTCGTCGCAGGGCTCACCAACGCGACGCTCGACGCCGCGACGTCGCTGCCGTTCATGCAGACGTCGATTTCGATGCTGAGCGAGCAAGTCGTGCCAGGCATGAATCTCGGGCGCCCGAACCGCATGCCCGTGCCGACGGGGAGCCTGCCGGTGGCGCCCGTAGTGGATACGCCGGCATTTCCCGCGCTGAAACTGGACAGCCCGGTCGTCGTCAGCGCACCGGCCGAAGTCCCGGCGGTGCGGTCACCGCAACCGACCACGTTCGGCACGAAGAACGAGATCGTCGCCGAACCCGCATTCCGCGCCGGATATCCTGACTACCTGCGCGCAGCCGGTCTCAGTGAGGTGGCGGCGGTGGCCGTCCCCGGCTTCACCGGCATCCTCATCCTGACGGGCGCCGGTGGGCTGGTCGGGTACCGGCAAGCGCGCGCTGGTCACGTGGTCCGCCGCAGCGGCACTGCGCGATTTATGACCTGACAGAACGGGTCTGCGGCACAATTGATGGCAACCGTGCCAATCGCAGTGAAAGGGGGTTCGGCATGCCCGCGAGCCGCCGTGTCACACGCGCAGTCAATTCGGTGCTGGATCTTGCCCCGCGACGTGGTGAGGTCTCACTCGCCCGTCTCGTCGACGCGGTCAGTGAGGACCGTGGCCGCCCGATCGAGGTGACCATGGCCGACCTGCCCGCCGGAGTCTGCGGACAGTGGCGCCAGTACAACGACCGCGATGTGTTCCTCTTGCAGAAGGGACTCCCGGCCGGTGACCGGACCCTCGCCCACGAACTCGGCCACCTCGTCCTCGGTCACGACGGCGTCTCCGTTGTCGAGGCTGCCCGGGACTCCATGGAGCTGGCGAGTTCCGATCTCATCGGTTACATGCTGAATCAGCGGACCGGTTGCATGGGGCCGGCCGGCGAGGAGGCCGAACAGGAAGCCGAGGACTTCGCCGCGCTGCTGATCCACCGGCTGGGTCGGCTGCCCTCTGACCGGTCCTCGATCGTCCAGATCCGTCTCGGCGAGGCGTTTGGTTGATCATCTGGGTAATCGCCGGCCTGCTCGGCCTGGCGACCGGCCTTCGTATCGGTTGGGCACTGGTCAACAAACAGTCGCTCGTCAGCGCAGCGATGATCGTCGCGCTCGGCAGCCTGGGCTTGGTCGCGGCGCTGAACTGGGAGCCGCTCACACTGCTGCTCGACACCATCCTGCACTGGCCGAACGTGTCCAGCATGCTCAGCCAGGTGGCGCTGATCGCCTGTGCCGCCGGCAGCTGCGTCATGATCACCTCGGCATCCTCGAGCCGTAAACCGCTGGCGATCCGGCGCATCGCCATCGCCCAGTACAGCGTCGCCGCAGCCATCGCGGTGCTCACGCTGGTGCTGTTCTTCCTGACCCCGCGGCAGCCCGAGATGGCGCCGGAGGAGTACCTGCGCCGGAATCTCGGTTCGGGCGGCAACTCGCTGTCGTGGCTGCTGCCGTTGCTGTACGTGCTGTTGGCGCTGACGCTGGTCGCCTGGGCCGGGGTGCGTAACTCCAACCGGACCCGGCGGGGCCGGGCCTTGTTCGTCTTCAGCATCGGCATCGTGCTGATCGTGCTGGCCAGTGCTTTCATTCTGCTGCGCGCCGTTGGCAGCACCCAGCTGGTCGGAGTCGGCGCGGCAGCGACGATTCTCGGCTGCGCCATGCTGGTGGTGGCCAGTGGCTCGCTGTTGCCCAGCGTCGAGGACTGGTTCGGGGCCCGGCGGGAACTGCGGACCATCGCTCCGCTGCTCGCCGAGCTGAGCCGCCGTCACCCGAACATCGGGATCGGCGTGCGCCCGCGCGGGCCACTGTTGTTCCGGGTTGCCGAGCAGATGTCGCTGATCTCGGACGCGCTGTACCTGGAGGCCACTGATGTGCTGGACGGTGGCGGAGCCGGCGGCAGTCAACGCGTCGAGGTCGCGCCCGATGTTCAGGCACGTCGGGTGGCCAGCTGGATCTACGACGGTCGTAGCGACCGGCCGAAGGGAGGGTCGCGGACGAAGTTCCCTGGGCCGAGCTGGCTGAGGCAGCCCGCGACGTATTCGGATCGGGAGTGGATTCTGGCGATTGCCGCGCAGTACCGCGAGCTGGAGCGGCAGGGTAGGGCCGAGGCGACCGGAGCGGCCGCCAAGGCGCAGGTAAGTCGGGTTAAAGCAGTACGACCAGCGGATTAACGGAATCCGCTGGTCGTAATGTGGTCTAGCCCGGTCGGGCTAACCGGATTAGCTGTCGAGGTTCTCTTGGCGACGCAGCTCGTCGACCTTGTCGGCGATGTCCTTCTTGGCTTCCGGGGACAGGCCGACGGTACGTGCGGCAATGCGGCGGATGCCCTCATCGCGCATGTTGGCGAGCCAGGTCAGCTCCCGGTCGAGCTTCTCGTAGTACTCGTCGTCGGTGAAGTAGGCCGGCTTGATCCTGAAGAAGTTGGCAAGCGCGGCCATGGTCGCGACGGACGGGTTGGTCCGGTTGCCCGAACGCAGCTGCGACAGGTACGGGGCGGACATGGTCACACCTTCGGCCTTGAGTGCAGCGATGACCTCGGCAGATGTGTGTGCACCGCGTCCTGGCGGGTAGACGGTGTCAAACAGCCGGTTCAGCCGAGCGGCGAACGTCATGCTCATCGGTTCTTCCTCCACTTAACGATATCTCTAGGCGTCAGTGTCACTATTTGCTGACTATCGTAGCGAGAGTTGCGCCGGGAGCCAAGTGCAAACCACGGAAAACTCGATCCAGCTACCAAATTTGTCGACCTAAAGGCCTCCGAACAGGGATTCTAAGCGCGGATCTCAGGGCCTGCCTGCAGTCGGAGGAGGCAAATTTTGACGCGTGTGCTATTTTGCCCGGACCTCGGCTACGCGTCGCACCGCAGTCTCTGTCGGGTGGTGGACGATTCAGCAATCCGGGGGCAGTGCGGTCGGAATCGTCCTCAGTGTTTGCCGTTAGCCTACCGGCCATTAACCATCACGGCAGGACGTGGCAACCGCCCGCGCAGATGGTCGAGTGCGCTGGGGAGCATGGCGCGGGCGCAGCAAGTATGCGTACTTCTTTGCTGTTAACCCACTGTTGGGTCAGGCGGCAAGCAGCATCGCGAGAATCGCGGTATCGGGGTGGCTGATGGGGTCCACGCCGACCCTGCTCACCATCGATGTGATGGTGCCGTCCGCTTCGGCTTCGACCCAGGCGGCCCGGTGGTCGAGTCCCAGGTAAGGAAGTCCGGGCAGGAGCAGGCAGCCGGAGGCGGCACCGCGGCACTCCGGGAGGGAAGGCGTCGTCTCGGCGGGCGGATGGAGCATCAGCAGTGCCGTCGGCTGGTGGCCGGCGAAGTATCCGGGTGGCACCGCGGCTTCGCCGACAACGGGGCCTTCGGCGAGAACCAGGCCGACCGTTCCCGGCTGTGGATGTTCTGGAAGTTCTTCGCGCGCCCCGAAGATGGTGGTGGTTGCCAGCAAGCCTGGCAGTGAGGCCACCCGCACGGCGACCATCAGTAGCTGGGCCCATTCCTTGGTGGAATCCGGCCACCGCCCGGAGACCACGAACCCCTTCAGTGCGCCGCCGGAATGGAACGGGGCAATTTCGACCGCTTGACCAGACCCGCTGTCCATGGCTGCCTCCGGGTGCTCAAACAACAATCCATCGATACGACAGTGGATCGCTGACTCCAGGGTGCGGCAGTGGCGGGTTAGCACGCAAGAGTGCCCGAGTGCCAGAAGTGTCACGTGAGCCGAAAGTGGATTTCGGCTCGCGCAGTTGAAGTTCCGGTGATAACGAGAACGGGGCGCCGCGCACAAGCGCGACGCCCCGTTGCCCTTCAAACGCGAGATCAGCCGAAGATCAGACCATTGGTCTTCGTGGTGGCAGCAGCGAAGCGCTCCTGCACGTCGGCCCAGTTGACCACGTTCCAGAAAGCCTTGACGTAGTCCGCCTTGACGTTCTTGTACTGCAGGTAGAAGGCGTGCTCCCACATGTCGACCTGCAGCAGCGGGATGATGCCGAGCGGCACGTTGGCCTGCTGGTCGTACAGCTGGAAGGTCAGCAGTCGGCCGCCGAGGCTGTCGTAGCCGAGCACAGCCCAGCCCGAGCCCTGCAGGCCGTTCGCGGCCGCGGTGAACTGCGCGCGGAACTTGTCGAACGAACCGAACTGATCGTCGATCGCCTGTGCGAGCTCGCCCGTCGGCTTGTCGCCGCCGTTGGGGGACAGGTTCTTCCACCAGATCGAGTGGTTGACGTGGCCGCCGAGGTGGAAGGCCAGGTTCTTCTCGTTCAGGAAGATCGCGGCGTGGTCGTCTCCGGCCCGCGCCTCCTCGAGCTTGGCCACCGCATCGTTGACGCCCTTGACGTAGGCCGCGTGGTGCTTGCTGTGGTGGATTTCGTTGATCTGACCGGAGATGTGCGGCTCCAGAGCGCCGTAGTCGTAGTCCAGTTCCGGCAAGGTGTACTCAGCCACAGGATTCCTTCCTTAGATGATCGCGTGCGGGATCAACGACCCTAGTCGGGGTTCGTCCACAGATCCGAGACCACATTGCTCCATCGCTGCGCGCACCGCAAGGACACCCCCGTGACAGGGGTGGGATCGACGCCCGTTGGGGCTTTAGACCAGAACGATCAGAACAAGCACCAGCAGCAGGACCAGCGCAATGATGCCGGCGCGGATGCAGGCGACCAGTTGGCTGTTGGTGCGGGATGGGAAAGCGGAATGCCACTCCGGCGATGCGCCCGAACCCGGACGCAACGGATGTGCCGCCATTGCATGCTCCCTGACCTGCCAGAACAATCCTGGGTTCCCGATTTCGAGCGGAGTGAGGATTGTCACAACCGGATGTTGTGACGCCGATCATAACCATTTGCCGGCGGGATGGGGAAATCGGGCGCCATCGGCGGCGGGTCGGGTCCGCGGCCCCAAAAGTACTTAGCTCGACAAGCTTTTTCGCTCAGTCCGCGTGTCGGCCTGTTGATCAATCGGGTCGAGCGGCCACTCGTTTATCCCCAGTCAATTACGGGTTTGGCGCGCTACCGCCGGTACGGGCGTCCGCGGGCGGGCCGGCGCCCTGTGGATGAACCTGTGGAAACTGTGGATAGTTCGGCGATTGCTGTCGTGGCGTGCCGTCGTCGCGCAAGTGCTGCCCATGCCAGCATGTACCCATGGACGATGTGCACGTGCCAGAGATTGACGTCGATCAGTTGCCCGCCGAGTTCGACTCGACCGCGGTCCTGCTCGACGTACGCGAAGACGACGAGTGGGCCCGT
This sequence comes from Mycolicibacterium llatzerense, assembly GCF_000878195.1. Lineage (GTDB taxonomy): Bacteria > Actinomycetota > Actinomycetes > Mycobacteriales > Mycobacteriaceae > Mycobacterium > Mycobacterium llatzerense. The sequence goes on along the minus strand of NZ_JXST01000014.1, from coordinate 86,598 downwards.
GGACATGCCTCCGGGGCGCAGCACATCCCGATGAGCGAGGTGCCTGCTCGATTGGGCGAGATCGACGGTGATGCCACGCTCTACGTCATCTGCCACGCCGGTGGCCGATCGCTGAAGGTCTCGCACTACCTGGCGCGCAACGGGTTCGAACCGACAAACGTCAGCGGCGGGATGCTGGCCTGGGCCGGGTCCGGCCGCGCCATCGTCACCGACGGCGGCGCTCCCGGCGCCGTCTGACGGCCCGTAGGCTGGTCCCGTGATCCAGGTCTGTTCCCGGTGCTCGACGCGTTGGAACGTGCGTGATCGCCAGCGCCAGTGGTGCCCGCGCTGCCGCGGTCCGCTGTTGGCGCCCGTCGCGCAGCTGCCGGCCGCCGGGCAGGCGAAGTCGGCGCGCGGATACCGCTGGATCGCGGTGCGGCCCGGCCCGGCGCCGAAGCCGCGCCGGCATCAACCGCCGTTGGGGCCGACGCCCCACTACGACCACATCCCGCGCTGGGGCCTGACTGACGAGTTCACCGAACAGGAACCTGGGCACGCCGTTGGGCCGGACGCATCGCATCGCGGACCGTCGACCGCGGTGGTGCAGACGGTCGCGGCCGTCACGATGATCGCGCTCGGGGCCGCGGCCCTGATGCACGTCGTGCGCTACATCCTGCTGCTGATCAACCGCACCGTGCTGCTCAATCCGTGGGTCGCGATCGCGGGCAGTTGGCTCGGCGTCGCGGCAAGCGTCGTCGCGTTGTTCACGGTGCTGGCGATGGCCATCGTCTTCACCAACTGGCTGATCGCCCGCCGCTCGGCGGCCTATCACCGGGCGGGCACTTCCGAGCCACGCCGCCGCTGGGTGCTGTGGGCGGGCTGCCTCGTCCCGGTGGTGAACATGTTCCTCGCGCCGGTGTTCGTCACCGAGATGGCGACGGCCGAGAACCGCATGAACACGTTGCGTCGCCCGATCGGCATCTGGTGGGCGATCTGGGCCGTCTCCGGTCTCGTTGTCGCGTGGTCCATCTGGGGCATGTTCGCGACCGATCCGCAGGGCATCGCCGACAGCACCGAGGTGACGATCATCGCGTACCTGATGGGCATGCTGGCGCTGGCGATGGTCCTGCGCGTCTATCACGCCTTCGAGCGGACGCAGGCCGACGCACCCGCACGGCGCTGGGTCGTCGCGGGCGCCGAGGAAAACGTTGGGAAAGCGGAGGCATCGGCCGCGGATTCGTCCGTTCCGGTTGAGGCCGCACCGGAGGAACCGGCAGCATAGGACCATGGCCTCGGACGGGCAGGACGGCACACTCGGTCACCCATTCGTGGTGGCACACCGTGGCGCGTCGGCCGAGCGGCCAGAGCACACGCTGGCGGCCTATCAGCTGGCCCTGAGTCAGGGCGCGGACGGCCTCGAATGCGATGTCCGTCTGACCCGCGACGGGCACCTGGTGTGTGTGCACGACCGCAAGGTTGATCGCACGTCCGATGGCACCGGGCTGGTGAGCGAGATGAGCCTGGCGCAGCTTCGCGAATTGGATTACGGCGCATGGCATTCGAGCCGGACCGACGGCGGTCAGAGTTCGGCCGGCCTGCTCACCCTCGACGAGCTGATCCGGCTGGCGCTGGACTGGGCCCGCCCGGTGAAGCTGTTCATCGAGACCAAGCATCCGGTGCGGTACGGCGCGCTGGTCGAGAGCAAGGTGCTTGCCCTGCTGCACCGGTACGGTATCGCCGCGCCGGCCTCCGCGGATCTCGCTCGCGCCGTGGTGATCTCGTTCTCGGCGGCCGCGGTATGGCGGATCCGCCGCGCCGCGCCGATGCTGCCGACGGTGTTACTCGGCGAGACGTCGCGGTACTTGGGTGGCAGCGCGGCGACGACCGTCGGCGCGACGGCGGTGGGGCCGTCGATCACGACGCTGCGCGAGCATCCCGAACTGGTCGACCACGCCGCCGCGCATGGGCGTGCGCTGTACTGCTGGACCGTCGACCACTACGAGGACGTGCGCTACTGCGCGGATCTCGGCGTCGGCTGGATCGCCACCAATCACCCGGGTCGAACCAAGGACTGGTTGCAGAACGGGCTGACCGGCGCGGGCCGGGACGCCGGCCAGGACGCCGAAGGCTAGAGATTGCCGCCGGCGGCTTCGGGAGCGGTCGGGTCGACGGCGCCGGCACCGGCGAGCTCGCGGGCGACGAAATCCTCGAGGTTGAACAGGTTGTCGCCGGCCCGGTCGGCGATCTTCACCAGCGTGGTGATGGTTGCGACCTCTTCGACCTGCTCCTTGAGGAACCACTGCATGAACTGCTCGCCGAGGTAGTCGCCCTCTTCGCGGGCCACGCTGGCCAGCCGGCTGATCTGCTCGGTGACAACGCGTTCCTGCGCCAGCGCGAGCTTGAGGGCGTCGGTCGGCGACGTGAAGGCGTTACGCACCGGGTCGACGCCGGGAATCTCGACCTCGATGTCGCGGTCGAGCAGATACTTCACCAGCATCATGGCGTGATTGCGCTCCTCGACGGCCTGCGCATAGAAGTGCTTGGCCAGCTGCGGGAGGTCTTCTCCATCGAAGTAAACAGCGACCGCAATGTATTGCTGAGAGGCGCCGAATTCGCTCCGGATCTGTTCCTGGAGGAGTTGGTGGAATTTCGTCTCGAGGCGCGTCACTTCGGTCATGGAATTCAAGATAATGCAGGTCAAAGGGCATTGTCATGCAAGGTAAACCTAATTCAGGAAAGGTTATCCTTACCCGGTGTGGCGGGCGCAATATATTCAAATTCGAATTGCTGAATGGGAATAAAGGTAAGCCTTGGCTGGCGCCGGCGGAATTAGGGTGAGTGCAGCCAGCCCAAATGGCGGGCGGCCAACGCGTAACCGACGAATGCGACCGTGTCGATCACGCCATGTCCGATGATCAGCGGCCACAACCGGCCGGTGCGCCGCCAGGTATACCCGAACACCAGCCCCATCACGATGTTCCCGAGTCCGGCACCGAACCCCTGGTACAGGTGATAGCAGCCGCGCAGCAGCGCCGACAGCGCCAGCGACTTGGTCGCGGAGACATCCAATTGGCGCAATCGGGTCAGCAGGAATCCGACGACGATGATCTCCTCGGCCCAGGCGTTGGCGAACGCCATGAGCAGCAGAACCGGAATGCGCCACCAGGTGTCGCCGAGCGTGCTCGGCACGACGTCGACGCCGATGCCCAGGGCCCGGCCGGCCACATACAGCCCGAGTCCGGGCAGGCCGATCAGCGCGGCGAGCCCCAGGCCGCCCAGCAGATCGGGGCGCCAGTGGAAGCGACCAAGCCCGATCGCCGCGGGCCGGAAGCCGGTGCGCCACAACAGATAAAGGGCCAGCGCGCCCCAGCTGACCAGAGTGAAGACCGGGCTGAGATTGAGCAGGAAGTCGATGAAGTCGATCGGGGAGCGACGGTGGTTGAGCGCCACCTTCTGCCCGGACAGCCCGAGGATGACGGCCTCGGCCAGGCTGACCACGGCCGTGTAGGCCGACAGCCCGAACGTCACCGCCAGCACCACGGCGACCTCGATGCGCAATGCGCGTCGTTCGGTGTGGTCCTGCTGCGGTCCGGTCATCGCAGCAACGGTAACCGCGCTTGGCTAATGCGCTTCGCGCAAGCGGCTCATCGGTGCGCTCAGAGCTTGCGCGCGCGCAGCCCGTTGAGGAATGGGCAGCCCATCAGTGTGCGGATGGCCTGGCTGAGGCCGGTGACGTCGTCGACGGGCTTGCTGAACGGCAGCCGAACGTCGTGGTCGCCGTCTTCGCGTTCGATGCGCAGCTGTACGCCGTAGCGGTCCAGGCCCAGCGGGCGCACGTGGCCGTGGCGCAGGGTGATCGGCAGCCGGCTGGCGAGCCGGTCGACCATGTCGCGGTGTGCGCTTTCCATGTGTTGCACCCAGTGCGATTCCATGGCGCAGAACGGATCGGGACGAGCGTCCAGGAGTGCGCCGACGGGCACGGATTCGGCGCCGGTGGCGTCGGCCACCACGACGGACTCGATCTCGAGACGGACCAACACGTACGGCGTGTCGGTTTCATCGTGGCCGGCGCCATTTACCTGGAGCAATGCGGGATGAGGGTTCTCGGAGGCGACCAGGTCGAGCATGGCCGGGACCCGTGCCGCGGGTACGTCGTAGAGGCGGCCGCGGAACCAGACCAGGGAGCGCACCCGTTCGCGCAGCGGCAGGGCGGCCAGGTCGGTCAGCTCCAGCATGGCGGCGACCCCGCCGGTCCCTGCGGCAGTGACGGTGGCGGCGAGCAGTCCGGCGGCGGGCACGGTCAGGACGACGGAGCCGTCGGCCAGCAGGTGGTGCACCGGTGTGGTCGTCGGGGTGACGCCGTCGGCGGCCAGCGTCGCGTCGGCGGCCCGGGTGCACGCGCTGCGGACACGTTCGGCCGTGGTCGGTGCTGCGATTGTCGTCGTGAGGTCGCGCATGTCCCGCCTTCGCTAGTAAGTGAGGTAAGCCTAAGTTAACTATCGGCGGGTGTTGGCGCAAGGCCTATCGAAAGGCCCGCGTCGCGGGCTCTGGCGGGCGGGCAGCCAGTAGGGTTGCGGCGTGGCACGCATCGCCTATCTCGGGCCGCAAGGCACTTTCACTGAAGCGGCCATGCTGCAGCTGGTCGCCGGCGACCCGGATTTCGAACCGATCGCCTGCGACAGTTCGAGCGCGGCAGTGGAAGCCGTTCGCATGGGGGCCGCGGATTACGCGTGCGTGCCGATCGAGAACTCCATCGAGGGTTCGGTGCTGCCGACCATGGACAGCCTGTCGTCCGGCAGCGGAGTGCAGATCTTCGCCGAGCACACGCTCGACGTCTCGTTCAGCATCGTCGTCCGTCCGGGTGTGGCCGCCGACGCGGTGTCGACCGTCGCGGCGTTCCCCGTGGCCGCGGCCCAGGTGCGCCGCTGGCTGGCTGAACGGCTGCCGCACGCCACCCTGGTGCCCGCTATCTCGAATGCCGGTGCAGCGCAGCAGGTTTCCGAAGGTCTGGTGGATGCCGGGGTGAGCACCGCGCTGGCCGCCGTGCGGTGGGGGCTGGATTCGCTGGCCGACGGCGTGGTCGACGAACCCAATGCCAGAACACGTTTCGTGCTGGTCGGCCGTCCCGGCCCGCCGCCGCCGCGCACCGGTGCCGACCGGACGTCCGTCGTGCTGCGGCTGCGCAATGAACCGGGTGCCCTGGTGTCTGCGATGACCGAGTTCTCGATCCGGGACATCGATCTGACCCGCATCGAATCTCGGCCCACCAGAACGGAATTGGGCACCTACATCTTCTTCCTGGACTGCGTCGGGCACATCGACGACATACCGGTCGCCGAGGCGCTGAAGGCGCTGCACCGGCGGGTGGCCGAGGTGCGGTACCTGGGGTCGTGGCCGACCGGGGTGGCCGCCGGTGCGGCGCCGCCGGTCACCGATGAGGCGACACAGTGGTTGGCGGGGTTGAGAGAGGGGAACCGCGGATGAGCGGGCGCTTGGTATTGGTGCGGCACGGGCAGTCGGAGGCGAACGTCGCCAAACGGTTGGACACCCGGCCGCCGGGGGCGCCGCTGACGCAACTCGGTCATCAGCAGGCCCGCGATTTCGGGATCGACTGGGCTCATCCCGTTGGGCTGGTGGTGCATTCGGTGGCGGAGCGGGCCGTGCAGACGGCCGCCGACATCGCCGACGGCCTGGGTCTGGACCCGGTCGAGGTCCACGGCATCCACGAGGTGCAGGTGGGCGACCTGGAAGACCGGAGTGACGCCGACGCCATCGCGCAGTTCGACGCCGTCTACGACGAGTGGCAGCGCGGTGTTCTCGATGTCGCCATGCCGGGCGGTGAGACCGGTCTCGAAGTGCTGGACCGGTATCTGCCGGTGCTGACGCATCTGCGGGTGCGGTACCTGGACGACCACGAGTGGGCGGGCGACATCCTGGTGGTGGGCCACGGTGCGGCCATCCGGCTGGTGGCCGCCCAAATGGCCGGTGTGGACGCCGATTTCGCGTCGGAGCATCATCTCGCCAATGCCGAGTGCGTGGTGCTGAGCCCGATCACCGACGGCCGGTGGAGCTGCGTGCAGTGGGGCTCGGTGCTGCCGCCGTTCTATCCGGGGCACGACCCCGAGGCGCCCGTCGCGGCCGACCCGATGGGCTGACTATCCCGCGGCGCGCAGGCCCACCGCGGGTTGTGCGCAGCCGCACGAGACCACGTCGCAATCGATGCGCAAAGTGTGCTCGGACTCCGGTAGCGCGCAGGTCTCGTCGGTGCATTCGGCCGGCAGACCGGCGTGCACGATGACCGTGCCGTGGCAGTGCGCCAGCCCGTCCACGCAGTTGCGGCAGGCGGTGCTCATGGACTCTGTTGTAACACCGCGGTCCGACAAATTCGCGGTGCCGCGCTGTTCAGCCCCAGCCCAGCTCGTGCAATCGTTCGTCGTCGATGCCGAAGTGGTGGGCGATCTCGTGGATCACCGTGATGGCGACCTCATCGACGACCTGCTCCTCGGAGTCGCACATGTCGAGCAGGGCGTCGCGGTAGATCGAGATGGTATCGGGCAGTGCGCCCGCGTAGAAGGAATCCCGCTCGGTGAGCGCGACCCCTTCGTACAGCCCGAGGATGTCGGGGTCGTCCGGATTGCGCGGTTGCACCAGCACCACGACGTTGTCGAGCGCCGCGGCGAGCCGGGGCGGGATGAGATCGAGCGCGTCGGACACCAGCTCCTCGAACCGCTGCTGCCCCATGCGTACCGGCATGGCTACGGAGCGGGTGCCGGCGCGGCCGGTCCAGGCGGCGCACCCGCGCCCACCGGTCCGGCCGGTGCCGCGGGCGCGGCGGGCTCGTCTTCGATCGGACCCTCCAGGGGAGCGCCGCTGCCGGGCACCGGCGGAGCGGGCGGCGGACCGTTGAGGAAGGTGTTGCCCTGCTGCTGTTGAGGCGTGCCAGGGGTGGTGTTGCCGTGCTGGTTCGAGGTGTCGGGCTGGCCCGGCATGTGCTGGTTGCCCTGCGGCGTCTGCGAGGTCTGCTGGCCGCGCTGGTTCTGCCCGGACTGATCGGACTGACCGGACTGCGAACCCTGCGACGACGACGATGACGACGAGCCCTGCGACGACGTGTCCACCGGCGGCTCGATGACCGGGATCGGCGGGAGGTTCAGCCGTTCCTCCGGGATGGCCGGCGGCGCGACGGGCGACTGCCCGTTGACCATCAGCGGTCCCTTGGCGCTGTTGATCAGCGTCGACCAGCCGCCGTTGCCGAGCGACGTGCCGATGCTGCACGACACCTGCCGGCTGCCGGCCGTCCAGCTGGGCAGCGCGATCGAGCTGTAGATCAGGGTCAGTGTGGTGCCTCGCAGCTGAACCGGGGCCAGGTAGGCGTCGGTGGCCTTGGTGCACGCGTCCTTGATGTACGCCAGCTGGTCGGGCTCGGCGGGCATGGCGTCGTGGTACTTGTCGGCCAGGTTGACCGCGCCGGTGACCTCCATGGCGTGCGGCGCCGAGCAGTCGACCGGGATGTCGATGGGCTGGTTGGTCGCCGGGTCGATGCCGAGGCAGGTGCCGGCCGGCCACACCTTCGACTGGTCGACGTCCGCGACCTTGCCCTTGTAGGCCAGCTGCTGGCTGTTCGGGCCGAGCAGCTGCAGGCCGCACAGCATGCGGCGCTGCCCCTTGGTCTTCCAGGCCTTGTCGCCCGACCAGACCAGGCTCACCGCGAACTTGCCGTTCGGGTCGAAGCGCGGGCCGAGGTAGTCGCGCGCCGCGTTCTGGCACTGCTCCTGGCTGATCTGCTTGATCCGGGAGTCCGACGGCGGCGCCGCGTTGGGGCCGTATTCACTGCCCGGGAACGTCCGCATGTCCAGGGACTCGGCGACCTCGAAGCGGTGTTCGTTCTTGCAGTCGACGATCTCGACGGCGTCCGGCGAGCGCTCCGGCCAGTTCAGGCAGTCGCCGGGCTTGGCGTGGTCGAGGGTGTCGCTGACGCGGCCGGCGTTGACGCGTCCGGTGCTGAAGCCGAGCCCCGTCGGGCCGAGGGAGCCTTCGGGCAGGACGGTGAGGACGCCGGCGATGAGCAGTCCGCCGAGCGCGGTGAGGACGAGCGCACGTTGAGTCCCGGTGACATGCATGCCGTGCATGCGTTGTCGCCAGGTGGTCGTCGTCTTCGGCGCGTCTGGGGGTGTGTCCAGTCCCAGTTCGACCGCCGCGGGTGCGTCCAACATCGGTTCTATTGTGACAGCCGCTGCTGGAGCTGTGACAAGAGTTGCAGTTGTACTGTTATGTGGTTGTGGCCGGGCCCAGCTAATGGCCCTCGACATTCCACGGTCGCGGTGAGAAAAGTAGTCTGACGTCCGTGATCGACCTCAAGCTGTTGCGCGAAGATCCAGACCGGGTGCGGGCATCGCAGCGGTCCCGTGGCGAAGACCCTGGCCTGGTGGATGCGCTGCTGGATGCTGACGCGGCCCGGCGCGCCGCCATCGCCGAGGCCGACACGGCGCGGGCCAACCAGAAAGCGGCGAGCAAGCTCGTCGGTGCGGCCTCTGCCGAAGAGCGGCCCGCCCTGCTGGAGAAGGCCAAGGAACTCTCCGCGGCGATCAAGGCCATCGAGGCCCGGCAGGCCGAGATGGAGGCGGCGTTCACCGCCGCGCACATGGCGATCGGCAACGTCATCATCGACGGCGTGCCCGCCGGCGGCGAGAGCGACTTCGAGGTGCTGGACATCGTCGGCACCCCGACGGCCATCGAGAACCCCAAGGACCACCTGGAACTGGGCGAGGCCATCGGCCTGCTCGACATGGAGCGCGGCGCCAAGGTGTCCGGCTCGCGGTTCTACTTCCTGACGGGCCAGGGCGCGCTGCTGCAGCTCGGGCTGCTGCAGCTCGCCGTCCGGCTGGCCACCGAGAACGGGTTCACGCTGATGATCCCGCCGGTGCTGGTGCGCCCAGAAATCATGCGCGGCACCGGATTCCTGGGCGCGCACGCCGATGAGATTTACCGCCTCGAAGCCGACGACATGTACCTCGTCGGGACCTCGGAGGTGCCGTTGGCCGGTTACCACTCCGACGAGATCCTCGACCTGTCCGAGGGGCCGCTGCGGTACGCCGGCTGGTCGTCGTGCTTCCGCCGGGAAGCCGGCAGCTACGGCAAGGACACCCGCGGCATCATCCGCGTGCACCAGTTCGACAAAGTCGAGGCCTTCATCTACTGCAAGCCCGAAGACGCCGAGGCCGAGCACCAGAAGCTGCTCGCCTGGCAGCGTCAGATGCTGGCCATGATCGAGGTGCCCTACCGCGTGATCGACGTCGCGGCAGGCGATCTCGGCTCGTCGGCAGCGCGTAAGTACGACTGCGAGGCGTGGGTGCCGACGCAGCAGGCCTACCGCGAGCTGACGTCGACCTCGAACTGCACCACGTTCCAGGCCCGGCGGCTCTCGACCCGCTACCGCGACGAGAACGGCAAGCCGCAGACGGCGGCCACCCTCAACGGCACCCTCGCCACCACCCGCTGGCTGGTGGCGATCCTGGAGAACCACCAGCAGCCCGACGGCAGCGTCCGGGTACCCGAAGCCCTGGTGCCGTACGTCGGCACTTCGGTGTTACAGCCGAAGTAGAAACCACGTCGGCGGGGGCATGACGGTGGAATACCCGGTGCGGGTGGCGGTGCTCGGTCCGGTGCAGGCGTGGGTCGGTGACGATCCGGTGGACCTGGGTGCGCGGATGCAGCGGGCGCTGCTGGCCCGGTTGGTCGCCGCGCGCGGCCACACGGTGTCCGTCGACCGGCTCATCCACGACCTCTGGGAAGGCGAACCGCCACCGAAGGCACTGTCGGCGTTGCAGGTCTACGTCTCGCATCTGCGCCGCGTGCTCGAACCCGGCCGGCAGCGCCGGGCGCCGGCCCGCATCCTGGTCAGCGCCGCGCCCGGGTACTGCCTGCGGTTGCCGGACAACGCCGTCGACTCCTGGCGTTTCGAAGCGAAAGTCACTGCCGCACAAGAGGAATCTGATTCAAGAAACCGTGTGCAACTGCTCGACGAGGCACTCGCGGGCTGGGCGGGCGAGCCGTTCGCGGGGGCCGGTGACGCCCTGTGGGCGGCGCCGGAGGTCTCGCGGCTGACCGAACTCCGGCTGGCGGCGGTGGAAAGCCAGGCCGCCGCACTCGTCGACCTCGCCCGGTACAGCAGCGCCATCGCGGCGCTGGAAGGGCACGTCGCCGAGCATCCGGGGCGCGAAGGGGCCGCCGCGGTCCTGGCGACCGCGCTGTACCGGACCGGGCGGCAGGCGAATGCGCTCGACGTGCTGCGGCGCACCCGCGAGCACCTGATCGACGAGCTCGGTCTGGAACCGGGCCGGGCCCTGCGCGATCTCGAGCGCGACATTCTGCGCCAGGCCGATCATCTGGAACCGTCGCGGCCTGCGCCGCTACGGTCGACGACGCCGGCGGCCCCGGCGGCCGCGTCGCGGGAACCCGTGGGGCACGTCGCATACGGCCGGGCCGAGGAGCTCGCGGCGATCGACGCCACCGCCCGTGGCGTCGCCGCGGGTGCCAGTGCGGTGCTGTGGATCGGCGGCGAGGCGGGCTCCGGCAAGACCACGCTGGCCGCGGCCGCCGCGGCCCGGTTGCGGGCGGCCGGCTGGCGGACGGTGCACGGCCGGTGCCAGGAGGTCCATGGCGCGCCCGCGGGCTGGGCGTGGACCGAGGTGCTCCGCGAGCTGGTCGATTCGGCCGATCACGACCGGCAGGCGCTGGCCCCGCTGCTGCACGACGGCGCCGCCGCCGAGCAGGGCACGTTCTGGCTGGGACAGGCGGTGGCCGACGCGCTCGGCACCGTCGCCGACGACCAGCCCCTGGCCGTCGTGCTCGATGACCTGCACCGCACCGACGGCCTGACGCTGGAGCTGCTGCGGCTGGTGGCCGACCGTGTTCAGGACCGCCGCGTGCTGGTCATGGCGACGTACCGCCCGTCGGAGGATCGCGGCGAGCTGGAGGTGGCCCGGGCGGCTCTGACGGTGCATACGTCCGCGCATCTGATCCTCGGCGGTTTGGACGCCGCGGCCACCGCTGCCGTCGCCGCCGATTGCGGACTGACGACCAGCGGTGAGGCCCTGCGCCTGCTGCGGGAACGCACCGGTGGCAATCCGTTGTTCGTGCGCGAACTGGCCCGGCTGATGGCCGCCGAGGGGCCGGACGCGGTGTGGGCGTCGGTGCCGGTCGGGGTGCGCGACGTGCTGCGGCGCCGGCTGGCCCGGTTGCCCGGCCCGACGGTCACCGCCCTGCGGCAGGCCGCCGTGCTGGGCCGCGACATCGACGTCGACCTGCTGGCCGAGCTGGGTCGGAGCGACCCCGACGATCTGCTCGACGCGCTGGAACCGGCTGTCCTGCTTGGCCTGCTCGACGAGCCGACGCCCGGCCGGCTGCAGTTCGCGCACGGGCTGGTCCGCGACACCCTGTACGAGGACACCTCGAAGCTGCGCCGGTCGCGGCTGCACGCCGCCGCACTGGAGTTGCTGCGCGCGCCCGGTCGCTCGGTTGATCAGGCCGCCCTCGCCCATCACGCCGTCGCCTCGGCGACGGCCGAAACCGCTTTGGCGGCAGCTGATTTCGCGACCGCCGCGGCACGGGATGCCGGTTCGGTCGGGGCCCATGCGGAAGCCGCCCGGCAGTGGCGCGCCGCGGTCCAGATGCTCGAACTCGCGGCCAGCCGGCAGCTGGCGCCGAGCCTGGCAATGCTGGATCAGGACATCGAGGTCCGCTGCGGACTGATCGCCGCGCTCGCGCAGTCCGGCGACGCCGTCACCGCGCGCAGCGAGATGAAGTGCGCGCTGCAGCTGGTCTCCGGCCGGTTTCGCGACGACCTGGTGGTGCGCATCCTCACGGCGTGGGACACCCCGCTCGTGTGGCGCGACCGCGAGTACGACGAATCCGACGGCCAGATGATCGGGCTGTTGCGCCACGTGCTGGCCGGCGACGTTGCCGCCGCGGACCGCATCCGGCTGCTCAAAGCGCTCTACGTCGAGTTGGAGGGCAACGACCCGGACGGTGCGCTGGCGGCCAGCACCGAGATGCTTGCGCTGGCGCGACAGGTGTACGCGGACGATCCCGGGGCGGGTCGCCTGCTGTGCACGGCGCTCAACGTCCACGCGTTCTGTGCCCTCGGACCCGACCTCGACACCGAGCGCGACGTGCTCGCCGCCGAACTGCTGCAGACCGCCGAAGCCGCCGAGCAGGCCGACTACCAGGCGGTGGCCCACTGGCTGCTGTCGCTGGCGGCCGGCAACCGCTGCGATCTGGCGACGGCCAAACGCCACGTCGACCTCGCGGTGGCGCGCGCCAGCACCGGTCAGCTGGTCCACCTGCTGGGCGTGCTGGGTCTGTTCCGCGCCCGGATGTACCTGCTGGCCGGCCGCCTGGACGAGGCGGTGAGCGCCTACACCGACCTGGCCGCACGCATGGCCGAGAACGGCGCCGCCAACGGCGCCAAGCTGGCCATGGTCGGCCGGACGACGGGCGAATTCTGCCTCGGCGACCTCGGCACACTGGCCGACGAGTTGCTGTTCTTCTACCGGGAGATTTCCGTCGCCGCGCTGGACGCGGCGGTGCTGGCGCTGGTCGCGCGGGGCCGCGAGGCCGAGGCCCGGGAGCTGTGGCCGGACCGAAAGCCCATCGAGCGGGCCTATTTCTGGGTGCCGTTCACCGTGCTGCGGGTCAATGCCGCGGTGGCGATGGGTGACATTGACGAGGTGCGGACCCGCTCGGCCGAACTGGCGCGCTACTCCGGCAGCATCGCCGGGCTCGGGGTCGACGGGTTGATGGTCGGCCCCGTCGACGACGCGCTGGCCGCGGCCGCCGACGTGCTGGACCGGCCCGACGAGGCCCGCGACTTCCGCAAGGCCGCCGAAACGCTGCGGGACCGGCTGGCGGCCGAGGCCCGCAGCTTCATCGACTAATCGGCCAGGGCCTCGAGTCGGCTCTCTGCGAGGTCGCCGAAGACCGCGCGCATCACGCGCCGGTGCCGCAGCGCCAGCACCGCCAAGAATGCCCGCAGCCCGATGCCCAGTTGTCCTGCCATCGAGGCCCGCTCGTCGTCGGTCATCACCGCGAGCGAGCGCGGACCGTCGAACGACATCCGGCTGCCGGCGCGCGCGGCCGCCTCCACCGCTTCCCAGTCCGCGACCGACACGTGCTCGGTGATCAGCGGGAACAGGTCCAGTTCCTCGTCGTTGATGTGCTCGGTCAGCAGCGCGGTGAGTTCCGCCAGCTCGAAGGCCATCAAGAACGCGACCTTGCGGTCACCGTTCGACAGCCGGAACGCGGCGGCGCGGGCACGCAGCTGGTCCAGGCGCGGGTCGAGCGCGGCGTGGTCGTCGGTGAGCTCGCTCAGGTCCAGGTGATCGCCCACGCTGGCCTGGATCACCGGCCACAGCACGGTGTCCTCGGTGCTGTGATGGTGATGGATGGAGTCGCACAACATCTCGATGTACTGCGAGATGGCGCGGGCCCGAGCGGGCGTGCAGATCACGTCCCGGTCGCGCACCGCCTTGGCCAGCTCGGTGAGACGGACCAGGTCGACGAGCATGGCGCGGTGCGCCAGCGTGATGCCCAGCAGATCGGGCTTGGGTTCGTCGGGTTGACGGGGTGCGACGGTGACGGTACGGACGGAGGTGGGCACAGCGGACTCCTTGTGATCAGGTTGGTGCACAGCCTGGTGCCCGTGACTTAAGCGCGACTTGGTTGTGGCTTGTCGGGGCTGGTCGCGGCCGAAGTAGGGTGGCAGCCATGATCGATCTCGACCTGGACGACATGCGTGGCTGGTTCGGCTTCGGGGTGGCGGGAAACTTCGCCGGGCACCTCGAACAGGCCGGGGAGGCAGTCGATTTCGTGAACGTCAGGTCGGAGGGCGGGGCGCCCAAGGGCATTTTCCCGTGGTACGCGCCGGGCAGTGACACCTTCCTCGGCGAGTTCCCGCTGTCGACGGACGCCGTCCAGCTGCCCGTCAGTGACACCCCGCTGAATCTGCAGATCGAACCCGAGGTCGGGTTGGCGTGTGAGGTGTCATGGTCGGGCGACCGGGTGGTCGGGCTGCGGCCGTTCGCGCTGGGCGCGTTCAACGACTGCTCGATCCGCCGGCCCAATGCCCCGAAGATCAGTCACAAGAAGAACTGGGGTCCGGCGTCCAAGGGCGTGGCCCCGCAGTTCTTCGAGATCAGCGACCTGAGCCCCGACGGCCCGACGTCGTCGCTGCGCCTGGCCAGCTTCCTGGACGACGGCACCGGCACCGAGCACGCGTACGGCCAGGACAGCCCGTTGCTGGGCTACTCGTACTACGGCACGCAGCTGCTGGACTGGATCGTCGACCGGCTGGCCAACCAGAAGGGTTCCGACGACACGCCTCTGGAGGACGTGGGCGCCCTGATGGTGGCCAGCGGGCACCCGACGCGCCTGCTCGTCGGCATCGGCGCGACGCGCTACACCGAGCTGGGGGAGTCCACCTACCTCAAGCCGGGCGACCAGGCCATCGTGCGGGTGTACGACACCGCCTCCGACGACGCCTCGGTGCTGCGGCAGACGGTGCGGGCCGCGCAGTAGCTCGGTTTTCCGTCCCGAATTGGGCGTAGCATTGGTGCACGTCGGGGCCATCGGCCGGAGGTATCCATGATGCTCAACTCGACCCGCTCGTTCGTCATCACGTCGGCGGCAATTCTGGCGTTGAGCGGCAGCAGTGCTGTCGCCGCAGCCGATCCCCCCGCTCCAGGTACCCCGTGCGGCGGGGACAAGGTGATTACGTCCATCAACACCTGTGAGCCGCTCAACTCGTCCTGCACCGGCTACGACGGGATGCTCATCGGCCGCGTCGCCGCCGACGGGCGGTGCGTGATTCCCGGGCTCGCCGGCACCAGCTGGTAACAGCGGCCGTCAACGGCCTGCTTGTTCCTTCAGCAACACCTCGAGCGTCGCCAGAAACTCCCTGGGTCGCAACGGGGTACAGGCCGGCGCCGGGGTGGTGCCGACGACGTCGAGGGTCACCAGCGTCGACTTGATGGGCCGCCAGATGTCCAGCGGCAGCCAGCGCCGCGGATCGGTGCCGCCCCAGATCAGGAACCGGTCCATGATGAAACCGAGCGACTCCGATTTGTAGCCGCGGATCGCGCTCAGCGGGATGATCTTCGACGTGCCCGACGGAAAGTGGTAGCGGCGCAACGTGATTGCCTGCCGGTCCAGGAAAATCTGGCCGTCGTCGTAGTGCGCATCCGAGCGAGCGCCGGAGTGGGCGCTGGTCACCGTTTGGCGCTCCGCAATTCGTGACCCTTGGAGGTCAGGCAGCGGCCGTTGTCCAGGTTCCACTGCCAGCCGTGCAGGTTGCAGGTCAGGGTGTTGCCCTCGACGATGCCGAACTTCGACAGGTCGGCCTTCAGGTGCGGACAGCGTCGCTGAATCTCGTAGCCGCCCAGGTCGATTGACGCCGATGTGTCGTGCGCCTCGGCGAACCAGCCGTCGGCGTAGGCGATGCGCTCGTCGGTCAGGCACTTGAAGAACGTGTAGAGGTATTCGTTGTAGCCGCCGACTCGCCACGCCTGGAAGCGGGTGGACAGGAAGATGGTGTTGACCCAGTCCGGCTCGTCGTCGCGCAGCACGGTCCGCACCAGCTCGGGCGCGATGCCGAAGCCGTAGCGGAACTTCTCGTCCGGAATCGCTTCCCGCACAGCGCGTTTCGGAAAGTCCAGGACGACGGTCTCGGTACCGATCCGCAATTCGACGGGGTAGCCGATGCCGTCGCAGATCTGGTCGCTCTGCACCATGATCGGCTCGAACTTGGCCCGCAGCGGCTCCAGCAGCGAATCGCCGGAAGCCGGCGCCCACGAAGCCTTTTCGGCGGCCAGCACCGGTGCCATGCGCTGGGCGTAGGCCTCGATGTACTCGGCCTTGCCGGTGGTGAAGATCGCTTCGGCCTCGGCGTCGGGGATCGGGTGCGTCAGCGAGTCCAGCGTCGAACCGGTGAACGAGGCCACCGTGCCCGGGATCATCAGCAGTCCGCCGTCGTGACCGTGCCGGCGCAGCTGGTCCAGGAACACCGCCTGGTCCGGGAAGATGTTGGCCGGATCGTCGTGATCGTCGTTGAGCCAACGCAATTCGGGATCCAGGAAGCACGGCGGACCGGCCGACGGCACCACCCAGGTGGCCCCGACCTGCGCGATGTACTGGCGGGAGCGGTCCATCTGCCGCTGCCGCTTCTGGGTGCCGAAGGCCTCCTTGGCCCGGGCCGGCATGTCGTAGACCATCGGGTACCAGATGGCGCCCGAGTACTGCAGCATGTGCACGTCGACGTCGCCGAACTCGGTGGCCACCATGTCCAGGTCGATCGGGCGGGCGTCGTTCATGTTGAACGCGACGGTCTCGCCGTCGGAGACCACCAGGCCCGAGTCGCCGATCGGGCCGTCCGCCGGGGCGCGCAGGGCGATGATCATCACGTCCAGGTCGCCCTTCGGGCCGCTGACGCGGTGCTTCACCGAATCGGTGGTCTCGAAGAACGTGTGGAAGCCGAGGGCCTCGAGCTCACGGCGCAGGTCCGGCACCGGGTAGTCCGGCAGCAGCACCGTCGCGTCCTTGTTGACGTGGGCGCGCAGGTGCTCGGGATCGAAGTGGTCCTTGTGCAGGTGGCTGACGTACAGGTAGTCGCAGTCGCCGAGCGCGTCCCAGTCCAGCCGGCTGTTGTCCGGGAACGGGAACCACGACGCGAAGTAGGCAGGGTTCACCCACGGGTCGCACAGAATGCTGCCCGCAGCGGTATCGATCCGGAATCCGGCGTGTCCAACGCTTGTGACCTGCACAAATGCCCCTTTTGGCGGTGGAGAGTTCGCCAGCGAGTCTAACTGGATTCCGGCGCGTCCCAGAGCGCGCGGTAGTAGTCGATGCGTGCGTCGTCCCGCGTCACCCCGTAGGCGTCCAGCAGGGCGGCCTCGTAGTTGCCGGGGTAGTTCCAGTCCAGGGACATGGTGGCGATGGCCAGGTCGGCCCACCGGTCGGCCACCCCGAGGTCCCCGATGTCGACGTGTCCGACGAATGCGCCGTCGTCGCTGATCAGGGTGTTCGGTGAGCAGGCGTCACCGTGGCAGACCACGAGCCGGTCCGGATCGGGGACGTCCACAACCCAGGACGGACGTCCGAATGGGCAGTCCTCGACCGGCAGCGCGTCGTGCATGGCGCGCAGGCCCGCGCCGATCGCGCGGGCCGCGGTCTCGGGATCGTCGGACCACCGCGGGTCGACGGCGGAGCGACCGGGCAGGCCCGCGGTGTGCAGCCAGCCCGCGCCCTCGCCGAGCACGATCGGCACGGCGATGTACTCCCTGGCCCAGCGCAGCCGGACCGCTTCGTCGGTGAGCAGCGGCGCGTGCTCGGCCGGGTAGGTCTTCACGTACTCGTCGCCGGCGCCGATGGCGAATGTCACGCCACCGAGTTCGTTCTGCCACACCGCGGTCACGGGACGGCCGACGGCCAGCGCGTCGACGACGTCGGGAATCGGTACGGGGCCGCTCGGGAAGGTCACCCCTACAGCCTGGCCTACCTTTGTAGGCACGGTACCGACGGTCCGCACTAGGCTGATGCTCGTGGAACCGGTATATGGCACGGCAATCAAGCTGGCGCGCACGGTGTGGCGCGTGCAGGGCTTGAAGTTCACCGTCACGGGCACAGAGAACCTGCCGGTCAGCGGCGGTGCGGTGGTCGCCATCAACCACACCAGCTACTTCGACTTCACCTTCGCCGGGTTGCCCGCCGTCCTGCAGAAGCGGGGCCGCAAGGTGCGGTTCATGGCGAAGAAGGAAGTCTTCGACAACAAGTACGGCGGCTGGCTGATGCGCAAGATGCGCCACATCCCCGTCGACCGCGGCAGCGGCGCCGACTCGTACTCCGAGGCGGTCAAGCAACTCAAACTCGGCGAGCTCGTGGGCGTCTATCCGGAAGCCACGATCAGCCGCAGCTTCGAGATCAAGGCATTCAAATCGGGCGCGGCGCGGATGGCCATCGAGGCCGACGTGCCGATCGTGCCGCACATCATCTGGGGTGCCCAGCGGATCTGGACCAAGGGCCATCCGCGCAACATGCGCCGCCCCAAGGTGCCCATCCACATCCATGTCGGTGAGCCCATCTACCCGACGCTGCCCGCGGCCGAGTTGACCGCGCTGCTGCACGCCCGCATGCAGCACCTGCTGTCGGAAGTTCAGGACGCGTACGGAGAGCACCCGGCCGGCGAATTCTGGGTGCCGCACCGGTTGGGTGGCGGGGCGCCGACGCTGGCCGAGGCCGACCAGATGGATCTCGACGAAGCCCGCGAGAAAGCGGCCCGCCGGGCGGCGCGGCAGGCGGAAGGGGCGCCGGAGTAGCGCCATGGAGCCAGTCTTCCGCGGCATCGAGATTGCCGCCAAGGCGGCGGTTGCCGCCACCGGGACTCGGATCACTTACCAAGGGCTGGAACACATTCCGGATACCGGTGGCGCGGTGATCGCGATCAACCACACCGGTTACGTCGACTTCCTGCCGGTAGGGCTGGCCGCCACGCATCGGAAGCGCCGGGTTCGCTTCATGCTCAAGGCCGAGGTGCAGCAGGTGCCGATGGGCAATTTCCTGGTCAAACGGGCAGGGCTCATCCCGGTCGACCGCAGTTCCGGCGGTGACGCGTATCCGGTCGCCGTGGAGCGGCTGCGCGCCGGGGAACTGGTCGGGGTGTATCCGGAAGCTACGATCAGTCGCAGTTTCGAGCTCAAGGAGTTCAAGACCGGGGTGGCGCGGATGGCGCTCGATGCGCAGGTGCCGATCATTCCCGTGATCGTCTGGGGCGTGCACCGGGTGTGGACCAAGGACCACCCGAAGCGGTTGGGACGCAAGAAGATTCCGGTCCTCGTTCGGGTGGGCGCGCCGATCCTGGCGGCTGGTCCGGTCGCCGAGGTGATGGCGATACTGCAGCAGACCATGACCGATCAGCTGCACACGGCGCAGGAGGAATACCCGCACCCCGAAGGTGCGTATTGGGTGCCGCGCCGACTGGGCGGCAGCGCCCCGACGCCTGAGGAGGCCGAATTGCTGGAGAAGGCCGAACGTGCCCGTCGGGAAGCCGAGGGCCGGTGATGCTGCCCGCGCTGATCGCCACCGACGTCGACGGCACCCTGCTCGACACCCATGAGCGGGTGACGCCGCGGACCCGCGCCGCCGTACAGGCCGCAGTCGCGAACGGGGCCCGATTCGTGCTCGCCACCGGCCGGCCGCCGCGCTGGATTCCGCCGGTGGTGGAGGGCCTCGGGTTTGCCCCGATGGCGGTGTGCGCCAACGGTGCCGTGGTCTACGACGCCGCGACCGATCGCGTCGTCTCGGCGCACACCCTGTCGCCGGACGCGCTGGGCGAGCTGGCCGAAATCGCCGCCCGGGTGATCCCGGGCGTCGGGCTGGCGGTCGAGCGCGTGGGCCGTACCGCGTTCGACGAGTCGATACCCCAGTTCGCGAGTTCGCCTGGCTACGAGCACGCCTGGCACAACCCCGACAACACCGAGGTTTCGGTCGAGGACATGCTCAGCGTGCCAGCGGTGAAGCTGTTGATCCGCAAGGCCGGCGCGCACAGCGCCGATCTGGCGGCGGCGCTGGCGCCGCACGTCGGCCTCGCCGGCGACCTGACCTACTCGACCAACAACGGGCTCATCGAAGTGGTGCCGCTGGGTATCAGCAAGGCCACCGGCGTCGCCGAGGTCATCCGCCCGCTGGGGATCAGCGCCGAGGACGTCGTGACCTTCGGCGACATGCCCAATGACGTCCCGATGCTGACCTGGGCCGGGCTCGGGGTGGCGATGGGTAATGCGCATCCGGAAGCCAAGGCGGCCGCCGACGAGGTCACCACGACCAACAGCGACGACGGCGTCGCGCGGGTGCTCGAACGCTGGTGGCTGTAGCTCTAGCTCTGCATCTCGATCCGGCTGAACCGCTCGAGCTGCACGGGCTCCTGCTGCGGTAGCGGCGGAAGTTCTTGTGGCACACCGTCGATGACGCGAGTGACGGTCGCGTGCTCGCGGTCGAAGTTGAGGGTGCCGTGCTGGAAGTTCTGCACGATCCATTGCGGTTCGGGAATCTCCCCGCTGGTCGGCAGCCCGAGGGCGCCGCGTTCGAAACCCAGTGCGCCCCAGGCGTCGTAGAGTGCGCCGGTCAGCGGCTGGGCGCCGGTGGCGGGCGACCAGTACATGGCGCCGTGGTCGAAGGTCGCGTAGCGGGTATGGCCGTCGGCCGCGGCCTCCGGTGAGGTGGCGACGCCGAGCGGGCTGGCCGCCCCGCCCATGGCCTGCCACTTGTCGAAGATGGCACCGCCGCGCAGCATGTCCATGGCGCTCAGGGCACCCGGCGGGGCGGTGACAGATGCTGCGATGTCCCGCAATTCGCCCATGGCGGCGTAGGCGGCGTTGCCCGGGCAGTCGGTGTTGCCGACGTCGCGGTGGGTGAAGATGGTCGGCAGGGTCGGCGTCGCACCGGCGGGGAAGTGGGTGAAGGTGCCGCCGCCGGAGGTCAGCACCACGCTGCCCAGGGGATTGACGTGGTCCAGACTCAGCCGCCAGCCGATCAGCCGGCCGGTCACCTTCAGCTGTAGCGGGGTCGGGGGCACGACGTCGAAGTCGCCGAGCATGGCCACGCCCCAGGTGTCCACGTTGAATCCGCCGGTGTGCGACCCCTCGACGGGCCTCGTCATCCCGCCGAAGCGGCCTTCGAAAACCTGACCGTACTTGTCGACGAGCGCGTTGTAAGCGATGTCGCACCAACCCAATTCGCGGGTGTGGTACTCGTAGATCGAGCGGACGATGCCCGCAGAATCCTCCGGTGCGTAGTCGTTGCTGCCGGCGGTGTGGTGCACGATCGCGGCACGCACGCCCGGGTCGTACACCGGCTGGCCGCAGCGGACGCCCTCGTTGGCGCCCCACTGGGCGCGGCTGATGATGTTCGGCGGCTGGTTCGGTGCCGACACCGCGGTCGGCTGGAACTGGACGTCGGCCGGCGCCTCCGGCGGGCTGATGAGGACCGCTTTCATGCTGGGGCCCAACGGCTTTTCGACATCGACGGGGCGGTACCCCAGTCCGGGACCCTGCGGTCGGTTGGCGTCCGGCGGTGTGGCGGCCGCTTCGGCGGGCCGGGTCACCGCGATCTGGACGGTCGTGGTGCGGCCGACGAACACGGGCTCGGTGCCTCGAGTGGTGGCGCGGGCCTCACCGACGCCGTCGGGTGCCTCGACTTCGTACCAGGGTCCCCAGGATCCGTCGGCTTTCTGGGCGCGCACGCGGGCCGAGGTGCCGGTGAAGTCCGATGCGGTGAGCGCGACCAGGGAGAAGGGGGTGTCCTGGTGGATTTCCCGGACGGTCTGTCCGCCTCCGACACCGGCCAGTGGCTGCGTGCGGAGCTCCGGTGCCGACGGCTTGTCGTCCGTCAGGCCGGGGATGCCGGGGATACCGCTGACGGCCAACGGCACCATCACGACTGTCGCCGCCAGGGCGGACAACAGTATTGACGGTGCAGGTCGACGGCGCGGCACAGCGCGAATGTTACGTATGTGTCAGCTGTTACCAGTGTTTCGACACGGGTTACTGAGCTGTCAATTCTCTGCGATGCGCCGCAACGGCACCGCAGAGCCGTGGGGCTTCTGCGGTGCCGTCTTGGTTACAGGTCTTCAGTTGTGTGACTGGATGTCAGACCGCGGGTGCCGGCAATGCTGGTGCGGCCGCTGCGGCTGCCGCGGGGGCGGCCTGAGCGGACTTCACCGCGGAGGTGATGGCCGGCATGACCATGCCCTTGAGCAGGTCGATCGCCTGGGTCGCACCCAGCTGGTTGGCCGCGCTGGTCAGATCGCTGATCAGCCCGCCGCCGCCGCTGCTCGGAGCTGCGCCGAGGCCGAGGCCGTCGCCGCCGCCCAGTCCGACGGACGGGTCACCGAGGATCGGGTAGCTGCCGCCCAGTCCCTGGCCCGGGCCGAGGCCCAGGCTGGCGTTGGGATCGGTCATCGGCATCCCTGCCGTGCCGAGCCCCGCCGGGTTCGCGCTGATCGACGGGGTCGTCAGGCCCGTGGCGTTGAGACCGGGAGCCGTCAGCCCGGGCGTGCTCACGCTCGGGAGGGTGGCGCCCTGGGTCGTCAGGCCGGCGCTGGGCAGGCCGCCCAGTCCCGGGGTCAGCGCCGACGGGCTGGTGGTACCCAGGCCGGTCGGCGGGGTGAGGCCCGGTGCGGTCGCCCCGGTCGGCGGGGTCAGACCAGGTGCGGTCAGTCCGGTCGACGGGGTGGTGCCCAGGCCAGGGGTCAGACCGGCCGGCGCCGTGAGCCCACCCGGCGCCGTGAGGCCGGCCGGAGGCGTCAGGCCCGGGGTGCTCAGGCCGGGGGTCAGGCCCGGAGAGCTCAGTCCCGGGGTCAGGCTGGTCTGCGGCGACAGTCCGGTCAGGGGGCTGGTGGAGGCGCCGGCGCCACCCATGAGGTTCGGCAGGTTGACGCCGAACTGGGACAGGCCCTGCGACAGCGCGGACATGACCTCGTTGGGGAGGTCGGTGACCAGCGCGGCCTGGACGAATTCGCGGTGCTGCGGAGTCGGGTTTGCCGGGGTCATCTGGGCGACCGCCACGAGTGCGATCGGACTTGCGACGGCCACGGCGGCGACTGCGCTCATGGCTGTCGAGAGCTTGCGTCGACGTCGGTTAGGCACGGAAGTCTCCTCGGGTCGTGTGGGGCACGGCTCGAGCTGGCTTGCCGAGTCGTCGGTACTGACGGATTCGATGTTAAAGCTGTGATTGGTGGGATTAGAGTGACGATGCGGAATCGTGAGCGAATTGCGACCGGCCCGCGCACTGGCTGGGCCGACAGGGTGTTTTCGGGCCGAACGGCCTCTGTCGGATACCCTGAACGCCGATGACCTCCGCTGATTCCCGGGGCGCTGTGACCCAGTCCTCCGGCCCATATGACCTCATCGTCGTCGGCTCCGGATTCTTCGGCCTGACGATTGCCGAGCGCGCGGCAACCCAACTCGACAAGCGGGTGCTGGTCGTCGAGCGCCGGCACCACCTCGGCGGCAACGCCTACTCAGAAGCCGAGCCGGAAACCGGCATCGAGGTGCACAAGTACGGTGCCCACCTGTTCCACAACTCCAATCAGCGGGTGTGGGACTACGTGCGGCAGTTCACCGACTTCACCGGCTACCAGCACCGCGTCTTTGCCATGTACGACGGCCAGGCCTACCAGTTCCCGATGGGGCTGGGTCTGGTGTCGCAGTTCTTCGGGCGCTACTTCAGCCCGGAGCAGGCCCGCGCCCTGATCGCCGAGCAGTCCGCCGAGATCAACACCGACGATGCGCAGAACCTCGAAGAGAAGGCCATCTCGCTCATCGGCCGGCCGCTCTACGAGGCCTTCGTCAAGGGCTACACGGCCAAGCAGTGGCAGACCGATCCGAAGGACCTGCCCGCGTCGATCATCAGCCGCCTGCCGGTGCGCTACAACTTCGACAACCGCTACTTCAACGACACCTACGAGGGTCTGCCGGTCGACGGCTACACCGCCTGGCTGCAGAACATGGCCGCCGACGAGCGCATCGACGTGGTGCTGAACACCGACTGGTTCGACGTGCGGGACTCGCTGCGCGCCGAGAGCCCGGACGCCCCGGTGCTCTACACCGGTCCGCTCGACCGTTACTTCGACTACTCCGAGGGCCGGCTGGGTTGGCGCACCTTGGACTTCGAGATGGAAGTCCTGCCCATCGGTGACTTCCAGGGCACCCCGGTGATGAACTACAACGACCCCGACGTGCCGTTCACCCGGATCCACGAGTTCCGGCACTTCCATCCCGAGCGGGAGTACCCGACCGACAAGACCGTCATCATGCGGGAGTTCTCGCGCTTCGCGGGCGACGACGACGAGCCGTACTACCCGATCAACACCGATTCGGATCGCGCGATCCTGGCCGCCTACCGCGCCAGGGCCAAGGCCGAGACCGATGAGAACCGCGTGCTGTTCGGCGGCCGCCTCGGCACCTACCAGTACCTCGACATGCACATGGCCATCGCCAGTGCGCTGAACATGTACGACAACGTCCTGATGCCGCACCTGCGTGACGGCGCGGCCCTCGGCGACGCCGTTGCAGAAAGTAGCTGAAAAACCATGAGCGACATTCCGTCCGGCGCGCTGGCGTCGGGACAGTCCCGCGCCGTGAGCCTGCTGTCTCGGGTCATCCTGCCCCGGCCGGGTGAGCCCCTCGACGTTCGCAAGCTGTACATCGAGGAGTCGTCCACCAACGCCCGGCGCGCGCACGCCCCGACTCGCACCACGCTGGAAATCGGTGGGGAGTCCGAGGTTTCGTTCGCCACCTACTTCAACGCCTTCCCGGCCAGCTACTGGCGCCGCTGGTCGATCCTGACCTCGGTGGTGCTGCGCGTCGAGCTGACCGGCAGCGCCCGTGTCGACGTCTACCGGTCGAAGGCGACCGGCGCGCGAATCACCGTGGGCGGCAGTGAAATTGCCAGCGGCGAGGACGGCCTCCCGGCAGTGGTCGAGTTCGAGATCGGCTTGGAGCCGTTCGAGGACGGTGGCTGGATCTGGTTCGACATCACCACCGACAGTGCGGTGACGGTGCACAACGCCGGGTGGTACGCACCGGTGGAAGCACCCGGGCGGGCGAACATCACGATCGGCATCCCCACCTTCAACCGCCCGGCGGACGCCGTCAACGCACTCGCGGCGCTGACCTCGGATCCGTTGGTGGACCAGGTGATCGGTGCGGTCATCGTGTCCGATCAGGGCGCCAACAAGGTGAAGGACCACCCCGACTTCGCGACCGCGGCAGCCCCGCTGGCCGACCGGTTGTCCATCCACAACCAGCCGAACCTCGGTGGCTCCGGCGGCTACAGCCGGGTGATGTACGAGGCGCTGAAACACACTGACTGCGAACAGATTCTGTTCATGGACGACGACATCCGCGTCGAGCCCGACTCCATCCTGCGGGCGCTGGCGTTCAACCGGTTCGCCAAGACGCCGACCCTGGTCGGCGGCCAGATGCTCAACCTGCAGGAGCCCTCGCACCTGCACGTCATGGGTGAGATGGTCGACGCGGCGAACTTCATGTGGACGCACGCCATCAATGCCGAGTACGACCACAACTTCGCGAAGTACCCTCTCGCCGACGAGGAGGAGTACCGCAGCAAGATCCTGCACCGCCGCATCGACGTCGACTACAACGGCTGGTGGATGTGCATGATCCCGCGCGCGGTGGCCGAGGAACTCGGCCAGCCGTTGCCGCTCTTCATCAAGTGGGACGACGCGGACTACGGGCTGCGCGCGGGTGAGCACGGCTACCCGACGGTGACCCTCCCCGGCGCGGCGATCTGGCACATGGCGTGGAGCGACAAGGACGACGCCATCGACTGGCAGGCGTACTTCCACCTGCGCAACCGCCTCGTGGTCGCGGCGCTGCACTGGGACGGCAACATCCGTGGCCTGGTTGCGAGCCACTTCAAGGCGACTGTCAAACACCTTCTGTGCCTTGAGTATTCGACGGTGGCGATCCAGAACCGGGCCATGGACGACTTCCTCGCCGGGCCGGACAACCTGTTCACCATCCTCGAGTCCGCGCTGCCCGAGGTGCGCGCCATGCGTGCCGAGTACCCGGACGCGGTGGTGCTGGAAAGCGCGACCACGCTGCCCGCGCCGTCGGACAAGAAGTGGCGCCGGAAGGTCAAGATTCCCACCAGCTTGCCCGCCATCGCGGTCCGGCTGACCCGCGGTGTCGTGAACCAGCTCAAGCCGCACGATCCGGAACACCATGTGCGGCCGCAGATCAACGTTGCGACGCAGGATGCGCGCTGGTTCTCGCTGTGCATGGTCGACGGTGTCACCGTCACCACCGCCGACGGCCGCGGCGTGGTCTACCGGCAGCGCGACCGCGAGAAGATGTTCGAGTTGCTGCGTGAGTCGCTCAAGCGCCAGGTGCTGTTGGCCCGCAAGTTCAACCGCATGCGTCGGGTGTACCGCAACGCACTGCCGGAGCTGACGAGCAAGGAGCGGTGGGAGTCCGTGCTGCTGGCCTCTCAAACCGAATCGGCCGGTGTCAGATGAGCCTCGAAGGTATCGAGGGCGATGACGCCCCTGGTGCTCCGCACGGTGAGGACGCGATCCTGGTCGGCGTGCAGTCAGCGCTGACCGGGCGTCCCGGGGTGCTCGCCGGCGCCCGCGTGCTGTCGTACTTCGGTGAGCACAGCCTCGGCTGGTTCGCTGTCTGCGGCCTGGGCGCGGTGCTGCAGCCGCAGCGTCGCCGGGCCTGGGTGACGGCCGGTGTCGGCACCTTCCTGGCCCATGCGGCCGCCGTGCTGATCAAACGCGTGGTCAAGCGGGAGCGCCCGCAGCACCCGGCCATCGCCGTCAACGTCGGCACCCCGAGCCGGCTGAGCTTCCCGTCGGCGCATGCGACGTCGACCGCTGCGGCCGCGATCCTCATCGGCCGGGCCACGGGCCTGCCGCTGCCGTGGTTCCTGGTGCCACCGATGGCGTTGTCGCGGCTGGTGCTCGGCGTGCACTATCCCACTGACGTGCTGACCGGTGTCG
Source organism: Mycolicibacterium llatzerense (assembly GCF_000878195.1). GTDB lineage: Bacteria > Actinomycetota > Actinomycetes > Mycobacteriales > Mycobacteriaceae > Mycobacterium > Mycobacterium llatzerense. The sequence goes on along the minus strand of NZ_JXST01000014.1, from coordinate 60,047 downwards.
TGGTGGGAACCGCGGTCGCCGAATCAGTTGGCGCGATTTCCGAGCGAACTGCAAAGCGCGAACCAAAGGCTGGGGCATGACCGAAGTGACGCAGGAGCTGGGGCCGCCGAAGAACCTGGCCGCCGGCCTCGTCAAGGCGCTGCGGCCGCGGCAGTGGGTGAAGAACGTCCTGGTGTTGGTCGCACCTCTGGCGGCCCTTGGTGGCGGGGCGCACTACAGCTACGCCGATGTGCTCAAGCACGTCGGCGTGGCGTTCGTGGTGTTCTGCATGGCCGCGTCGTGCATCTACCTGATCAACGATGCCCGCGATGTGGAAGCAGACCGCCTGCACCCGACCAAGCAGTATCGGCCGATCGCGGCCGGTGTGGTTCCGGTGACCATGGCCTATGGACTGGCCGCGGCACTGGGTGTCGGCTCGCTGGCCATCTCGTGGTGGCTCACGCCCAGCCTGGCGATCGTCATGGCCGTCTATATCGCGTCCCAGCTGGCCTACTGCTTCGGCCTGAAACATCAAGCGGTGCTGGACATCTGCATCAACGCCTCCGGGTTCCCGCTCCGTGGTATCGCCGGTGGTGTCGCCGCCGGGATCCCGCTGTCCAAGTGGTTCCTGCTGGTGTTCGCGTTCGGCTCGCTGTTCATGTCGGCCGGAAAGCGTTACGCCGAACTGCAACTCGCCGAACGCACCGGGGCCAAGATCCGCAAGGCGCTGGAGTCGTACACCAGCAGCTACCTGCGGTTCGTCTGGACGTTGTCCGCGACCGCCGTGGTGCTCTGCTACGGCCTGTGGGCCTTCGAGGGCAACAAGGGCCCGTGGTTCGCGGTGTCGATGGTGCCGTTCACCATCGCGATCCTGCGCTACGCCGTCGACGTCGACAGCGGCGCGGCGGGTGAACCCGAGGAGATCGTGCTGAACGACCGGGTGTTGCAGCTGCTGGGCGTGGCCCTGGTCGCAACACTCGTCGCCGCGATTCTGCCCGGACTGATCCGGTGAGTGACTCGCCCGCCCAGCAATTGCTGCGCGGGCCGGTCTTTCCGTATGGCCGGGCCGCGCGGATCAGCCTGTGGCTGAGCGTCGCGGTGTCTGCCGCCCTGTTCGGCTGGGGCGCCTGGCAGCGCCGGTGGATCGCGGACGACGGCCTGATCGTGCTGCGCACGGTGCGAAACCTGTTGGTCGGCAACGGCCCCGTCTTCAACGCCGGTGAGCGCGTCGAGTCCAACACCTCGACGCTGTGGACCTATCTGGTCACCCTCGGCGCCTGGATCGGCGGCTCGGTGCAGCTCGAGTACGTGGCCCTGGCGCTGGCCCTGACGTTGAGTGTGGCGGGCCTGGTCTTCGCGATGCTCGGCACCGGCCGGCTGTACGCCCCCGGGCTGCGGGGCCGTCGTGCACTGCTGGTCCCGGCCGGCGCCCTGGTCTACATGGCGGTGCCGCCGGCGCGTGACTTCGCCACGTCGGGCCTGGAGAACGGCCTGATCATGGCCTACCTCGGACTGCTCTGGTGGATGCTGGTGTGCTGGGGCCAAGGCCCGCTTGCTCCTCGCGTCCGCGGTGCGGTGCGCGCGCCCGGTGCCGACGACCGCGAAGCCGACGCCAACGTCACCAGCGCCCGGTTCGACGGTGCGCTGGCCTGCCTGGCCGGGCTGTCGGTCCTGGTACGCCCCGAGTTGGCGCTGATCGGCGGGGTGGCGCTGGTCATGCAGCTGGTCGCCGCCCGCGGCCGCCGTCGGCGGCTCATCATCGTGGTGGCCGGTGGTCTGCTACCGATCGGCTACGAGATTTTCCGCATGGGCTATTACGGCCTGCTGGTGCCGATCACCGCCCTGGCCAAGGACGCCACCGGATCCAAGTGGCAGCAGGGATTCGTCTACCTCAGCAACTTCAACGGGCCGTACTTGTTGTGGGTCCCGGCGGTGCTGACCGTGGCGCTCGCGATTGTGTTGTTCGTCACTCACAGCCGGCCGTGGTGGGGCCAGGCGGCACCGCGCGGCTACAGCACCTTGGCCCGTCGGGTCCAAAGTCCTACCGCGGTAGTGATTTTCATGGTGGGCAGTGGTCTGGTGCAGGGGCTGTACTGGATCCGCCAGGGCGGCGACTTCATGCACGGCCGCGTGCTCTTGGTACCGCTGTTCTGCCTGGTCACGCCTGTTGCGGTGATTCCGATCGTGCTTCCTGACGGCAAGAACATCGCCCGCGAGGTCGGCTACGCGCTGGCCGGTACGACGACGGCCCTGTGGCTGGCGGTCGTCGGCTGGTCGCTGTGGGCGGCCAACTCACCGGGCCTCGGATCCGACGCCACGCGGGTGACCTACTCCGGCATCGTCGACGAGCGGCGCTTCTACTCGCAGGCCACCGGCCACGCGCACCCGCTGACGGCCGCGGACTATCTGGACTACCCGCGGATGCGGGCGGTGCTCGCGGCCATCGACAACACCCCGGTCGGTGCGCTGCTGCTGCCGTCGGGCAATTACGACCAGTGGGACGTGGTGCCGGCGATGCCGCCCCCGGTGCCGGACCCGACGTTTCCGGCGCCGCCCAACTGGTTCGAAAAAGGGCCGCACACAGTCTTTTTCACCAACCTGGGCATGATGGGTATGAACCTGCCGCTCGAGGTCCGGGTGATCGACCAGATCGGGCTGGCCAATCCGCTGGCCGCCCACACGGCGCGGCTGGACGATGCGCGCATCGGTCACGACAAGGAGCTGTTCCCGGACTGGGCGGTGGCCGAGGGCCCGTTCCTGCGGAAGCCACCGTGGATTCCGACGTATCTGGACCAGGACTGGGTGGCGCAGGCGGCGGTCGCCCTGACGTGCCCGGAGACCGAGACGATGCTGAGTTCGGTACGGGCTCCGATGGGCGTCCACCGGTTCATGTCAAATCTGGTACACGCGTTCACTTTTACGCGTTACCGGATTGATCGCGTGCCGTTATACGAGCTGTATCGCTGCAAGCTCGATGTGCCTCCGAGGCTGTCGACCCCTTACACTGGCTTACCGGCTACCGGGCCGTAGTTTCGGCGCATGAGCGCTGTCACGGCCTGAAGCGTAGGTAACGCCGGGGAACCATGCGGCGATAACCACTCGGGCGACTGCGCCCGGCCTGATCGTCACCTCAACGGCAGAGGCGGTGGTGAGGGTTGTCCGTACGCCGTCATTGGAAATATTAGGGAGCGGTATGAGTTTCGTTGGGAAGATGCGGTCCATGGCCAAGGCCATGCCGCGCCGGATGGCGGTTGCGGCCGTTGCCGCGGCTGCGCTGCCCGGTCTCGTCGGTGTTGTCGGTGAAACGGCGACTGCAGGGGCTTTCTCGCGTCCCGGTCTGCCGGTTGAGTACCTGCAGGTTCCGTCTGCGGCCATGGGTCGCGACATCAAGATCCAGTTCCAGAGCGGTGGCGCCAACTCGCCCGCCGTCTACATGCTTGACGGTCTGCGTGCGCAGGACGACTACAACGGCTGGGACATCAACACCGCCGCGTTCGAGTGGTACAACGGCTCGGGCCTGTCGATGGTCATGCCGGTCGGTGGCCAGTCCAGCTTCTACAGCGACTGGTACAAGCCGGCTTGCGGCAAGGCCGGTTGCTCCACCTACAAGTGGGAGACCTTCCTGACCCAGGAGCTGCCCGCTTACCTGCAGGCCAACAAGTCGGTCAAGCCGACCGGTGGCGCTGCGATCGGTCTGTCGATGGCCGGTTCGGCCGCGATGACCCTCGCGATCTACCACCCGCAGCAGTTCATCTACGCGGGCTCGATGTCGGGCTTCCTGAACCTGTCCGAGGGCTGGTGGCCGTTCCTGGTCAACATCTCGATGGGTGACGCCGGTGGCTACAAGGCCGACGACATGTGGGGCTCGACGGGCTCCCCGGACAACGCCTGGAAGCGCAACGACCCGTTCGTGAACATCGCGACGCTGGTTGCCAACAACACCCGCCTGTGGGTCTACTGCGGCGATGGCAACCCGAGCGACCTCGGCGGCAACAACGTGCCGGCCAAGTTCCTCGAGGGCCTGACCATCCGCACCAACCGGACCTTCCAGGAGACCTACCTGGCTGCCGGTGGCACCAACGGTGTGTTCAACTTCCCCAACAGCGGTACCCACGACTGGGGCTACTGGGGCCAGCAGCTGCAGGCCATGAAGCCTGACCTGCAGCGTGTGCTGGGTGCTTCGGGACAGGCGTAAGCCCTGATCCTGAGGTAAATCCTCCGGCAACAACTCGCACTGGCGGCGGCGACCTTCACAGGTCGTCGCCGCCAGTCGTTTGTGTCCGGGTAGACGCATATCACCCCGGCCGCTGGCAACGTTCCCTCCCATTGTTCGGTCACCATCTGTCGAGGTGATGTGGTTCACTACAACGCGGGTTCAGACGCTCGGACGACACACGACAGGTGAGGTTGGTTATGGGGCTGCAGGCAATGCGGGGGATGTTCCGGACGATGGCCGCCACCGCGGCTGCTGTGGTGCTCGCCGGCGGCATGCTGACGGGCGCCGGGACCGCCCACGCTGCGGGTGTGGAGACGTTGATGGTGCCCTCTGCCGCGATGGGCCGGGATATCCCGGTGTCGTTCCAGGCCGGCGGTCCGCACGCGGTCTTCCTCCTCGATGCCTTCAACGCCGGCCCGGATGTCAGCAACTGGGTCACCGCCGGCAATGCCATGGGCACGCTGGCCGGTAAGGGCATCTCTGTCGTGGCCCCGGCCGGTGGCGCGTTCAGCTTCTACACCAACTGGGAGCAGGACGGCTCCAAGCAGTGGGAGACCTTCCTGAGCCAGGAGCTCCCGGACTATCTGGCCGCGACCAAGGGTCTGGCCCCGAACGGCCACGGTGTGGTCGGTGCGGCCCAGGGCGGCACCGCCGCGTTGTCGCTGGCCGAGTTCCACCCCGACCGGTTCCGCTTCGCCGGCTCGCTCTCGGGCTTCCTGACCCCGTCGTCGACGACGTTCAACGGCGCGATCACCGCCGGGATGCGGGAGTTCGGTGGCGTGGACACCTACGGCATGTGGGGCGCCCCGCAGCTGGGCCGCTGGAAGTGGCACGACCCCGATGTGCACGTCAGCCTGCTGAACCAGAACAACACCCGGATCTGGGTGTTCAGCCCGTCGACGGTGACCTGCAGTGACCCGGCGGCCATGATCGGCTACTGCGACCAGGCTCAGGGCAGCAACCGGGCGTTCTACGCGCATTACCGCAGCGTCGGCGGCCACAACGGGCACTTCGACTTCCCGGACGGCCCGCAGCATGACTGGGGCAGCTGGAGCGGTCAGCTCGGCGCCATGTCGGGCGAGTTGGTGAGCGTCATCCGCTAGCTCGCACCGGAGTGATCTTGCCGACGGAACCCGTCGGCGTGACCTCGACGTGACGAGCGCTGAGTACATTCGGATCGCAACCGGATCGACTCTGCAAGCGGGAGAACCTCACACCACATGGCCACCAACAATCGGCGTCGCCGCCACCGCATCCTTGCCATCGCCGCGGCGGGCGCTGTAGCACTGCTGGTCATCGTGGTCGCCTTCGCGATCGTGGTGTGGCTGCGTCAGCCGGGCGAGATTCCCGGGCCTCCAACGGCGCTGCCGCCCACCTCAGGACCGACCTCAGGGCCCACGACGAAGCCGTCCAAGCCGCGGCCGGCCTACCAGTCGGCCGATTGCCCCGATGTGCAGCTGATCTCGATCCCGGGTACCTGGGAGTCGTCGCGGGTGCTCGACCCGCTGAACCCGACGCCGTCGTTCCCGATCGCGCTGCTGCTGAACGTGAGCAATCCGCTCGGCCAGGATTTCGGTGCCGACCGGCTGGCCCAGTACACGGTGCCCTACACCGCGCAGTTCCATAACCCGCTGGCCGCGGACAACCAGATGTCGTACAACGACAGCCGCGAAGAGGGCAAGAAGAAGGCCGTAGAGCAGATAGCAGCGATCAACGAGAAATGCCCGCTGACCAGCTTCGTGATCATCGGCTTCTCCCAGGGCGCGGTCATCGCCGGAGACATCGCCAGTGACATCGGCAACGGGCGCGGTCCCATCGACCAGGACCTGGTGCTCGGCGTGACGCTGATCGCCGACGGCCGGCGCCAGCCCAACGTCGGCAAGGACGTCGGCCCGAACCCGCCGGGGCAGGGCGCCGAGATCACGCTGCACGAACTGCCGCTCGGGATGCTCGGCCTGAACATGACGGGACCGCGCGTCGGTGGCTTCGGTGAGCTCAACGACCGGGTCAACGAGATCTGCGGAAAGGGCGACCTGATCTGCGCCGCGCCGACCGAGGCGTTCAACGTCGTCAACCTGCCCAGCACGCTCGCCACCCTGTCCGGCAGCGCCGCGGGACCGGTGCACGCGCTGTACAACACCCCGCAGTTCTGGACCCTCGACGGCCAGACCTCGACACAGTGGACGCTGGACTGGGCCAAGCAGTTGGTGGACAACGCGCCGCATCCCAAACACGGCTGACATCACAGGTTGGCTACTGGCGAGTACAAAATCGGTGGGGTGATTTGGCCTGCGAATACGCGTCACCTAACATTAAGAGATAGCTAAGAGCACGGCCTTATCATTGACCGGTGCATCTTGGGGTGGCATATCGCTACTGCCCGGTACCATTTGCCGGGATTTGGCGTGACTGGCCGCACACGACGTAGCCAGCGCGGCAGGCTGTGACAGGAGATTTTGATGGCGTTCCACAACCCGTTCATCAAGAACGGGAAGATCAGCTTCCCGGACAACGCGAGCATCGTCGGACACGTCGAGCGCTGGGCGAAGGTCCGTGGTGGCCGACTGGCGTTCCGGTTCCTGGACTTCTCCACCGAGCGCGACGGCGTCGCCCGCGATCTGAACTGGGCCGAGTTCAGCGCCCGCAACAAGGCGGTGGCCGCGCGCCTGCAGCAGGTCACCCAGGTCGGCGACCGCGTCGCGATCCTGTGCCCGCAGAACCTGGACTACCTCGTCGCGATGTACGGCGCCATGTACGCCGGCCGCATCGCCGTGCCGCTGTTCGACCCGTCCGAGCCGGGCCACGTCGGCCGCCTGCATGCGGTCCTGGACGACTGCAAGCCGTCGGCCATCCTGACCACCACGGCTGCTGCCGAAGGCGTGCGCAAATTCTTCCGCAGCCGCCCGGCCAACGAGCGTCCGCGCGTCATCGCGGTCGACGCGGTGCCGGAAGAGGTCGCTGCCACCTGGATCCCGTTCGACGACATCGACGAGAACACCGTCGCCTACCTGCAGTACACCTCGGGCTCGACCCGCATCCCGACCGGCGTGCAGATCACCCACATGAACCTGGCTACCAACGTGGTCCAGGTCGTCGACGCGCTGGAGGGCGAAGAGGGCGACCGCGGCCTGTCCTGGCTGCCGTTCTTCCACGACATGGGTCTGATCACCGCGCTGATCGCACCGATGATCGGGCACAGCTTCACCTTCATGACGCCCGCGGCCTTCGTGCGCCGGCCGGAGCGCTGGATCCGTGAGATGGCCCGCAAGGACACCGACACCGGTGGCGTCATCTCGGTGGCCCCGAACTTCGCCTTCGATCACGCCGCGGCCCGCGGTGTGCCGAAGGAAGGCCCCGGCTCCATCGATTTGTCCAACGTCAAGGCCGTGCTGAACGGCAGCGAGCCGATCTCGGCCGCGACCGTGCGCCGGTTCAACGAGGCCTTCGGCCCGTTCGGCTTCCCGTCCAAGGCCATCAAGCCCTCGTACGGCCTGGCCGAGGCCACGCTGATGGTGTCGACGACCCCATCCGCCGCGGAGCCGACCATTGTGTCGGTGGACCGCGACTGCCTCAACACCGGCACCTTCGTGGTGGTCCCGGACGACTCGCCGAAGGCGGTCGCCCAGGCCGGTGCCGGCAAGATCGGTGTGGACGAGTGGGCCGTCATCGTGGACGCCGAGACCGCCACCGAGCTGCCCGACGGCCAGATCGGCGAGATCTGGATCAGCGGCGCCAACATGGGCACCGGCTACTGGGGCAAGCCCGAAGAGACCATCGAGACCTTCCAGAACACCCTTAAGTCGCGCACCAGCCCGTCGCACGCCGAGGGTGCGGAAGACAGTGCCACCTGGGTGCGCACCGGCGACTACGGCGCCTACCACGACGGCGAGCTGTACATCACCGGCCGCGTCAAGGACCTGGTCATCGTCGACGGCCGTAACCACTACCCGCAGGACCTCGAGTACTCGGCGCAGGAGGCCAGCAAGGCACTGCGCGTCGGCTACGTGGCGGCGTTCTCGGTGCCGGCCAACCAGCTGCCCGACGAGGTCTTCGCCGACGCGCACTCCGGCCTCAAGCGCGACAAAGACGACACCTCCGAACAGCTGGTCATCGTCGGCGAGCGCGCCGCCGGTGCCCACAAGTTGGAGATTCAGCCGATCATCGACGACATCCGCGCGGCCATCGCGGTGCGCCACGGCGTCACCGTGCGCGACGTGGTGCTGACCGCGGCCGGCGCCATCCCGCGTACCTCCAGCGGCAAGATCGGCCGCCGCGCCACCCGTTCGGCTTACCTGGACGGCACGCTGCGCAGCGGCAAGGTGGCCAACGCGTTCCCCGACGATCTGAACTGAACTCCTCTATCCCGGGCCCGAACCATCCCGTCCGGCGGCGAAAGTGAACAGTGAAAATGACTGACACCGAAGACAATTCGAACGAACTCGACACTTCGCCGCAGGAGGGTGACAGCGCGCCTGTGTCGCGCGCCAACGGCATGTCCGTGCCGGAGGTGCGTGACTGGCTGCGCAACGCGGTCGCGAAGGCCACCGGTCAGTCGCCGGACTCGATCGACGAGAGCACCCCGCTGGTCGAACTCGGCCTGTCCTCGCGCGACGGCGTGGCCATGGCCAGCGATCTCGAGGACCTCACCGGGGTCACGCTGAACGCGACGGTGTTGTTCCGGCACCCGACCATCGAGACGCTGGCGCAGGTGATCGTCGAGGGCGAGCCGGAGGTGGACACCGCCGCCGCGAACGCCGAGGACTGGTCCCGCGACGCCGACGACGACGCGATGAACATCGCGGTCGTCGGTCTGGCCACCCGCTTCCCGGGTGACATGAACACCCCCGACGAGATGTGGCAGGCGCTGCTGGAAGGCCGCGACGCCATCACCGATCTGCCCGAGGGCCGCTGGGAAGAGTTCCTGGCCGAGCCGCGGATCGCCGAACGCGTGGCGCAGGCCCGCACCCGCGGTGGGTACCTGTCGGACATCAAGGGCTTCGACGCCGAGTTCTTCGCGCTGGCCAAGATGGAAGCCGACAACATCGATCCGCAGCAGCGGATGGCGCTCGAATTGACCTGGGAAGCACTGGAATTCGCCCGCATCCCGGCGTCGGCGCTGCGCGGTGAGGCGGTCGGTGTATTCGTCGGCAGCTCGACCAACGACTACAGCTTCCTGTCGGTCTCCGACCCGTCGATCACGCACCCGTACGCCATCACCGGCACCGCGAGCTCCATCATCGCCAACCGGGTTTCGTATTTCTTCGACTTCCGTGGGCCGTCGATGACCATCGACACCGCGTGTTCCTCGTCGCTCGTCGCGATGCACGAGGGCGTGAAGGCGCTGCGCTCCGGCGAGGCCGACGTCGTCGTGGCCGGTGGCGTCAACGCCCTGGTGACCCCGATGGTGACGGTCGGCTTCGACATGGTCGGCGGCGTCCTGGCGCCGGACGGCCGCATCAAGTCGTTCAGCTCGGACGCCGACGGCTACGCCCGTTCCGAGGGTGGCGGCATGGTCGTGCTCAAGCGCGTCGCCGACGCCCGCCGCGACGGTGACGAGATTCTCGCCATCATCGCCGGTTCGGCCATCAACCATGACGGCCGTTCCAACGGCATGCTGGCCCCCAACCCTGATGCTCAGGAAGCGGTGCTGCGCAAGGCCTACAAGGACGCCGGCATCGACCCCAAGACCGTCGACTACATCGAGGCGCACGGCACCGGCACCATCCTGGGTGACCCGATCGAGGCCGACGCGCTCGGCCGCGTCGTGGGCCGTGGCCGCGCCGCCGACAAGCCGGCGCTGCTGGGTGCTGTGAAATCCAATGTGGGACACCTGGAGTCGGCCGCGGGTGCGGCGAGCGTCGCGAAGATGACGCTGGCGCTGTACCACGACAAGCTGCCCGCCTCGATCAACTACGCGGGCCCCAACCCGTACATCGACTTCGACAAGGAAAACCTCAAGGTCAACGCCGAGCTGTCGGACTGGCCGCGCTACAGCGGTCACGCCGTCGCCGGGGTGTCCGGTTTCGGTTTCGGTGGCGCCAACGCCCACCTGGTCATGCGCCAGGTGCTGCCCAGCGACCTCGTCGAGCCGGAGCCCAAAGAGGTTGTGGCTGAGGAAAAGTCGTCGGATGGCGCCAATGCCGTGTACGTCGGCGGCGTCAAGATGGACGAGTACGGCGAGTTCATCGACGATGAAGACGACAAGCGTGGCGACGCGGATTTCTACGGCTACGAGACCGACGACGAGCCCGAGCTCCCCGGTCTGACCGAGCGGGCGCTGGAGCTCATTGAAATTGAGCGGGCGGCTGGCGAGACGGCCGAGCCCGTCAAGCGCATTGTGCCGCTGGCAGTTTCGGGCTTCCTGACCTCGCGCAAGAAGTCCGCTGCTGCTGAGCTGGCGGACTGGATCGACAGCGAGGCGGGCCGGTCCTATTCGCTGGAGTCCATCGGTCGCTCGCTGTCGCGGCGTAACCACGGCCGTTCGCGCGCAGTGATTTTGGCGCACGACCACGACGAAGCGGTCAAGGGTCTGCGTGCGCTGGCCGAGGGCAAGCAGAACCCGCTGGTGCTGGCCGCCGATGGCCCCGTCACCAACGGCCCGGTGTGGGTGCTGGCCGGATTCGGTGCGCAGCACCGCAAGATGGGCAAGAGCCTGTACCTGAACGATCCGATCTTCGCGGAGTGGATCAACAAGGTCGACGCCCACATCCAGGACGAGCGCGGCTACTCAGTTGTCGAGCTGATCCTCGATGACGCCATCGACTACACCAACGAGACCTGCGAATACCCCATCGAGGTCGTCCAGACGGTGATCTTCGCCCTGCAGATCGCGCTCGGCGAGCTGCTGAAGGCGCACGGTGCGAAACCCGGTGCGGTGGTTGGCCAGTCGCTCGGTGAAGCGGCAGCGGCGTACTTCTCCGGTGGCCTCTCGCTGGCCGACGCCACCCGCACGATCTGCTCGCGCGCCCACCTCATGGGTGAGGGCGAGGCCATGCTGTTCGGCGAGTACATCCGCCTGATGGCACTGGTCGAGTACTCGGCCGAGGAGATCAAGACGGTCTTCGCCGACTTCCCGGGCCTCGAGGTGTGCGTCTACGCCGCCCCGACCCAGACCGTCATCGGCGGCCCGCCGGAGCAGGTCGACGCGATCATCGCCCGGGCCGAAGCCGAGGGCAAGTTCGCCCGCAAGATGCAGACCAAGGGCGCCAGCCACACGCAGCAGATGGACCCGCTGCTCGGCGAGCTGTTGGCGGAAATCCAGGGCATCGAGCCGCAGCCGCTGGCCACCGGCTACTACTCGACGGTCCACGAGGGCAGCTTCCTGCGCGCCGGCAGCGATCCGATCCACGATGTCGAGTACTGGAAGAAGGGGCTGCGCCACAGCGTCTACTTCACCCACGGCATCCGCAACGCCGTCGACAACGGTCACACCACGTTCCTGGAGCTGGCCCCGAATCCGGTGGCGCTCATGCAGGTTGGGCTCACCACCATGTCGGCCGGTCTGCACGACGGTCAGCTGATCCCGACCCTCGCCCGCAAGCAGGACGAGGTCGACTCCATGACCAACGCCATGGCTCAGCTGTTCGTGCACGGCCATGACCTGGACTTCCGGACGCTGTTCTCGCCCGCCGAGGATCCGGCGACCGACTACGCGCCGATCCCGCCGACGCGCTTCAAGCGCAAGCCGCACTGGCTGGACGCACACTTCACCGCCGACAGCTCGGCCATCGCGCCGGGTAGCCATGTCGCGACGCCGGACGGCCGCCACGTGTGGGAGTACGGCCCGCGCGGCGAGGTCGACGCTGCCGCACTGTCTGATCTGGTGAAAGCCGCTGCCGCACAGGTGCTTCCGGACGCCCGGGTGGCCGCCTTCGAGCAGCGCGCCATTCCGGGTGAGGGTGCCCGCCTGGTCACCACGCTGACCCGCCACCCCGGTGGCGGCACGGTGCAGGTGCACGCCCGCATGGGCGAGTCCTTTACCCTCGTCTACGACGCGGTCGTCAGCCGCGGCGGTGACGGCGCGGCTCTGCCGGTCGCGCTCGGCGGTACGGCGCTGCCCGCGGCCGTCGGCGCTGCGGTGGCCGAAACCGCCGTCGCCGCACCGGAACCCGTCGAAGATGACGCCGCCATCCTGCAGGACGATCTGACTGCAGGCGCGGGCCTGGCCGCCGGCTTCAAGAAGTGGTCGCCGGATTCCGGCGAGACCATCGCGGACCGGTTGGGTGCCATCGTCGGTGGCGCCATGGGCTACGAGCCCGAGGACCTGCCGTGGGAGGTGCCGCTGATCGAGCTGGGTCTGGACTCGCTGATGGCGGTCCGGATCAAGAACCGCGTCGAGTACGACTTCGACCTGCCGCCGATCCAGTTGACCGCGGTCCGCGACGCCAACCTGTTCGCGGTGCAGAAGCTGATCGAGTACGCGATCGAGCACCGCGACGAGGTCGACCAGCTCGCCGAGGCGCAGAAGGGGCAGAGCTCCGAGGAGATCGCCGCCGCACAGGCCGAAATGCTGGGTGGCGCAACGACCGTCGCCGAGCTGGAGGCCAAGCTGGCCGAGGCAGGCCATCCCTTGGCTGTCAAGGACGAGGCGAAGCCGGCAGTCGAGATCGCCACGGATGCCGCTGCCGCGCTGGAGATTCCGGCGCCGCCCACGAACCCGTCCGGCCCGGCCGTCCCGCCGCCGCCGACCAACCCGTCGGGACCCGCCGGCGCGAGCCAGGCGACCGCGGCTGCGGCTGCGGCCAAGGTGCTCACGCAGGAGGCGGTCACCGAGGCGCTGGGCGCAGACGTGCCACCGCGCGACGCGGCTGAGCGGGTCACCTTCGCGACGTGGGCGATCGTCACCGGCAAGTCGCCCGGCGGCATCTTCAACGAGCTGCCCGCCGTCGACGATGCGATCGCCACCAAGCTGTCCGAGCGGCTCTCCGAGCGCGCCGAGGGCATCGTGACGGTCGAGCAGGTGCGCTCGGCCAAGACGATCGAGCAGCTGTCCACGATCGTGCGTGATCAGCTGGAGGACGGCGTGGTCGACGGGTTCGTCCGTACGCTGCGGCCGGCGAAGGAGGGTGGCCCTGCGGTGCCACTGTTCGTCTTCCACCCTGCCGGTGGATCGACGGTGGTCTACGAGCCGCTGTTGAAGCGCCTGCCGGAGGACATCCCGGTCTACGGCATCGAGCGCGTCGAGGGTTCCATCGAGGAGCGCGCTGCCGAGTACGTGCCCAAGCTGCTGGCGATGCACAAGGGCCCGTTCGTCCTGGCCGGCTGGTCGCTGGGTGGGGCGCTGGCCTACGCGTGCGCGATCGGCCTCAAGCAGGCAGGCGCCGACGTCCGGTACGTCGGGCTGATCGACTGTGTCCGGCCCGGTGTGCCGATCGACAAGACCCAGGCCGGCATGCGGGCACGCTGGGATCGGTACGCCCGCTTCGCCGAGCGCACCTTCAACGTCGAGGTTCCGGAGATTCCGTACGAGGAACTGGAGAAGCTCGACGATGAGGGCCAGGTGAAGTTCGTGCTGGACATCGTCGCGCAGAGCGGAGTGCAGATTCCTGGCGGAATCATCGAGCACCAGCGCACGTCGTATCTCGACAACCGCGCGCTGGACACCATCGACATCCAGCCGTACGACGGCCATGTCGTGCTCTACATGGCTGACCGCTACCACGACGACGCGATCGTGTTCGAACCCGCATATGCCACCCGCCAGCCTGACGGCGGCTGGGGTGAGTTCGCCTCCGGTTTGGAGGTCGTGAATATCGGCGGCGAGCACATCCAGGCGATTGACGAGCCGTACATTGCCAAGGTGGGGGCGCACATGAGCCAAGCCATCAACGAGATCCAGGCCGGGAAGTAGTAGGAGAACCGTGACCGAAGTTACCGAAACGCGCAGCCCTTCCACCACGGCTGAGAAGCTCGCCGAGCTTCGCGAAAAGCTGGAGCGGGCAGCCGATCCCGGCGACGAGAAGGCCAAGGCGCGCCGCGACAAGAAGGGCATCCCTTCGGCTCGCGCCCGCATCCACGCGCTCGTCGACCCGGGCAGCTTCTTCGAGATCGGCGCGCTGGCCAAGACGCCCGGCGACCCGAACGCGTTGTACGGAGACGGTGTGGTGACCGGCCACGCCACCATCGACGGCCGCCCGGTCGCGGTCTTCAGTCACGACCAGACGGTGTTCCAGGGCTCGGTCGGCGAGATGTTCGGCCGCAAGGTCGCCAAGCTCATGGAGTGGGTGGCCATGGTCGGCTGCCCGATCATCGGCATCAATGACTCCGCCGGCGCCCGCATCCAGGACGCTGTGACGTCGCTGGCGTGGTACGCCGAGCTGGGCCGCCGGCACGAGATGCTCCGCGGCACCGTGCCGGAGATCTCGATCATCCTGGGCAAGTGCGCCGGTGGTGCGGTGTATTCGCCGATCCAGACCGACCTGCTGGTGGCCGTCCGCGACCAGGGCTACATGTTCATCACCGGGCCGGACGTCATCAAGGACGTCACCGGCGAGGACGTCTCCTTCGACGAGCTCGGTGGCGCGGACGTGCAGGCGCAGCGCGGCAACATCCACAAGGTGGTCGAGGACGAAGCTGCCGCCTTCCAGTACGTCCGTGACTACCTGAGCTTCCTGCCGGCCAACACCTGGGACTCTCCGCCGATCGTCAACCCGGGTCTGGAGCCCGAGCTCACCCCGAGCGACTTCGAGCTGGACAAGATCGTGCCGGACGCCGACAACGCCGGCTACGACATGCACGACATCCTGCTCCGCATGTTCGACGACGGCGACATCTTCGAGATCGCCGACCAGCGCGCCCCGGAGATGATCACCGCGTTCGCGCGGGTCGACGGCCGGCCGGTCGGCGTCATCGCCAACCAGCCGCTGTTCATGGCGGGTGCGATCGGTAACGAGGCCTCCGACAAGGCGGCCGGGTTCATCCGGTTCTGCGACTCCTTCAACCTGCCTTTGGTTTTCGTCGTCGACACCCCGGGCGCGCTGCCCGGTGTCGCCGAGGAGACCGGCGGCATCATCAAGCGCGGTGGCCGCTTCTTCAACGCCATCGTCGAGGCCGACGTGCCGAAGGTGACGTTCGTGATCCGCAAGGCCTACGGCGGTGGCTATGCGGTCATGGGCTCGAAGCAGCTCACGGCTGACCTGAACTTTGCCTGGCCCACTGCCCGTATTGCGGTGATCGGCGCGCAGGGCGCCGCGCAGCTGCTGGTGAAGCGCTTCCCCGATCCGACGGCGCCTGAGGTGCAGAAGATCAAGGCCGACTTCATCGAGGGTTACAACGCCAACTTGGCGATCCCGTGGACGGCGGCAGAGCGCGGTTACATCGACGCGGTCATCCAGCCGCACGAATCCCGGCTGCTGCTGCGCAAGTCGCTGAAGTTGTTGCGCGACAAGCAGAAGCACGACCGCATTGCCCGCAAGCACGGCCTGACCCCGCTGTAATTTCGTCGGACACCCTGTGACCGAGCCGGCGGGCAGCCCCCAGAATTCCGCGGTGCTGCTCGCCGCCGGGGTGGCGGCGACGGTAGCCGGTGGCGCGATGGCGGTCTACCGCGGCGCGGAGCGGCTGCCGGTCGTCGGAGATCTGTTGCGGCGCACCCAGTCCGATCTGGTGGCGCGCGGTGAGCGGTCCTTGGGGCCCATCAAGGCGCTGATCGCCGACGTCGCAGCCCAGGTCGTCGAGCTCGTCCTCGATGAGCTGGACCTCAACGAATTGGTGCGTCAGCGTGTCGATCTGGTCGGGCTGGCAGGTGAAGTGATCGACGGCATCGATCTGCAGTCTGTCATCCGGGAGTCGACCGACACGATGACGAACGAGGTCATGTCCGACGTCCGTACTCAGGGGGAGCGGGCGGACGACGCGATCTCCGGATTCGTCGACCGGTTGCTGGGCCGGGACCGCCCATGAGCGACCGGCCCGCCGGGATCGTCAGCCGAGGTGTGGCTGCCGTCATCGACCTGATGGTGGTCGGCGCGTTGCTCGGCCTGATCTACGGCGGACTACGCCTGTGCGAGTTCATGTTTCGCCCCGTCATGTTCCACGTGCCGACGTTGTCCTTCGTCTATTCGACGGCGGCGACGTGCGTCGTCTCGGTGCTGTATCTCACCGGGTGTTGGGTGGTGTCGGGTAGTACGGTGGGCGCGGTGGTGATGGGGCTGCGGGTCACCGGTCTGCGCCGGGAACGGCTGGCTCCGCTTCGGGCCTTGCTGCGCGCCGTGGCATGTGTGCTGTTCCCGGTGGGACTGCTGTGGGTGGTGGTGGATCGGCGCCGAAGGTCGTTGCAGGACATAATTTTTCGTACCAAGGTGGTTTACGCATGGCAGTGACGGAATCGAGTCCCGACGACAGCGTGCTGCCGCCGGTCTCGCCGCGGGTGCGCCGGGCCTTCTGGTGGCTGGAGCGCGTCGCGCCGGCGATCGGTGCGCGCTGGGCAACCGAATTGTGGTGCACGGTGCCGGATGTCGACCTGAGCACCAAGATGCCGCCCGGTCTGCCGGACAGCACGCCGCTGGAGGCGTCGTGGGACGGGCACCGCATCGCCGGACAATCGTGGGGCTCGGGTCCGCTGGTCTACCTGGTGCACGGGTGGGGTGGGTGCCGTGCGCACATGGCAGTGTTCGTCAAACCCCTTGTCACGGCGGGGTATCGGGTCATCGCATTCGACCTCCCCAGCCACCACGAGTCGGAGCCGGGGGCGCTGGCGCCGGGGCGTACCACCATCGTCGAGTGCGCGGAAGCGGTGCGGGCCGTCATCGCGAAGCACGGTCCGGCGCACGCCGTCATCGGTCATTCGCTGGGGGCGAAGGCGGCGGCGTTGGCAGCCGCGCGGGGCGCCGCGGCCGATCGGTTGGTATTCCTGGCGCCGATGGGCGATTTCACTTGGTATCTGGATGTTTTCGCCGAACGGCACAACTTCGGTCGGCGGATCCGGGACCGCCTGCACCGGCGGCTGGACCGCAGGATCGGAATGCCACTGCTGGACACCGACATCACCGCGTCGGCCGAGCACGCCGGGGACCGGCCGCTGCTGCTCATCCACGACCCCGACGATCCGGACAGCCCCTACTCCTCCAGCACGGACATCGCGCAGGCCTGGCCCGACGCGCGGCTGGAGACCACGAAGGGTCTGGGCCGGCTGGCGCACTACCGGATTCTGCGACACCGCCCGGCGATCGTCTCCGGCGTCGACTTCATCGGAGCGCCGTAGCGGTTACAGCGAACGAGCGATGATCGACTTCATGACCTCGTTGGCGCCTGCGTAGATGCGCTGCACGCGGGCATCCTCGTACATGCGGGCGATCCGATATTCGCGCATGTAGCCGTAACCGCCATGCAGCTGCACGCAACGGTCGAGTGCCCTGGGCCCGTCGCGCATTGTTACCGCGCTGATAAGAATTCCGGGTCGCACGGCCTCGGCAATGTGACGGGCGCCGCATTCCGCCGCCCGGCGTTTGCCCTGATCAACGGATCGCCGCAGGTAGAACCCGCGATGTCGAGATGCCGAATATTTCGCCGCATGACGGCCCTGTTAACGCGGTCGCACAGGTCCTGAACAGGGGCCGTGCGTTCTTTTGACAGCCGTCTGACCGGTCCTAGCCTCATGTTCCAACGGCTCGAAAGGAGGGCTTTGTGGCCGAGTCGGCTGGAAGTCAAGCCACCGCCAAATCATCGCCTCCGGCGATGGCCGGCGACGCGCTGCTGCGATTGTCCAAGTACTTTCACCGCGGGGAAATCTCCGGTGACCAACGCTCCATTCACAAGGTCGGCGGGCGGTCGGCGGACGATTTCTATCGCGACCGTTGGGCGCACGACAAGGTGGTGCGCTCCACCCACGGCGTCAACTGCACTGGCTCGTGCTCGTGGAAGATCTACGTCAAAGACGGCGTGATCACCTGGGAGTCGCAGCAAACCGACTATCCGTCGATCGGTGCCGACAAGCCCGAATACGAGCCGCGCGGTTGTCCCCGCGGCGCGTCGTTCTCCTGGTACACGTATTCGCCTGCGCGCGTGCGGTATCCGTACGTCCGCGGCCTGTTGCTCGACTACTACCGCGAAGCCAAGGAGCGGCTGCAGGACCCGGTGCTGGCGTGGGCGGACGTTGTCGAGGATCCCGTGAAGGCCAAGGCCTACAAGTCTGCCCGCGGCCGTGGTGGTTTCGTGCGCGCCGAATGGTGGGAGGCCGCCGAGATCGCTGCGGCAGCGCATGTCTACACCGTCAAGACCTACGGCCCGGACCGCGTCGCCGGCTTCTCGCCGATTCCCGCCATGTCGATGGTGAGCCATGCCGTTGGGGCACGGTTCATTTCGCTCATGGGTGGGTCGATGCTGTCGTTCTACGACTGGTACGCCGACCTGCCGGTGGCATCACCTCAGGTCTTCGGTGACCAGACCGACGTACCCGAATCCGCCGACTGGTTCGACGCCGGCTACCTCATCATGTGGGGTTCCAACGTCCCGGTGACGCGCACGCCCGACGCCCACTACATGACCGAGGCGCGGTACCGCGGCCAGAAAGTCGTTGTGGTGTCGCCGGATTACGCGGACAACACCAAGTTCGCCGACGAGTGGCTGCCGGCCAACCCAGGTACGGACGCAGCCCTGGCCATGTCGATGGGCCACGTCATCCTCAAGGAGTTCTTCCTGGAGAAGAACACCCCGTACTTCACCGACTACGTGAAGAAGTACACCGACCTGCCGTTCCTGGTTTCGCTGACCGAGCGCGACGGCCGGTTGGTACCCGGAAAGTTCCTCACCGCAGCGGATCTCGGTGGCGAGTACGCGGACACCGAAGCCGCGGTATCCAAGCCGGTCCTGCTCGACGCCGACGGCACCCCGGTGGTGCCCAATGGGTCCCTGGGACATCGCTTCACCGCCTCCGGTGAAGGGAAATGGAACCTGGACCTGCAGGGGGTGGACCCCCTCCTCACGCTGCACGGTGGCGCCAACGATGCCGCTACCGTTGCACTACCGCGATTCGACACCGACCAACCCGGTGTCCTGGAGCGCGGTGTGCCGACCAGAATCGTTGCGGGACATCGTGTCACCACGGTCTTCGACCTGATGCTGGCGCAGTACGGCGTGGCCCGTGACGGCCTGCCGGGCGCCTGGCCGACCGGCTATGACGACGCCACCGAGCCGTACACGCCGGCGTGGCAGGAGGCCATCACCGGCGTGCCGGCGCAGGCAGCGGAGCGCATCGCCCGCGAATTCGCCGACAACGCAGAGCGTTCCAAGGGCCGCTCGATGATCCTGATGGGTGCCGGCACCAACCACTGGTTCCACTCCGACCAGATCTACCGGACGTTCCTTTCCCTGGTGATTCTGACCGGCTGCCAGGGCGTCAACGGCGGCGGTTGGGCCCACTACGTCGGCCAGGAGAAGTGCCGGCCGGTAACAGGCTGGGGCACATTGGCTTTCGGGC
The DNA here is from genome assembly GCF_000878195.1 of Mycolicibacterium llatzerense. GTDB lineage: Bacteria > Actinomycetota > Actinomycetes > Mycobacteriales > Mycobacteriaceae > Mycobacterium > Mycobacterium llatzerense. Next base: position 40,437 of record NZ_JXST01000014.1, on the reverse strand, counting down.
TGGACTGGCAGCGGTCGCCGCGCCAGATGCAGGGCACCGTGTTCTGGTACCTGGCCACCGACCAGTGGCGCTACGACCGGTTCACCACCGAGCCGATGACGTCGCCGCTCGCCACGGGAACGCTGGCGCGCCGGACCGCGGCCGACAACATCGCTCTCGCCAGCCGACTGGGCTGGATGCCGAGTTACCCGACGTTCAACCGCAATCCGCTGGATCTGGCCGACGAGGCCGAGCGGCTCGGCAAGGATGCGGCGCAGCATGTCTTGGACGGCCTGAAGTCCGGGCATCTGCAATTCGCCTGCGAGGACCCCGACGCCCCGGAGAACTTCCCGCGTTGCCTGACGGTGTGGCGGTCCAATCTGCTGGGCTCGTCGGCGAAGGGCAACGAGTACTTCCTCAAGCACCTGCTGGGTGCCGACAACAACGTCGCGGCCAGCGACGAGGACGGGGTGCACCCCCAGGAGGTGCGCTGGCGCGACGAGGCCCCGGCGGGCAAGCTGGATCTGTTGCTGTCCTTGGACTTCCGCAACACCAGCACGACGCTGTACTCGGACATCGTGCTGCCGGCTGCGACGTGGTACGAGAAGCACGACCTCTCGAGCACCGACATGCACCCGTTCGTGCACGCGTTCTCCCCGGCGATCTCGCCGCCGTGGGAGACCAAGACCGACTTCGACGCCTTCCACCGGATTGCCCGCGGCTTCTCCTGGCTCGCCGAGAAGCACCTCGGCAAGCGCAAAGACATCGTCGCGATGCCGCTGCAGCACGACAGCTCCGATGCCACCGCCCAGCCCGGCGGAAAGGTGCTGGACTGGAAAGCCGGTGAATGCGAGCCGATTCCGGGCAAGACCATGCCGCGCCTGGTGACGGTCGAACGTGACTACCCGGCACTGGCCGACAAGATGGCCGCCCTCGGCCCGCTGGTGGAAACCCTCGGCCTGACGGTCAAGGGCGTCACCACTCATCCCGACGAGGAGGTTGAGTACCTGCGCGGCATGAACGGCGTGTCGGACCGTGGCGTGGCCGCGGGCCGGCCGTCGCTGGCCAAGGACACCCATGCGGCCGAAGCCATCCTGGCGCTGTCGGGTACGACCAACGGACGCCTGGCGGTGGAGGGCTTCGAAGCCCTGCAGCGCCGCACCGGAACCGAACTCGTGGACCTGGCAGCGGAGAACGAAGGAAAGCGAATCACCTTCGCGGACACGCAGTCCCGGCCCATGCCGGTCAACACCTCGCCGGAGTGGTCGGGGTCGGAGACCGGTGGCCGCCGGTACTCGCCGTTCACGATCAACACCGAACGGCTCAAGCCGTGGCACACCCTCACCGGCCGCCAGCACTTCTATCTCGACCACGACTGGATGGACGAGATGGGCGAGCAGCTGCCGACGTTCCGTCCGCCACTGGACATGACGGCACTGTTCGACGAGCCCGTCGTAGGCGCTACAACCGGTGACGCGACCAGCCGTTCCATCACGGTCCGCTACCTGACCCCGCACTCCAAGTGGTCGATCCACTCGGCGTACCAGGACAACCTGTACATGCTCACGCTTTCCCGTGGTGGGCAGGCGATCTGGATGTCGGATGTCGACGCGGCCAAGATCGGGGTCAAGGACAACGACTGGATCGAGTGCACCAACCGCAACGGTGTGGTGAATGCCCGCGCGATCGTCAGCCACCGGATGCCCGAGGGTCTGGTCTTCATGTACCACGCCCAGGACAAGGCGGTCGACGTGCCGCGTACCGAGAAGACCGGCAAGCGCGGCGGTATCCACAACGCTCTGACCCGCATCATGATCAAGCCCACCCACTTGATCGGCGGCTATGCCCAGCAGTCCTTTGCGCTGAACTACCACGGCCCCACGGGAAATCAGCGCGACGAGGTGACGACGATCCGTCGCCGTTCGCAAGAAGTGGAGTACTGACATGAGAGTCATGGCACAACTTGCGATGGTGATGAACCTCGACAAGTGCATCGGCTGTCACACCTGCAGCGTCACCTGCAAGCAGGCATGGACCAACCGCAGCGGTGTCGAGTACGTCTGGTTCAACAACGTGGAAACCCGTCCCGGACAGGGGTATCCACGTCAGTACCAGGACCAGGAACGCTGGAAGGGTGGCTGGACGCTCAACAAGCGCGGCAAGCTCACGCTGAAATCGGGTTCCCGGTTCAAGCGCCTGCTGAACATTTTCGCCAACCCGGACCTGCCCACGGTCAGCGACTACTACGACCCGTGGACCTACGACTACGAGAACCTGCTGTCGTCCCCGCTGATGGACACCACGCCAGTGGCGCGGCCGAAGTCGCTGATCACCGGGGAGGACACCAAGGTCACCTGGGGCGCCAACTGGGACGACGACCTCGGTGGCGGCCCCGAACAGGTGGGCCGAGACCCGTTGCTGGCCAAGGTCGAAGAGGTCAGCCAGAAGGTCAAGCTCGAATTCGAGCAGACCTTCATGTTCTACCTGCCACGGATTTGTGAGCACTGTCTGAACCCGGCATGTGCCGCGGCATGCCCGTCCGGCGCCATCTACAAGCGCGCCGAGGACGGCATCGTGCTGGTCGATCAGGACAAGTGCCGCGGCTGGCGCCAGTGCGTCACCGGCTGCCCCTACAAGAAGATCTACTTCAATCACAAGACCGGCAAGGCCGAGAAGTGCACCTTCTGCTATCCCCGTGTCGAGGTCGGCATCCCCACCGTGTGTTCCGAGACCTGCGTGGGCCGGCTGCGGTACATCGGCGTCATGCTCTACGACGCCGACAAGGTGCTGGAAGCAGCTTCGGTCACCAACGACCAGGACCTGTACCCGTCGCAGCTCGGCGTGTTCCTCAACCCGCATGACCCGCGGGTGATCGCCGAGGCCGAGCGCGCCGGCATCTCGCCGGAATGGATTGAGGCCGCGCAGAATTCGCCGGTCTACAAGCTGATCGTCGACTACCAGGTAGCGCTGCCGCTGCACCCGGAGTACCGCACCATGCCGATGGTCTGGTACGTCCCGCCACTGTCTCCGGTGGTCGACATCCTCAAGGAGACCGGCCACGACGGCGAGAACAAGAACAACCTGTTCGGTGCCATCGACACCCTGCGCATCCCCATCGAGTACCTGGCCGAGCTGTTCACCGCGGGTGAGGTCGGGCCGGTCCGGGCGTCGCTGCAGCGGTTGGCGGCGATGCGCGCCTACATGCGGTCGGCCAACCTCGGCGAGGAGTTCGACGAGACCATCCCCGAGTCGGTGCGCCTCACCGGCGAGGAGATCGAGTCGATGTACCGACTACTGGCCATCGCCAAATACCAGGACCGGTACGTCATTCCGAGTGGTGCGGGCTCCGACGCGCACCGGCTGGACGCGATCGCGACCGGCTGCAGCCTCGACGGTGACGGTGGTCCGGGTATGACGGCCTTCGACACGATGGCCGACAAGTTCCACCTGGTCGACACCAACAGCGCTGTGCCCAAGGATGATCCGAAGCGGATCAACCTACTGAACTGGGACGGCCGCAGCCCCGACGGGCTGGTGCCGACCCGATGAAGCTCCTGTCCATCGGGCGCCGGACAGCGACCGGTCCCGACCTCTCCGATCATCAGCAGCGCCTGGTGTGGCGCGTGACGGCGCTGTTGCTCGACTATCCGACCGCTCAAACCTGCGCGCTCACCGACGAATTGGCGGCGGCAGCAGATACCTTGCCCGAGCCGATCCGCACGCAGGTGACCGACTTCCTCCGGTACTTCTGCGAGACCGACGCGACCGAACGCGCCTGCCGGTACGTCGAGACGTTCGATATGCGCCGGCGGGCCAGCCTGCACCTGACGTACTACGCATACGGTGACACCCGGAAGCGGGGGATGGCGCTGCTGAGGTTCAAGCACGCCTACCGGCAGGCGGACATCACCATCGGCGACGAAGAGCTGCCCGACTACCTGCCGCTGGTGCTCGAGTTCGCCGCCACCGTCAACCAGGCGCGTGGTGAGCGACTGCTGGCCGAGCACGTACCGGTGCTCGAGCTGCTGCGACTTTCTCTGCAGGAGAGCAATTCTCCGTATTCCGGCTTGCTGGCGGCGGTCCTCGCTACCTTGCCGCCGATCAACACCGCCGACCGCCGGCGGATCACCGAACTCGCCGCCGACGGCCCGCCCGACGAAGACGTCGGCCTGGACCCGTTCGGTATGGATCCGATGATGATGGATCCGGCCATGACCGGAGGCCGACGATGACGAACCTCTTGTGGATGACGCTGCCGTACATCGCCTTCACGTCGTTCGTGCTGGGCCACCTCTGGCGGTACCGGACCGACCAATTCGGTTGGACCACAAGGTCGTCGCAGATCTATGAAAGCCGGTTGCTTCGGCTGGGCAGCCCGCTGTTCCACTTTGGGATCCTCGGTGTGCTGGGCGGACACGTTGTCGGCCTGCTGATTCCGGAGTCGTGGACCTCGGCGATCGGGATTTCCGAACACACCTACCACCTGATGGCGATCGGCATGGGCGCCCCGGCGGGGTTCGCGGTGATCGCGGGGGCCGCCATCCTGCTGTACCGCCGGGTCACGGTGCCCGCGGTGCGTGGTGCCACCACGGTCAGTGACAAGCTCATGTATCTGCTGCTGGTCGGCGCCTTGGTGACCGGCATGGTCAACACCCTGGGCAACGTGGTGTCGGCCTACAACTACCGGGAGACGGTGTCGCCTTGGCTGCGTAGCCTTTTCACGCCGCACCCGACGCCCGAACTGATGGCGACGGCGCCCTTGTCCTTCCAGGTGCACGTCATCATCGTCCTGACGCTCTTCGCCATCTGGCCCTACACGCGGCTGGTGCACATGTTCAGCGCCCCGATCGGCTACTTGGTGCGGCCGTATGTGGTGTACCGGAGCCGGGATCCGCAGCGCGGCAGCAACAGTCGGTACGCGAAGGCCTGGGTGACGCCGCAGGCGCCGCCACCCCGTAACCGCTGGGTGTGAGCTGTATCTCTTCACAGCCCAGCTGCGTGATAGGTGAGTGAATCTTCACGATCGGGACATCACTGAGCGCCTGTGGGAAACATGTAATTTCTAGATTTGCAGCATGTTTCGATCGCGAACCATCACCGACTGGGATCCGGAAGACATCGTTGCTTGGGAAGCCGGCAACAAGCACGTCGCACGGCGGAACCTGCTGTGGTCGGTGATCGCAGAGCATATCGGCCTGTCCATCTGGACCATGTGGTCGGTCATGGTGTTGTTCATGCCGCAGTCGGTGTACGGCTTCACGGCCGGTGACAAGTTCCTGCTGGCGGCCACCGCGACGCTCGTCGGCGGTTGCCTGCGTATCCCGTACACGATGGCGACCGCGACCTTCGGTGGCCGCAACTGGACCGTCTTCTCCGCGCTCGTACTCCTGATTCCGACGCTGGGCAGCATGTGGCTGCTGGCACACCCCGGACTGCCGTTGTGGCCGTACCTGTTGTGCGCGGCCCTCGCCGGCCTCGGCGGCGGCAACTTCGCGTCGTCGATGACCAACATCAACGCGTTCTACCCGCAGCGGCTCAAGGGCTGGGCGCTCGGAATCAACGCCGGCGGAGGCAATCTCGGCGTGCCGGCCATCCAGGTCGTGGGCCTGCTGGTGATCGCCGTCGTCGGTAACCGCGCGCCGTACTGGGTGTGCGCGATCTACCTGGTGCTGCTGGCCGTCGCGGCGGTCGGTGCGGCGATGTTCATGAACAACCTCGCGCAGCACCGAATCGATGCCTCCGCAATGCGTTCCATTCTCACCGTGGCAGACACCTGGGCCGTCGCGTTCCTGTACATCGGCACCTTCGGGTCCTTCATCGGCTTCTCGTTTGCCTTCAGCCAGATCCTGCAGATCAACTTCGTCGCCGGCGGTCAGAGTGCGGCGCAGGCGGCACTGCATGCGGCCCAGATCGCCTTCGTGGGACCACTTCTCGGCTCGATCGCGCGGGTCTACGGCGGCAAGCTCGCCGACCGCATCGGTGGCGCCCGGGTCACCATGGCGGCCTTCACCGGCATGATTCTCTTTGGTGCGCTGCTGATTGCGGCGTCGACCTACCACGACCGCACCGGCGGCGCTGTCGACGCGGCCACGCTGACGTGCTTCATCGTCGGCTTCGTCGCGCTGTTCGTGCTGTCGGGCGTCGGCAACGGCTCCGTGTACAAGATGATCCCGTCGATCTTCGAGGCCCGCAGCCGCTCGCTGGTGGGCAGCGAGACCGACCGCCAGAACTGGTCCCGCGGGATGTCCGGTGCCCTCATCGGCTTCGCGGGCGCCATCGGCGCGCTCGGGGGAGTGGGCATCAACCTGGCGCTGCGGCAGTCCTACCTGTCCAGTGGCTCGGCCACCGCCGCGTTCTGGGTCTTCGTCACCTTCTACGTCGCTGCGCTGACCCTGACGTGGATGCGCTACATTCGCACCCCGCTTGCGACGGTCCCGGCCGTCCGGCACGCGGAGGCCGTCAGCGTCGCGTAGCTCAGGCCGCGCCGAGTGGCCAGTTACGACACAACTTTTCGTAGAACGCGTGTCGAAACTGGACATTCGTCGGACAGGCACGTCGACATCACTGCGATTGTCGTGCCTAGTGTTTTCCGGAGTAAGTCGCCTTCAGGGTCGGTGATGCGAACGCGATGAGTGGCGTCGACGGCGGCGTGGTGCTGGTGATTGTTGCCGGGCCACCGGATGCCGTGATCACCGACTGGCCGTCGTGCGCAGTGGTCACGGTAAGGGTTCCCATCACCGCCAGGGCGCTGCCACCGATGATCGCCGCCAGCGTGCGGACGGCGGGCGAGGTGTGTTGTGCTGCATTGGACATGTGCTATCTCCTTGTGTTTGTCGAGCAGATGGTCAGGGTTGGGGTGCGGCTGCTGCTTATTCGCCGCTGGCGGCGGCCAGACGAGTCCGGCCGGAAATGCCAAGTGCAGAAACGCGTTCGGATTCGGAAACTCCGCCCCAGGTGCCGTACGCCTCAGGGGACAGCAGGGCGAAGGCGGCGCACGGGGCCTTTACCGGGCATTGCTGGCAGACCTGTTTGGCCTGTTGTTCGCGTTGCCTGCGAGCCCGACCCCGCTCGTTGTCTGGATGGAAGAAGATACTGGAATCCATTGTGCGACAACGCGCTGAATGCTGCCACTCCCATTCGTCGGCCACCGGCCGGATCGACGACGCGGGTAGCGGCAATGCCGTTCGCTTACCGCTCATGGTGTGACTCTTACCTCCTGGTTGTTGACTACGGGGTGACCTGCTGGCCCTTGCCGACGGCGGTCACTCCGCCGTCAGATACGGCGAAGCCGCGCGCCAGGTCATGCTCTTTGTCGACCCCGATCTGCGCGCCAGGCGGAATAACGACGTTCTTGTCGATAATGGCGTTGCGTACCAATGCATTCGCGCCGACGATGGTGTTGTCCATGATCACTGATCGCTCTACTGTGGCGTGTTCTTCCACTCGGACGCCGGGTGACAGTACCGATTCACGCACCAGCGCGCCGGAGATGATCACCCCGTTGGAGATCACGCTGTTGACGGCGCGGCCGACTCGTTCACCGTCTTCGTGGACGAACTTCGCCGGCGGGTGCGGCGGTATGTGCGTGAGGATCGGCCAGGCGCTGTTGTACAAGTCGAAAGCGGGTACTACGGCGCACAGGTCCATGTGGGCTTCGTAGTAGGAGTCCAAGGTTCCGACGTCGCGCCAGTAGCCGTTGTTTCCGGCACGAGCACCCGGCACCTGGTTGCTCTGAAAGTCATAAACCTGAGCGAGGCCCTGTTCGACCATCATCGGCATGATGTCGCCGCCCATGTCGTGCTTGCTGAACTCGTCGGCTGCGTCGGCGTGTAGCGCGTCGATGAGTGCTTCGGTCGAGAACACGTAGTTGCCCATCGAGACGAACGATTCGTCGGGGGAGTCGGGCAGGCCGGGCGGATCCGACGGCTTCTCCAGGAACGCTTCCACCTGTCGACCGTCAGCGGCTGTCTTGATGACGCCGAAGGCGCCGGCTTCGTGGCGTGGCACACGGATGCCGGCGACCGTGGCGCCTGCACCGCTCTCGAGGTGCTGGGCGATGATCTGTCGGGGGTCCATGCGGTAGACGTGATCGGCGCCGAAAACGATAACCAGATCGGGCTTTTCGTCGTGAATCAGGTTCAGCGACTGGTGGATCGCGTTCGCAGAGCCGGAATACCATTGCGGGCCCAGGCGCTGTTGGGCGGGCACCGGGGTGACGTAGTTGCCGAGCAGGCTGCTCATCCGCCAGGTGGTGGTGATGTGGCGATCGAGGCTGTGGCTCTTGTACTGCGTGAGTACGGCGATCCGCAGGACTCCGGCGTTGACCAGGTTCGACAAGGCGAAGTCGATCAATCGATACAGTCCCGCGAATGGCACCGCCGGCTTGGCCCGGTCGAGTGTCAGTGGGGACAGACGCTTGCCCTCACCGCCGGCCAGGACGATGCCGAGGACTCTCGGGTCGGCCATGCAGGGGTTCTCCTTCGGGCAGCACGCGACAGCGTGTGATGGGGTCACCGACGGCTGACGGTGAATTTAGAAATCTGCGAAAGTCGTTGAAACGTAGTGGGATATCACGCCCGCTCCACGATCAAGCCGGGTGCGGACAGTTCGGAGAGCTGGTGATCGTCCAGGCCGGTATCGGTGATCAAGAGGTGGATGTCTGCCAAATGCCCGTATTGGGCTCCGGTGACGGTCCCGAACTTGCTGTGGTCGGCAAGCAGGATGCGTCGATGGGCGCACGCGAGCATCCGTCGTTTGACCGCTGCTTCGGACGGTGCGGGAGTGGTGAGTCCGCGGTGTGTACTGATTCCGTTGGCTCCCAGGAATGCGACGTCTACGTTGATCTCGGCAAGCGCGCGTGCGGCCCAATCATCGACTTCGGCAAAGGTTTTCGGGCGTACCCGACCACCCAAGGTGTAGACCGTCAGCTGCGGCCGGCTGAGCAGGGTCAGCGCCTGTGTCAGTGAATTCGTGTACACCGTGAGCTCGCGGTCACCGGGAAACATGTCGACCAGCTGAGCGGTGGTGGACCCGGCATCGATCAGGACAGATCCGCGTTCCGGAAGATGCGCCAGCGCAGCTTTGGCGATGCGGGTCTTCTCTGCGAGGAACTCGGTCCGCGTCTCGACGGCCGGTTCGTAGGAGAGGTAGTCGACCGGCACGGCTCCGCCGTGCACCCGTCGCAACAGGCCTTGGCGTTCCAGGAGGATGAGGTCCTTGCGGATGGTTTCACCCGTGACACCCAGCTCGGAGGCGGTGCCGGCGGCATCGATGCGGCCGTCCCGGCGCAGTACTTGGAGCAGGTGTTGTTTGCGCTGGTCGGCGTAGAGGGCACCCGTCGTATCGCGCTGAGCGGGTCCTGTGGATGGCATCACACCTCCAATGCTCTGTGATCTATACCACTTGGATTTGATTGCCAATCATTGTGTTTAATTGGGAATCTGTCAAGGGGGTGGTTGACCTGAGAGCTGGTCGGGCATCGGGCGATGCGCCCACAAGCGCCGAATGGCCAGCTATGACACAACTTTTCGCAAATTGCGTGTCATAACTGGCCACTCGGCGGAACGGGTTACGGCTTGATTCGCATCTTCCCCGGCGAATACAGCCCGCTGTGGACGGCGGTGCCCAGGTCCAGCTCGGCCGTCGTCGCATCCACGACGGTCGTGAACGCGCGCAGCGAGCCCCAGTCCCGGCCCCAGTCGTCGGACAGGTACGTCGACATCACGCGCGCCTTCAGCAGCACGTCGGTGACGCCCAGCAGGCCGCCGTTGATGCCGTCCTGCCAGGTGTCGGTGTCCTGCTTCTTGGCGGTGTAGTCCGGGGTGATGCGGAACTTCGGCACCTCGGTCACGCCGTTGCGCACCAGCATCGGCTGCTGGCACGGGAACGCCAGGCCGACGGCCCAGTCCATCAGCACCGGCTGCGTCTTGCCGACGAACTGCTCGAGGGTCTTGAGCTCGGGCACCCGCGGCGGGGTGACCGCGATCCAGTCGCCCTCGTTGAGCGAAAGGTTCACTGCCACAACACGAACGAACGTGGCATCGGCCGGGATCTGACGACGGTCGAACCGCAGGTTGCGCCACGACGGCGTCGGGCCGATGTCGTAGGGCACGACGCGTCCGCCCGCGACGGGCTGGCCGTCCGGGCCGGTGCGGCCGTACTCCAGCTCGACGGTCTGGCCTTCGGTGCGGCCCTTGAGTGAGCTGTTGCCGGTGATGGTGCCGGCGGCGGTGACGACCACGAGCGGCTGCGCAGCATCGGCTGCGGGCAGCCCGTACCAGGCCGACGTCAGCTTCGCCTGCGAGTGCGGACCGGTGGTGTAGGTCCCGGCGACCGGCACCCGTGCGGGGTCCAGGCCGTAGGGCAGCGGCACCGTCGAGCCATTGATGCCTGGCGTCTTGAGCTTCGCCGCGGCGTCCCAGTCCGAGTCGGTGCCCGGCATCGGGAAGTCGAGTCGAATCGCTTCGGCGACAATGCGATCCGGCACCCCATTGGGCGTGAAGCCTGCCGCGCCCACGCCGCCCAACGCGCCCAGCGGCCCGTAGTCGCCGGCCAGCGGGGTCAGGAATCCGGCGTTCGAATCGGGCTCGACGAGCACGTTGTCGGCCAACCCGCAGCCGCCCTTGAGTGCCCGCAGGTTGCTGGCCAGGTTCGAGTACGTCGGGTATTCGCGCACCGCGCCGATGGCCATCGATGCCACACAGACCACGACCATGAACGCGGCGGCCAGCGGGATGGGTGCCGCGGTGACCAGCCGGGTGAGCCGGCCTTCGGGGCGGTCGCTGTTGAAATGCAGCCAGAACGCCCACAGCGCGGTGATCACGAACAGCGCCAAAAAGATTGTGCTGAGCTTGATTCCGCCGACCGCCACCATGTCGTTGTTGAACGGGACGCCGTAGCTCGACACGTACCACCAGCCGTTGGTGGTGGCCGAAACCAGCGCCAGCAGGAACAGCACCGCTGAGGTGACGGCCATGCGGTTACGCGCCGACTTCAGCACCGACCGCGATACCAGCACGGTGGCCACCGCGGCCATCGCCGCGCCCACGGCCGCGAACAGCCCGAAGTGGTGCACCCACTTGGTCGGGGTGAACATCAGGCAGAACATGGTGGCGAAGATGATGCCCATCAGGCGCCACACGGGGCCGCGGGCGATACCGGGTACCCGCTTGCGCCGCAGGATCATGAACATCGACGTGAACAGGCTCAGCGCGGTCAGCAGGAAGCCGAAACGCCGGGTCATCGAGCCGTCGACCGTCGGCAGGAACAGGTAGTAGTACCGCAGATTCTCGGTGTACCAGGCCTGGCTCGGGCCGATCGCGGTGCGAATCCTGGTGGCTTCCAACACGCCTGCCGCAGTCTGGTTGACGAACACCACGGTCAGGATCACGAAGCCGGCGGCCAGTAGCGGCATCACCAGCGGCCAGGTGCCGACCTCGCGGCGGCGACGGACCAGGATGCGCAGGATCGGGCGGCCACCGGCCAGCAGGGCCGCCACGGCGATCAGGCCGGTCGGCTGAATGCCCAGGGTGAACGCGGCACTGATGATGGCCAGGGCGGCCGGGGTCAGCCGGCTGGTGCCGATGGCGCGTTCGATCAGGACGTAGGTGATCAGGGCGCCGGTGGCGATCTGGCCCTCGGGGCGCAGACCGTTGTCGAACGGCATCCAGGCGGCCATCAGGACCAGGCCCGCGGCCCACATGGCGGCCTTGCTGCCCGCCACCGCCGGCCCGAGCCGGGGGAGCACTTCACGCGACAGCAGCAGCCAGCAGATCAGCGCACAGAGCAAGTCCGGCAAGCGGATCCAGATGCTGGCATCGCTGACGTGAGTCATCAGGGCCAGCACGTTGTAGTACCAGCCGAACGGATCCTCGGGGCTACCGAACCAGCGGAAGTAGTTGATCATGTACTGCGCGTGCGGTGCGACGCGCGCCATGCCCAGGATGTAGCCGTCGTCAGATGACCCGGCGCCCAACACGTGCCAGAGCAGGAACCCGCCGACTACGACACCGTCGACCAGGCTGAAGGTCCGCCAGCGGCTGGGGATGAGGCGCTGCATGCGGCGCCCGTCCATCCGGTCCAGGCGCCAAAGGGCCAGCAGCGCAACGATGGTCGCGGCGATGCCGCCGAACATGGCGGTGTACTTGATGATGGTCGGCCGGTTGATGAACCGGGTGTCGATCGTCGCGGACACCGAAAGGCCCTGCGGCGCGGCGCCCTTGAGGTCGGTGAAGATGCCGACGACGGTGGGTCGCAGGTTCGGGTCGGCGAACCCGGTACGCAGTTCCTTGCCGTCGGTCCCGGTCAGGCCGACGAACGTCGCGAACGTCCCGTTCTTGTCGGAGATGATCTCGATACGCGAACAACCCGGATTACCAATGGCTTTCAGGCGCGGCACGCTGGCGATCACCACGTTGCGGTCGGTGATGTCGACGCGGCTGCTGGAGACGTTGACCAGCAGGCCGTTCAGCGCGGCCTGCTTGCCATCCTTGGGTACCGTGCCGAACACCAGCCCGCCCGAGGGTGGCAGCGTCCGCAGCACGTCGCACGGAATTGTCGCCTTCATCGTCACGGGCGTCTGCGAGATCAGCGGCGCGGTCACATTGCCGAACTGGCCCTGCTGCGGCCAATTCAACTGCGCGGTCGTCTGTACCACCGGCAGCAGCGGCGTCAGCGCCGACAGCACGAAGCCGATCAGGCCGGCGACGATCGCCACCCAACGGGTGACCTTCACTTGCTGTGCGTTCATTCCCGTCCCGGTCATCGGAAGACCCTGATCGGGCTTCATGGCAGGGCCCTAATCGGGCCGCGGCGGCTCCAGCCGTTGACGGTCATGGTGCCTTGGTCAATCGCTGCGGGCGGTGCCATTGACGGCGGCACCACCGGGTCGTACCGCTCGATCGAGCCCCAGTCCCGGTACCAGTCGTTGCGCAGGTAGGTCGGGATGGTCGACGTCCGCAGCAGCGCCTGGATGAAGAGGAAGGGGCCGCCCTTCTGCGCGGACTGCCACATGTTTGAGGACACCACGATCTGCTTGGTGTTGGGCAGGATGCGGTACTGCGGCAGCTCCGCGACGCCGAGATGCTCGGAGAACGGGCGCTGGCACGGGAAGTTCGCGGCGGTGGCGATGTCCATCAGGATCGGCGTCTGCGACCCCAGGAACTGCTGCGCGGATTGCAGCGTCGGCACCCGCGGCGGGGTGAACCCGAACCACTGGTCCTCGGACAGGTTCGGATCGTCGGCGACGATCCGGGCCACATTGGCCTCCGGCGGTGCCCACGCCAGCGGGAAACGCAGGTTGCGCCAGGCGTATTGGGCGAAGGTGTCGATGGGCTGCACCTCGCCGAGGGCCTGGTAGCTGCCGTCCGGCCGGTGCACGCCCCACTGCAGCTTGAGCGACTGGCCGTAGTGGAACTCGTGCTCTTCGTCGTAGTACCAGATGGCGCCGGCGGCTGCGACGGTGACGAGCGGCCGGTCCGCGGAGCGCGGCGGGAGTTCGTACCAGGCCGACGTCGCCTTGGCGGCGACACCGTTCTCCTTGAAGCTGCCCATTACCGGGGTGCGGGCCGGGTCCAGACCGAACGGGAGGAAGACGTTGGAGCCGTTGACGCCCGTCGGGCCGTAGCCGCCGCCGGTACCGGCCGCGAAGGCGACGCCGACGTTGGGCTTGTTGGGCGAGCCGTCGGAGTTGACGGTGCCGGGGTTGGCGACCACCGGGTGCGGCGGGGCGAGCGAGTCGCTGACGCCGTTGGGGGTGAAGCCGACCGGGTTTTCGCCGCCGAGCGGCCCGTACTTGCCCCAGGTCTGGCCGGGCACGGGCTGCAGGGTGCCGGCGTTGATATCGGCCTCGACCAGCACGTCGTCGGCCATGGCACAGCTCTTGTCGGACAGCCCGGACGTCACTGCGTTCAGATTCGCGCGGGCCGTCGTGTACTGCGGGTAGCGCTGCACGAAGCCCTTGGCCATCGAGCCGACCTCGAGCATGACCATGATCACCGCCACGATGAGCAGCGGCGTCGACGCCAGCGCCCGGTTGCGGCGGGTCTCGGCGACCTCGGTGTGGCCGGCGTAGTCGATGCGGAAGTGCAGCCAGCCGGCGAGTAGCGCGGAGACGATCGCCAGCACCAGGAACATGGAGGTGACGGGGTGGCCGGCCAGCACGGGCTGGCGATCGAACCACGGCACGCCGTAGTTGCCGACGTAGAACCAGCCGTTGATCCCGGACGTCGCCCAGGCCAGCACGAACAGCAGGGCCGTCACGTACAGCGCCAGGTTCCGCCGGCTGTGCAGCCCGACCGTCGCGAACGCGAAGGCGATGATCGCGCCGAACGCGCCCGACAGGCCGGCGAACGCACCGAACTGCACCGCCCACTTGGTCGGGGTGACATGCAGGAGCAGCAGGCCCAGCATCGTGCTGCCGAGCAGCCGCCACACCGGCCCGCTGGCCAGGCCCGGGACGCGCCCCTTGCGCAGCAGCAGGGTCAGCGTGGCGAACAGGCACAGCAGCAGGATCAGCACCGAGAAGCGGCGGGTCATGGAGCTGTCGACGCTGTCCTCGACGGTGAGGAAGTAGTAGCGCAGGAATTCCTGGTACCAGGAGATGGTCGGGCCGACGGTGTACTTGATGCGCGCCGACTCGGCGACCGTGGCCAGGGTCTGGTTGCGGAAGATCACCGTCAGGATCAGCGACGCCGACGCGGCCAGCGTCGCGATGGGGGCCAGCAGGCCGGTTCCGGCTCGGCGGCTGCGGATCGTGCGGACCAGGGCGCGGGCGCCGATTAGCAGCGGTGCGAGCGCGATCAGCCCCTGTGGTGCGGTGGTCGCGGTGAAGGCCGCCACGATGATCGCGACGGCCGCGGGGGCCAGGCGCCGGGTGGCGATGGAGTATTCGAGGAGCACCCAGGTCGCGATCACACCGAAGGCGATCAGCGGTTCGGGGCGCAGGCCGTTGTTGAACGGGTACCAGGCGGCCAGGAAGACAGCGGCCGCGGTCCAGATGGCGATGGCGTTCGAGGACACCCCGCGGGCGCCGGGGCCGAGCCGCGGCAGCACCCAGCGGGACAGCAATGTCCAGGTGGCCATGCCGGCCAGCAGTGCGGGCAGTCGCATCCACACGCCCGCGGTGCTGACGGTGGCCAGGTGCGCGAGCACCGACTGGTACCAGTCGAACGGCGCCTCAGAGGTGCCGAAGTAGCGGAAGTAGTTGGCGACGTAGCCGGCCTGGCTGGAGACCCGGGCGATGGTGAGGTTGTAGCCGTCGTCGGAGGAGATCGCGCCGATCAGGTGCCAGCCGGCCAGGCCGGTGAACACCGCGATGTCGGCGAGCCAGTGCCAGCGGCTGACCTTCCAGAACCGCTGCCACGCGTCGTGCACGCGGCGGCCGTCCAGCCGGTCCAGCAGGGCCAGCGCGAGGATCGAGACCAGCGTCAGCAGCACACCGAGTGCCATCGCGGCCGACTTCACGAACGTCGGGACGACGATGAACCGGGTGTCGATGTCGACGCGTGCCGACAGGCCGGGCTGCGCGGGGACCTTGAGACCGGTGAAGATGCCGGCCACCTGGGGCTTCTTCTCGACGCTGCCGGTGCCCGCGGCTCCGGGCAGGCCGATGAAGTCGGCGCCGACACCGCTGTTGGTGGCCCAGAGGTGCAGGTTGCTGCATTTCCCGATGTCGGCGCGCTTGGCGACGGCAGCGACGGTGTCGCGGAAGGCGACGACGACGTCGGTGGCGTTGGCCCGGACGAACAGCCCGTTGCGGCTGGCGTCGATACCGTCCGGCGGGATCGTCGAGAACACCAGACCGCCGGCAGCCGGCAGCGTGGCGATGGCCGAGCACGGGATGGAGACATCCAGTGCCAGCGGCGCACCCGACACCAACGGGGCGGTGAGGTCAGAAATCAGACCGCCGGCACCTGTACCGGATGTCGCCGCCGGGGCGGCTCCGGGGCCTTGCGGCCACAGGATGGTCGCGGTGGTCTGTTTGACGGGCAGCAGTGGGGTCAGCGCGCAAAGCAGCAGACCCGCTAGGCCCGCGATGATCGCGACGAGACGGGCAGTCCTGGCAGGCACGAGGCTCAAGACTAGGCGACAGTTATATGTGGCCTGGCGCACTGAAGGGGAATGTCGAGGTAGTTGGCCGGAAAGTAATCTTCCGGCTGACCTGATCCGATCAGGCTCGTCGCGTAGAACATCCAGCTGAAAACGCCGGTCGCCATGCTTGCCGACGACGATCTTGAGGACCGATGAGCCGAACTCTGCTCGAGCCCGACTGCACGGCGATTCTCGGGCCGGTTCGCCGCCGTCCAGTCAGGCTCGCGAACGATTTGGTCAGCGGGCGGCCCAGAACAGCACCCCTGCGGCTGCCAGTTCCACCAGGCAATAGAACCAGTTGGGGTAGAACGATGTCCGATCGTCGATCACCGCCGACACGATGCGGCCCAACGCCATGCCGGCCAGAGCCGCGGCCACAGTGAACAGGACGCCGGCGCGGACAGCGCCCGGGGTAGCCGCGGCGTACCCGAGGATGCCGGCGATCGCCAGGCCGAAACCGCCGTACACGGCGCGCACTTCGGCACGCGCCGCGGCACCGCCGAGCGTGAACCCGAACGGCCGCAGGATCGCGGCGGGGGCAGCCAGCGCGTACGCACCCATGCCCAGGAAGAACACGCCTACGACGGCGATGATGACGATCTGCACGGTAGCCTCCTGTCGAGATTGACCATGGAGTCCAGCATGTCGTCCGGTACACCTGCCCCGCTTCCACAAACCTGCTGCCCGACGGTGTGGCTGTGGCCGGGCCAGGCCCTGTACGCCGGACCTGGCCTGGGCCTGCAACCCCATTCGGGATCGGTGTTCTGCCTGGCCGTCGGGATCGATGAACCACTGTCGGTGCAGACGGATCAGGCGACGACGGTGGCCCGCACGGTGTTGATCCCGCCGCGGGTACGTCACCAGTTGACGGTGCAGGGACGGCTGGTGTCCTGCTACCTGGATCCGGCCTCGGCGCGCACCGCGTCATGCCGGGAGTTGTTCACCGACACCGACACCGACGGCATCGGCGTGCGGCACCGCGCCGAACGCGCGCTGCTGAGCCTGCCGGCCGACGATTTGGCCGCCCTGCGTTGGTTGGATACCGCCGCACCTACCCAGGTGCAGCGGATGGATCCGCGGATTGAACTGGTGGCCAAGCAGATTCGCGACGACCCCACGCACGTCGAGTCGGCCGGCGACCTGGCTGCCGCGATCGGTTTGTCCGAATCCCGGTTCTTGCACCTGTTTCGCCAGGAGACCGGATCGAGCCTGCGCCGCTACCGGTTGTGGAGTCGGCTGACCCGCGCCGGCGCCGAGATCGCTGCCGGGCAGAGCCTGACCGTGGCGGCGGTCGAGGCCGGGTTCACCAGCCCGTCGCACCTGTCCGACCGGTTCAAGTCGACCTTCGGACTGTCGGCGACGGCGTTGCTCGCGACAGGTCTGACCATCCGGACACCTTGAGCGCCAACGTGATTGGCCGCCGATCAGGAATGACGTAGCGGCGCCGGGCTCCACAGTCCGCTGCGGGTGGCGGTCCCGAGGTCGATCTGGGCGGGCTGCGCATCCGGGTAGTACTGGGTGAACTGCTGCAGCGAGCCCCAGTCGCGGAACCAGTCGTCCTTCAGGTACGTCGGCACCGGCGTGGCCTTGAACATCAGCTCGGTGATGCCCAGCGGGCCGCCGCCGAGGTAGTCCATGACCGGCGAGTTGGCCTCCGCGCCGAAGCGGTCCGGCAGGATGCGCCACTTGGGCACCTCGGTGACGCCGTTGTCGTGGCCGAAGGGGCGCTGGCACGGGAACGCCAGACCGACGAGCCAGTCCAGCATCACCGGGTCCTTCGAGCCGACGACGTCCTGCAGGCTGCGCAGCTTTGGGATGCGCGGCGGCGTCAGGGCGATCCAATGCTGGGGCGCGAGATCGTCGTCGGTGGCGACGATGCGGATCAGGGTGGCATCGGGCGGGATGGCGGCCATCGGAGCGCGCAGGTTGCGCCAGGCCGGTGCCGCGCCGACGTCAGCGAAGCCGACGGCCCCGGCGATCTTGCCGGCCGCGGCCTGAGCATCATTGGCGAACTCGACCCGAACCTCGCCCTGGCTGAAGCGGCCCGCGGCGGCGACGACCAGCAGCGGTCCGGCCTGATCGCGCGGCGGCAGTTTGTACCAGCCCGAACGCATGCGTGCCGGGATCTGGACGCCGCCGCGCCAGCTCCCCCGTACCGGGGTGGTGGCCGGGTTCAGGTTGTAGGGCAGCTTGGCGCGCGAGCCGTTGACACCCATTCCGGCAGTGGTGCCGCCCTCGGTGCCCGGCTCCGCGCCGCTGGTGGGGCCGCCGTCGTTGTCGGCGAAGTTGGTGCCGCCCGGCGGTTCCATCACGGGGTCTGCGGAGACGTCCGAGGGAATTCCGTTGGGGGTGAAGCCTTCTGCGCCGCCGGCGCCCAGCGCGTCGGCGATCGTCGCCGACTGCGGGACGAGCATCCCGGCGTTGGGGTCCTGCTCGACCATGACGTCGTCGGCCAGGCCGCAGGTCTTACCGGTCAGTGCCTGCAGGTTGGAGCGGCCCACGGACCAGGCCGGCCACTGCTGCGTCATCCCGAGAGTCAGGGACAGTACTTCGAAGAACACCACGATCCACGACGCAATTGCCAAGGGCGCCTGGGGAACCCAGCGACTCACCGGCCGGTCGGGTGTGTGGTCGTAGAAGTGCAGCCACGCCGCCCACAGCAGAGTCAGGAACGAAAGGCCGAACAGGAAGGTGGTGAAGCCGAAGTGCCACTCGGGGAATTGATTCGACCACGGCACCCCGAAGTTGGAGACGTACCACCAGCCGTTCACGGTGGCGAACGACAGTGCCAGGACGAACAGCACCGTCGCGGCGAACATCGCCCGGTTGCGGCGCGACCGCATGGCGGCGGTGCCGACCGCGATGGCGGCCAGCGCACCCAACGATCCGGCCAGCCCGGCGAACACGCCGAAGTGGTGCGTCCATTTGGTGGGCGTGAACATCATGGCCAGGAACGAGATGATGGTGATGCCGACGATGCGGCGGGCTGGCCCGGCGGCGGTGCCCGGAATTCGCCCCTTGCGCAACGACATTGCGAGTGAGACGGCCAGCGCGAGCAGCAGGGTCAGCACCGCGAACCGGCGAGCCACCGAGCCGTCGGGACTGGTGGTGAACAGTCGCTCGTAGCGGATGTGCTCGTCGAACCAGCTCAGTGCGGGGCCGACGGTGGTCTTGAAGGAGCTGGCGTCGATCTCGGCGGCCAGCGTCTGGTCGCGGAAGATCAGGATCGCCGTCACCGTGCCGGCGGCCAGGATCGGCGCCAGCAGCGCCAGGTAGCCGAAGCGTGAAGTATGCCGCGCCACAATCGTTTTCAGCGGTCCGACGGCGACCAGCAGCGCGCCGATCGCGGCGATGCCGGTCGGGCCGGAGAACAATGTCAGCGCGCCGATGATGATGGCGATGGCCACCGGCAGCAGCCGGCTGGTGGCGACGCCGCGCTCGACGGAGCACCAGGTCAGCAGGATGCCGAGCGCGATGATCGGCTCCGGCCGGATGCCGTTGTTCAGCGGCAACCAGAACGCCAGGAACATCCCGGCGGCGGTCCAGGCGGCGGCGCGGCTGTTCTTGACGGCGTGGCCGAGGCGGGGGAGCACCTCGCGGCTGATCACCCACCAGCACGCCAGGGCCATCAGGAGGGTCGGGAGGCGCATCCAGATGCTCGACGTGGACACGTGTGCCCACAGCGCCAGCAGGTCGTAGTACCAGCCGAAGGGCGCCTCGGGGGTGCCGAACCAGCGGTAGTAGTTGGCCATGTAGCCGGCGTGCTCGGAGACGCGGGCCATGGTCAGGATGTAGCCGTCGTCGGAGGTGTTGGCGCCGACGAAGTGCCACCACACCAGGGTCGCTGCCACGACGCCGTCGAGCGGCTTCACCGACCACCAGCGCGGTGGCAGGAACCGCTTGTGCGGGACGCCGTCGGCGCGGTCCAGTACGTGCAGGGCGCCCAGTGCGACGACGGTGAGCGCCACGCCGAAGATCATCGCGAGCATCTTCAGCAGCGTCGGGGAGGTGCTGTAGCGCGAGTCGATGGTGGCCGAGAACGTCAGCCCGGCCGGGGCCGCGCCGGACAGGTCGGTGTACACGCCGACGATCTGTGGACGGAAGTCGTAGCCGCTGAGCTCGCCGCGCAGTGGTTTGCCGGGGTTCTTGTCCTTCGGGCCCTGCACCAGACCGACCAGCTCGCCGGTGACCTTGTCGTCGTGCGCGGTGAACTTCAGTTCCTTGCAGGCCGGGCTGAGTACCTGCGTCAACGGCGCGCTGACCACCGGGGTGTTGCGCACGATGACCAGCAGGTCGCCGCCGACGCGCTCGATCAGCAGGCCGCGGTCGACGGCCTTGGGCGCCTGTTTGGGCACCGTGGACAGCAGGGTGGTGGCGGGACCGGTGAGTCCGGCGGCCGCCGAGCACGGGATCGTGATGGTGAGGTCGGTGGCGACGTAGCCGATCAGGGGCGCGTCGACGCTCTTCAGGACGCCTGCTTGCGGCCAGTTCAGCTGTGCGGTGGTCTGGGTGACCGGCAGCAGCGGCGTCGCCATCGCCAGGAACGCGCCGAGCAGTCCGGCGACGATCGCGATCCACCGAGCCGTACGGTGATTGCGCTCTACCTCAGGTTCCCCGGCCACGGGCCTAGATGTTAGTGGCCGCTACGGATGGCCAGCACAAACGGGCCGATATCGGTGACCTGCCAGTGCTTGCTGTGGAACAGCCGCTCGTCGAGTGCCACCTGGTAGCGGCGCACGTTGGGCTGGTTGGGGTAGACGTCCTCGGCCAGTCGCAGCGTGTAGGTGCCGGTGCCGCCGTGGCGCATCAGGAACACCGTCGGCGCCTGCCAGGGCATCGTGTCGAGGGCCTTGACGAACTCGTCGGGGCTGGTCATGGTCGCCCAGCTCTCGATCACGCCGGAGCGTTCCTTGAACTGCGCCAGCGGGTTGGCGTAGTGCGACGTCAGGCCCTGGAACCCGTAATAGGGGTAGTAGGACAGAAAGCTGTAGTCGGCGGTCATCACGACGGTCTCGTTGCGGGGCCGGCCCGTCGCCGCGGTGATCTTCCGGTCGATCTCCTGGTAGAAGCGCTCGGAGCCGGGGGGACGACGGTCGGCGCGCTGGCCGGAGCCGTCGGTGTCGGTATAGGCGACGGCGATGTCGGGCCGCAGGATGTCGGGGATCGCCTGGCTGAACGACACCGCGCCGATCGCGCCGATGGTGGCAGCCACCGCGATGACGCGGTTGGTGGTCGGCTGCGCGTAGTGGTGCGCCAGCCCGCGGGCGGCTTCCAGGAAGCCGAAGGTGCCGGCCGCGACCAGCAGCACCAGCAGGGTGGGTTGCAACCGGAACGACAGCAGCGTGGTGCGCGCAAGGGTGGCCAGCATCGACAGCAGCGACCACGCGTACACCGATCCGACGGCCATCGCCAACGCCGCGGCGCGGGTCGAGCTGCGGGCCTTGACCACCAGCCACAGCGTGCCGATGAGGCACATGACGCCCAGCAGGGTGGCGTCGAGCATCGGGAAGGTGAGCTGCGCGCCGGACATCGGCAGGTAGTGCTGCGCGGTGCCCTTGTCGGCGGGGTGGCCGTTGAGCACCGCCAGGTAGTACGGCGCCCAGTGGATGGCCGCGATGGCACCGGAGATGACGGCGATGACGGTGACCCGGATCAGTGGCTGGATCTGTCGGCGCGACACGGCCAACAACAGCGCCATCAGCGCGAGGGTGAAGGCCACGTAGCCGAACAGCAAGGTGTAGAACAGCGCGGCGATGCCGAGGAAAATCCCGGTGCCGAGGATGGCGGCCCAGCCCCGGCCCGTAGCTTTCAGCCCCGACCAAGCCAGCACGAACACCGGCGGCAGCAGCACCACGATGACTGCCGAGTACGGCTCGGTCGATGAGTAAGCCAGCGTCACCGCGGCGGTCGCGGTGGTGACGGCCAGGGCGTACTCGAAGCGAATCATGGCCGCCCACAACACGAATGCGGCCACGATCGCCGCGGTGATCGACACGACCGCCCACGGCTTGAACATCTCCCAGGCGGGGGTTCCGGTCAGCGCGGCCACCCGGCCGCCCAGCCAGAACCAGCCCGACGGGTAGTACGGCGGCAGGCCCAGATACGTCATGTCGTGCGGCACAGCGGTATCCGCCAGGCGGGTCAGATACTCGGTGCGGAACTGCTGGTCCACCGAGACGCCGAAAAGGTAAAGCTTGGTGGCGCCCAACGGCATGCCGAGGGTGACGACCGAGAACGCAGCCAGCAGCGACGTGGCCGCCAGTTTGGCGCTCTTGTGCCAGCCGCGGCGCCAGGCCCACCCGGTCAGCAGCAGGCCGATCAGCACGGCGCACTGGCCCGCGGTGGTGAGGGCGTGCAGCTGGTTCGACGAGTTGAACGCCGGCCACTGGACGCGGGCAATCGCTTGCAGCGCAATGACCGTGATGAGCACCGCCAGTGCCATGGCGGCCAGCATCTGGCCACTCACCCTGGCTCCCGCGGCCAGCGCGCTGCGCATCAGAGCGGGAGTTTGCGGAAGATCGGCCGCGGGATGTGGCGCATGACGGACATCAGCAGCTGCACCGGGGCGGGCGCCCAGATGAGTTCCTTGCCCTTGGCCGCTGCGGCGACGATCTGCTCGGCAACCTGTTCCTTATCGACCGTGAACGGCGCTTCCTTGGCGCCGGTGGCCTTCCAGTGCTCCAGCGTGGTGGTGGTGCGCACCTGGCCGGGACGGACGACCAGCACGTGAACCCCGAACTCCTGCAAGGCTTCTCCCAGACCCAGGTAGAAGCCGTCCAGGCCGGCCTTGGTGGAGCCATAGACGAAGTTGGAGCGTCGGACCCGCTCGCCGGCGACCGAGGACATTGCGATGACCTGGCCGAAGCCCTGCGCCTTCATCTTTTCGCCGATCAGCACGCCCACGGAAACCGCTGCGGTGTAGTTGATCTGGGCGGTCATGACGGCCTTGGCCTGGTTCTGCCACAGCTCCTCGGCATCGCCGAGGATGCCGAACGCGACGATCGCGACGTCGACATCGCCCTGCGCCCAGGCGGATTCGATGATCGCCGGATGGGACTTGGTGTCCAGCGCGTCGAAGTCGAGGTACACGACCTCCTTGGCGCCGGCCGCCTCGATCTGCGCGATGGCGGCGTCACGCTTCGGGGCGTTCGGCAGGTCGGCGAGGATCACCCGCGCCTTGGCGTTCTTGAGGTAGCGCTCGACGATGGCCAGGCCGATCTCCGAGGTACCGCCGAACAGCAGGATGGTCTGCGGGTTGCCGGTTGCGTCAATCATGAATCTCCTAGAGAAGTTCGAGGCGGCGGGCCATGTCGGAGGCGAACACGCCGTTGGGGTCAGCCTTGCGGCGGGTGGCGATCCACTCGTCGATCCGCGGGTACATCCGGTGGAAGCTTTCAGCGCTGACGCGGGAGTCCTTGGCCGTGTACACGCGGCCGCCGAATTCCATTGCGCGCTTGTCGAGTTCGTTGAGGAACTCGTTGACGCCCGGCCGGTTCGGGAAGTCCAGAGCGACGTTCCAGCCCTGCATCGGGAAGCTCAGCGGCGCCTTGTTGCCCGGGCCGAACAGCTTGAAGACGTTCAGCGCCGAGTACTGCTTCTGGGTGTGCATCCAGCGGATGATGCCCTTGAACTCTTCGAGCGCGTCGGGTGGAACCAGGAACTGGTGCTGCGCGAAACCCGCTGGGCCATAGGCATATTGCCAACCCGAGGTGATGTCGAGCATGTGGTAGAACTGCGTCAGGTTGACGATCTTGCCCTGGTAGTTGCCGCTCATCCGGTAGAACGCCTCGCCGATCGCCGACAGCGAGAGCTTGTTCATGAAGCTGACCGGGAACAGGTTCGGGATCGACGGCAACTGCGGCGCGGTGAACTTCAGCGGGTCTTTCGCCAGCTTGGCGGGCAGTTGGTCCACCTTGGCCAGGCTGCCCCGGCTGACCGCGGCGCGGCCGAGCTTGGGCTCCGGGCTGATCAGGTCGAACCAGGCGCTGGAGTACGTGTAGTTGTCCTCGCTGCCGTCCTGGTGCACCGCGACGGTTTCTTCCAAGTCCGCGGTGGCGATGCCGTCGGCGATGAAGTACGCGCTCTCCGTGCGGGTCATCTTGATGCGCGCCCGGATCACGATGCCCGTCAGCCCGTTTCCGGCGACGGTGGCCCAGAACAGCTCGCTGTCCGGGCCGTCGGGGGTCAGGGTGTGCACTTCGCCGTCGGCCATCAGCAGATCCAGCGACAGCACGTGGTTGCCGAAGCTGCCCGCGCTGTGGTGGTTCTTGCCGTGGATGTCCGAGGCGATCGCGCCGCCGACGGTGACCTGCCGGGTGCCCGGCAGCACCGGGACCCACAGCCCGAACGGCAGTGCGGCCTTCATCAGCTGATCCAGGCTGACGCCGGCGTCGACGTCGGCGACGGCCGTCTCGGCGCTGATCGAATGGATCCGGTTCAGCGCCGTCATATCGACGACGATGCCGCCGCCGTTGCAGGCCTGGTCACCGTAGGACCGGCCGAGACCGCGGCCGAGGATGCCGCGGCGCAGGTGGGCGGGGCTGGAAGAGTTTGCGTCCGCAACCCGCTTGACCGCCTCGGCGATCACAGAGACATCGGGTGTGGACAGCACGTTTGCCACGGACGGTGCCGTGCGGCCGAACCCGGTGAGGGCGCGGCGCGTCAAGGGCAGCGTGGCGTCAGGCTGGGTAGACATAACGGTCAAAGGGTACCGGCCAACGTCACTTCAACCGGAAAATCACGGCTCGCTGCACCACGAAGTTGATCACCGTCGCCGTGCCCTGGGCGATGACAAAGGCCACAGGCCGTCGCCAGGACTCGCCCTCGAATTGCAGATAGAACAGCTGATTGATGCCGACCTGCAGTCCGAAGGTGACTGCGTACAAGATCACAACCGCGATGAATCGTGCCCGGCTGGGTTCTGCCTGGAAGGTCCAGCGCCGGTTGATCAGGTAGGCCGTCGTCGTGCCGGCGATGAAGCTGAGTGTCTTCGCGATGAGCGTGGCCCGCGCGTCCGGCATGCCGTTCGCCACGAAGACGGCGCTGAGCAGCGCATACAGGCCGTAATCGACCACCGCTGACAAGCCGCCGGTGACGACGAACCGCCATGCCTGCGTCACCAGGCCCAAGGACGCCTCGACGGCTTTCTCGGCACTGTGTTCGGCGGGGATCTCGACTGGCTCGGCCACCCGGGCAGCTTACGTGCACCATGGACACGTGACCGATTTGCTCCAGGCATGGCACACACTGCTGGCGCGGCATTCTGTGTCGCCGCGCGTCGACGACGTCGGGGCGTCGCTGCTGGGTCGCTGGGCCGAGCCGCACCGCAGTTACCACGACCTGAGTCACCTGCGCGGCATCCTGTCCGGAGTGGACGCCCTGGAGGGTTTCGCCGACGATCCTGACGCGGTGCGCCTGGCCGCCTGGTACCACGACGCGGTGTACGCCGGGCAGTCCGACGACGAGGAGAACAGCGCCCTGCTTGCCGAGTCGGACCTGGCCGATCTGGGCGTGGAGCCGGCATTCGTGGCGGAGGTGGGGCGCCTGGTGCGGGTGACCATCACCCACGACCCAGCGGCCGACGACCACAACGGCCAGGTGCTGTCCGACGCCGACCTGGCGGTGCTGGCGGTGCCGCCGGCGGACTACCAACACAACACCGCGCGGGTGCGGGCCGAGTACCGCCACGTCAGCGACGCGGACTTCGGAATGTGGCGGGGCCGAATGATCGCGGCGATGCTCGCCGGGCCGTCGCTGTACCGCACGGTCAAGGGGCAGCGGCTGTGGGAGGACGCCGCCCGGGCCAATCTCGAAGCGGAGTTGGCGTCGCTCACCGGCTGACGGCCGCCAGCACGGCATGCAATGCGTCGAGCGCGGCGTTGAACTCGTGGTCGGCCGGCGTGCCGAAGCTCACCACCACGCCGTCCTGATACGGGGTGTCTGTCGCCGCATTCGGGTGGCGCAGCAGCGCCAGCCCGGACAGCGCGATTCCGGCGTCGGCTGCGCGCCGCATGACCTCGTGTTCGGTCCCGTCCGGCAACCGGATCAAGGCGTGCAGTCCGGCTGACAGGCCACTGATTTCGACATCCAGCCCGGACAGCTTGGCCGCCAGCGCATCTCGCCGCCGCCGGTAGCTGTTGCGCATCCGGCGAATGTGCTTGTCGTACTGCCCGGATTCGATGAAGTCGGCCATGGTCAGTTGGTCGATGGCGTTGACGTAGAACTGTTGCCCGCCCGCCGCGGCCAGCACCGGGTCGATCAGGTTGTCGGGCAACACCATCCAGCCCAACCGCAGCACGGGCGACAGGCTCTTGCTGGCCGAGCCGAGATAGGCCACTCGGTCGGGATCGAGTCCTTGCACGGAGCCGATCGGTTGCCGGTCGTAGCGGAACTCGCCGTCGTAGTCGTCTTCCAGGACATAGCTTTTCGTGCGGACCGCCCAGTCGATGGCCTGGGTGCGTCGCGCGGGATGCAGGGGTACGCCGTGCGGGAAATGGTGCGCCGGGGTGAGCAGAACTGCTGCCGCGCTGGTGGTTTCGAGATCTTCGACGACGGCGCCGTGGTCATCGATCCGGATCGGCACCGTGCCGGATCCGTTCTGGGCGATGGCGTCCCGGAACAGGAACAGTCCGTAGTCTTCGACGGCAATGGTGCCCGGCGCGAACACTTTCGACAGCAGCTCGACGGCGTGGCGGGTCCCGGCGCAGATGACGATCGATTCGGCCGTGGTGCGGACGCCGCGGGCCCGGGCCAGGTAGGTGGCGAGCGCGGCGCGCAGTTCCGGTCGCCCGCGGGCGTCGCCGGTGCGGAGTGCTTCGGTCGGGGCGTTGGTGAGGGCCCGGCGCGCCGAGGCCAGCCAGGCCTGCCGAGGAAACGCCGCGACGTTTCCCGAACCCGGCATGAGGTTGTGCGTGGGGGTGCCCGGTTGGGCGCGCTGGGTGACCGGTGCCGATTCGGTGTGCGAGCCGACGACCCACGTGCCCGCGCCCTGGCGCGAGCCCAGCCAGCCCTCGGCGACCAATTCGGCGTAGGCCTCGGCGACGGTGTTGCGGGCCAATCCGAGGTCGGTGGCCAACGATCGAGATGGCGGCAGCATGGTGCCGGCTGTCAGCCGACCTGATCGGACCGCGTCTCTCAGTGCCCTGATCAGCTGGTCACGAGTGCCGCGTCGGCGCGGGTGGACGGTGGATCCGAGGTCCAGGTGCAGGTCCAGCCCGGCGCTGTTCGCCGCAGAATTGGCCCATGAAACCATGTACAAATTGAACCATGTTCGCGGGTTTTTCATGGCTAACGTGGATGCCATGACCGAGACACTGAATGCACCGACCACCACTATCCACGCCAAGCGCATCGACATCTACGACGTCGCTCCCGAGCTCTACGCCGGGATGATGGCCTTCAGCAATGCCGCGTCCAAGGAGATTGATTCGACCATCGGTGAGCTGATCAAGATTCGCGCCTCGCAGCTCAACCACTGCGCCTTCTGCCTCGACATGCATGTCCACGACGCGCGCCGCTTCGGCGAGACCGAGCAGCGTCTGGCCTTGGTTGCCGCGTGGGAGGAAGCCGGCGATCTGTTCACCGACCGCGAGCGGGCCGCGCTGGCCATCACCGAGGCCATCACCGATCTGAGCCACGGCCCGGTTCCGGACGACGTGTACGCCCAAGCCGCCGCGGTGTTCACCGAGCGCGAGCTCGCGCACGTCGTCGGCATGGCCACCGTCATCAACTCGTGGAACCGGCTGAACGCCGCTACTCGGAAGGCTGTCGCGCGCCGTCGCTGAACGTGCGGATCGCTGCGGCGAATTCCTCGGGGGCGTCGGACTCGACATAGGTTCCGGCGCCCTCGACGATCACCGTGGTGTGGTTCGAGAAGGTCGCCTCGAGCCGCTCACGCTCCTGGGGACGGAAGGCGATGTCGGCGTCGCCCCAGACGACGAGCGTCGGCAGATGGGCGACGTCCGGCAGCCCGGCCTCCACCTCGGCGAAGAAATCCCGACTCGCAAGGACCCGGCCCGGGAGCACGGCAGACGCCTGACGTCGGTCGGCGGTGCCCAGCGCCCGGCGGTAGTGATCCATCTCGGCTGCGGTCGGCTTGCGCCTCTGGTGGCCGGTCGGGATGAAGGCGTTGACGAGCAGATTGAACTGCCGGACCAGGAAACGCATCGGGAGTCCGCCGACGATGCGACCGAACCACTCGAAGTGGAATGTCCCGTTGACCGGCCAGGCCCAGGTATTGGCGAGCACCAGCCGATGGAAGACGCTCGGGCGCCGCTGTGCCACCGCAAGGCCGATCATGCCGCCCCAGTCCTGCCCGACCAACGTGACGTTCTTGAGGTCCAGAGCGTCGACAAACGCGGTCACGACCTCCGCGTGCTGCTCGGGCAGGTAGCGGTAACCGGGCCTCGGTGTGGACAACCCGAAGCCGGGGTAGTCGAGGGCGATGCACCGGAAGTCCTTGCGCAGCAAGCGGATTACGTCGCGGAACAGGAACGACCACGTCGGATTGCCATGCAGCATCAACAGCGTGGGGCCGGACCCTTCGTCCACGTAGTGCACGGTGTGGCCGTCGATCTCGATGAAGTGGCTCTCGAACGGGAACAGATCGTCGTCGACCCAGGCGGGCCGTGTGGTCTGAGCGGTGTTGGTCATGGCGACCCCTCGTCTGATGAGCTTCCGGGTATGCTTGAACATCTCATAGTCACTTGAGAAATTCAAGTAGAAGGGCGGAGCGATGCGCAGCTACGACCAATACTGCGGGCTCGCCCGGTCCCTCGAAATCGTGGGCGACCGATGGAATCTCCTCATCGTGCGGGAACTCCTCATCGCGCCCGCCCGCTACCGCGATCTGATCGAGCGCCTCCCCGGCATTGCGACCAACCTGCTCGCCGACCGGCTCCGCGATCTCGAGGCCGCGGGGGTGGTCGAGCGCCGGCTGGCCGGCGAGGGCAGCGTGGTCGAATACACCCTGACGCCGTGGGGTGCGGAGTTGCGCCAGCCGATCGAAGGCCTGCTCCGCTGGTCCACGCCGTTGATGATCAGTGGTCCCGCGGGCAGTGACTCCTTCCGGCCGGAGTGGCTCACCCTCGCCGTCCCGGCCCTGCTCGACGGCCGGGTCAAGGTCCGCTCTGTGGTGACGATCGGCCTCGTGCTCGGCAACGAGACCCTGCAGCTGCGCGCGACCCGCTCCGGCTTCGAGGTCGGTCCGCCCGACGGCCGCAAGCTTGATGCCTCGATCAGCACGGGCCCCGCCTGCGTCCTCGGTCTCGCTGCGGGTGCACTCGCCCTCGGTGATGCCCGTGCGCTCGGACTCGTCGAAGTCGACGGCGATGAGGCCGCGGTCCGATCAGTTTTCGGTGCGTGACCGGGCCCCTGTCGGGCTGATCGTGTAGCAACTTTCGGGTGCCGGCTCGGTGCTGGTGTTGTGGTCGGGAAACCGCCTCGCCTGGGGTGCGGGCGTGGAGCATCGTCCGGGGCGGATGGGGCGAATCTGTGCTCGCCGCTGAATGACGCTACTGCCAGCCTCGGGCGTGATTCTTCGAATCCTGCAGCAACCAATCGGTGAACGTCCGCGTGATGGAAATATCTGACGAAATAGTCAATTATGACTACATCTAACACTCTTCGCGTCGATATGTGATTAGTCTGACCAGCTAAAAAGCTACCAGCCAGTAGGCGATCAGCCGCGAAATCCAATCAATATGAAACACGTTCTATTCGTCGATTTCTGTGAACTCCCCGGCAATATCTCGATATGGTCCTGTGGTCAATATCACATCAACGTTCGGGGAAGCACCATGCAAACTGCTGTTCGCTCCAGCCTCACGACCGGCGTTGCGCTGATGGGGGCCGGCGTCATCGCGCTGTCTCCGATCACGCACCAGCCGATGCCAGACCTGCACCTGCCGGCACTCCACGCAAGTGCGGTCCAGCTCACGGCGCAGGTCAACCCGATCACCCAATGGGGGCAGATCATCACCGAGGCCCTGCAGAACACGAAAGGTCTCGTCACCGAGGTGATCGCGGACCCGGCCCCCGTCCTTGGTCAGGTGGTGAGGAATCAGATCGCCAGTGCCGTCACCGTCGGCGGGTCCGTCCGGGACTACCTGGTTGCGGTCGGTCAGCAGTTGGCCACGACGCCGGAATCCCTGAAGCAGGCATTCCAGCAACTCGCGGCCGGGCACGTCGCTGATGCGGTGCAGACGCTGTATGGCGCGGTGCTCACCCCCTTCGTCCTGCCGATCCTGACCACCAGCATCCTCACCGATGTTCAAGCCGCCTTCCGTAAGCCGGTGCAGAACATGCTCAACGTGATCGACACCGCCATCACGTCACCGAGTGGCGCGGGTTGGGTCCTGGCAGCCGGATTCCCGTTACTTGCGGTGATGAGTGACGTCGTTACCGCCACGGGCGACGGGCTCCAGAACGTGGTCAACGCGCTCAGTGCGAAGAATCTCGGTGCTGTCGTGAACGCAATCGTTGCGATGCCCGGATCCCTCACCGGCGCCCTGCTCAACGGGTACAACGGCGACGGAGCCGGAATCCTCGGGCCGAACGGCATCGTGCAGGGTCTGCGGAACGCGCTCGGCATCATCGCAACCGCGATCAAACCAGTGACTCCGCCGCCCGTCGCCGCGGTCAGCGTTCCGTCGCCGACGTCGGCAATGGTCGCCCTGTCGACTGCCGTAAAGGCCACGCCCACCGCCAAGCCGGCCGCAGAGACGAAGGCGCTCGCCGCAGTGTCGACCGCGTCGCCGGACAAGGCGGCGTCCGACAAGACCGGCGCTGAAAAGACCGGCGCTGACAAGGCGCCGGCCGCCGCCGACAGCGGTACGGCGCCGGCTGCCGTGGCTGATCCCGAGGACAAGTCTGCGTCGGTGACCAAGCCCGCGGCAGTGTCCGACAGCGGTGCGGCGTCGACTCCTTCAGCTGGTGCCGGCGACGACTCTGCTGCGGGCGCGCCCGCGGTGAAGCAGGACCGTCAGACGCGGGGCACGAAATCGTCGAGCAGTGATGGCGGCGGTACCGGGGCTGCCACCGCAGGCGGTGCCAAGGGCACCGATGACGGGTCGACGACGTCGACTCGCAAGGGTGCCAAGAACCCCAAGCGGGACGGCGCGAAGGCGAAGGGGGGCGACAGCGCTGCATCCGATTCCGGTGGTAACAGCGGTCGTTCGCACGATTCGACCGGCAAGACGCGGGGTGACGCTAAGAGCGGCGCTCATCGTTCGGCCAAGGCCGGCGCCGAGTAACCAGTAGGAGCCGTGTGGTGCTCGGGATCGGCCGGTACTCCGACCGATCCCGAGCGTCGCGGTGAATCAAGCAGTGATGTCGAAAGCGTCCCGGATGCTCTCGCGGGTGACGGTGATCTGGGCTTCGACCGCTTCACGGGCGGACGTCGCGGTGGTGCGCAGCTCGCCCCATTCGCGGCCGGCGACCTCGCGCACGTCGTCGGCGCCCTGGGCGGCGGTGCCGGCCACTGTGAACAGTCCGTCGACGGCGGTCGCGGTCAAAGCGCCCTGGGCGCGAACCAGCGAGCCGGCCACGTGCGAGGCGCCGGCGATGATCGCGTTCGGGCCGACGGCATTGCGGCCGACGTATTCGCCTACGGCGCTACGGATGTCGCGACCCGACTCGGCCAGCACGTCCTGAACGGCCGAGCCGGTCTCGGTCACCGCATCCGGCAGGGTGGCGCCGTCGCGCACCGACGAGAGCACCTTGGCCGGAGACTCGACGACGGCCTCGGCGGCCGCGGAGGTGGCGCTGACGAGCTGACGGGTGAGGCTGTGGCCGGCGTCGAGCTGGCGCTCCAGCACACCGCTCAGCACCTCGCGGATCGCGAGACCGGTGTTGGTGTCCTCTTCGGCGGCGTCACCGGTGAGCTCGGCCTCGATGACCTGCCCGTTCGCGGTGTCGTTGGTGGTGGGAGTTTCGGTGATGGTCATGATTGCTCCTGGGGGACGCGGAAAGCCGGTAGCCGCAATTGAACTCCGCGCCACCGAACCCAAGGTGACGGTCAAGTGGCCGGCAGACACCAGCGGCATGACGCCCTACGTGGTGCGGTACGTCGAGTACTGAATCAGACCCAGTACGGCACGCGGGCCCGGTACTGCCGCATCGCGATCGCGGCGACGACCCAGCCCAGGATGGTCAACGTGATCACCACGACCCAGTGCCGCAGTTCCTGAGGTTCACCCAACAACGGCGCGCGGACGATGTCCACGTAGTGCAGAAGGGGGTTCAGCTCAATGACTTTCGCCCACGTGCCCGCGCCCTGGAGGCGCAGCGTCTGGTCGTTCCAGATGATCGGGGTGATGTAGAACAGCAGCTGCACCAGGCTTGCCAGCAGCGGGCTGATATCCCGATAGCGGGTGGCCAGGATGCCGAAACACAAGGCGACCCAGACGCAGTTGGCGACGATCAGCGCCAACGCCGGGATCACCGACAGGTCGGCCCAGGACCACGGCTTCGGGAAGATGATCGCGATGATCACGAAGATGATGATGTTGTGCGCGAAGAGCAGCACCTGGCGCCACACCAAGCGGTAGACATGCACCGACAGTGGCGTCGGAAGTTGTTTGATGAGGCCCTCATTGGCGATGAACACGTCGGCGCCTTCGAGGATCGACGCGTTGATCAGGTTCCAGATGATCAGGCCCAGCGTCACATAGGGCAGGTGCTCGGCCAGCGGGAGGTGGAACAGCTGGGAGTACAGGCCACCCAGCGCCACGGCCATGGTGCCGGTGGCGATGGTGATCCAGATGGGTCCGAGCACCGAGCGCCGGTAGCGCTGCTTGATGTCCTGCCAGCCCAGGTGCAGCCAGAGTTCGCGCTTGCCGAAGCCGCTCACCAGGTCGCCCCAAGCACGGCGCAGCGTCTTGGACTGCGCGGCCGCGTCGGTGAACGTCATCGCTGTCCTCCTGAAATGGGTCCGCCCGAACCGGGCCTGCTGAACTTCTCGTCTCGTCCCAAGCGGCGCAACCGCATCCAGTCGCGCAGCCCCGCCGGATCCCGCCGGGTGATCAGGAAGTACCAACCGAACCGCACCCACTCCTGGGGGACCAGCTTGCGCATACCCGGCTGGGACTGCAGATATCCGCGGTTGCGGTAGGTGAAGTAGCGCTTGGTGGCGTCGTCGGGGTACTGCGTGTGCATGCGGCCGCCGAGGATCGGCTTGAACTCGTCGGAGCCCTGCGGGTGCAGGTACACCGCGTTCAGACAGGTGCCGAACGGCAGGCCGGAGCGAACGAGCCGGCGGTGGACCTCGACCTCGTCGCCGCGGACGAACAGCCGGATGTCCGGTACGCCAACGGCTTCCAGTGTCGCGGCCCGGAACAGTGCGCCGTTGAACAACGACGCGATGCCGGGGAGCAAGTCGACCCCGGCGTCCTTGTCGACCTGCAACTCGGAGACGTACCGCCGCCACACCAGCCCGCGGCGCAACGGAAAGGCCAGCCGCGCAGGCTCGTTCAGGTCGCACACCATGGGCGACACCTCGGCCAGGTCGTGCTTCGCCGCGCAGTCCAACAGTGTCGCGAGGACCGACGAATCGGCGGGACGCCCGTCGTCGTCGGCCAGCCACACCCACTCGGCGCCCAGTGCCAGCGCATGCAGGATGCCCAGCGCGAAACCGCCTGCGCCGCCGAGGTTTCGGGCCGAACCGAGGTACGTGGTCGCGACCGCCTGGGATTCCACCAAGGTCCGCACCGCGGGGTCGTTGTCGTTGTCGACGACGATCACGTGATCGGGCAGCCGCGTCTGGGAACACACCACGGCAAGGGATTTCGCCAACAACTCCGGACGCCGGTGGGTGACGATCACCGCGCACAACATGTCGGTCACGTCTGGCGCTCGCGCTCGTTCTCTTCGAGCACCTCACGCACGTGCCGTGCCGCGTCGTCGCCCTCGTAGGCGCGGACGACGTCCTCGATGCCGCCCGTCATCCGGATGGTGCCGTGGTCGACCCACATCGCGGTCTGGCACAGCCGGGCCAGGAATTCGTTGGAATGGCTTGCGAACACCAGGATTCCGGACCGTTCCACCAGGGCTTGCAGCCGGGTGCGGGCCTTCTTCAAGAACTCCGCGTCGACGGCGCCGATGCCCTCGTCGAGCAGCAGGATCTCGGGATCGATGCTGGTGACCACGCCCATGGCCAAGCGCACGCGCATACCCGTTGAGTAGGTGCGCAGCGGCATCGACAGGTAGTCGCCGAGTTCGGTGAACTCGGCGATCTCGTCGACCTTGGCTTCCATCTGCTTGCGGGTCTGGCCGAGGAACAGTCCGCGGATGATGATGTTCTCGAAACCGGAGATCTCGGGGTCCATGCCGACCCCCAGGTCGAACACCGGGGCCACCCTGCCGCGCACCGTCGCCGAGCCGCGCGTCGGTTCGTAGATGCCCGACAGCAGGCGCAGCAGCGTCGACTTGCCGGCGCCGTTGTGTCCGACCAAACCCACCCGGTCGCCCATGTTGAGCGACATGGTGATGTCCCGAAGTGCTTCGATCACAACGACATTCGACTCATTGCGGTTGATCCCGCCACCGGCCTTGCCGAGGAATGCCTTTTTCAGCGATCGGGACTTCGCGTCGAAGATCGGGAATTCGACCCACGCGTTCTGTGTGGAGATATGCGGTTCGGACACGGTCTACAGGTACTGGCCGGTGCCGGACTGGAAGGGGCCACGACCGCCGTCGACCCCGGGCGGCAGTGCGCCCTGGCGCATCTGCTCGAGCTGCGCGCGGGCCGCCATCTGCTGGGCGAACAGGGCCGTCTGAATACCGTGGAACAGACCTTCGAGCCAGCCGACCAGCTGGGCCTGCGCGATGCGCAGCTCGGCGGCCGACGGCACCTTGTCCTCGGAGAACGGCAGCGACAGCCGCTCCAACTCTTCGGTCAGCTCGGGAGCCAGGCCGTCTTCGAGCTCCTGGATGCTCGACCGGTGGATGTCGCGCAAGCGGTTTCGGCTGGCCTCGTCCAGCGGCGCGGAGCGTACTTCCTCCAGCAGCTGCTTGATCATGGTGCCGATCCGCATCACCTTGGCCGGCTGCTCGACCAGGTCGGTCAGGGATTTGCCTTCGTCGCCCTGGTCGGGGTCCTGCTCTAGGTCCCCGCCCAATGCCAGGTCCCCGCCGATGACCTCGATGTTGTCGTCGTCGTCTTCTGGTTTCAGCGTCATGCCTGCACTGTTCCTATCTGTTCGCAGGTGCGGCGGTGTCGCCGCGCCACTCGTAGATGCGGGACCGCCCATTGTCGTAGATCTTCGCCCACGACTTCGACTTATCCAGCGACACTAGTCCGTCGGGCATGACGAACCCTTTGACGATGGTCGAGCTGGTGATCACGTATCGGATGTTCAGGGCACGCACGGCCTGCGCGATCCGCGGATCGGTATCGGCGTCGTCGGCGTAGGCCCAGAAGATGAAGCGGTTGTAGCCCGGGCCCTGCTGCTGCGGATAGTCGTAGTGGGTCCACAGCGGGTGCAGGCCGGCGACCGCGTACATCCACGACGTGCCGTCGGTGTTCGCGTTGCCGATCAGGGTGTCCTTGGCGCCGGGCAGCGTCGCGAGGTACGCGAAGGCCTCGAGGTTCTTGTCGTTGACCATGATCCGGTCGTACTTCTGGCCGATCAGGTAGCGGTGCCGCGGGAAGTAGTGCCAGGCCAGTCCGACGGTGGAGATGAGGAGCAGTGCCACGGCGGTGACGGCCCATAACCGTTCGGTGCGGGGTGCCCGCTTCTGCAGCCAGTCGACGACGAACTTGACGATGGCGAACAATGCAATCCCGGCGAATGGGGTGATCAGCAGGGTCACCACGGCCGACAGGCGGCGCGGGTCGCTGTAGTAGAGGTCGGCGTATGCCCCGATCAGCGCACCGATCGGCCCGCCGAACGGCGCACCGGAATGCACGATCGCGATCATCAGCCCCACCCAGACCACCGCCGGCCACCAGACGCGTTTGAGCAGCAGGACCAGCCCGCCGATGGCGCCGAGCACGATCAGCATGTTCTGAATCGGGTAGTCGTTGAGGTGCCGCGTGTGCTGCACGACGGCGTTGAACAGCACCCGAAGCCGGCTCTGATGGGTGACGAACGCATGCCCGACGATGATGTCCGCTTGCGCCAGCACCGCGATGAACTGGGGAATCAACAACAGCAGGGACGGCACCGCGACGGCCAGCAGGCTCACGAAGTCGGTGAGCCGGCCGCGCACCGGATGCCGGAGGGTGTCGCACAGCCACCACGCGCCGACGAAGGTGACGACGACGACACCGCCGGTGATGTGGGTGGAGAACACCCCGATCAGGGCGATGACCGCCAGCGGAATCCGGTCCCGGTGCCGCAGGCACGACATGATCAGCACCGTCGTCGGCCCGGCCAGGCCGTAGGCCACCAGGTTGGGGACGGCGGCGACGTCGAACTCGACGTAGGGGAGAGCGGTGAACGACGCCGCCAGCGCAGCTGCCGCGGCGGCGGCCCCGGCGCTCCAGCGCTGGCAGGCGTAGGGCCGAACCATGGCCCAGGTCAGGCTCGCGGCGCTGACCGGGAACAGCCAGACCGAGGCCGCCAGTGAGGACACGGTGTAGGCCGTCGCGGGGGCGGCGCCGGTGAGTTGGCACAAAACCGCGGCGAGAGCGTGGAACGTCGACGGGTAGTACAGCAACGCGTGCGTCTCGACGTTACGAAGCTCACCCATGTGCATCGGCGAGGCCTGGCCGACGTCGAGAATCCAGCGGATGGTGTTGCCGTGCCAGACCGAGTCCCAGGTGCTCGGAATGGATTGCCAATGTGGCATCCCGACGATTGCTGAAATTGCGATCGCCGTCGCGCCGACAACGATGCCGGCAGCCACGAACAGTGCCGGTCCGCGGGTGATCGCGAGTGCTTCCGCCGCGGTGTCGCCGAAGCGACTCAGGGCACGACGAAGCCCAGCAACCACCGCCACCACGATGACGAACGCCAGCAACGCTGTCCAGCCGTTCCACGGAACGCCGACGGCACCGAGTGGGATGACGGCCAAAGCTACGATGCCGTAGGTCACTGCGGGGCCGACTGCGATGGCAACGGGCCAGGTTAGCTGTGCTGCACGTGCGGTGATTGCTCCAGGGATCACCATGATCAACAGGGCGACAAGGACGCCGGACGCCAAGCTCACTGCACTAGTATGGCTGTTCGGGTGGCCCGGCTTTCGCCGGCGTGTGCAGCGGGGCGCGCCCGCCGGAAAAATTTGGCTGGCAGGCCTGAATCGCTCGAAGGTTGGCATGGCATGGCATACGACGTCGCCCGGGTGCGCGGTCTGCACCCGTCACTGGGCGGCGGCTGGGTGCACTTCGATGCGCCGACCGGAATGCTGCTGCCGGACTCGGTAGCGACCACCGTTTCGACCGCTTTCCGCGGTTCCATGTCCTCGGCCGCCGGACCGCACCCGGCCGCGCAGCGCAGCGCCGCGGTCCTGACCGCCGCACGACAGGCGGTCGCCGATCTCGTCGGTGGCGACCCGCGCGGCGTGGTCTTCGGTGCCGACCGTGCCGTTCTGCTGAACTCGCTGGCCGAGGCGTCGGCGTCGCGGTCTGGCCTGGGCTACGAAGTGGTCGTCACGCGGCTGGACGACGAGGCCAACATCGCACCGTGGTTGCGGGCTGCGAATCGCTATGGCGCCAAGGTGAAGTGGGCCGAGGTCGACATCGAGACCGGCGAACTGCCCAGCTGGCAGTGGGAGACGCTCATCACCCGGCCGACCCGCTTGATCGCGATCACGTCGGCATCGTCGAAGCTCGGCACCGTCACCGATCTGCGGCCCGTGACCAAGATGGCGCGGGAGAACGGCGGCATGGTCGTGGTCGACCACTCCGTGGCCGCGCCCTACCGCCTGCTGGACATCAATGACGTCGACGCCGATGTGGTGGCGCTGAATGCCATTGCATGGGGTGGCCCGCCGATCGGTGCGCTGGTGTTCCGCGACCCCGCGATGATCGATAGCTTGACTACCGTCTCGCTCGATCCGAATGCCACGGGAGCCGCGCGGCTGGAAGTCGGTGCGCACCAGTTCGGACTGCTCGGTGGGGTCGTCGCCAGCATCGAATACCTGGCCAAACTCGACGACGCCGCGACCGGCACCCGCCGCGAAAGGCTGGCGCGCTCAATGCAATCGGCCGAGGCCTACCTGAGCCGGGTGTTCGGGTACCTGCGCAACTCGCTGCGGTCGCTGCCGCTGGTGATGGTCCTCGGCGCGCCCGAGGCCGGCATTCCGGTGCTGAGCTTCGCGGTCCAGGGCGTGCCTGCCGACCGCGTGATCAGCCGGCTCGCCGACAACGGCGTACTGGCCGTGTCGGACAGCAACTCTCGGGTGCTGGAGGCCATCGGCGTCAACGACATCGGCGGCGCCGTGACGGTCGGCCTCGGGCACTACACGACGACCGCTGAAGTCGATCAGCTCGTCCGCGCGCTGGCGTCGCTGGGTTAGTTACTTGTAGTCCAGCGCATCGAGCAGCAATTGCGGTGGCTCGATCTTGCCGGAACCGTCGGTGGCGATGCAGACGTAGACGGTGCGTGCGGTGACGATGGGCTCTGTGGCATCGCCTGCGTGGATGAGGAACTCGACGGTGAACGAGGTACGGCCCCTGGTGGGGACCGTGACGTCGACGTGGATCTGGTCACCCCACTTCAGGGAACCCGACCAGTCCAGTTCGGTGTGGACGACCTGCGCGTCGACGCCCGCGTCGAAGACGTCGTGCCAGGAAGTCGTCTGGGCGACGAACGCGCCGAAGGCCTCGTCCATGTAGGCCAAGTACCACATGTTGAAGACCACGCCCTGCTGGTCGACCTCCAGGTAGCGGACGGGCGCGGTGTAGGTGAACGTCACGGCGCCAACCTATCTGGCTGGTTGATCCTGATGCCAGGGCGTCGGACTCTCGGCCTTTTGCGCCGTAGCTGCAGGGTCAGCACCGGCCTCGCGTTGACCTTGCGTTGAGGGCCTTTGTTACTCGCTCTTTGTGCGCGTCAGTTCAGTGTCAACACAACACACGCCCTTGTGAGTTTTCCGAACCCGCTTGGCGCCGCGAACCTGACTGGGTGGCGGAAAACCGGCCGCGAAATCGCCCTGTGGTCAGGCTCGCGAACGCTAATCGCGCACCCGCAGAAGCACTTTCCCTGACACCGCCCCTGCTTGCAGCAGCTGATGGGCGGCCGCCGCCTGCTCGATGGGCAGCTCGGCGCCGATGATCGGGCGCACCCGCCCGTCGGCGATCATGAGCCAAACATGCTGCACCACTTCGGAAATCACGGCGGCCTTGCCGGACAGCCCGTCGACGGGGCGGGAGCGCAGTGCGGTGGCGATGACGCCGGCCCGCTTGCCCAGGAGCTTGGCGATGTTCAGTTCGCCCTTCACACCGCCCTGCATGCCGATGACCACCACGCGGCCGTCGGGGGCGAGCGCGTCTATGTTCCGGTCCAGGTACGAGGCACCCATGATGTCGAAGATGACGTCGGCGCCGCCCACTTCCGTCATCCGTTCGACGAAGTCCTCGTCGCGGTAGTTGATCAGGATGTCGGCACCCAGTTCGCGGCAGAGCTCCAGTTTTTCGAGTGACGCGGTGACCGCGACGCGGGCGCCCAGCGCATGCGCGACCTGGATGGCGTGCGTGCCGATGCCGCTGGCGCCGCCGTGCAGCAGGACCAGCTGTCCGGCGCGCAGGTGGGCGGTCATGGCCAGGTTGGACCACACCGTGGCCGCGACCTCCGGCAGACCGGCCGCATGATGCAGGCTCACCCCCGCGGGGATCGGCATGACCTGGGCCGCGGGCACGGCCACCTGCTCGGCGTAACCGCCGCCGGCCAGCAGCGCGCACACCTGGTCGCCGACCGCCCAGTTCTCGACGCCGGCGCCAACCTCGGAGACGACGCCCGAAACCTCCAGTCCCAGGATGTCGCTGGCCCCCGGCGGCGGCGGATAGAGGCCGGCGGCTTGCAGCAGATCGGCCCGGTTCACTCCGGCGGTCGTGACGTCGATGACGACCTCGCCGACCGCGGCTGTCACGTCCGGTACCTCGGACCATGCCAGTTGACCTGGGGATTCGACGACGATCGCGCGCATGACCGCAACGCTACACACGGACCCGACAGGCTCGCGCGGGGCTGGACCCCTTAGGCTGTTCGGCGGTGGCGTGGCAGAGCGGCCTAATGCACTCGCCTTGAAAGCGAGAGTTGGTTAAACCCAACCGGGGGTTCAAATCCCTCCGCCACCGCCAATGTGGTGAGTCGAGTCATGGGTTACACATGAGTCGAGTCATCGGTTACAGGGAACCCCGGCCTTTTGGCCGGGGTTTTTTGTTTGTTGGGCCAGTAGTTTCGGTCGCCGTTGATGTGGTGGTCGGCG
>NZ_JXST01000013.1 GCF_000878195.1 Mycolicibacterium llatzerense | reverse complement strand
CGACTGCTCGGGCTGCCCGTCGGCGTACTGGGGGAGACCGCTGCCGCCGCGCCGGTGGTGCGGCGGCACGGCAACCGAAATCCGTTTCGGGACTACGCCCGCCTACTGGTGGTCGATCTGTCCTCGATGTGGGCCGGACCGTTGTGTGGGCAGCTACTGGCGCGGGCGGGCGCGACGGTGGTCAAGGTGGAAAGCCCGTCTCGGCCCGACGGCACCCGGCAGGGCGAGCGACGATTCTTCGACTGGATGAATGCCGGAAAGCTCTGTTATGCGGTCGATTTCGACCAGCCAGACGACCTGCGGCAGTTGCTGGCGGTGGCCGACGTGGTGATCGAATCATCGCGTCCGAATGCCTTGGCGCATCGGGGTCTTGGGCCGACCGACGTCCCGGGTCGCGATGGTCGGGTGTGGCTGCGGGTCACCGGTCACGGTACTGACGGCGGTCGCGCCCACTGGGTGGGGTTCGGTGACGATGCGGCGGTATCCGGTGGTCTGGTCGGCCATGATCCAGCGGGTACTGGGCCGGTGTTCTGCGGTGACGCGATCGCTGACCCGTTGACGGGCATGCACGCCGCGCTGGCGGTGGCAGAGTCGCTGCAATGCGGAGGCGGCGAGATCATCGAGATCGCTCTCGCGTCGGTGGCAGCCGAGTACGCCGCGCTACCGTTCGCCAGCGGCGACAACGGCGGTCCGGCTGGGCAGCCGGCGGCGCCCGTGCTGTCGTCGCGCGCCGCAGAGCTGGGCGCCGACAACATGCAGGTGCAGGCGATCATTCGGGAAAGGACCACGGCGCAATGCTGATTCAACGAGCCGTGCTGCTCGACGGCCGGACGGTGGATATCCGACTGGGCCGGCGGCTCGAGGCCGTCGCCGACAGTCTCGAGCCAATGCACGGCGAGGACGTCTTCGACGCCGCCGGCGGGACCGTCGTCCCCGGGCTGCACGATCATCACGTCCACTTGCGTTCGGCGGCAGCGGCATTGACGTCGGTGCGCGTCGCCCCGGGGGAGGTGCGCAGCCGCGATGCGCTGCGTGCGGTCCTGGCGCAGGCTGCTGTCGGAGAAGACGGCTGGATCCGGGCTGTCGGCTACCACGAGGCGGTCGCCGGTCCACTGGATCGCACTGT
This sequence comes from Mycolicibacterium llatzerense, assembly GCF_000878195.1. Taxonomy (GTDB): domain Bacteria; phylum Actinomycetota; class Actinomycetes; order Mycobacteriales; family Mycobacteriaceae; genus Mycobacterium; species Mycobacterium llatzerense. The sequence goes on along the minus strand of NZ_JXST01000013.1, from coordinate 138,272 downwards.
GCTCGATGAGGTTTCACCGAATGTGCCGGTGCGGGTGCAGCACCGCAGCGGAGTGTTGTGGACCCTGAACTCCGCGGGGTTGACGGCCGTCGGCTTGCCTGGACACCCCGACGGCAGGCTGCGCAGCGCCGACCCCAGCTGGACACATTCGTTGCAACGCAGCGACGCCGGGCTCGGCGAGGTCAGTAGGCGTCTGTCGGCCTTCGGCGTCACCGGTGTCACCGACGCGACACCCAACCTGACCGTCGAGGACGTGATGGACTTCGCCGAGGCACGTCGGCACTGCGAACTGCGGCAACGCGTCGAAATCCTGGCCCCGGCCAAACGCATCCTGCACGACGACGATCTCAATCTCGACGCGCTGGCCGACTGGATCGCGGCTCGGCACCGCCAAGGCGGAATCGTTGCGCTGCACTGTGTTACGGCCATGCAGCTCGTCGTCGCGATCGCGGCGCTGCGGCAGGCGGGGGCGCGTGCCGGGGACCGGATCGAGCATGGCGCCGTCATCCCCGACGACTGTCTGAGTGACCTGCGCGACCTCGGCGTGCTGGTGGTAACTCAGCCGAACTTCGTGGCCGAGCGCGGCGACCAATACTTCACCGACGTGTCTGCGGACGAACACTGCCAGCTGTGGCGGGTGGCGTCGCTGTGCGGCGCGCAGATTCCCGTCGCGCTGTCCACCGATATGCCGTTCGGGGACGCCGATCCGTGGGCGGCGATGCGTGCGGCGGTACACCGCCGCACGCCCGCGGGCCGAGTGCTCGGTGCGGAGGAAAGCATCTACGCCGCAACCGCATTGGGCATGTTCCTGGGAGCGCCGCAAAAGCCGGACGTGCCTCGTGAGCTGGCGGTGGGGACGCCGGCGGACCTGTGCGTGTTGTCGGCCCCGCCGCGCGACGCCCTGGCGGCATTGGATGCCTCGCTGGTGGCCGCGACCGTCTACGACGGTGCGATGGTGTACGAAAAGCGTTGAGCGCCAGGCGGCGTAACGCTAGTGCGCCGGCTCGAGAACGTCGTCGGCGAGTACTCGGCCCAGCAGGTCCTGGCTGGCCTCCACGTACTGCGTCTTCAGTGTTTGCACGAGCTGTGCGACGGTGAGGCGTTCCTTGATGCTGCCCACGCCCTGACCGGCGCCCCAGATGTCCTTCCAAGCCTTCGCGTCCGTGTTCCCGCCGGAACCGAAATTCATTGCGGAGGCGTCGGATTCGGGCAGGTTGTCCGGGTCGAGACCCTGGGCCACGATGCTGCCGCGTAGATAGTTGCCGTGCACGCCGGTGAACAGGTTGCTGTAGACGATCTCTGAGGCGCTGGAGTCGACGATCATCTGCTTGTACTCGGGAACCGTATTGGCTTCGTCGGTGGACAGGAAAGCCGAACCGACATAGGCGAAGTCGGCGCCGGCGGCCAGCGCGGCAAGCACCGACCGGCCGTGCGCGATGGCGCCGGACAGCAGCAGTGGGCCATCGAACCACTCGCGGATCTCACGGACCAGGGCGAACGGGGACTGGGTCCCGGCATGGCCGCCGGCACCGGCCGCGACGGCGATGATGCCGTCGGCGCCCTTGTCGATGGCCTTGTGCGCGAACTCATTGTTGATGATGTCGTGCAGGACGATGCCGCCGTAGGAGTGCACGGCGTCGTTGATCTCGGGTCGTGCGCCGAGCGAGGTGATGACGATCGGGACCTTGTGCTCGACGATGACGTTCATGTCGTGCTCGAGGCGGTCGTTGGAGCGGTGCACGATCTGGTTGACGGCGAACGGCGCGACGATGGCGCCGGGATTGGCGAGCGCGTAGGCGGCGTTCGACTCTTCGATCTCGTCCAGCCAATCGCCGAGCAGGCTTGAGGGACGGGCGTTGAGCGCGGGAAACGACCCGATGACACCCGCCTGGCACTCCGCCTTCACCAGTTCGGGCCCCGAGCAAAGGAACAACGGCGATGCGACGACCGGCAAGGACAGGCGCTGTGCGAGGACGGGAGGCAGACCCATTGTGGTGATAGCCCTTCGAATCGGGAACCGTGGTTGGACTGGACTTTAATCTCGCTTCGGCGATTATGCAACTAGTGGCATAATCGCGGTTGGCTTGAAGCTTGCACGTCGCGGGCGGTGCTCGAATACGTTGGCAATTGGCCGGGTCTGGGGAGCGTTGCGCGACGGTCCCGGCTGCCGTCGTGGCTTTATGCAACAGATTGGATAATTGTGGTGGCAAGACTCTTGAGCATGCAGAACCGCACAAACCGCCTGCGTTCCGCCGCGGGAAACCCCACTGGACCTACGATCGCGCCATGTCGCTGCAATTCGCCATACTGACCGCGCTCACGGAGCGGGCATCGACCGGCATTGAACTCACCCGCCGGTTCGATCGGTCATTCGGCTACTTCTGGCCGGCGACCCACCAGCAGATCTATCGGGAGCTCGACCGGCTCAAGAACGCCGGACTGGCCGAGTCCTCGACTCCAGATCGCCCTGAGCGCGGCCAGCCCAAGCGGTTCAGTATCACGCCGGCCGGACACGTGGCACTGAGCGAATGGCTTTGTGGCATCGATGATCCCGCGCCGGAGCGGATGTCTATCGCTGTACGCGTGCGTGCCGCCGCGGCGCTGGGCGAAACCGGGGCCGTTCGTGCGGTGATCGCGCACCATCTCGATGTGCACGAAGCGACCTTGGTCAACTACCGCGAGATCGATGCGCGCGATTTCGCCGCCCCGGTCGCCGACGCCGATGTGCTACGCCACCTCGTGTTGAAGGCGGGGCTGCGTACCGAACAGGCCTGGGTTGACTGGTGCCGCGAGGCCCTGGACGTGCTGGACAGGCTCACTTCGTCGGGCAGTCGCGAGCCTTGAGAGCCGGCCGGCCATCAGGTCGGCGGTAGCAATCTCTGGAAGATGTCCCGGTAGTACAGGTGTGCCAGGAAGTGGCCGCTCGGTCCCATGTGCAGTGTTGCGCCTGGGATGCGGCGAGCCAGTTCTCCCGGCCACGACGGATCGATGAGTTGATCGTCGGTGCCGCCCCAGATATCCACCGGCACTTGAATATCCTCGGGCCGGAAGCCCCACGGGCGGACCATGACGAGGTACTCCTCGACGACGCCCTGGGGTTGCCGGAGTGCCTCTCGCGAGAGGTTCGCGAACGTTGCGAAACCCTCGGCCTTCAGCACCGCGGCGTCCGCGGGCCCGAGGTCGCGCGCGGCAAGCCGGCCGTAGAGATCGGGGGCACAGGTCGCGGCGAGCGTCATCGTGCGAAAGCCCAGCCGGGCCGCCCACGGTGTGCGTTGCGATAGCCGGATGTAGCTGCGGTCGATCGGTGGCAGACCGTCGAACGCGCCTGGTTCGGTCAGAGGGATGGCGCCGGCGATGATGGCTGCGCGAGTCACGCGCGGCGGCAGCGCGTAGCCGACTGCGGCCGCGTACTGGCCGCCGAGTGACCAGCCCATGACGGCGAAGCTGTCGATCTCGAGTTGGTCGAGCAGTTCGGTGACGTCGCGGGTCCAGTCGAGGATGGTGCGGTCCGGCCGCGGATCCGACCTGCCGACGCCGGGTCGGTCGGGGGAGATGAGCCGGACCCCACATGACTCGGCGACCGGCGCTGCGGCGGAGACATCGAGTCGGCAGGCCAGCCCACCGTGGTTGTTGAGTATCGGGAAACCGCCCGGATCGCCGTATTGCGCGTAGCTCAACTGGCGCCCGTCCCGCAGTCGGATTACGTGGCAGGCCTCGGCGGGACGGTGCTCGGGCATGGCCGGCCTCCGCGACTGATGAGCGAACTTGCTTACCGAGTCATCGTTGCACCGACAGTGAGGCAGCGCGGGCGGAATTGACGTTGTTGCTGATTTGTCGGGCCGGGACACTCTGTCGGCTACGCGGCCGGCTTCTGCCAGACCAGTAGATATCGCCAGAAGAGCAGGCGCCGCACGTGGCCAGTCGCGGGAGCGCCGCCTCGAGCAGCACGCGGTGGTAGTAGGCGTTGTGGTCCCAGTCGAGCACGCTCCGAGCCGTGGCCAACGCCGACGTCACACCCGCGCGGCGACTCGAACCGGGATGGGCCCCTTCGCGACCGTCGTGTACGGGGACTCGAGCGGGAAGTCGGCGTCCAGAGACTCGATGCGGTTCGACCGCACGATGGTGGCGAGCGCCAGCGTGGTCACCAGCATCGCGAAGTGCTCACCGATGCACGACCGCGGACCGGCGGCGAACGGGATGAACTGCCAGCGGTCGCGGTTCTTGGAGTTCTCCGGGCTGAACCGGTCGGGGTTGAACGCCAGCGGGCGGTCCCACAACGTCGGGTCCCGGTGCACGGCGCTGATCCCGATGGCCACGATGCTGCCGGCTTCCACGCGGTACCCGTCGACCACGATGTCCTGCGTCGCCGTCCGGCCGACACCCGCCGCCGGCGGGCACAGCCGCAGCGACTCGTTGAGCACCTGGGCGGTGTACGGGAGGCGGGAAACGTCGTCGGGTGTCAGCTCCCGATCGCCGACCGCGGCAACCTCGGCGGCAACCCGGTCCTGCATGTCAGGGTTGTGCCCGAGCTGCCACAAGGCATACGTCAACGTCGTCGCCGTCGTGTCGTGGCCGGCCAGCATGAAGATGAGCAGGTCGTTGCAGATGTCGTCGTCGGACAACTTCTGGCCGGTCTCGGGATCGGCGGCCGCGAGCAGCGCCTTGACCAGGGGTGCATCGCGGTCCGGATTCGCGCGGCAGTCCTGCAGGACGTCCATGGTCATCTGGCGCATCCGGGCCACCGCGGCACGAGCGCGACGGCGTCCCGGCGTCGGCAGCCACTTGGGTGCCTTGATTGGTCGTAGGGCGCGATCGGCCGTGTAGCGCGAGGCCACGTGCATGTTCTCAGCGATGGTGTTGCTGTGCTCGTTGATGTCGAGACCGAGAATCGAGTAGCCGAGCGACCGCATCGCGAGCCGCCGGCACTCGGTGTCCAGGTCGACGTCACGGGCGTCGCGCCAGCGATCAGCACTGGTCTGCGCCGCCTGGGTCATGTGCCCGCCGAAGCGGTCCACGTGCTGCTTGGTGAACACCGGCTGCAAGGCGCGTCGGCGCGGCGGCCAGGCGTTGTTGGGCAACACGAAGAGGTTGTCGCCGACCACGTTGCGCACTTCCTCATGGATCGTGGAGCGCTCGGCGAGGTTGTCGGTGCGGCCCAGCACATCGCGGATCCCGCTGGGGGAGGTGACCAGCACGACGGGCGGGGCGACGCGCTTCGGCGCGACGGCGATGCGGCTGACGGGTCCGCCGACTTCACTCAGCAGCACCAGTCCGGTGTGCAATTGCCGCGTGGTCACCAACTGCCGCAAGGGCAGCGGGTTCTTCGGCGCGAGCGGCAGGGCGCGCACCCCGGGGGCGTCGATTGTTGTGGCCATCACAAAGAATTATGCCGCGCCCGGCCGAAGTGGTCGAGTGATTCGTCAAGCGCGCGTCAATTTCACGGGCTATTAATCAATCATGAGCATCCACGTGAACCTGACTCCGCAGGAAAACTCGCTGATCGCCGAGAGCCACCCCGACGCGCTGGCCCGCTTGGACGCGAAGGCGCTGAAGGAACTGCAGAGCAGGCTCAGGCAAGCGCGCGAGAAGAACTTCAGCCTGCTGCGACGCCAGGGTGCGGCCCGCGTGGAGGCCGAAGGCGGCCGCGGCGCCGCTCAACCGGCCAACGAAAAGCGTGGTGAGAAGGTCGACGTGTTCGACGAGGCGCTGGCTCGGGTGGGCGAGCGCCTCGAAGAGGTGGGCGAGGCCGAGTAGCTCGCGGCCCCGACAGGCCCGAGGCGGCGGACACCAGGCTCCGGTTGGAGGAGCATGTAAGTGGTGGGTGACGTCTCGGTGATCGGCTGTGTCGGGCCGCTGATTGTGGCGACCCGCGGTGCCGCGGGCGCGGGAGAAGTTCTGCTGAACCTGCGGGGGGCGAAGGAGGCATATCTGGCCTGGTCGGCGGAGCCGCTGAGCCGGGGGACCCAGGTGTTGGTGATCGATACCCGAGGTCCGCGTGCAGTCGTGGTCGAAGCCTGGACCGGCGTCGTTTCTGACGGCTGATGTGCCGAGCAATAGGCACCAATACTCAAGGAGTTCAACATGTTTGGCTACAGAGTTCCCGCACCCGACCAGGCCATGCTGATCTCCGGTGGCCGCTCCGCCGGAGATGCGCCGTTCCGCGTCGTCACCGGTCACGGCGCGTTCATCATGCCGTTCTTCCGAAAGGTTCGGTTCCTCACGCTGGCAATGTGTGAGGCCGAAGTCGAAGAGAAATGTGTCACCCAGCAAGGGATCACCTTGAACGTTCGGGCGGTGATCGCATTCAAGGTCGGCAACGACAGTGAGAGCGTCGTCAGCGCCGGTCAACGATTCTTGTCCGATCAGAACCAGATGTCGGTGCTCACTGGGCGTATCTTCGCCGGCCACCTTCGCTCCATCATCGGGTCGATGACCGTTGAGCAGATCATCAAGGAGCGGCAGAAGCTCGCCACTGAAGTCCTCGATGGGTCCAAACAGGAGATGGTCAAGATCGGGCTGACTGTCGACGCCCTGCAGATCCAGTCGATCGATGACGGCGATCTGGGATACATCCTCGCGATGTCGGCCCCACATAACGCGGCCATCCAGCAGGAAGCTCAGATCGCCCAAGCGAGGGCCAACCAAGCTGCCGCCGAGGCCGAGCAGGAATCGCAGCGCAAACAGGCCGAGTTTGCCCGGCAGACGGCAATTGTCAAGGCGCAGTACAAGGCTGAGGTCGACAAAGCTCAAGCCGAAGCCGCCCAGGCCGGACCGCTTGCCGAAGCGCGCGCCCAGCGGGAAGTGCTGGAAATGCGGACCGAGTTGGCGCAGCGCGCCGCAGACCTCCGGCAGCAGGAGCTCATCTCGGAGGTGGTCAAGCCGGCCGAGGCGGAGGCGGAGCGGGTCCGGATCCTTGCGGTCGCCGACGCGGAGAAGATGAAGATTCAGGCTGAGGCCGCCGCGTCGCACAATCGGGTCGCCTTGGACCGGATGCTGATCGACCAACTGCCCGAGATCGTCAAGCAAGCCGCGCAAGGTCTTTCGGGAGCCAACCTGACCGTCCTCAACGGCGCCGACGGTCTGGGGGAGATCGCTACCGGCCTGGTGGGGCAGGGCCTGGCCATCTTCGATTCGCTGCGCGGTGGCCTCGGACAGGGCCAGTCCGAGGACGTGCCCGATCAGGTTGGCATCACTGCATCGCCCAACAGCCAGTCGTCGAAAGGCGTTTCAGACTGAGGGCCTGATCGAGGTACTCAACCGCACTATCCGGTGATGTCGCGGCCGATCAGGCGGCGCGCCACGATCCACTGCTGGAGTTCGTTGGCGCCCTCGAAGATCTCGAGGATCTTGGCGTCCCGGTACATCTCTTCGAGACGCACCGATTCGCCCGTTTCGCCGACCTGCCGAGCGAAACCCAGCGCACCGTGAATCTGGATGGCTTCGCGCACCAGGTCGTTCGCCAGCCGAGTGCCGTAGGCCTTCGCCATCGCGGCCTCGGGCTCGGCCGTGGCATCACCGGTGTCGAGCAGCATCGCGGCCTTTTGGTACAGGTTGCGCGCGCATTCGATTTCGGTTGCGCGCTGGGCCATCTGGAACTGCCAGTGCTGCATGGCGCCCAGTGGGCTGCCGAAGACATGGCGGGTCTGCAACCGGTGTACCGCGAGGTCGAGCGCGGCCTGCGCCACGCCGACGCCGGCCGCACCGATGCCGATCCGGCCGCGCACCAAGGCCGACAGCGCGACGGCCATGCCACGCCCGGGTTCGCCGAGCAGGTTTTCCCGCGGCACCCGTACGTTGTCGAGGACGATATCGGCGGTGATCTGCCCCCGATGGCCCATCTTCAGGTCGGGGCGGCCGATCCGGATTCCCGGGCTGTTCAGGTCGATGAGCAGCATGTGCGCGCGATTGCCGTCGCGCCCGGCACGCACCAGCATGGAGACCCAGCCGGCCACGATGCTGTTGGTGATCCAGCGTTTGCGGCCGGTGACGACGAACTCATCGCCGTCCTCTTCGGCGTAGGTGCCGAGCCGTTCGGCGGTCAGGTCCGAGCTGGTGTCCGGTTCGGTGGTGGCGAAGGCAAAGGCCTGCTTGCCGGTCACGAGGTCGGGGATCAGTGCGTCGCGCAACCGAGGGCTCGCATGACGCAGCGTCGCCGGGACCAGAATGCACTGACCGTCGTAGACGCCTGCCATCGAGGACGATTCGTAGGCGATCTCCTCGGCGACAGTGCACGTGCCCAGCATCGGATGCGCCAGCCCGGCGCCGTGCGCCGATTCGAAGGGCACGCCGAACAACCCGTCGGCGGCGAGCCCGCGGAATGCCACCCACGGAAAACTGTCGGCCGACTCCTCTCGGGAGCCGATGTCGCGGGCAACGGGTGCCAGGTGCTGAGCGACCGATGCACGCGCGCGGGTCCGGAGCTCGACGATCTCGGGCGGGAGAAAGACGTCATGCCACATGTGGTCCTGAGTACGGCGAACTGAGGCGGTCACGGGGGTAACTCCTTAGGAATCGAACGATCGTCCGAATTACTATAACCAAACGATCGTCCGATTCGATAGAGTGGCGTGATGGAGGTTCTCGACAGCAAGGCTGCCCGGACCCGGCGCCGAATCCTGGAAGTCTCTGCCGCCGAGTTCGCCGAGCACGGCTACGGCGGGGCCAGTCTGCGGCGGATCGCGGCCGCGGCCGGCCTGCAGGTCGGGAGCCTGTACTTCCATTTCCCGACCAAGGACGAACTGGTCGCGGCCACGCTGGTCGACGGCGTCGAATCAGCAAGGGCCGCACTGGTGCACGCCATCGACTCGGTGCCGGAGGGAGCTTCCCCTCGTGACCGGCTCAGGGCGGCGATCAGTGGTCACCTCGAAGCCCTGCATGCCAGCGACGACCGGGCCGCTGCAGTCGTCCGGATGGTCGAGACGCTGCCGCCGCATCTGCGTGCCGCGCATGTGCCACACGAGCGTCGGTTCGCTCGGGTCTGGCAGGGTGTACTCGAATCCGGCCGGCGAGCCGGCGTGGTCCGCACCGACGTCGACCCACGAATACTGCGGGACTTGGTCATTGGCGCGCTCAACAGCACCTCGACCAACAACCCGGCCGCGAAAAAGGACCTCGACGCCGTCACTGAAGCTCTGTTGACACTGGTGCAGCCCTCTTCCGAAGTGGCCACGAAGTCCTCGCGAAAGTGACCTACTTCAGCGACGAGTGACCTTTGGCCGTAGCGCCGATCAGTCGGCGTACGTACCGTTGGAGGTGTCGGATTTCGCACTTTCGTCTGGAGCGGGCACCATGACCGAATTATCTCCTCGTCCTTACATTTTGGTTGGCATCGACGGTTCAAGGTCGTCATTTGAGGCCTTGCTGTGGGCCATTGGTGAGGCGCAGCTGCGTAACTTGCCGCTGCGGCTGGTTCACGCCGTCGACTACGGCAATTTCGTGATGGGATTCAATCCGGGTGCCTCGGAGAGTTTCTTCAAGCAGGTGGAGACGGCGGGTCAGAACTTCCTCAACGAAGCCAAGGAGCGTGTTCAGGCACTCGCGCCCGAGGTGGAAGTGTCGGTGCACATCCTCACGGGCCGTCCTGCGCAGCTCCTGGAGGAACAGTCGAAGGACGCATATCTCACCGTCGTCGGCTCGAGCGGACTGCACGGATTCACCGGGCTGCTCGCGGGTTCGGTGGCGGTGTCGCTGACTGCGCACGGTCACAGTCCCGTGGTTGTGGTCCGCGCGCCGGGCGCTCACGCCGGTGGACCTGTGGTCGTTGGCATCAGCGGTGCTCCCGATAGCGAGGAAGCGATCGGCTGGGCCTTCCAGGAAGCTTCGCTGCGCGGCGCGAAACTGCTCGCAGTCCTCGTATCCAGTTATGTACCAGCCTATTTCGACTACATCGAACCGACATGGGAAGAGCTGCCGGGTCCGGCGCGTGAGGACCAGCAGGCGATGCTGTTGTCAGAACGGTTGGCCGGCTGGCAGGAGAAGTTCCCTGAGGTCGCCGTCCGGCGGGTCATCGCCGCGGGCCACCCCGGGCACGTCCTGCTGGGTTATGCCCAGCGCGCGCAGCTGATCGTCACCGGGACCCGCGGACATGGAAACGTCGCCGGATGGTTCCTCGGTTCGACGAGCCACCGACTGGTTCAGCATGCGGCGTGCCCGGTGTTGGTCGCCCGGCCGCAGGCTCGGTAGTCAGACCGCTGAGGTAAGGGGTAGCCGTTTGGCGGCTACCCCTTACTCATGCGCGCGCAATCAAGACTGACGGATTGTCGCAGTTTCGATCGGCATTCGACCCGATGATGCTCGAAAGGTCCGGCGCGTCATGGGCGCCGACAACGACAAGACTGATCGGTTCGCTTGTGGTCGCGAGGTATCGGACGAAGCTGCTCGTGACGGCTACCGGGGTGATGTACACGTCGGGATGGAGGTCCTGCCACGCCGCAGTGCGGCTCAGTAACTCCTGACGTGCGCTCTTCCCCGTCTCGGCTGGACACTCGCCGACCGCAATAACGGGCCGCCCACGCAGTTGCGCTTCGGCGACCGCCGCGGCGATCACGTCGTGGTTCTCTTCCCAGTCATTCACCTCGACAACGATCGAGCCGACAGGCGTCCGCCGGTGCGGAGAGTAACTGCGGATCACGGCGACCGGACACGACGCACGCTCAGCCACACCCGCGGCTGTAGAGCCGAACAATGCTTTTGCGAATCGGCCGATTCCGACCGACCCGACACACACCATGGCCGCCTGGCGGGATTCTTCGATCAATGCGGCGGTCGGGTCACCAACCACTACGGCGGTCTCGATTTTTACCTGAGCCGCAGTGTCGTCGATGGCTGCGTGGGCTGCCCGCAGACAGGTCGTGACGTATTCGATGGCCATCTGGTCCGAGCACTGCGGACGTTGGATGCAACTCACCAGCCGCAGTGGTACGTCGCGGGCAATTGCTTCGGCGACAGCCCAGTGGGCGGCGTACACGGCAGCTGTCGAACCGTCGATACCGACCACGACGGAATCGCCGGTGTTGGTTTCGATCATGGTTTCCCCCTGTACATTTCGTGTACTCCATAGCGAAAGCCGCCCGTGGATGTGTAATCGAATCCTGACGCGAGATAGCGGCCGGGTCGAGGGCACAAAGGCCCTTGGGAGTTCCCCAGGAGTCACCGCGGGGCCGACGGTCTTCAACGGTGGCTACTGGTCACTCATCGAGTGACTTTCGGCCATATCAGCCGAGACGGCGCGACCGTAGCGTCATGGACACCGGATCGGCAGAATCATCGGAGGACATTGTGACCGAATTATTCCCCCGCCCTTACATTTTGGTCGGAATCGACGGATCGAGCTCGTCGCTGCTCGCCCTGAACTGGGCCGTCAACGAGGCGCAGTTGCGCAACCTTCCACTTCGCTTGGTGCACGCCGTCGACTTCGAGAGTTTTGCGCTGGGATTCAATCCCGGTGCGTCGGAGAGCTTCTTCGAGTATCTGGAAACGACTGGCCAACGCTTTCTTGACGAAGCAATGGATCACGTCAAGGTTCTGGACCCTGAGCTAGAGGTGGCGCTGACCAGAAAGGCCGGTCGCCCAGCCCGGGTGCTGATCGACCTGTCGCGGGACGCGTTCCTGACCGTCTTGGGTTCCAGCGGACTCAATGCGTTCACCGGACTGCTCGCCGGGTCGGTAGCAGTGGCGCTGACAGCGCACGGGCACAGCCCGGTGGTCGTGGTCCGTGCGCCCGGGGTGCCCGTCACAGGTTCTGTCGTGGTCGGGATCAGCGGTGGTCCAGACAGCGAAGATGCGATTGCCTGGGCGTTCGAGGAAGCCTCGATGCGTGGCGCGGAACTGAATGCGGTTCTGACGTGGAGCTACGTGCCGTCCTACTTCTACTACTCCGAACCGCCTTGGAACGACCTGATCGGCCGGGCGCGCGAGGACCAGCAGGCAATGCTGTTGGCTGAGCGATTGGCCGGGTGGCAGGAGAAATACCCCGATGTCACCGTCCGCCGAATCACCGCAGTCGGCAATCCGGCGGAGGTCCTGCTGGGCCATGCTCAGCACGCCCAGTTGCTCGTCACCGGAAGCCACGGGCGCGGTGACGCAACCGGGCTGTTCCTCGGCTCTACCAGCCACAAGCTGATCCACCACGCGAATTGCCCCGTGTTCGTTGCTCGGCCCCATGCCCGAGAGTCCACCCGATGACCAGCGCGACACGTGAGTTGAGCGAGCCGTTGTCGGCGGAGCGACTGCGATCGGTTGATGCGTACTGGCGGGCCGCAAACTATCTCACCGCCGGCCAGATCTATCTGATGGACAACCCGCTGCTGCGAACGCCGTTGGAGCGCCAACACCTCAAGCCGCGCCCGTTGGGACACTGGGGCACCTCCCCGGGACTGAACTTCATCTACGCGCACTTGAATCGCGCCATCATCGATCACGATCTCGATGCGATGTACGTCATCGGTCCCGGGCATGGCGGGCCGGCACTGTTTGCGAACGCCTGGCTCGAGGGCAACTACACCCGAACACGTCCAGACATCGCACGTGATGGCCACGGCATGGCTACGTTGTTTCGCGAATTTTCTTTTCCCGGTGGCGTTCCCAGTCACGTGGCACCGGAAGTTCCCGGCTCGATCCACGAGGGCGGCGAGCTCGGGTATTCGCTCGCACATGCCTACGGGGCTGCGCTGGACAACCCGAATCTGTTGGTAGCGTGCGTCATCGGCGATGGTGAAGCAGAGACCGGGCCACTGGCGGCCAGTTGGCATTCCAACAAGTTCATCAACGCGGCGACAGACGGCGCGGTGCTACCCATCCTGCACCTCAACGGGTACAAGATCGCCAATCCGGCCGTGCTGGCTCGGATCACTGACGGCGAACTGGATTGCCTGTTGCGCGGATACGGGCATCACCCGATCTACGTCGGCGGTGATGATCCACAACAGTTGCATCAGGACATGGCTGCGGCGTTGAGCCGCGCCGTGGCGATGATCAGCGAAATCCAGAATGCTGCCCGCACTGCCTCCTCACCACTACCGCGCCCGCAGTGGCCGATGATCGTCCTACGGACACCGAAAGGCTGGACCGGACCTCGACAGGTCGACGGTCTGCCTGTCGAGGGAACCTGGCGTTCCCATCAGGTCCCCATCGCCGACGTCCGCACCGACCCACAACACCGCAGGCAGTTCGTCGAATGGCTGTACTCCTACCATCCCGATGAGCTCTTCGACGAGATGGGTTGCCCGACAACGCTGGTCACCGACAACATTCCGGCGCCCGAACGTCAGATGGGCGCGAACCCCAACGCCAACGGCGGCCTGTTGCTGACGCCGTTGCACCTGCCTGCCTTCAAGGAATTTGCCGTCTCCACCGTCAGGCCCGGAGACGCCACCGCAGAGCCGACCCGCACACTTGGTCGGTATCTGTGTGAGGTCATGGTCCGCAACGCCTGCTACCGCAACTTCAGGTTGTTCGGACCCGATGAGACCGCGTCGAATCGGCTTGGTGATGTGTATGACGTCACCGAGAAGCAGTGGAACGCTGCGGTTTTGCCGACCGACGAGCATCTGGCCCATGACGGGCGCGTGCTGGAGGTCCTTTCCGAACATCTGTGTCAGGGGTGGCTCGAGGGCTACCTGCTGACCGGCCGACATGGCCTGCTGAACAGCTATGAGGCTTTCGCCCACGTCGTGGACTCGATGGTGAACCAGCATGCCAAGTGGCTCAAGGTAAGTCGGCAGCTGCCGTGGCGTGCACCGATCGCGTCACTCAATTACTTGATCACCTCGCACGTGTGGCGCCAGGACCACAACGGCTTCTCGCACCAGGATCCCGGCTTCATCGACCACGTCGCCAACAAGCGTGCCGAAATTGCCCGCATCTACTTGCCGCCGGATGCCAACACCTTGCTGTCGGTGGCGGCGCACTGTCTTGCCAGCCGGGACTACATCAACGTGATCGTCGCGGGGAAGAACGACGCTCCGGTGTGGCTGACCGCGGAGCAAGCCGCGCTGCACTGCGCACGCGGCGCGGACATCTTCGAATGGGCCAGCACCGATGCGGGTTCAGTGCCCGATGTGGTACTCGCCTGTGCCGGCGACGTGCCAACGACCGAGGTGCTGGCTGCGGTGTCGATCTTGCGAAACCGTCTGCCGAAGCTGAAGATTCGTGTGGTCAATGTTGTCGACTTGTTCCGGCTGCAGTCCGACACCCAGCATTCGCACGGCATGACCGATGCGGAGTACGACACGTTGTTCACCACCGACCGGCCGGTGATCTTTGCCTATCATGGCTACCCGTCGTTGATTCACCGGCTGACCTACCGCCGGCGCAACCATCAACACCTACATGTGCGCGGATATCTGGAAGAGGGCGCAACGACGACGCCTTTCGACATGCTGGTGCTGAACAAGATGGATCGTTTCCAGCTGGTGATCGACACGATCGACCTGACGCCCAGACTGGATGGGCCCGGTGCGAGCGCACTGCGCGCAGACATGCTTGCAACTCAGGATCGGCATCGTGACTGGATCCGGACGTACGGCGAGGATATGCCGGAGGTGACGGACTGGCGCTGGGATCCGAACACTGAATGACAGTGTGTCCGTCACGGTGAATGTTGTTGTCAGGTAACGCTTCTACCGGGTAGCGGCGAATTGGATGACCAGAAGGGATTTTTCGTCATGCGTAACTGTGTCAATGGTGGTAATGATTACCGACGCGTCCTTAAGGCGATTGTCGCCGGGGCTGCCACCTGGGCGTTCGCGCTCACCGTGGCAGGTACAGCCGGCGCCCAGCCATGGGATCCGTGTTCGCCCTCGGAGATGATGCGTAGTCACGCCGCGGTGATGGATCAGATGGCCGACTACCTCGACGCGCACCCCGACGTGGAGCAGGTGTTCCGGCAGGCAATGCAGATGGGTAGTCCGCACGAGCGGCATATGGCGATGCAGGGTTACCTTGACGCGCATCCAGATGTCGCCGCCGACATGAAGAGCATCCATCAACCGATGATGGATCGCCGAGCGAATTGTGGTCTGCCACCGAATGAAATGCCCATGCAGGCCGGCATGATGCCGGGCATGGGCATGCCCGGCATGATGGGTCATTGACCGTGCGAGGGCGTCGTCGGGAGCCTTGGGACCTGCCATTCAGTCCGGAGCGGAACTGAGCACGGATCGTCCATAGGTCGAGTTCGTTGTGCGTGCGACTACGAGAGTCAGCGTCAGGAGATACGCGCTGACGACGGCAACATGGATGCGCTCGAAGAGCCCTGTCCAATCTGTATCCGCGAGCGCAGTCGCGATTTCGATGCAACCGAGTGCCGCGCCGGTCGCCGCGACGACGAGCCCGACCCAACCCAGCTGGCGCGTGCGTGGCTGGCTGCCCAGTGCGGCCCCATAGGCCGCCATCGCGATGACGACTGCGGTGAAACCGACTACCCCGGAGATGGTGTGCAATTGAGACAGCTGGGTCGGTAAGGAAGCGTGGTCGGTAGCCCAGCATTGGGGGTCAACCGACGGGGCGCAGCGCATGGGCGAGAGGGCGTCGACGATCGAAGTGGCGGCACCGACCGCCAGCGCTGCGCTCCCAATCCGCATCAATGATGATGGGCGCCAGATCGCCAGGACGCCGGCGAGTACCGCGAGACCCATGCCGGCGGCGAGGTCGCTAATCCTGAAAATCTGATAATACGGTTGGCCGGCGACCGCCAGTTCACTGATGTAGGACCGTGTCGGGCTGAGGGGAGAGTCGATCACCCACTGAAGTGGGAAGGCGCAGTAGCCGATAAGTCCGACGAGTACTGCGACCATCCAGGGTCGTAGTGCCAGGCGGAACCTGGTGTAGGTCACCAAAAGGGCCATACCCTGAGCCTGATCTTCAGAAACATCTGCTGCTACGACAATTGGCCGCTGGACGACTGTTGTCAAGCAACGGGTTGCGGGGTGCGCGCTGTCATCACAGTCGCCTCCGCCCGCTCCTTGATCCCGAGCCGCATTCCGCGCACTGCGAGCGATACCACTGGACTGGATGCTTCGGTGACGAAGACCTGGCCGGGGTGGCGGTGCCTAGGGTCTTGGGTCCTCAGACTGCCCCGCACCCGTGATCCACTCCTTGGCCTGGTCGACCTGGCCGGTGGGAAACGGCCGGATCTCCGCCGCGATGAAATGCGACACCAGGTGCTGTGCGACACCCGCCATCGGCGAATCGGTCACGATAGCAATCTTTTTCACGTGCTTGTGATGATCGTGGACGAACCTCATGTGGGTGACCATCGCACCGAAACTATCCCACCCAGGAAAGTGTGGCGCATCGATGATCAGGCCGCCGAGGTCACTGCCTTGCTCGATCTTTGGGTCGACAGTTTGGGCGATGGCAGCGAAATCGCCGGTACTCAAAGGTGATTCGGGACGAATGGTGAGGATCGAGTTGTCCGCGTCCCATTGCTGATCGATCATGGTTACTCCGTTCGAAGTCGATAGGTTGGCTCGTTGGCGGTGCGTTAGCCGCTGAGTAGCATCAGGGGTCCCAGCCGGCGAGTGTGCGTCGCGGCGGACGCCACAGCGACCAGGTGAGCGATCCCGTGCTCGATGCCGCTGGCGAGATCGTCCGCGGCAAGCTCGGCGTCGTAGTCTCCGATGACGCCGAAGGCCAGGCGGTCGGCGTAACTCATGATGGCGATGCCGGTGCGCATGCCCATCGCGATGGGCGGTACTGGCACAAGCTCGGCGATTCGACGGCCCATCAGGCGCAGCCGCTGTGTGGGGCCGGGGACATTGGTCGTCACCGCAACCACGCCGTGCTGCGGAAGCCGGCCCAACAGACGCACCGCCGATGCCATTATCGGAAACGGAATCAGGTTGGCTGCGGCCACGACCAAGGAGCCGGCTTGGCGCTGCCCACTGCCTTTTGCAGTCGTCAGCCTTTTGTGGACCAGTCGAAGCTGCTCAAGCGGATCCGGCCGATCGACGGGTAGATCCGGCAGCAACACGGAAACGCGGTTGTCGGGCACATGGAGTAGTTCGGCCGGCCGGACGGAAACTGGTACTACGGTGCGGATCGGCCCTGCTTCAGGTTGCAGGTCGTGCTGCAGCATCGCTGACCGGAAACCGTCGGTGATGGCGGCCAGGGCTACGTCGTTGACAGTGACGCCGAACCGTTTGGCGACCAACTGGACGTCACCTAGCGAGACCTCGACAGCGCTGAATCGGCGCATATCGCTGAGTTGACCGTTGAGGGGCTGAGTGGATGCGGTGAGCACGCCGGCGACGAGTTGAGCAGCCCCGAATGCCATGCGCACACCACCGCGGGCGGTCGATCTCATCATCCGCCATGCATCGGTGCCGAGGGTGATCGGATTGAAACCGCGGAGCGGAAGTCGGCCCGATCGTGAAGGGAGATTGGGTATTTCATCGCGGGTTTCCCACTGGGTATCGCAGATTCCAGCGAGCATCGCTGTCGCCGCAACGCCGTCGGCGATGCAGTGATGCAGCTTCACCACGATCGCCCAACGACCATCAGCCAGACCATCCAGCATCCACGCTTCCCACAAGGGACGGGACCTGTCGAGCCTGCGCTCCATCAGATTCGCCACCGCGCGATGGACCGCGGTGCCATCACCTGGAGCTGTCACGGTGAGTCTGCGGACATGGTGGGAGATATCGAAATTGTGTGCGGGCACCCATTCTGGAGCGCTGAGGTCGAGCGGAAATGAATGAAGCACCTCGCGGCAGCGTGGCAGGGTTGCTGACCGCTCATCGAGCACAGCCTGCAGTTCTGCGAAGTCCGGCGCGGGACCTTCCATGATGGCCAACACGGCGACAGCAAGATTGGCATGACTGTCGGAATCCTCGGCCTGCAGGAAACCGGCGTCGAGTGCGGTGAGCTGGTTGTCGTTCATCGATGTCCTTTACGCGCCGGCCCGCCAACGGTGGGGTATTCGTGAATGATGTTGCGCTCATCTGCGGTTCACGGGCAGGGCTGATGGGCAGCGGTCATAGGGACCTTCGGCACCTGCTGCGGTGAGGTCTGCGAGGCAGCGCGTTTGGAGGTTGCTCTCGACGTGAGGCGGGCTGGAGCCTTCCGGCTATGTGCCGGAGGACTTTTGGCCCGAGCCGTGGTCACCTGAATGGAGCACCATCGAGTGGCTGCCCGCTGAGGCCTTGATAGTAGGGAGGATTCTCCGATGGTCGTTTCCGCCTGTGAAGACCGCGATGTGCGTCTTGTTGCCGATGGCGACGTGCACTCACTCGGCAGTTCCGCGAAAAGAGACCGCCAGGGCCGCCTCCTCGTCTCGAGCACGGCGGCGATGATCACGGCCGCGGTGGCCGTTGGCTGGATGTTCGGCGGTTTCTCGCTCGTCCGCCTGGTGTTACCGGATGATGCCGTGGCGCCGGCGAGAGTTGCCACGGCACAACAGCAAGCGCCGCCCACGCCGCAACAACTGCACGCATGGCTTGCCGAACTCGAATCACCACTCGACGCATTGCTGACGCAGCGGGACAACATGGCCACCGCGGCAGCCAACGCTGACATGGCCGGAATGCAGCGGGCCTGCGAAGCCGGCCAGGCAGTCCTGCCGCAACTACACACGTTGTTGCCGAGCCCGGATCCGACGTTGACCGCCGCCCTGCAACAGACGCTCGACGATTTCGGTTTCGGATTCAGCGAGTGCCTGACGGGACTTCGGAATCAGGACGCCGCCGACATCGAGATGGCCTCGGTCTATCTGTACCGCGCAAACAACGATCTTCGAACGGTGATGGCGCTGATCGCGCGTGCGCTGAATGACGCCGACTCCGGGAATCTGGATGTCGTAACAATCTGACGTCGTCAGTTGGGTCGAATGTCGCTGGAATTCATCAAGATTCGGGCGTCGAGGTGACGGATCGGACTGATTGACTATTCGGGTACCACCCGACCGCTGTGAGATACAGCCCGGCCAGTCCGGTGACGACCACACTGAGCTGCCACCACGGTGCGGCGGTCATGACGTCTTGTCCCATCGACAGGTACGCCCCAGGGAAGGTCATCAAAGCGACTCCCTTGAGTACCGTCAACCATCCCAACACTGACACCGTAGCTGCAGCAGTTCCACGCCAATACGGATGCAGTGTGACTACGACCAGTCCCATCGGCAAGACGAATGCGCCTGTGATCCAGGGCCATACAGAGTTGTCACCGAACGCGTGCATCAGAGTCTTGACGTACGCGGCCCGGGTGACCAGCGAGGCAGCTGCGACGACGAGGTAGGGCCCGAGTACCCGAGCGAACATCCGGGTGCGGTGCTGGATCTGAGGTTGTGCGCGCATTGTCCGAACTCCGTTTCATCGAATAGATCGTGCCGGTCGTCGATCCCGTTGCAGGACAGGGCTATCAATTCGCTGGATCGTCGTCATCGTGAGGTGAACCGGTGAACGGATCCTCGTCATGGAGGCAGGAAACAACATCGGTCAGTGGGCGGCGCGGGGTTGCCGGCAGTGGGTCGGCATTGAGTGGCGCCCAGCCCACACGAATGAGCATCTGCGGGAACAACTCTTCGCCGAATACGTCAGTTCGTACGATGGCTCGGCACTCAGGATTCTCCAGCGCTTCGGTCACTGGGCAGGTGGACAGCCCTTGTGCGGTAGCCGTCAGCAGCACTGCGCTCGTTGCCTCGCCGGCCCGCAACCGATCAATCGGAGCATCGGTTGTCGTGCCGAGCGCCAACAGTGATCCATTGTCATCGGTGGCCGTGGCACCCGCGGGCTGGCCGAGCGCGGGGCCGGCGAAGATGCGGCTGGGCAGGGCGGCACTGTGGTCAGGCGGTGGTGTACTTCGAGCCGGTACCCCGGCGACTGATGCATAGCGCCCGCTCCAGATGGTCAGTTCCGTGAGGTACTCCATATCATGGACGTGTTGGGAAACTGCCTGTCGCAGTGCAGTTGTGAGGACGTCGTCCAGCTTTACCCGACGGAGCCCGATACCCAGGCGGGCAGCACGTGCCGTCATCAGAGCGATGTCTCCCAGCGGGACGGGCCACCCGCTGTAGTAACGCCGGTCGGTCCGGCGCCGCGGAATTGCCGCGGCGAGGGCGATGTCGGGTTGTTCTGGGGTGCAGGGGGTCAGTTCGATCGCGGCGAGATGGGTAGGCTCGGCCGGGTTGGGGAACCTGCGTACGGTTGGCTGCCAACCCAGCGCATGAAAGGCGACGAGTGCGTGATGCAGCGCCGCACCGCAACTGATCAGCAGGTCGCGCCCGTCAGGATCGGTGTGGACCAAGTGCAATGACGATTCGGCGTACAGGTGCACACTGTGCGAGCCGATCCGCCACCGCCACGGTTGTGTGTTGTGGACCGAGGGTGCGCGCGTAGCGAGTGCCATGGCTGCGCAAACCGTCTGATGGTCGGGGAACGTGTCGGACATTTGATTCACCTCGCAGAACAAATGGTCGAGATCGATGCGGTGCGGACTACATCACGCACACTGCTCTTTCTCATGCATCGATCCTGCAGCCGATTCGACATGATCGACAGAGCATTACGTCACCTACTGAACGGTTTCGCCCGATGACCACGTGCCGGCAGAACCGGTGCCCATCGGCATTGCCAGCCAAGGACATTGGTCCCTCGTATCGAGCGGTCGCCGAGGCGCGGTCTGAGGGTCGATGAGGCGCCATGAGGCGCGACGCCGACCAAGGCGTCCGCATGTGGCCGGCCGTGCACGTATCACCGATCAGGGCAGCGGCGCCCACCACCGCAGGACGGTGCCGGCGTCGACGCCGGATTCCAGAATCATGTCACCGCCAGTGTCCCGGGCCCGTCGGCGAAGGTTCGCCAGACCGCTCTCGGTGATGCCGTCCGGCAACCCGTGGCCGTTGTCGGTCACTTCGATGCGCAAGTCGTTGGCGACGTTGATGGTGACGGTGACCGCGCTGGCCCTGCCGTGACGGACGGCGTTGCTCACCGCTTCCCGGACGACGGCCTCGGCATGATCGGCCAAGTCCGGCTCGATGACGGACAGCGGGCCGTCGTAGCGGACCGTGGTGTGCAATTCGTGGCTGGAGAAGGAGGCGATCGCCGCATCCAGCCGCTGTCGCAATCGGGTGGTGGAGACTGTGCTGCCATGTAGGTCGAAAATCGCCGTACGGATTTCGGTGATTACTTCCTGCAGGTCGTCGACGCAATCGGTGATGCGACGCTGCACATCGCTGGATTTGGCACGCGGGATGGCGCCCTGGAGCGTCAGACCAACCGCGAACAGTCGCTGGATGACGTGATCGTGCAAGTCACGGGCGATTCGGTCGCGGTCTGCCAACACATCGAGCTCACGCTTCTGACGTTGGCTGGCGGCAAGCTGCCAGGCGAGCGCGGCCTGGTCGGCGAACGCAGCCATCGTGTCCAGGTGATCCGCGGTGAATTCCTGCCGGCCCGCACGCCGCAGCAAGATCAGGACTCCGATGACGCTCTCGGTGGTGCGCAGTGGCAGCACGAGTGCGGACGCCATGTCGACCGCGATCACTTCGGGTAGGTCCGTCGCCGGGCAGAGCACGGGTATCCGCTGGTGAAAGGCATGGCCGATGGGGCCGTCGGTCACCGGTGTCTCTAGCGATGATTCTCGGAGATCGCCGACAACGTCGATCACATGGAGTTCGGTGATCTCGTTGCTCGGAGCGTCGTCGTCCTCGGGAACCGCGATCAGCGTGACGTCCGCGTCGGTCAGGGAATGTGCCTGCTCCGCGATCTGACGGAACACCTGAGACGGCTCAGTGCCGGACAGCAGGGCGGTACCGATGTCGCGGGTGGCCTCGATCCAGGCCTGCCGTTGCTGCGACTGGCGGTACAGGCGCGCATTGTCGATGGCGATGCCGGCCGCCGCAGCCAGCGCTTGTGCCAGCACTTCGTCGTCTTCGCTGAAAGGCTGCCCGGATGCTTTCTCGGTCAGATACAGGTTGCCGAAAACTTCGTCGCGGATGCGCACCGGCACGCCGAGGAAAGTTCGCATAGGAGGGTGGTGGTCAGGAAACCCGACCGAGGCAGGGTGGGTGCGAATATCTTCCAGCCGAATGGGTTTCGGTTCGTCGATCAACGCGCCGAGGACACCGCGCCCCTGGGGAAGCGGGCCGATTTTGCACCGGGTCTCTTCGTCGATGCCCTCGTAGATGAACTCGATGAGCTCGTGGTCGGTTCCTCGTACTCCGAGGGCACCGTACCGCGCGTCGATCAGCTCGATCGCGGTGTGCACGATGGTTCGTAGCGTCTCGTCCAGTTCGAGACCGGACGTGACCGTGAGCATTGCCTCGACGAGACCGTCGAGGCGGTCACGGCCCTCGATGATCTGTTCCACGCGGTCCTGAACTTCATTGAGAAGTTCACGCAACCGTAGGCCGGCCAACGGCACTCGCAGCGGACGCTCGGCACTGCTGTCATGGCGTGTCACACGGTTGATTCTGCCATCGCAGCAGAGGCGCGCCGGGAATTTGACGCCGGGGGCATATCAGTAGTCCGGGCGCTGCGATCGGTCCAGTTTGGAGACGAATACCGCGGCCTGGGTTCGCCGTTCCATGCCGAGTTTGGCGAGCAGACGCGACACGTAGTTCTTCACGGTCTTCTCCGCTAGGAACATCCGTGCGGCAATCTGCTTGTTGGTCAAACCTTCACCGAGCAGGTCCAGCAGCACTCGCTCCTGATCGGTCAGCCCGGAAAGCGGGTCCGAATGCTCGGCTGCATTGCGGAGCTTGGCCATCAACGCGGCGGCCGCACGATTGTCCAGTAGGGACCGTCCGGCGCCGACGGCTTTGATCGCCTCGGCCAGTTCCATACCTTTGATGTCCTTGATGACATAGCCGCTCGCTCCCGCAAGGACCGCGTCGAGCATGGCCTCGTCGGACGTGAACGATGTCAGCATCAGACACCGTAGGTCGGGCATGCGTGACAGCAGGTCCCGGCATAGTTCGATGCCGTTGCCGTCCGGCAGACGGACGTCGAGGACAGCGACATCGGGCTTGAGCGCGGGAATCTGAGCCAGTGCATGCGCCACGGTTCCAGCTTCGCCGATGACCTGCAGATCAGAGTCCGCGCTCAACAGGTCGATGAGTCCGCGCCGTACGACTTCATGGTCATCGACGAGAAATACTGTGACCATTCCTTGCCCTTCTGAACGCCGCCGGCGTGCTTGTCGGTGTTGAAGTCCTGCTCATGACGATAGGCCAGGCTGCGGCTACAAGCGCTGGTTATGTTGGCAAATCAGTGCCGTGCAGTTCACCTGGGCAGAGCCTGAGCGCGCCGACCCCACGACCTCGCCCACCCCCGGCCTCCGATGTCTGCCGATTACCAGCAGTTGAATCGAATCTGACTGGCGATCAAGATAATTCATCGTGGACCCGTGGATGGCGACGGGGTTGAACTTGATGTCCGGGTTGGCTGTGCGGTGCCGTGCGAGACGTTTGTCCAGACGCGCACGGGCCCCTTCGTCCTTGACCTTCTGCCGATCGTCCGGGTGTGAGTTCTGCCGCGTTGCGAGCACTGTCAGAGGCGCGCCGCGCAGCCGGGCTTCGCTGATTCCAGCCTCGAGGACCACGGTGCTGTCCGGGCCTTCGTCGACTTCGACGACGACGTGCCGGGGTTGCGTCGTCCCATGCCGGCCGCCGCTTCGAACGATGGCTACCGGACACGGCGCAGCCGTGGCCAAAGTCGCCGCGGTGGAGCCGAGCCGGTGTCCCGTCGCGTGCGCGATGCCCAGCGAGCCCAGACACAGCAGATCAGCCGACCGGCTTGCGTCCAGCAGAACACGGGATGGATGGCCTTGCAGGATTTCCCATTCCACCTTGACCGGCTTCTCGGTGGACTCGACGGCGACCAACGCCCGCCGCACGGAAGCGTCGGCACACGCCAAGTCTTGAGCTTCCTGCTGGGGATCAACAGCGCCATCACCGCGTGGCTCGACCACGTAGAGCAGGCGCAGAGGCACATCGCGGCTGACGGCTTCATCGACCGCCCACAGGGCAGCGTCCACCGACCAGCATGAGCCGTCGATGCCGACTACGACGGCCGACGACGGAGAAGCTGATTTGTACATCTCCACACTCTCCTCACATCACCGAACTGACTATTCGTCGACGGTAGGTGTGACGACACTGCCGGCGGCAGGGGAATTGGTCCCTAGTCGCATGCCACAGTGACCTGTTGTGCCGGGGCCGTGCGCCACACCATGGGTCCATGTGCTCTAGCGCGGAGCCGACTGGATTGCCATCGTGGATGACATGAGGAAGCAGGTGGCAATCGGCATCGCACTTGCAGCCGCGCTGTGCGTAACGGGGCGATTGATGCGAAAGTGGCGTGCCGCCAGCAGGGAATCGAGCGCTCCGCCGTCAATTCCGATAGTGCGAGCGATCTGGCCGGAAACGGAAGACATCCGACAACTGGCGGCGCGGTGTCGGTGGTGGGACGTCATCCAGGGCTGGGGCGGTGCCGATGCGAACCAATACCTGTGGCAGCGGGTGACCGGTGAGCGCGCTGACGATGTCGCAGGTGGCCGGGTGCTCGGTGATGTGGGTGAGCGTGCAACTCGCTAGGCCCGCGATGGTGGCCTCCAGCAGGATTGCCGACAAGGTCTCGCCGCACGCAAAAATGTCCCCGCGGGTGTCGCCGAGCGCGGAAATCACCACCACGGTGGCCTGGTCATCGCCGGCGTGTTGGCGTCGCTCGCGGGTATTGGTGAGCGGGAACGACCGTCCGATGGCAACCCGGTCACTTTCTGGAGCCGACACCAACGCGCTTTTTGGAATACCCGTCGTGGTGCCGAATGACCTAGTCCACCAGTCCAATTCGGCGTGATAGACGGCGTCGTACATTCTGAGGACGTCGGCAAGACGCGAGGCCTCTGCAAGATTGGTGCGCTGTTGGGCGCTCAAGACGTCGACGTGGGTCGGACGGTTGCCCACGGCCAGCCGCAGCAGTTTGTCGAATGCCGGCCGGTCGTCGACCGCCCCGAACGGAAGTCGGTCGGTGCGTCGGCACAATATTGCGTCTGCGGCACGCCGTTGTGCGGCAGTGACACCGCTGGCCGGCCGGAAGCGGATGTCGGCGAGATGGTGGTGATCGTCCGGGTTGGGAAATCGGTCGATGTTGGAGATCCAGCCGGCTGCGGCCATCGCCACGCGGAGGTGATCCAGTGCGACGCCGCAACTCAACAGAGCTTGGCGCCCAGAACTATCCGTGGTGACCAGCCGGTCGGTATCGAGATACAGCTTCAGGGTGGAGGATTCGAGAACCCACTTCCACGGCTGGCTGTTGTGGAATGACGGCGCCCGGCAGGCCAGAAGGACCGCGTCTTTGACTTCCTGAAGTGGAATCGAGGTTCTCGTCATGAGACGCCCTTCTCGGCAGCGCGACGTGCAATTGTGAAGCCTGCCCCGGTTTGGACGCTTCTCCCAGGGCCGGAAGTCATCAGTACCTCAGCAGCCGGCGGACCGGCCGCCATCGCTCGCACGGCAGGGCATTTTTCGGATCTCGCCAGGGACCTTTGACACTATGCCGGGTTCGTGCGGAGAGGTCAGATGTGACTGGAGATCAAGCGATCTCAGGGTGGCCGGAATGGAGGATTGCCGCCATGGCACACGGATATCCGATGAACATCCCAGCTTCAGCCGAACCGGTCGTGGTCGGTATCGACGGCTCCAAACACGCGCTGCGTGCGGCACGGTGGGCTGCGCTCGAAGCGGCGAGTCAGAACACCGCCTTGCGGCTGGTCTACGTCATCGACGCCGGTGATGCTGATCGGCAGGCCAACATCGACCGGGCACAGCACGCGCTACACAAGGCGTGGGAAGCGGTGACCGATACACACATCGACGTCAAGCTGGAATCGGAGATTCTGTCCGGCAGCCCGGCTGAATGTCTTGCCGAAGAGTCTCGCCGCGCGTCGATGGTCTGTGTCGGCGACCGCGGAACACATGACATGCCTGACGCCTCCCGTGGATCCACGGCTGCTCAGGTCGCCCGGAACGCGCCGGGCACTGTCGCGATCATCCGCCGGACACACCGTGACTTCGACCATCGCAAGTGGATCGTGGCGGTGTTGGACGAGTCGGTCTTTGCCACCGCCGTATTGAAGGCCGCCGAAGCCGACTCGACATGGCGCAACGCGCCAATTCTGATGTTGGAGCCCTGGTCGCATTCGAGTGAGCCCGTCCATGCCGGGCATCCGGTGCATGCCGCCCTGGAACGGTACTTGAAAGATACGGAAAGCAGTGACATCCGGTCGGTCACCCTGGCGATGCCAGGGCACCTCAGTAACCTGCTGCGGCAGAGCGCGTGCATCGACCAGCTGGTCATCGTGCCGGGAGACCACCGCGAGTTGGTGGAGGAGCTGACCAGCCGTGAGATGCGCAAGACTCTGAAGCATTCGGACTGCACGCTGTTGTTCGTCCGGCCTTCTGCCCATGCGTCGATTGGCGACGGAGTTGCCCGCCAACGGAGTTCGATCGAACCATTGACGGTGGGGCAGCGGTGACCCAGGTACTGCACGAGCCGACCCGGTCCACCCGATCGGCAGCAGATTGGGTTGCCGAGGTTGCCGGGAAACTCGCCCGTCGCGAGGGACGCAACGATGCTGCGCGGGACGCGGAGATCAGGGGCTGGTGCCGGGAGGCCGCGACTCAGTTCGTGGACGCCCGCATTCAAGCGTTCGTTCCGCTGCTCGTCGAGCGCATCGTCGGCGACCGCATCCGGCGTGATCGTGACGAACGGGGTTGCGCTCGGTCGGTTATGGCCTGTGCCCATCCCGATGTGCCGAATCTCTAGCCTTCGTGCTGACCAGGCCGCGTAGCCGCGTCCTGTCAATCAGCTCGAGTAACCGCCGCAGAAGCGGTCGGAACAGGAAGCATCCGGCCAGGCTGACTACGACGCCGAGCCCCAAGCCCGCAAGGACATCGCTCGGATAATGGGCACCGACGTAGACGCGCGCAAACGCCATCACCGCCGCGGCCGCGGCGGCCACCATGCCGAGGCGGCGGTTCACCAGCCACAGTCCTGCCGCGACCGCCGCCGCGATGACGGCATGGATGCTGGGGAACCCGCCGTCGGTGTTGCAGTGCAGCACCACGATGTTGCGCAGTGCGTTGCACGGGCGGGTTTCGTTGACGTACAGGGCGATCGGGTCATAAACCACCAAGGCGGCCAGCACGCCCAGCGGGGTCCACAGCGCGGCCGTCATCGCCATCGGGTTTCCGCCCGTGCGGGCGAGCCACCACCCGCCCAGCCACAATGCGATGAAAAGGAGCACGCCGTCGTTGGCATACGCGGCGAGCAACGGATGCAGCCACGGGGTGTCGCGAGCGAAGTCGTTGATGACGTAGAAGATTCGTACATCGAGGTTCATGGCCGGTGCTCTCGGATCGCTAACCGTTACCCGGGACGGTGAGCAGCACCTTTCCCACTGTCTTGTCGGAGTCGAGCAGTCGGTGCGCTTCCGGCGCATCGGTGATCGGCACCTCGGCCGCGACGACCGGTGCCACCGCGCCGTCAGCGATCAGCGGCCACAGCTGTTGCCGCAGTGCGCTGATGATCTCGGCCTTCGAACCGGGGCCGTCTTCGGGCCGACGACGCAGGTTCGTCACATGCACCGAGCCCCGTTTGAACAGCAGCGCACCGAGATTGAGTTCGGCGACCGCGCCGCCCTGCAACCCGATGATGGTCAGGTGGCCGTTCTCGGCCAGGGCTTCCACGTTCTTGCCCAGGTAACTACCGCCCATGATGTCGAGAATGACGTTGGCGCCCGAGTACTCCGTGTTGACCACGGCCGGGAAGTCCTGGTCGCGGTAGTTGATGAGGGTCTGCGCGCCGAGTTCGCGGCAGGCATCGAGCTTGAACTGCGTGCCGGCCGTCACCGCCACGTTGGCCCCCAACGCACGGCCCACTTGTATTGCGTGCGTGCCGATTCCGCTGCCGCCGCCATGGATCAGCAGCGTCTGCCCGCTCTGCAGGCCACCGGTCATCACCACGTTCGACCATACGGTGGCCGCGGTCTCGGGCAGCGCCGCAGCGGCAGTGACGCTGACGCCCTGCGGCACCGGGAGCACCTGGGTGGCGGCCACGTTGACGCGTTCGGCGTAGCCGCCGCCGGCCAGCAGTGCGCACACCGCGTCGCCGGGTGCCCAATCCTGCACGCCGGCACCGACTTCGGCGATGTAGCCGGAAACTTCGAGGCCCGGGATATCGCTGGCTCCGGGCGGCGGTGGGTAGAAGCCCATGCGCTGCATGACGTCGGCGCGGTTGACCCCCGCCGCCACCACGTCGATGGCGACCTGGCCAGGGCCAGGTGCGGGCAGGTCGTCGACCTCGGCCCACTCCATCACCTCAGGGCCGCCGTGACCATTGAGCTTTATCGCGTACATGCTATTTGCCTCCAGGGACCGGGAATTGGGCGCTCATCGCCAGGTCCCAGAATTTGTCGGGAGTCAGCTGGCGCTGGATGATGCTGAGTGTCGCGCTGGGCGTCACGGTGTAGCGGGCCTGGGCCGCTTGGTCTCGATGGCCTTGCGGACGACTTCGGCGACCGAATCGGGATTGCCGCCAAAGAATTTGGCGACGTTGCCGGCGTAGATATCGGCGGTGGCCTCGCCGATGCCGCTCGAACAACCGGTGATGAGTACGACGGACATGCGTTCCTCCTGGGTTGGGTGGCGGGCTATGGGTTCGGTTCCGCGTCGCGTACTTCCTTCGCGGTCGTTGGTTACCCGCGGGGTGATACCTCGATCGCGAACGATGCCTGCTGACGGCGGGTCAGCCAGACACCGAATTCGCTCAGCGGTCCCAGCAGCCAGTACTTGCGATTCACGATCTTACGGATCCTCGGGTTGTCGTCGAATCCCAACGCCCGCGCAGTGCCCTCGACAATGGGCGAACCCGGACGGATCTTCCCGCGAATATCACAGGGCTGCAGGGTGACTGCCGCATTCCGGCGGATGCGTTTGACCTTGTACGCGTCAACCTCCGAGAAGAAATACAGCTTGCCGTCGGCTGGGGCGATCCACACGGGGGTGGACACCGGCGTGCCGTCCTTGCGGTAGCTGGTGAACGACACGTAGTTCGCTCGGCCGACGACATCCCAATCTGGTGCCATGGCGCTCTCCTTTTCCCTCATCCCAACCGAATAGAGTTTTGCGCCATGAGGGCGATGGCGCAACGTAGCTGGAACACAGGGGAGCCGCTCGAGCTGATCGAGCTGCCGACACCGGAGCCGCGTGCGGATGAGGTCCGAGTCAGTGTGCAGAGCATCGGACTCAACCCCGCCGACTGTCAGATGCTCATCGCGCCACCGATGCGGCTGCTGGCAAGGGCGCTCGGCCCCAAACCGCCGGTGGTGCTGGGCCTGGACTTCGCCGGAACCGTCGACGCGGTCGGCCCGAAGGTGCGCGACGTCCGGCCCGGCGACCGGGTGGTCGGCAGCACCGACTTCTCGCGCGGACAGCGCGGCTGTTTCGCAGAAGCTGCCGTGGTGCGTGCCGACCAGGTCTGCCATGTCCCCGACGCGGTGGATCTCGATACCGCAGTCGCCCTGGCCATTCCGGGTGTCACCGCACACCGCACCGTGGTGGACATCGGCCACCTCCGCCGCGTCGAGCCATCGCAGCGCCGGGTCCTCGTGCTGGGCGCGTCCGGTGCCGTCGGTCAACTCACTGTGCAGATCGCCAAACACGAAGGCGCCGTTGTCGTCGGCGTCTGTTCGACCAAGAACGTCGAACTCGTCAAAGAACTGGGCGCCGACATCGTGCTGGACTACACCCGCGGCGACGTCCTCGAACAAGCCCGGCAGTACGGGCCGTTCCAGATCGTCGCCGACTGTGCCGACGCCTACTCCCGCCGAAAGTGCTTGTCGCTGCTGTCCGCGCAGGGCCGGTACGTGATGGTGTCGATGCACAATGTCGCCGACGCCGTCTACACCCTCATCCCGCCGTTTCAAGCGCGGACGATTCTCGGACGACCGACCCGCGACCGGCTCGCACCGCTGATGGCTGCAGCCGACGCTGGCCAACTCACGGTGAACATCGCCCAGCACCTGCCGCTGACCAGCCTGCAGGAGGCCGTCGACCTCAGCGAAAGTCACCGGATGACCGGAAAGCTGATCCTGCATCCCTGATCGAGACATGTTGAGCGCCATGGTGTTCGGCGGGTGCGGAGCACGGGGCGCCGTCGCTTTTGCGATAGCGGCGCTTCGTTACGTGTCTAAGGTCTACCGTTTTGGCTAACCGCCAACCGGAGGAGACCGCGATGCCGCTCAACCCCAAGGACTCGCTCGACGCGGTCCGTGACGTAGTCGCTCATTCCGTCGAGAAGGCGTCGGACATCGTCGACAACGCCGCTGACATCATCAGAGGTGATGTGGCCGAAGGGATTTCCGGGATCGTCCGCAACTCGGTCGACATCGGCACCCATGCGGTCGACAAGCTCAAGGAGATCGTCACCGGAAATGATGGTGATAGTGACGCCGAAGCGTGACACGTTTTTCCAGCGAATAGTCGCTGATCAGGGATAGGGTGCGGGCGGCGATGCGGCCCAGCGACCTTGTCAGGGTCGTCGCCAGACCAACGCTGGCCGACGAGTCCCTGGGAAGGACGGAAGATGAAGGTTCTGGTGACCGGAGGGACCGGCTACGTTGGTGCGCATATCGTCGCGGCGCTGATCCGCGATGGACACGACGTGCGGATGCTGGTCCGCCGGGCCGAGCAGGTACCGATATCGCTTGAACCGCTGGATGTTTCGGTCGATGACATCGTGGTCGGGGATGTGCTGGATGCCGACGTCGTGGCGGCGGCTCTCGATGGTGTGGACGCGGTGGTGCACGCGGCCGCCGTGTTCAGTCTCGATGCGCGCCGGGCGACGGAGATCACCCGGACCAATCTGCGCGCCACCGAACTGGTGGTGGGCGGCGCGGTGGAGCGCGGTCTCGATCCCATCGTGCACATCTCGTCGACGGTGGCACTGACCTGTCGCGATGGCGGCGGACCCGATCTGCCGCTGGGTGACGTGGATCTGCCGTACGCCAAGTCGAAACGTGAGTCAGAAGTACAAGTTCGGGCGCTCCAGTCGATCGGGGCGCCGGTGGTGTCGGTGTATCCCGGCGGGGTGTTCGGGCCGCACGATCCGTACCTGGGGACGCAGGCTGAGCTGTTCATGTGGATCATCAAGGGGCGCTTGCCTGTATGGCCGACCGGCGGCGCCCACTATGTCGACGTCCGCGACGTCGCCGACGTCGTCGCCGCCTGCATGGTGGCGGGTCACGGGCCGCGGCGTTACGTGGTGCCCGGTCATCACCTCGACGGTGACCTGATGCACGGGACCCTGCACAAGATCACCGGGCGGTGGCTGCCATTCGTCAGCACACCCACCATCGTGGCCAAGCCGTTCACTCAGCTCGCCGAACTGCTCAACAAGGTGCTGCCGGACAGCATCCACCTGCCCGCGGACGTCGAGACCGTCGAACTGGCCGAGCGGAACACCCGATTCGACACGACGGTCACCACCGAAGAATTGGGCATCGTGGCCCGACCGTTCGAAGAGACCGCGCGCGACACCCTGCTGTGGCTGATCGACATCGGTGCGCTGGCAAGCAGATACGCCGGCAACCTCCGCTGAGCTATGGCGTAGCAGCCGCAGTGGCAGCCCGGTCGGTGAGCAGGTCGTAGATCGGGCGTGAGCCGAGAGCGATGGCGACCAGCAGCGCCGTCGCGCAGGCACCGAGCATCGGGGGCAGCTGGTTTGTGCTGCCCGTGAGTTCGGTGGCGAGGATCAGGCCCGTCACCGGCGCCTGGACGCTGGCGGTGAAGAACGCAGCCATCCCGATGAGGGCGAGTGCGGCCGGGCTGGGCGCGGAATGCGGCGCGAGGTGTGCCGCGATCAGGCCAACGATCAATCCGACGTCGGCGCCGAGCACGAGCATCGGGGCGAACAGACCGCCCGGGGTGCCCGCGGCATACGACACCACACCGAGGACGAACCGCAGCACCAGCACCGCGGTGACGGCACCGATGGCGCCGTGGCCGAGTAGTGCTTCCTGCGTGAGTTGGTCGCCGCCGCCGGCCAGATGGGGGGAGTACCAGACCAGGACCCCGACGCCGGCACCGATGAGTGCGGCGCGGACCTCGACCGGCCAGCGGCTGGTATCGGCGGTGCGGAGGCCGAACATGATGGCCTTGTTGTAGAGGACTCCCAGGACGCCGGTGAGCACGCCCACGGCCAGCACCCAACCGGAGCCCGCCAGCTGCGGATCGGCCAGCGCCGGCACCTGGAACTCGCTGCCCGAGCGCACGAACGGGTAGGCCGCCATGAATCCGGACGCGGAGGCGACCAGCGTGGCGACCGTAGTGCGCGGATCGAAGCGTTTGACGAGCTCCTCCAGCACGAACACGCCGCCGGCGATCGGGGCGTTGAACGCGGTCGCCAAACCGGCGGCCGCTCCGGCGGCGGCGAGAATGCGCAGATCAGCTTGGGAACGGCGCGTCGCCGACGCCACGATGATCGCGATGGAGCCACCCATCTGCACGGACGGCCCCTCGCGCCCGAGAGCGAGGCCCGACCCCAGGGACAGCAGCCCGCCGACGTACTTGATGGGCAGGATTCGGAAGCGGCCCGGCTCGGCGCGGCCGGCGACGACGGACTCGACGCGGGGGATGCCACTGCCCTCGGCGTTCGGTTCGACGCGGCGAACCAGCGAGGCGGCAGCCGCGGTGCAGACGGCGCAGATGGCCACGACGACGATGGGGCCCCACCAACTTTCGTGGGACCAGTGCGACAGGGAGGCACGCCACTGCGTCGCGTAGTCGAGCAGCACCCGGAAGCTGCCCGCCGCCAAACCCGTCAACGCCCCGACGACGGCCGCGGCGAGGACGAAACCGAGTGTGTCGGCGGCGCGTACCCTACGCATCACAATCCATCACAATCCATCACAGCCCACCGCGGGCGACCAACTGCGCTGCGATCACGTTGCGCTGGATCTCATTGGTGCCCTCGCCGACGATCATCAGCGGGGCGTCACGGAAGTAGCGTTCGACGTCATATTCGGTGGAATAGCCGTAGCCGCCGTGGATTCGGACGGCGTTGAGCGCGATCTCCATGGCGATCTCGGATGCGAACAGCTTGGCCATACCGGCCTCCATGTCGCAGCGTTCGCCGCTGTCGTAGCGCTCGGCGGCGTACCGCGTCAGCTGACGGGCGGCCGTCAGCTTCGTGGCCATGTCCGCCAGGTAGTTGCCGACCGACTGGTGCTGCCAGATCGGCTGACCGAAGCTCTCGCGCTCCTGGGAGTATTTGAGCGCGTCCTCCAGCGCCGCGGTGGCGACGCCGAGAGCCCGCGAGGCGACCTGAATCCGGCCTGTCTCAAGGCCTTTCATCATCTGCCCGAACCCCTTACCGGGCTCACCGCCGAGGATCGCCGACGCGGGTATGCGGTAGCCGTCGAACGTCAGCTCACAGGATTCGACGCCCTTGTAGCCCAGCTTGGGCAGATCGCGCGACACCGTCAGGCCGGGACCGTGTTCGACGAGCACCACCGAAATGCCTTTGTGCCGCGGCTCTGCGGTGGGGTCGGTCTTGCACAGCAGTGCGATGAGCCCTGACCGGCGCGCGTTGCTGATCCACGTCTTGGCGCCGTTGATCACCAGGTCGGGGCCGTCCGGGCGCGCGGTGGTCGACATGTTCTGCAGATCAGAGCCGCCGCCGGGCTCGGTGAGGGCCATGGTCGCGCGCAGCTTGCCGGTGGCCATCCGCGGCAGATACGCCTGCTTCTGCGCCTCGGTGCCGAACAAACCGATGAGCTTGGCCACCACGGTGTGGCCGCCCATGGCGCCGGCGAGGCTCATCCAGCCGCGTGAGAGTTCCTGTGTCACTTCGACATAACACGGCATCGACACCGGGGAACCGCCGTATTCCTCGGGGATGGCCAGCCCGTAGATGCCGATCTGCTTCATCTGCTCGA
Source organism: Mycolicibacterium llatzerense (assembly GCF_000878195.1). Lineage (GTDB taxonomy): Bacteria > Actinomycetota > Actinomycetes > Mycobacteriales > Mycobacteriaceae > Mycobacterium > Mycobacterium llatzerense. The sequence goes on along the minus strand of NZ_JXST01000013.1, from coordinate 104,339 downwards.
TCCACGCCTCGGGATAGGTGTTGGCGTGTTCGACGTCGCGCACCGTGGGCTTGACGTCGCGGTCGACGAACGCGCGCACGGTCTCGACGAGCATGGCCTCTTCGGCCGTCAGATGAGTGGACACTGGCACTACCTTGCCAGGCTGGAGCTGCTCCGGATGCCGGTCGAGCTAGGCGAGTTTCCGGTGTGCGGCCTGCTCGACGAATAGTGGGATGAAGTCCCGCACAGCGTGATCGTGGAAATCGGCGTGAATGCGGCGCACCACGGCCGTCACGGTTCTGGGGTCGGTGCTCGGGTAAGTGATGCTCAGCTGGGCCACGAGCGCGTCGATGGCGGCGTATTCGGCCACCCGCGCGGTGACCGGGTCAACGTCGGCCGGGGACTCGCTCCGGTCGATCTCCAGGTGCTCGATCGCGAACGCGTCGAACGCGGCGACGACCCGTTCAGGGGCGGCATCAGGGTGCTCGCGGGCGAGCACGTCGATGGCAATCCAGCAGGTCGGGCCCAGGATGGTGGTGGGCGGCGGCCGTTGTCCCTGCGTGATGGCCGCGGTGAGCAGATCCCGGAAGGTCTGCTCGGTGAGGCTCATGGGTGCTTCGGACATGAGAGCGACTGTACGGACCGTTGGTTACCTCCAGGCGACGCGCGCGTGAGATCGAGTTTTCGCGCCACGCTGTGGGACAACCGGGGTCGACCGGCGCCGTCCGCGGCGACGACGCGGGACGGGTCCTGGCCCACGTCGAGGTGACTACCGCAGTACTGCACCAGGGTTGAGGATGCCCTGCGGGTCCAGCGCATCTTTGATGCGCCGGGTCAACGCCATGACGTCGTCGCCGAGCTGACTGGGCAGCCAGTCCCGTTTCAGGCGTCCGACGCCGTGCTCGCCGGTGATGGTGCCGCCCAGCCCGATGGCCAGCTCCATGATGCGCGCGAACGCGCGCTCGGCGCGGTCGGTGGCATCGGGGTCGGTGGGGTCGTACACGATGATCGGATGGGTGTTGCCGTCCCCGGCGTGCGCCACCATGTAGATCTGCACGTCGCACGTCTCGGCGATGTCCTCGACCCCGGTGACCATCGCGGGCAGTTGGGGTATCGGGACGCCCACGTCCTCCAGCAGCAGGCTGCCGAGTTTCTCGACCGCGCCGAACATGCCGCGGCGGGCCGCGGTGAACGCCGCCCCTTCGGCCGGGTCATCGGTGGCGAAAATGTCTGTGGCACCGCACTTCTCACAGTTGGCGATGATGGTTGCCACTTCCTCGGCGGCGGCCCCCGGCGCGTCGGACTGCATCAGCAGCATGGCTCGGGCGGACCGGTCGAGGCCCATTCTCAGGTGGTCCTCGACGGCGTTGATGCTCGCGTGGTCCATGAATTCCAGCATCGCCGGGCGGATTTCGGCAGTGATGGCGACGACGGCGTTCGCGGCGGCGGCGACGGAGTCGAACACGGCAACCACCGTCGAGGCGGGTGGCTGGCTCGGGATCAACCGCAGCGTGAGCTCGGTGATGACACCGAGAATGCCCTCCGATCCGATGAACAGCTTCGTCAAGGACAGTCCCGCAACGTCTTTCAGCAGAGGCCCGCCAAGCCGCAGCGCCGTGCCGTCGGCCAGCACGACCTCCATGCCGAGCACGTAATCACCCGTGACGCCGTACTTCACGCAACACAGGCCGCCCGCGTTGGTCGCAGCGTTGCCGCCGATCGAGGAGATGTCGATGGACGACGGGTCCGGCGGGTACCACAAGCCGTGTCCGGCGGCCGCGCGCTTGACCTCGGTGTTGGTCAGGCCCGGCTGAACCACCGCGGTCCGGGTGGCCGGATCGATCCGGATGTCCCGCATGCGTTCGGTACTCAGCACCACCGAGCCGTCGACGGCGTCGGCGCCACCGGACAGGCCCGACCCCGCGCCGCGTGGCACCACGGCGATGTGGTGTTCGGAGGCCCACCGCAGCACGTGTTGCACGTCGGCAGTGCCGGCGGGGCGCACCACGGCGAGCGGAGTGCCGGCGTTCGGGTCGGCCGCCGAATCCCGGCGGTAGCGCCCGATGATGTCCGGGTCGGTGATCAGCGCGCCGGCCGGCAGGGCATCGGCGAGACGGTTCAGCGCGTCGGCGTGCATCGTCGGACTGTATCGACACCGGGACTGAGATGGGCCGAACTGGTCCGTTGGGCGGATTTGTCCGCGTTGCCTGCGTAGGCACCACGGCGGGCCTACGATTTGCCCGTGTTGCTCACCGAGGGTCAGGTTTTCGCCGGTTACACGATCCGGCGGAAATTGGGCGCGGGCGGCATGGGCAGTGTGTATCTCGCTTCGCATCCGCGGCTGCCGCGACTGGACGCGGTGAAGGTGCTGTCGGCCGAACTGACCGTGGACCCGGAGTACGGACCGCGGTTCCTGCGCGAAGCGGACCTGGTGTCCACGTTGTCGCACCCCAACATCCTCGGCGTCCACGACCGGGGGGAGTGCGACGGCCAGCTCTGGATCTCGATGGACTACGTGGCCGGGACCGATGCCGCGCAGCTGCTGCGCGACCACTATCCCACCGGGATGCCGCCGGAGGTGGCGCTGCCGATCATCTCTGCCGTGGCCTCGGCGCTCGACCATGCGCACCGCCGTGAACTGTTGCACCGAGATGTGAAGCCGGCCAACATCTTGCTGGACGCCGAGACGTCACGCATCTTCCTCGCCGACTTCGGGATCGCCCGGCCCATGAACGACGCGTCCGGTCTGACTGCGACGAACATGGCGGTCGGGACGGTGGCGTACGCCGCGCCCGAGCAGCTCCGGGGTGAGGGGATGGACGGCCGCACCGATCAATATGCCTTGGCGTGCACGGCATTCCAGCTGCTGACCGGGAACCCGCCGTATGCGGACAGCAATCCGGCGGTCGTCATCACCAAACACGTCACCGCCCCAGCGCCGTCGTTGGGGGAGCACCGCCCAGAACTGCGTGGCCTGGATCCGGTGCTGGCCCGGGCGATGTCGAAGACGCCTGCCGCCCGCTTCGCCAGTTGCGGGGAGTTCGCGCAGGCCCTGCAGCAACAGGCGATGCGGCCGGCGCCCATGGGGTCCAACGATTTTCGCAACCAACCGACCATGGCCGCACCCGCGCAGCCACCGCTGAACCCACCGACGCTCAAGCCACCACCGCACCTGAACCAGCCGTCGCTGAGCCCGCCTACCCAATTCGGCCCGCCGCCGGCCCGCTCGTCCCGCTCGGGCGTGCTCATCGCGGTCCTGGCGGTGGTCGCCCTGCTGGTCGTCGCCGGCGGGGTGTTCGCCGGGGTGCGGCTCCTCGGCCGGTCCGACCGTCCCGGCGGGAAGCCGGCCGCGCCCAGCCCGACCGCGACCGCGGCCGGCACCGGTTTCAGCGGCAGGTACCGCGCCGAGTACGGACCGGCCACCGATCTGGAAGGCAAGGCCATACCCGGCGGGCCGGCAATGACGGGCCAGTGGGACGTGCGGTCGTCCTGCGGCTCCAACGGGTGCATCGCCAATGCCTCGTACACGGGCAAGAGCTCGATTCCCGTGGTCTCGAACATGACGTTCGACCAGATTTCCGGTGATTGGGTCGCTGTCGCGACTGGGGCCGTGAAATGTAGCGATGCCCCCAACGAGCCGCCAACCGAAGTGTGGGTGGTCTTCACCCTGACGCCCAAGCCCGACGGCACCCTGGCCGGCGAGACCAGCCGAAGCGCCGTCAACGGGTGCAGCAGCGTCAAACGGACGGTCACGTTCACCCGCACCGGTGACGGCGAGGTAAGCGGTGTGCCCGACCCCGCCGGTCTGCCGCCTCGCACCACATCGCCGGCTTCGACCCTGTACGGCCGCTACCACGAGAACGTCGTCTACTCGGTCGGCGGCTTCGCTCCGGGTGCGCCGGATCTGCAGGTCCGCACGCAGTGCCTGCGCACCGGAGACCGGTGCATCAGTGCGTTCCACGCGATGGATGGTGTGGTCACGTTGGTCTTCGCTGCCGGCAAGTGGACGCGCACCGAGGAAGGGACCGTTCCGTGCGCGCTCGGCGGGACCACGCACACCAAGATCAGCGCCGAATATCCGCTGCCGACGCAGTTGGCGGATCCGATTCAGACGCTCGAAGGTCATGGCACCAACACCTCGACCGGTGGGGAGTGCAAGGGCGGTGACTTCACCGACAAGTTCGTGCGGACCGGCGACTGAGTTCATTTTTCGAAATAACTTTGGTCACTTTGTTTTCGCTGGTCACGGTAGGTAACTAGCAGCACATTCGGCACTGCGAAATGTCAGTGCTTCGAACTAGTGTTCGAAGCATGGGATTGACCGATGCGGCCGTCGTCGAGGAGGCCTACGCCGCCTACGAAGCCGCCGCGGCCCGGATCGCGTCCCTGGACTACACCGGGCTGCCCGTCCCCGTGTTGTTGGCGCTGCAGTCCCGCCGCGAAACGTTGAAGTGCGCCGCCGAGGCGGTCGACCATCAGATTCTCGCGGCGGCGCAGACGCAGGCCACCGCCAAGGAGATCGGGGCCAAAGACTGGCCGGAGGTCCTGCACATCCGGCACCGGATCAGCCGCGAGGAAGCCCGTCGCCGGGTGCGGGACACCGACAACCTCGGGCCTCGATCGGCGATCACCGGCGAGCCGTTGGGGCCGGTGTGGGAACTGGTCGCTCAGGCGCTGGCCGAAGGCACCATCAATATCGAGCACGTCGCGGTGATCACCTACTTTTTTGAGAAGGTGCCGTTGTGGGTGGACCCGGCAACCCTGTTGCAGTGCGAGGCCGATCTGGTGGCCGATGCCCGGGTCAAGACCCCTGAGGACCTGCGGCGGGCGGCCAACGACTTGTTGTATCGGCTCGATCAAGACGGGCCCGAACCTGACGATGACGAACCCGACCCGAAACGGTCGTTCGTCATGGGTAAGCAGCGGCCCGACGGCCGCACCGACGTCACCGCCCAACTCGACCCCGAAGGCCGCGCCTACTGGCAGGCACTGTTCGACAAGTACGCCGCCCCCGGCATGTGCAACCCCGCCGACCCACAGCCCTGCCTCTCAGGTACGCCGACGCAGGAGCAGATCGACAACGACACCCGCACCCTGGCGCAACGCCAGTACGACGCGTTCAAAATGGTGGGCCGGATGATGCTCGCCTCCGGAACATCCGGTGTGCACAACGGATTCCCGGTCACCGTGGTCGCCACCACCACCATCACCGAGCTGGAAAAGCGTGCCGGGGTGGCACTCACCCACACCGGCACCACACTCCCGGTCAAAGACTTGATCCGGATGGCCGCGCAAGGTTCGGACAACTACCTGGCCGTCTTCGACAACCACACCGGCCAACCGCTCTATCTGGGCCGGGCGGCCCGCACCGCCAGCACCGCCCAACGGCTCGCCCTGTTCGCCCGCGACCACGGCTGCACCAAACCCAACTGCACCGCCCCCGCCTCCCGCAGCCAGGTCCACCACATCACCAACTGGCGCGACGACGGCCTCACCAACATCGACACCATGACCCTGGCATGCGGGCGCGACAACCGCCTCGCCGACACCGGCGGCTGGACCACCACCATGGGCCCCGGCGGCCGCGCCCACTGGACCCCACCACCACTACTCGACGTCGGACAGCCGAGAACGAATCAGTACCACCACCCCTCGCTGTACCCCACCGAGGGTGAAGACGGCGACGGCGAAAGTGACAGTCCCACAGACTGATACGGCGCGATGAGCTAGTCGCACCGAGGTGGCGGCTGCCAGTGGAGGTGAGGCCGCTCCCGTAGCGTGAGCCGCTGCTCAGACCCTCCACCGGTATTTCAGCGAAACCAGCGTGCCAACAAGGGCGGATTGGACGGCAAACCGTTCGCGACGGACCTAAGCTGACCACGAGAATTTCGCCCAGATCATCCGGGCGCTGCGTGGTGACGACTTCTCGGGGAGCTGACCATGGCTGAGCCGCCGGTGATCGAGGTCCGCGAATGGGGCAGGCCGGCTCGCCGGTTGACGCTCAGCAGGCCGCTGCTGTTCGGCCGCGAGTGCGACGGCGTCAACCTCGCCGACGGTGAGGTGTCCCGCCGACATCTGCGCCTGGTGCCGAGCCCGATGGCGCTGTCGGTCGTCGACCTCGGCAGCAGCAACGGCAGCACCGTCAACGGCGTGGCACTGACGGGGCGCGGCACGTTGTCGACCGGTGACGTGATCCGGTTGGGGCGGACCGAGATCATCGTGCTGCACGCCCCCAAACCGCTGACCGCGGATCAACCGCCGGCCGCCGCGGTCGCCCATGATCCGACGCGGACCATGCAGATGGTGAAACTCCTCGAGGTCCCGGTCCCAGCGGCCGCAGGGACCCCTGTGCGGCCGGCGGGCCTGCGGCTGGCGGAGCGGGCGCTGGGTATCGATCCCACCGGCACCAAGGACCTGTTTCCGCCGTACACCGAACTGCCGCACACGATTTCGCGCCGGGTGTGGCAGCTGGCGCGGGTCGGCAGCGTGCTGGCGTACTTCGCGGTAGTGGTCACGATGTTCGTGCGGCCAGCGGCCGGACTGTTCGTCTTCTTCCGCGTCATCGTCCCGCTGTGGCCGGCGCTGTTCTTCATCGCACCGGGCGTGTGGCGCAACATCTGCCCGCTGTCGGCGTCGAATCAGCTACCGCGGGTGGCCGGTTTCAGCCGGGCCGCCACCGCGCCGGGGTGGTGGACGCGCAACAGCTTCCTGATGGCTGCGGCCCTGTTCTTCGGCATCGCCGGGGCACGACTGGCCGGCCTGGACCGCAACGGCCCGGCGATGGGTGCGGTGCTGGCGGTGATCATCGCGTCAGCCTTCGCCGGGGGTCTGGCGTTCAAGGGCAAGAGCGGTTGGTGCTCCACCATCTGCCCGCTGCTGCCGCTGCAGCGCACCTACGGCCAGACGCCGTATGTCACGTCGCCGAACAGTCACTGTGAGTCCTGCGTCGGATGTGCGAAGAACTGTTACGACTTCAAACCCCGGGCGGCCTGGCAGGCCGACATGGCGGACCCCGAACCGCGGTGGAGCGCGCCGCGCGTCCTGTTCGCGGCGGCCCTACCGGGATTCATCATCGGTTTCTTCACGGTGCATGCCCAGCAGGGTGGGACGGCGACCGAAAAGTACGGTGTGCTGGCGCTTTTCGTGTTGGTGAGCGTCGGACTCTGCTACGTGCTGCAGGCCGTCACACCGCTCAGTCAGGCGATGCTGACGGCGGGTTTCGCGGCAGTGGCGATCAATGCCTACTACTGGTTCTCCGGCCCCATCCTCACCGACTCCCTGCGACAGATCACCGGCGTCGACGCACCTTGGTTGCGGTGGCCCATCACCGTGGTGATCGGGGTCCTGACCTTGTGGTGGCTGGCCCGCACCCGGGTCAGCGAACTGCAGTTCGCCTATCTCACCGGTGCCCGTGCAGAGCCGGTGCTGCTGAACACGCCGACGATGCCGGCCGCCGCGGCCGGCCCTGCCGCCGAAAGCGGTGCTGTGCGAGTGCGTTTCGAATCGGGATCGGACCCCGTCGGGGCCGACATCGGGATGAGTCTGCTCGATGTCGCGGAAAGCAGTGGGCAGGCGATCGAGGCGGGCTGCCGGATGGGCGTGTGCGGTGCCGACCCGGTATCGATCGTCGAAGGGATGGGTTGTCTGTCACCAGCCGAGGCCGACGAGCTCAAGACCCTGAACCGACTGGGGCTCGGCAAGTCCAGCCGAATGGCATGCTGCGCCCGGATTCAGGGCGGGGATGTGACGGTGTCGCTGACGCCCGAACGCGCCGACACCACCGCGAGCAGGCCGGTCGGCTACGACCGCTCGATCGTCAGCGTCGTGGTGATCGGCAACGGCATCGCGGGAGTGACGGCCGCGGATTTCCTGCGCCGCGGGCACCCCGACTGCGAAATCCATGTGGTGGGAGCCGAACCTCACGGTCTGTACAACCGGATGGGCATCTCCCGGCTGGTGTACGGCAGGTCCGCGATGCAAGGGCTGTACCTGCTGCCCGAGCAGTGGTACGACGAGCATGGCGTCACCGCATGGCTGAACACCTGGGCCACCGGCATCCATCTGCGGTCGCAGCTGGTCCGGTTGGGCACTGGTGAGAAGCTGCCCTACGACAGGTTGGTCCTGGCCATGGGATCGAGCGCCGCGGTGCCCGACATCCCCGGCTTGAACCGGCCCGGCAGCGTCGTGCTGCGGTCGGCGGCCGATGCCATGCGGATCCGCTCCTACGTGCAGGAGCGTCGGGCCCGCCATGCGGTCGTGGCAGGTGGTGGCCTGCTGGGGCTGGAGGCGGCCTACTGCCTACATCAGCTCGGGCTGCGCGTGACGGTGCTGGAACGCGGGACCCGGTTGCTGAGCAAGCAGATCGACGCGCGCTGCTCGCAGCTCGTGGCCGAGCACTTCGCCAGGGCGGGAATCACCATCACTCACAAGGCGGAAACCGCGGAAGTGCGGGGCGACCCTGCCGTCACCGGGGTGCGGTTCAAGGACGGCCGGATCCTGTCGTGCGAGGTGTTCCTGGCTGCCACCGGCATCCGGCCCAACATCGAATTGGCCAGGGACGCCGGCCTTCCCGTCGGCAAAGGGGTACTGGTCGACGACCGGATGCAGACCCGGGTGCCCGGCGTCTACGCGGCCGGCGACGTGGCCGAGCATGGCGGGCGGGTGCTCGGCTTATGGCCGGTGGCCACGGAACAAGCCGAGGCAGCTGCCGTCAATGCGCTCGGCGGTGACCGGACCGTCCCGGTCGAGACGCCACCGACCATCCTCAAAGGCGTTGAATTGGAGCTGTTTTCGATCGGTCCGGTGGACCCCGGCCCGGGCGGCGAGGTGGTGGTCATCGATCGGCCTGCGGCGCCGTCCTATCGCCGGCTCGTGGTGTCACGCGGCCGTGCCGTCGGTGCCACGGTGCTCGGGCACCATCCGGCTGACCTCGCGGCTGTGCAGAAAGCGGTCCGCGAGCAGCGACGTGTCGGCCCGGAGGCACTGCGGGTGTTGCGGACGGGCAATTGGGAGATTCTGTCCGACGCCGACAGGCTCGCCTACTGACTCTGGGGTGATACCTCGTAGGTGAGGATTTTCTGGCCGATCCGCAGGTAGCAGCCCGGCAGCAACTCGAAGGGCTGGTCGCCGATCTGCGTCCAGACGTGGTCTCCCGGCGCCGCGATGTGGGTGCCGGCGGCGGTTCCCGCGTCGCGGATCAACACCATGCCGCCGTTGACCGTGACATACGCGTGGACCCGGGACACCTGCGGGTCGTCGGGCAGGCTGATGGGTGTCGCTGCCCCGCTGGTCACCGCGGGGTCGACCATCGGGTTGCGGCCGATGATGTACGTGCGGTCCAAGGGATACGCGGCCCCGTCGTCAGCGGTCAGCGCTCCGGTGACGGGACGGGCGCGCGTGGTCGCGGGTGCTTGCGGTGGTGGCTGCTGGGCAGCTGACCGCGCCCGACTCGCCTGCAATACGAAGCCGGCACCGGGCACCACCCCGGCGACCAGATCGGTCTCCGCGCAGGGCACGAATGTCGTTGTGGCGGTGCAGATCGTGATCCGGTCGAACCACGGCGCGACGATCTCGTCGACCAACGGCCGGCCGCCGGCGCTGACCCGCCGGTGACCGCCGCCCGCCTCGACGTCGGCGATCACCTCGCCCCGCACGATGAGGTGCAGCCCGTCGCCCGCCGGCACGAGCGCGCCGAAGGGCGGCACGGTGTCGGACTCCGGCCCGGACGCCAACGTGGCGAGCGCGTGGGGCAATGCCGGCGGCGGGGCGGTCGTGAGCACCTGGAGGAGAGGACGGGCCCTGGCGGCGTCGGCGATGTACGCCAGCACGTCACCGAATCGGGCGACCAGACCTTCGCCGCGGCCGATAGCCACGTAGTGCCGCTTCTGTTCCACCTTGTCGCCGCCTCGGTAGTGTGCCGCAGATGCTGATGATAAGTCAGCGTCCGACCCCGTGCCATGTGGCGAATGGGTAGAGTCGGCTTACCGATGGGGGTGAGCGAACATGCGTCATCGAGGAACCGATCTGCCTCCGGGGCCGCGGCTACCGGCGGCGGCTCAGGCCGCACTCTTGCTGCGAGACTGGCCGGGTTTCGTCGCCAAATGCGAGCGGCGATACGGTGCCATGTTCACCCTGCGGATCGTCTCGTTGGGGACCTTCGTCTACTTGACCGATCCCGACCACATCAAGCAGGTGTTCGCCGGCGATCCGCACATTTTCCATGCGGGCGAGGCCAATTCGATGCTCAAGGGGCTGGTGGGCGAGCACTCGGTCCTGGTCGTCGACGACGAGGTGCACGCCGACCGGCGGCGGTTGATGCTCAAACCGTTCACGCGCGGCGCCGTCGACCGGCAGACGGGCGCGATGGCCGCCATCGCCGTGGAGTCCATCGAGAACTGGCCGGTGAGAACAGAATTCGCGGTGGCGCCGCACATGTCGGCGCTCACGCTCGAAGTGATCCTGCAGACGGTGATCGGCGCGACCGACCCGGATCGTCTCGCCGCGCTACGCACCGCGCTGCCGAAACTCCTTGATCTGAACGGCGTTGCGGCACTGTCGATCGCACGCCCGCAGCTGTACCGCGTGTGGCCATGGACCGTCGTGAAGAAGCGGCTGGTGGCAGCAGACGCGCTGCTCTACGCCGAGATCGCCGAACGGCGGGCCGACCCGGAGCTCTCCCAGCGCACCGACGTCCTGGCGATGCTGATCCGGGCCGCCGACGAGGACGGCCGGCACATCACCGACCGCGAGCTGCGCGACCAATTGATGACGCTGTTGGCTGCCGGCCACGACACCACCGCGACCGCCCTGTCCTGGACTCTGGAACGCCTGACGCGGCACCCGGATGCGCTGGGAAAGGCCGTGGCAGCGGCCCACGCGAGTGCGGCCGGGGATCCGGCCGGCGACGAGTACCTCGACGCGATCGGGCGCGAAGTGCTGCGTATCCGCCCAGTGGTCTACGACGTCGGCCGGGTGCTGACCGAGCCGGTGGAGATCGGGGGCTACCGGCTGCCCAAGGGCGTCATGGTCGTGCCGGGCGTCGGTCTGGTGCATGCCAGCGCCGAGCAGTACGTCGACCCCGAGCGCTTCGACCCGGACCGGATGGTCGGCACCGTCCCCGGCCCGACCACGTGGCTGCCGTTCGGCGGCGGCAACCGGCGCTGTCTCGGCGCGACGTTCGCGCTGGTCGAGATGCGCGTCGTGCTGCGGGAGGTGCTGCGCCGCACCGAGCTGGAAATCACCGCCGCGGACGGCGAGGGCCAGCGGCTCAAGCACGTCACGCTGATCCCCGACCAGGGCGCACGCATCACCGTTCGCGCACGTCATCAGGTTCCGGTGGCGGGTGAGACCGCGCAGCCGAGGTGCCCGGTAGCCCCGCACTGACAGCTGGCCGCAGGTGGCGTCTGCCAGCTAGCTGCTAGCCGGAACGGGTGCCTGCAGGAGCGACAAACGCGCAGGTCAAACAGGACGATGGAAGCACTCCGGTACACCGGCCGTCGACCTGAAAGCGAGCACCGAGATGAAGCTCACCGCCAAGCACTTTGCCCCCTGGTTGGCCGCCGTCGCCGCGGTCGGGGCTGTCACCCTGGCGCCCGTCGCCGGCGCGGACACCCACCACGACGAGACCGACCAGACCGCCGGCGCGCTGGATCAGCCTTTCTGATCGCGCGCCCGCCGACCGGCCCGGCTCCACAGACCAGTGCTTCTCCAGGGGTGACACTGACAGGGAGCCGGGTCGATTCGTCTGTGCGGTGCTGTGCGGTCAGCCGATGAGGGCGCGGATCGCGTCACCCGACAGATCGAGTTTCGGCAGAAATCTCGGGGGTGCGTCGGCGGTCGTGAGATCCGCGACGGGCAGCTCGGTGAACGTCGAGGTCAGGATGGCCATGACGTCGGCGGTGCCGGAGTGGGAGTTCAGTTGAGCGACCAGGTCGAATCCGTTTTCCTCGCCGAGGTTCACATCCACCAGCGCGACGTCGGGTCGGAGGCGTTCGACGGTGTGCATCCCGTCCGAGATCGACTGCGCGGTACCGACGACCTCGATGTCGCCCTGCTGCAGGAGCGCCGTTGCAGCGGCCAGGTAGTCGGCGTTGTCGTCGACGATGACGCATCGCAGGGATTGGCGGTTCGTCATGTATTGCATTGTCGCGCAGGGATGCTGGTTGGGCATTCCTGCTAGCCGGTATCTGTGCCGGCGGACAGCGGCTCGTCCGCCAGCGGCATCTCCGCGACCATGGTGGTGCCGGCGCCCGCGGTGCTGGTCAGGCGCAACTTGCCGCCGAGCGCGGCCACCCGGTCCTCGAGGCCGAGCAATCCACTGCCGGCATCGAGGGACGCCCCGCCGACTCCGTCGTCAGCGACCGAGATGCGCAGCGACGTGGCGTCGGTGTCGACGTTCACGGTGACCACGGACGCCTGGGCGTGCTTGGCGGCGTTGGTGAGGGCCTCGGCGACGGTGTAGTAGGCGGCGATCTCAACGGCTTGCGGCAGCCGCACCGGGACGTCGACGTGCACCTCGACCGGCAGCGGCGCCCGGCGGCCGAGGTCGCGCAGTGCCGGACGCAGCCCGCCGCGGGACAGGATCGCGGGATGCACCCCGTGCGCGAGCTCGCGCAGCTCGTCGCTGGCGGTCCGCAGCCCGTCACCGATGCCCGCGATACGGGACTGGAGTTCGGCGGGGTCCTGCGGGATCGCCATCTGCAGGGTGCGAACCTGCAGCGCCAGCGTGACGAGCCGCTGCTGGGCACCGTCGTGCAGGTCGCGTTCGATGCTGCGGCGGGCGTTGTCGGAGGCGGTGACGATGCGGGCGCGGGACGCGACGAGCTCGGCGCGCGCGTGGGCGTTGGCGATGGCCGTGGCGATGAGTTCGGCGAAATCCGTCAGACAGGGTTCGGTGTCGGCGGGCAGGGCGTCCGGACCGGACGTGCCGACAATCATTGCGCCCCAAAGCTGTCCGTCGACCGTGATGGGCACGCCGACGCACGCGTGCAGACCGAGGTCGCGGACGAGCGCCGCCGCCGAACCGTCGGCGTGGGTGTCCATCCGTGCGGGGCGACCCGTCGTCCGGACCATCGCGATGACGTCGTCGCCGTCGAGGGGAAAGGTGGTCCCGACGGAGACCGTCGTGAGGCCCGGCTCGTCGTGTGCGGCAACAAGAGTTGCGGTGCCGCCGGGCTCGTAGCGGACCAGCCCGGCGTTGCGCACGTGCAGCACCGCGGCGACTTCGTCGGCCACGCTCGACAGGACGTCGGCCGGTGATCTGCCCTCGGCGATCTGGGTCGCGACACGTCGCAGCGCACCCTGCTGGTCGGCGAGTTCGCTCACCCGCTCGGTTGCCTCGGTGGCGACCTGCCAGCTCTGGTGCGCGTCGCGGGCACGGGTACGCAGTTGCCAGCCAAGGACATTCGCGATTCCGGCGATCGGGAGGAACACGGAGAGGGTGAGGACATCGATCGGCTTGAGCGGCAGCAGCGGGCCGCCGTCCAGATGCACCTGCAGGTAGGCGATGGCGCTGGCGACGGTGGTCAGTACGGACAGACCCAGGCCCCAGCCCGCGCTCATCACCAGCACCCCGAACATGAAGACGATGGCATAGGTGCTGTGCGGCGGGGGATCGCGCAGCAGCCGCACCACCGCGACCTCGGCGGCGATCAGGCCGGCGGCGACGAGCAGTCCGACGTACCACGGCGGGGTGGAGACAGCCGGATTCCATCGTGCCGGATTCATTCGCCGCCTCCCGCCTGGTCGCCTGATCTCGTCACCGACCCTAACCGCGGTCAGGGCGGCACCGACGGCGACTGGACCGAAGCGTCAGAACGATTGATCGATGTGGCCGGCCGGGGCATTCGAGTTGTGCTCGCCGTTCTGATACTGGCTGTAGGTATCGGTGCCATTGGGGACTGTCGGGTTGGTGTCGGCGGCGGCGACGGGTGCCACCACAAGTGCCCCGCCGACCGCGGCGATGGACAACCACACGGTGACGCGCTTCAGGGTGTTCTTCATGATCGGTGCTCGCTTTCGGATCGGACGGGTGGGTTCGGGATCAGGTCAGTGGTTGCGGAACAGCAGGAAGCCGTAGTCGCCGCCGAACGGCTGCTGCAGTTGGCCGGCCTCCTGGGCGGCCGGACCCGGGGTCGCCACGATCTGGGCGTTCCCGTTGCTCTGCGTGACGGTGGCATCGGTGGGCAGGGTGGCGGCGGCCGCGGTCGGCGCGACGACGATGGCCAGGGCCGCGGCTGCCGTCGCGGCCAGCGGGATGATCCGGGTCCGGTTGATTTGCATTGTCCTCTACCAGCTTTCGGTGTTCTGATGACTTCGGTTGGCCGTGTCCGGCTGTCCTTTACACTGCTCCGGAACGTCGCTGGTGTCGTCACGGCCAGCGCCCAAATGGGGGGTAGGGCTAGCTGCAATAGGAGCCCCCGGTCAGCGGGTCGGGGGCTGATTCACAGGACTGCCCGCGATGGGGCCCGGTGGACAGGCAAGATGAATGCAATGAGCGGCACGTCCGGCGTCTGACGGCACGGCGGCTATGGGGTCGAGACGAACAGGACATACGTGGACGCAGTAGGCGCTAACGAGGGGACGCGTGTCGTCATCGCCGACGACGACGTGCTGCTTCGGGAAGGTGTGGCGAGTCTGCTGACCGGCGCTGGTTTCAGCGTCGTCGGGCAGGCCGGTGACAGCGGTGAACTGCTCACCTTGGTCCGGGCGACCGTCCCTGACCTGGTGGTGACCGATATCCGGATGCCGCCGACGCACACGACCGAGGGCCTGGACGCCGCCAAGGTGATCCGCGGCGAGCTACCGAATGTGGCGATCCTGGTGCTGTCGGCGCACGTCGACGTCGAGCATGCGATGGAACTGCTCGGTGGCGGCCAGCGCATCGGTTACCTGCTCAAGAGCCGCGTCATCGATGTGAGTGACTTCCTCGAGACACTCCACCGCATCACGGGCGGCGCTTCGGTGGTGGACCCCGCCCTCGTACAGGAACTGTTCGCGGCGCAGCGACGTGAAGACCCGCTGGCCGTGTTGACCGAACGTGAGCACGAGGTGCTGGCCCTGATGGCGGAGGGCCGGTCGAACGCCGGTATCGCTCATCAGCTCTGGGTGACCGAAGGCACCGTCGAAAAGCACGTGCGCAGCATTCTCAGCAAGTTGAACCTGCCCGACACGGGTGAGGATCACCGCCGGGTGCTGGCGGTCATCACCTTCCTGGATTCGCGCTGAACCGCAGGCCGCCCAGCGCCCACACGGTTACGTAGGCCAACCCGAAGAACGCGGCGACCGCCAGTCCGACCCCGGTGGATTGCACGTAGGACAGCGGCGAGCGCACCCACTCGAACGTGGCTGCCACGACGGCGTGCGGCCGGGTGACCAGGTCCCAGGAATTCCACCGCTGAAACCGGCCGATGACCACGCCGATCGCACACAGACCCACGGACACGACCACGGTGAGCCAACCCCAGATCGGACCGAATTCGCGATCGATGCGCTTGTGCACCAGTAACAACGACACGGTGCCCAGCAAGATGCCGGTCCACGCGGCGAACCCGTATTGCAGGACGTGGCGCCACAGCTCGTCCTGCTCGCCCAGATGCACCAGGTCGGTGACGAGATACGGCGCGTTCGGCAGGAACGCCAGCCAGCCCAGCCCCAGCGGCAGCAGCCACCGGCGCCGGGATACCGCGGCGAAGGCGCCGGCGAAGAGCATCGGAATCCAGGCCAGAAACATGTTCCAGACCAGGAACCATGTCGGGTAGGACAGCGGCGCTGCCGGATCGGTGATCCCGAGAACGAGTGTCAGGGCGGTCGTGGCGAGCAGGGCGGCGACCAGCAGGTACCCGCGGAAATCGATCACCTGACCAGTGTGCCTGCAATCTTGCCGGCACTTCGTGGGTTGAGGTTTAGCCGCGCCGGTTGCGGGTATGCCAATGGCAGCGGGCAGCACGCGTGCCCCAGTTGACCGAGCGAAGCCACGGAGGGGAGCAGTCCTTGACGGACTCGAGGTACAACTCAATACGACGGATTCGGCGCCTCGCGGCGATCGGCGCGGGCGCGAACACGGTGGTGGACCCACTGAGTGAGCGCTGCGCGAACACCCTCGCCAATCGGGCGGTGGCACAGACATTTTGACGACGTTGGTCGGCTACCGCGCAACGCGGTAGCCGGCCAACTGGAATCGGCGCTACGAAATCGATTGGAAATCAACGAAAACTCCAGATGACGCTGCCGGAGTACGGCTTGTGTGCCAGGTGCTTTCGTGGCCGTCAATCAGATCGCTGCAGGCTCGGCGAGCAAACACAGTGCAGCAGAGCATATTTGACCGATCCTTACGTCGACGGTGATCATCGGGTACGGTGAAATCGGAGACGTCCACCAAGGGAGCTGACTTTCCACCATGTGCGGCATTGCCGGCGAAATCGCCTGGGGCCGTGGTGCTGATCTGGCGGCGGTTGCCGCCATGACCGACCGTTTGGCATCGCGGGGCCCGGACAGTAGCGGACTGTGGGTGCGGGACGGGGTGGCGCTCGGCCACCGGCGCCTGGCCATCATCGATCTGTCCAGTCACGGACATCAACCCATGCACGATCCGGAGCTCGGCCTCACCGTCGTTTTCAACGGGTGCATCTACAACTATCCCCAACTGCGCCAGGAACTTTCGGGCAAGGGATACCGCTTCTTCTCGCACAGTGACACCGAGGTGGTGCTGAAGGGGTATCAGGAGTGGGGCGAGCGGGTCGTCGAGCACCTCTACGGGATGTTCGCGTTCGCCGTCGCGGAGATCGAGTCGGGTCGGGTGCTGCTGGCGCGCGACCGCCTCGGGGTCAAACCCCTGTACTGGTGTGAGGCCGCCGGGGGAGCGCTGCGTTTCGCATCGTCCCTGCCTGCCCTGGTGGCTGCAGGCGGAGTCGATACCGAACTCGATCCCATTGCGCTGCAACACTATCTGAGCTTTCACTCGGTTGTGCCGGCGCCGCGCACCATCCTACGTGGTGTGCAGAAGCTGCCGCCGGGCACCATCATGCGCATCGAACCCGATGGGAAGCGCACTGAAACGACCTACTGGGAACCCACTTTCGAGCGGTCGCTCGAGCGGGCCGACTGGACCGCGGACGACTGGCGGGACGCCGTGCTGGCGTCACTTCGCACCGCGGTAGAACGCCGTCTGGTCGCCGACGTGCCGGTGGGCTGCCTGTTGTCCGGTGGCCTGGATTCCAGCTTGATCGTCGGTCTGCTCGCCGAGGCCGGCCAACACGGGCTGGCCACGTTCTCCATCGGATTCGAGGCCGCAGGCGGCGAGGAAGGCGACGAGTTCAAGTACTCGGACGTCATCGCCCGCCAATTCGACACCGACCACCACCAGATTCGCGTCGACTCGTCACGCATGCTGCCCGCCCTCTCCGGTGCGATCGACGCCATGAGCGAGCCGATGATGAGCCACGACTGCGTGGCGTTCTACCTGCTGTCGCAGGAAGTCAGTCAGCACGTGAAGGTCGTGCAGTCCGGGCAGGGCGCCGACGAGATCTTCGCCGGCTATCACTGGTATCCGCCGATGGCGAGCGCGGCCGACAACGATCCAGTCGACGCGTTGCGTCGCTACCGCAGCGCATTCTTCGACCGCAGTCATGAGGCGGTCAACCGGCTGCTGCAGCCGCAGTGGCAACTCGAGCACGACTCCGCGGCGGCGTTCGTCCTGCAGAATTTCACCCATCCGGGCGCGGCCACCGCGACCGATCGGGCGCTGCGGCTGGACACCACCGTCATGCTCGTCGACGACCCGGTCAAGCGGGTCGACAACATGACCATGGCCTGGGGACTGGAAGGCCGCGTGCCGTTCCTCGACCACGAGCTCGTCGAGCTGGCGGCGGCCTGCCCGCCGGAGTTCAAGACCGCGCAGGGCGGAAAGGGTGTGCTGAAAGATGCTGCGCGCAAAGTCATTCCGGCCGAGGTCATCGACCGCCCCAAGGGCTATTTCCCGGTGCCCGCGCTCAAGCATCTGGCCGGGCCCTACCTGGACCTCGTGCGTGACGCGCTGCACAGCCGGGCCGCGCGCGACCGGGGTCTGTTCGCCCCCGGTGTCGTCACCGAGATGTTCGCCGATCCCAACGGCAATCTCACGCCGCTGCGCGGGAATCCGTTGTGGCAGGTCGGTTTGCTGGAATTGTGGCTCGCCACACACGTCGACGGAGTGGGTCGATGATGACAACGCACACCGGCGACATGGCCGAGGGCGTCATACAGGACATGGGTTGGGGGCGGCTGGTTTTCGGTCAGACCTTCCACGACCCTGATGAGTTCGGCACGGCACTGCGGGAGGAGGGCAGTGGCCGTCGTGACATCGGCATGTACCTCGATGCGCCCCATGTCTTCGTGGCGCTGCACGCCCATGAATTCTTCATCGACCCGAGTTTCACGTACCGGCTCGACCTGACCAAGCCCATGCAGTTCCGGCCACCCGATGTGCCGGGATTGTCGGTCCGCCAGGTGAATTCGATCGACGACTGCGTCGCGATCAACCACATCTACGTGCGGTGTCACATGGTGCCGGCCGACAGCGACCTGATGTGGACCAACAGCCAGTCTGCGCCGCAGGTGGTGTACCTGGTCGCCGTCGACGACCAGACCGGTCAGGTTGTCGGCACGGTGACCGGTATCGATCACAGCCAGCTGTTCGGCGATGAGGAGAACGGCTCCAGCCTGTGGTGCCTGGCGGTCGAGCCGACCGCCACCCGGCCCGGCACCGGCGGCCTGCTGGTGCGCTCGCTGATCGAGGAGTTCATCCGGCGGGGACGGGCCCAGATGGACCTGTCGGTGCTGCACAACAATGACGGCGCGATCGCGCTGTACGAGCGCATCGGCTTCACGCGCGTGCCCGCCGCGCTCGGGATCAAGCGCAAGAACGCGATCAACGAACCGCTGTTCGCTCCGGTCAAGCCGGAAGAGCAACTGGCACACCTGAACCCGTATGCGCGCATCATCGCCGACGAGGCGATCCTGCGGGGCATCGCGGTGGACGTGCTCGATGCGCAGGGCGGCTACCTTCGGCTCACCCACGGCGGCACCAGCGTCGTCACCCGCGAGTCGCTGTCCGAACTGACCAGCGCGGTGGCGATGAGCCGGTGTGACGACAAGCGCGTCGCCCGGTCGGTCGTCGCGGATGCGGGTATCCGCGTACCGGAAGGCTGCACAGCGACTTTCACCGACGAAGACTGTCGCTTCCTGGAGAAGGTGGGGTCCGCCGTCGTCAAACCGGCCCGCGGCGAACAGGGCGCGGGCATCACCGTCGGGGTCACCGGTGCCGATGACCTGAACCGCGCCATCGGGCTCGCCATGCAGCACTGCCCCGACGTTCTCATCGAAGAGCGTTGCGAGGGAGAGGATTTGCGCGTCGTCGTCATCGACGGCAAGGTGATCGCCGCGGCCATCCGCCGGCCACCCGAGGTGATCGGTACCGGTACGCACACCATCCGCCAGCTGATCGAAGCGCAGAGCCGGCGCCGCTCGGTGGCCACGCACGGGGAATCGGCGATTCCGCTGGACACCATCACCGACGACACCGTTCACAAGGAAGGCTGGCAGCTGGAGGATGTGCTGCCCGCGAACGAACGACTGGTTGTGCGCCACACGGCGAACCTGCACACCGGCGGGACCATTCACGACGTCACCGACGATCTCAACCCCATGCTGGCGAAAGTGGCGGTGGACGCGGCGGAGGCGATCGAGATTCCGGTGACCGGAATCGATCTGATCGTGCCGACGGTGCGGGGCGAGGAGTATGTGTTCATCGAAGCGAACGAGCGACCGGGCCTGGCCAATCATGAGCCGCGCCCGACCGCGCAGGCGTTCATCGATCTGCTGTTCCCGCGTACCGCGGCCACGCCGTGGGCCTGGCATCCCGACCCGATCGAGCAGCGCTGATGGCTGAACCCGATAACGCCGTAGGCACCCGGATGTCGGTGGACGACCGGGGCTGGATGGTCGACACGCTCTTGGCGCTGCTGCAGACGCCGAGCCCGTCGGGACGTACCGACGCGGTGATGCAACTGATCGGCCAGATCCTGACCAAACTCGGTGTGCCGTTCACGCTGACCCGCCGCGGCGCGCTCATCGCCGAACTGCCGGGACGGTCGCAGACCACCGACCGCGCCATCGTGGTGCACTCGGACACCATCGGCTGCATGGTGCGCGAACTCAAGGACAACGGCCGGCTGGCGCTCGTGCCCGTCGGCACCTTCTCGGCACGTTTCGCCACCGGTGCCCGGGTCCGCATCCTGCCTGACGACGCCGACCGGTTCTTCACCGGAACAGTGATGCCGCTCAAGGCAAGTGGTCATGCGTTCGGTGACGAGATCGACACCCAGCCGACCAGTTGGGACGACGTCGAAGTCCGGGTCGATCGCAATGTGACATCGCGCGCGGACCTCGAACAGTTGGGCTTGAACGTCGGGGACTTCGTCGCACTGGTGGCGAGCCCGGAGCTGACCGAAGACGGCTTCGTCGTCTCCAGGCACCTCGACGGCAAGGCCGGCGTGGCCATTGCCCTGACGCTGGCCAAGGTCATCGCCGAGCGCAACATCGTGCTGCCGCATCGGACGACGCTCATGGTGACCATCACCGAGGAAGTCGGCCACGGTGCCAGCCACGGACTGCCACCCGACGTAGCGGAGCTGGTGTCCGTCGACAACGCGGTGTGCGCGCCCGGCCAGCAGTCGCTCGAACACGGCGTCACCATTCCGATGGCCGACATGCACGGACCGTTCGACTACTACCTGACCCGCAAGTTGTGCCGGTTGGCCCAGGAGAAGGGAATCACCTACGCCCGCGACATCTTTCGGTACTACCGGTCGGATGTCGCGGCCGCCATCGAGGCCGGCGCCGCCACGCGCGCGGCGCTCGTGGGATTCGGGCTCGACGGCAGTCACGGCTGGGAACGCACCCATCTCGATTCGCTCGAAGCCACATATCTGCTGCTGTACGGCTGGCTCCAGACGCCACTGACGTTCGAGATGTGGGACGCACAGCCGTTCGGCGACCTGGAAGATTTTCCCGCCGAACAGGCCGTGGCCAGCGAGCAGTGGGTGCCGCTGTCGCGCGGCGACTTCGCGGACCCCGGAACGGCGTCACAAGGGCATCACTGGCCACCCGAGGACGGCAGCGGGGACGGGTAGCCGGCGTTTACTTCGGCGCGGACCGGGCAGTAGTACCGGGATACACCCGGGCCAGACAAAAAAGGGGAATCGCATGACACCGGTGTCGACGACTGCCAAAGATGACGTCATCGACTACGTCAAGGCTCAGCACCTGACCACGCGCCGCCTGTTCGACAAGACGCTGCACGCGCAGGACGCCACCGAGCGTCAGCAGTATTTCGCGGAACTACGCGCGGCGCTGACCGCGCAGGAAGTGACCGAGGAGCTGCTGGTGCATCCGCGGGTACGGCGCGGGCGCGTGGTCGAGTCGCTGCGCGGCGAAGCGGACGACACCAAGGAGCAGCTGGACCACGTGACACAGCTGGACCTGACATCCGCGGAATTCGAGACCGCGCTGACCGACCTGCAGCAGGCCACCGAGGACCACACGCAACGCGTCGAAGCCGAAGAATTCCCGCTGCTGACGGGTCGGTGATGTCGAGAGCCTTCGGCACGTAACTCGAGCCCGTCCAAATCGACAGGGCTTCAGTCGCCCGGCACCGGCGCGATCGACCGCAAACCGAACTGCCAACGCTCGGTGTTTGCCGACGGCTTTGCGTCGTCGTCGGCGGCCTGGGCGCAATGTTCGCAGCAGTACGGGCTGCCGTCGATTCGCAACGCGTGGCCGAGGATTCGACATCCGCAGTGCCGGCACGTCGGGGCCACCATGGTGGCCATACATTCGATGCAGTCAAAGCTGGCGCTGCGGCCGTTCCAACTAACGGTGAACGACTGATCGCAATCTGTTCCGCAGGTAATACACACCGCCATCGAAAAATGCGCTTCCTGTCAGTGTTTTCCGAATGTTGCTGTCGCCGATTCGGTGGATACCCGGGGCGGTTACCGGCCAAACCTGTTCTGGCAGAAAAGTTTCTTCGGTCTGACCAGCCGTTATCGATGGTCGGCGGCGAGTAGCGGTGGTGTCACGCTCTGATGAGCGGTATGGTCGATTACAGCGCCCATGCGGCGCAGTCGCTTAGACCGAAGCGATGCCAGCTGAGCGCTACCTGACGGTGTGCGGCCGCGGTCCAGATCAGGGCGCGGCTGAGTGAATACCGGGGTGGCGGTCGACTACGGCAGATTGCCGGTCCACCTTGACTGGTGGAAACAATGCGCATGCCACGGCGCCGAGTAGATGCTCGGAGCGCCGATTCTTCTAATGCGTGTTGTGGGCCTGTGGAAGGCACGTTCATGTCAACCTTGTTGCTGGAGAAGCGTTTACCCGAAAAGACCCGGTATTCCGACGAGTATGCGGATGTACCGGATATGGTGGCGACGCTACGCACGCTTCCTGCGGAATCCGACGAATTCATGAGGCAGCGCGATCGCATCGTGATGCGGTGCTGCCCGCTGGCGGACCGGCTCGCCCGCCACTTCGACGGCAAGGGCGAGAACCTCGACGACCTGACCCAGGTTGCCCGAGTCGGTTTGATCCAGGCGGTCAATCGCTTCGACCCCAACAATGGGGCAGCCTTCGTCGCGTTTGCCGTCCCGACGATCATGGGGGAGTTGCGCCGCCACTTCCGGGACTATGGCTGGAAAGTCCACGTACCGAGGAGCATCCGAGATATTCGTCAGCAAATCAAAGGTGTGACAACAGAATTGACGCAGCGGCTGGGTCGTACGCCGAACGCCGGCGAACTGGCCGAGGCGTTGGGTGTTGCGCCGGAACAGATCACAGAAGGACTCTTGGCAGCCAATGCCTATCAGCCGCAGTCCCTCGACACGCCCGTCGTCGACAACGATGACAATCCGCAGTCACTCTCCGACGTGCTCGGTGATGTCGACGACGGGTTCGAGCGGGTCACCGAGCGCGAATCGGTCAAGCCGGTGCTGGAAGCTCTGCCGGTTCGTGAGCAACGGATCCTCTACCTGCGATTCTTCGCATCGAAGACGCAGCGCCAGATCGCCGACACGATCGGCGTCTCGCAGATGCACGTCTCGCGGATCCTCGAGCGGACCCTGCGGGAAATTCGGGAGCAGGTTGCGCACGCCTGACAGTGACGCACAGCTGACGGCGCTCGGGCATAACGGGTTACGATGAATCAGGCCCGGATTTCACGGGCTGGATACGACTATGCCCGAGCGCCGAGTCACGGATATGACCGATACGGAGTCCGGTCACGTGATCGGGACCGAAGGGTTCTACGTCGAGGTCACCGAGAGTGTGCAGTCGAACGTCACCAAGGCCATGTTCCGCGTCGTGGAATCACGTGCGGTGATCAAGCAAGCCAAGGGCGTGCTCATGGTGACCTATGGCGTCGACGCCGACCGCGCGTTCGACATCCCGAGATGGCGGTCGCAGGCGACGCAGGTGAAGCTCAAGACCGTGGCCGCCGAGTTCGTCAATGCGCTGATGCGACGGGGACTTTCGTCCGAGTGCACCAGCGCCGTCGACCGGCTGCTGGTCGCCGATACGGGGCTCGCCGACGACTAGCCGTGGCCGCCGCCGCAGCCGACTCCGGGAATGCAACCGCTGCCACCGGGAATGCCGCCCGGGCCGGCGTTGACACCACCGGAACCGCAGGCCGGGCCGTACTGGGTGGGTATGCAGCCGGCACCTCCCGGGCCGCCTCCAGGACCACCGTTCACGCCGCCGGAACCGCACTGGCCGTTGACGCAGCCGCTGCCGCCCGGGCCGTCATTGTCGGCCGGTTGTAGCGGATAGCTGGTCAAGACCGGGTTGTTGCCGACGGTGCTCGACACGATATCGGCTGATACGAACGGGGCGGCCACGCCAGCCGATGCGAACGCGCCGGCCGCCAGGAACGGAATCACCTTGTTACTGAACATGTCTAGTGCATAACCGGCATCCGGCGCGGTCAAACGTCGTGTTGGCGGATGGAATCGCAAATCGGTGGTCTTGGTGCCCGCCGAAGCTATTACTACGTTGTGTCGTAGCTCACAATCGTTAATACTTGCATGGATCATGCTTATTTAAATAGCCTGGTTGACAGGTGGAGGACGGGTATCGGGACATCTTCGATCCAGGTCGCGCCAGCGCATTCACGAGGAAGTGAGAGGTTCTGCCATGTTGTCTACAGCCCAGTTGTCGCCGGCCCACGCCGAGGTCGTCAAGGCCACGCTGCCGGTGGTCGGCGGTGCGATCGGCGAGATCACGCCGGTCTTCTACCGCCGGTTGTTCGCGGCGCATCCCGAATTGGAGCGGGATCTGTTCAACCGCGGCAATCAGGCAAACGGGTCGCAGCAGAAGGCGCTGGCCGGATCGGTCGCGATGTACGCCACGTTGCTCGTCCATCCCGACGCTCCCGGCGCAGACGTCATCGAACGGATCGCGCACAAGCACGCGTCGTTGGGCGTGGCACCCGAGCAGTACCCGGTGGTCTATGAGCATCTGTTCGCGGCCATCGTCGAGGTGCTCGGCGCGGACGTCGTCACCGCGGATGTCGCCGAGGCATGGACTGCGGTCTACTGGTCGATGGCCGACACGCTGATCGGCCGTGAACGTGAACTGTACGAGGCGGCCGGAACGGACCCGGAACATGTCTGGATGCCGGTCCGGGTAGTCGAACGGGTACAGCAGTCACCGCTCACCGTGGCCTTCGGGCTCGCCGCCGCCGATGGCGCCGAACTCCCTGATTTCGCTCCGGGACAATACATTTCGGTGGCGGTCCAGCTGCCCGACGGGGCCCGCCAGATTCGCCAGTACAGCCTGTCGCACGCCGGTGCCGACGACCGGTGGCGCATCTCGGTGCGTCGGGAGGGTGCGGTGTCGTCATACCTGCACGAGTACGTGTTCGAAGGCGACGTGCTGCAGGTGTCACACCCGTTCGGTGACATCACCCTCGACAGTCCCGCGGACACCCCGCTGCTGCTGATCTCGGCGGGCATCGGCATCACTCCCGTGCTGGGCATGCTCTATTTCATCGCGGCCGAGCAGCCGGGACGCTCCGTGACCGTGGTGCACTGCGACCGCACCCGTGCCAGTCACGCGCACCGCGCGGAACTGGCCGACCTCGTCGCGCAGATTCCGGGCGCGACACTGCACACCTGGTACGACGGGCTGCCCGACGGCTATCCGCTGACCGAACCCGACCGGCGCGGCCGAATCGACCTCAGCGCCATCGACTTCCGCTCCGATGCCAACGTCTACATCTGCGGTCCGACCCCGTTCATGGAAGCGGCGGTCCGGCAGCTCGGGGACGCCGGCGTGCCGCGTGACCGCATCTGGTTCGAAGCGTTCAGCCCGCTGGCCGCCTAGCCTCGATTCCGATGAGTACTCCCGCAGCGGTCCAGGTTGCCGTCACCTTCGTCTGGTTGGGGATGGTGCTGGCCATCTCCTTCCTGGAGGCGCCGCTCAAATTTCGGGCACCGAACGTCACCCTGCCGATCGGGCTCGGCATCGGGCGGCTGGTGTTCCGGGCACTCAACAGCGTCGAGCTGGTGTTCGCGACGGGAATTGTGTTGGCGGCCTTGGTGAGTCGGCCTGCGCTGGCCGTCACCACCGCGTTCGCCGTGGCCGTGGGGGCGTTGGCCGTGCAGCTGGTCGCCGTGCGTCCCGGGCTGAATCGCCGGTCGGATGAGGTGCTCGCCGGCCGCGTCGGCCCGCGCTCCCGTGGTCACCATGTCTACGTGGCACTGGAGTTGATCAAGGTCGTCGCACTCCTGGTCGCCGGCGTCTGTTTGCTCTGACAGCATGTCGGTGGGGCTACGTAGCCTGGGGTCATGAAGCAGCAAGTGCACTTCTTCACGTTGGCCACCGTTGATCTGGATGCGACCCGGCAGTTCTACACCGCGCTCGGCTGGACGCCGACGCTCGATGTGCCGGGGGAGATCATCTTCTATCAGACGGCGCCGGGCCAGCTGCTCGGCTTCTTCCTCGCGGAGAAGTTCAACGCCGACCTGGCGCAGGCCGCCGACCACTCACAGGTCAGCGGAATCACTTTGGCGCACAACGTCGACAGCCAGGACGAGGTCATCGAGCTGGCTGCGGCCATGACCGGCGCGGGCGGCACCACCCTCAAGCCGCCGCAGCCCGGGCAGTTCGGCGGGGTGTTCCACGCGCACATCCAGGATCCGAACGGCGTGATCTGGGAGATCGCGCACAACCCGGGGTGGCGCATCAACGCCGACGGCACTGTCAGCCTGGGCTAGCCCCGGGCTACATCTTGATGGCGGGCAAGAGCCGGATCAGGTTCCAGGTCCGGTTGCGGCGGGCGCACAAGCTCGAAATGCCCAGTGCGCCAAGCCAAATGCATACCAGCACGATGATCGCGTGCCACAGGCGGCCGTCGATGCCACCCAGGATCAACTGACGAAGTCCGTTGACGCCGAACGTCATCGGATCGAACGAATGCAGCACCTGGAAGGGTCTGGCCGTCGTCTCGACCGGGTACATGCCGCCGGCACTGACCATCTGCAGCATCAGCAGCGCCATGATCAGCACCCGTCCCACCGCCGGTCCGACCAGGGCGTTGATGGCCTGTGTCGCGGCCACGAAGGCCAGCGAGATCAGCATCATGAAGCCCAGCATCGCCACCGGATGCGACACCTGCATGCCGAGACCGAATCGCACCACGCAGTACAGGATGATCGACTGCCCCACGGCGAGCGCCGCGGCCGGCAGGTAGCTCGCCAGCACCACCCGGATTGCCAGCACCTCGGCCGCGATCGGGCGGTTCTGCAAGGGCCGCAACACCATCCACAGCACGAGCGCGCCGAAGAACAGCGCCAGCGTCAGGAAGAACGGGGCCATGCCGGTGGCGAAGTTGGGGGCACCGTTCTCGTGTGAGGACTCCAGGTGCACCGGACCGCCGATGGTGTCGGCGATGGCCTCTTTCTGCTGCTCGGTCCAGGTCGGCACCTGCTTGGCGCCGTCGCCGAGCTTGGTGGCCAGTTCGTGCGAACCGTCCTTGAGTTGGGTGGTGCCGGACTTCAACTGGCGCGCCCCGTCATCGAGTTGCACGATGCCGCTGGCCAATTGCGCATTGCCGGTGGCCAGTTGCTGGGCGCCGTTGCGCAGCTGGTTGAGCTTGTCGGTCAGCTGCTGACCGCTGCCGCCCACCTGATCGAGCGCCGTCCGCAGCGGACTGCCGGGGGAGCGCAGCGTCTCGGTCATCGAGATCGCCGCATTGCGCCCATCGGTGATCTGCTGACGGATCTGTGGCGTGAACTGATGGCCGTTCAACTGGTCCTGGACGCCGCGCAGGGTGTTCACGGCGCCGATCGACACCGGATCCTGATTCACCGAAAGTTGTTGGATCACCGAGCCGATCGCCGCGGCCGCCGTGTCCTGCGCGGTGGCCAGCGCACCGGCCTGATCGGCCGCCTGCTCCAGCGCCGTCGCGCTCTGCTGCAACTGGTCGGTGCTGCCGCCGACCTGCGACAGGGCCTTGGTCACCTTCAACAACGGATCGGTGGCCTGGTTGATGCCGGTGGAGAGCTGCTTTGCGCCCGCGGAGAGCTTGGCCGAGCCGGAGCGCGCGTCGCTCAGGCCGCTCGACAATTTGCCCGCGCCGGTATCGACCTGCGCCGCGCCGTCGGCCAGTTTCTGCGCCCCGTCGGCGGCCTGCTTGATGCCGGTGCCGGACGAAACCACCACGGACAGAATCTGATTGACCGCCTGGCCGGAGATGCGGGTGGACACCGCGTTGAGTACCTGGCTGGTGGCGGTCCGCCCGATGGTCGACGAGATGTAGTTGTTGGCGTCGTTGTACACCGCGATCAGCTGTGCTTTTTCGGGATCGCCGGTGACCGGTGAGGCGATGGCCTCGCTGAAGTTCTCCGGCAGCTCCAGCATGAAGTAGTACTTGCCGTGCTCGACGCCGTCGCGTGCCTCCTGATCGCTCACCACGTGCCAGTCCAGGCTGCGGTCGTCGGTCAGGCTCTTGGCGATCTGCTCGCCCGCGTTGACGTGAACGCCCTCGACGACGGCGCCGCGGTCGGCGTTCACCAGCGCCACCGGCATCTTGTTGACCTGGCCGAACGGATCCCAGAACGCCCACAGGTACAGGGCGCCGTACACCAGCGGCAGCAGCATCAGCACCACGATCGCGGCGCGCGTCATGCGGCTGCGGCCGAATCGTTTGATCTCCGAGCCGAATGCGAGTCCAGCAAGCATGGTCAGGCCTTTCCGGTCAGCATGCGGCGGTCATGCAGAACGTGGTGGGGTGCGTCGTCGCCCAGTGGGTTGGTCACCCCGACGACGACGGTGCGGTGTTCGGCGAGGGCGCCGAGTCGCTGCACGGCGAGGGCCCGGCGTTCGTTGTCGCGTACCTGCTCGAGGTCGCCGACGATCAAAACGGGCCGGTCGGACATGAGCGCCAAGGTGATGCGCAGCAGGAAGAGCTCCAGATCGGACAACTCGATGATGAAGGTCTTCGGCGACAGCAGGGGAAGGTCGTCCCCGAACACCGCCGTCATCTCCGGTGTGTCGGACTGGACCGGCACCCACGCCGGAAACGGCGACACCCAACGGCGCTGTTCGGTGAGCACCGTCTGCACCGTGACCATGTCCTCCAGGTCGTCGATGTCGGCGAACGCGGCGATGGCGCAGTGTTTCCGGATGGCACGTGGCCCCGTCGCGCCGTTGACGGTGACAGTGCCCTTGGTCGGTTTGAGCCGGCCGGCGAGCGACAGCAGCAGGGTGTGCTGGGCCGGTCCGCCGGGCATCTGGATGGCGTGGAACCCGGGCCGCAATTCCAGGTCGACGTCAGAGAAGAGCGCGCCGTGCTCACCGATGACGCTGAGGCCCTGCGCGGTGATCACCGGCGGGCTGTCCGCTGCGTCCGGGGCGGCCGTCGTCTCGTCGTCCATTGCTGCTCATCTCCGGGGTCGAAGTAACGATGGCCAGTAAATCAGCGTGGCAAGGGAAATCTGCCCTTAGCGGGCATCCGGGGGTTGTGATGTCACGCCGAATCCGGGGCGATATGACATGGCAGGCACAGGCAGGCTCGCGGACCTCGCGGATCGCTTCCAGGGAGCGTCTGTGCGACCCGCCACTCGACGTCTGTCAAGAACACGATTCTTTGATTCGGGAATCTGTGATTTCGTATACGAGAGTCTCGTTGTTATCGTCCCGTTATGCATCGCTTCGGGGGCGTCCTATCCGCGTGTCTACTCATCGTTTCTGTGCTGGCGGGAATGCCCGTAGCCCACGCGGACGGCGATGAGCCGCAGTACGCCGAGTTCTATCTGCCGCCCGATCCGCTGCCGCCGGGGCAGCCCGGTGATCTGATCCGGACCGAACCGTCGCGGCTGGTGCTCGAACCGTCGGGCCAGCTCGGCGCGATCATGGCCACCGGGACCCGGATCATGTATCGCAGCACCGATGCCCGCGGAAACCCGGTCGCGGTCACCGGCACCTACTTCGAGCCCTACAACGACTGGCCGGGCAAGGGACCCCGGCCGCTGATCAGTTACGCGGTGGGGACCCAGGGTCAGGGCAACCAGTGCGCACCGTCGCGGCAGTTCAACCAGGGCATCCACTATTCGGGTGGCTGGGACATCATGGTCAACTACGAAGAGGCGTTCATCGCGACGATGGTGGCCCGCGGTTTCGCGATCGTGATGACCGACTACGAGGGCCTCGGCACCCCCGGGATGCACACGTACGTCAACCGCGTCGCCGAGGCCGCGGCGGTGCTCGACGCCGCGCGGGCCGCCAAGAAGCTGCCGGGTACCTCGTTGGATCCCAATGGGCCGGTTGCTTTCTGGGGCTATTCGCAAGGCGGCGGCGCCGCGGCATCGGCGGCGGAGTTGGCGTCCTCCTATGCTCCTGACCTGCACGTCGTCGGCACCTACGCCGGTGCTCCGGTGGCCGACCTCAAGGAGCTGTTCCCGTATACGGACGGCAGCGCGTTGGTCGGCGTGGTCGGCTACGCGCTCAACGGCGAGATCTACGCGTACCCGGAGTTCGCCGACCTGATCCGTTCCAAGCTCACCCAGCGAGGCAAGGACATGCTCGAGAGTGTCTCGCGGCAGTGCGTGGGGCAGACCATCGTCGACTTCATGTTCCGGCACCTGCAGCCGTACTTCACCGAAGACATCAACGTGCTGATCGAGGAAGAGCCGTTCAAGACACTTTTCGAGATGCAGAAGCTGGGCAAGTACAAGCCGAATGCGCCGGTGCTGATCAACAGCAACCGATACGACCCGCTGGTGCCGTGGACCGCGGCCAATCAGCTGGGCCGCGACTGGTGTGACATGGGCGCCGACGTCGAGTTCCGCACCAACGAGGAACCGCCGTTCCTGAACAAGCTGGTGATCAACCATGCCCTGCCGATGCTGGTGGACGGGGAGCCGGCGATGCAGTGGATCGCCGCGCGGTTCAACGGTGAGCCCACGTCGCCGAACTGCGGGACCTACTGAGCCGGAGGCTCAGTCGCGCTCGCCGGCCGCCGATGCGCGGATCACGCGGTCGCGGCCGCGGTTCTTCGCCTCGTACATCGCCACGTCGGCGCGGTGGATCGCCGAGCGCAACCCGGCCTTGTGCCCGAGCTGGGAGACCCCGATGCTCACCGTTCCGGCGAGCACAACGTCGTTGTGGCTGAACGTGGCGGCGGCGAACGCCACCCGGAGCCGGTCGGCGATGACCGCCGCCTGACTTTCGTCGACGCCCGGCAGCATGGCGCAGAATTCTTCGCCGCCGATCCGGGCCAGCAGGTCGCCGCTGCGCAGATTCGACCGTGCCACGGACGCGAATTCGGCCAGCAGCCGGTCGCCGGCCTCGTGCCCGAAGACGTCGTTGACGGCCTTGAATTCGTCGAGGTCCATCACGATGACCGAGCACCGGAGCTGCCGCGCGACGCATTCCTCGGCGAGCCGCTGCGCCTGGATCATGAACCCGGCGCGGTTGAGGGTGCAGGTGAGGGAGTCGAGCATGGCCGCGTCGGCCAATTGGTCCTCGAGCCGTTCCCACCCCATCAGCGACAGACACAGGTTGATGGACATGACGGAAAAGGCGAAGAGCAGCATCGGCAGCGACACGAGCGGGGTGGTCGTGGCGAACTGCACGGCGCCGGCATCGAGATGCAGGCTGACCGCGCGCCCGACCGCCGCCGCGGCCGCGACGACGTACAGGCCGATCAGGATGCGTCGCGAAGCCAGGCGCTCGACGCGCTGGGCCTTGATGCCGTCGATGACGCTCAGCGCGAAATACCCGGCCAGCACCAGAGCCGTGAGCGACACGCGGGCCGGGATGCTGGTGGTGAACGGCGGTATCAATTGCAATGCGACCAGTACCGCCAGCGGCCCGGCCGCCATCGCCCGGCCGCGGATGGGCTGTCCGTTGAAAGCGCACAGGCCGCCCCAGATCAACGACCAACAGGTGACGAGCAGGATATTGGCGACCGTCACCGACAACACCTCGGGTACCAACCCGCGGAAGCTCAGGAGTCCGGCGCCGAGGGCACCGGCGAAGTTGCCCGCGCCCCAGAGCTGGACCGCGGGGTGTCTCCGCTTACCGGCCCCCACCCAGACATGCAGCAACCCGAAAACCAGGGCGGTCATCGAGACGACCATCCACAGGGTGCGCACGTCGGGGTTCATGTCGCGCTATCGGGTGCGCTCGGGAGCGTGCGGCATCGGGAGCGGCTGGGGCATAGCGCAAACTTACTCGCCGCTGCCGACGACTGTCGGCGGCATTGGGTAGGGTCCAGCCCGTGAATTTGAGCGTCAAGTCTGTCGTCAAGTCCGTGAACGCGCGTCTCGCCGAAGAGCTGGCCGTTGCCGAGGGTCAGGTCGACGCCGCAGTACGGCTACTGGACGAAGGTGCGACCGTGCCGTTCATCGCCCGGTACCGCAAGGAAGTCACCGGCAGCCTGGACGACGGTCAGCTCCGCACCCTCGAGGAGCGGCTGCGCTACCTGCGCGAATTGGATCAGCGGCGCGACGCGGTGCTGGCCTCGATCGAGGAGCAGGGCAAGCTGACCGACGAGCTGAAGGCGGCGCTGCTGGCCGCGGAGACGAAGGCTCGGGTCGAGGACATTTACCTGCCATACAAGCCCAAGCGGCGCACCAAGGCGCAGATCGCCCGCGAGGCCGGCCTGGAGCCGTTGGCGGACCGGCTGCTCGCCGACCCGACGCTCAACCCCGACGAAGTGGCCGCCGAATTCCTGGCCGAGGAGGTGGCCGACATCGCCGCCGCGCTCGACGGGGCCCGCCACATTCTGGTGGAGCGGGTGTCCGAGGACGCCGAGCTGGTCGGTGCAGTGCGCGAGAAGTTCTGGGCCGACGGCACGCTGAGCACCAAACCGTGGTCCGAGGAAGCGGCGAAAAGTCCTGCCGCGCAGAAGTTCCGCGACTACTTCGAGTACTCCGAGCCGTTGGAGGCCATGCCCTCGCACCGCGTGCTCGCGGTGTTGCGCGGCGAGAAGGAAGAAGCGCTGTCGCTCAACTTCGATGGCGGCGACGACGCGCTGTACCAGGCCATGATCGCCCAGTCGCTCGGGGTCGACATGGGTGCCGGCGGCGCGGCCACGCCGTGGCTGACCGCGACGGTCGGCTGGGCCTGGCGCACCAAGCTGATGTTCTCGGCGGCCGTCGACGCCCGGATCCGGCTGCGGCAGCGCGCCGAGGAGGACGCCGTCGCGGTGTTCGCCAAGAACCTCAAGGACCTGCTGCTGGCCGCGCCCGCCGGGACCCGCGCCACGCTGGGGCTCGATCCCGGATTCCGCACCGGCGTCAAGGTCGCGGTGGTGGACGGCACCGGAAAGGTCGTCGACACCTGCGCGATCTTCCCGCATCAGCCGCAGAACAAGTGGGACGCTGCCAAAGCGACGCTGGCGGCCCTGGTCGCACGGCACAACGTCGAGCTGATCGCCATCGGCAACGGCACCGCGTCGCGCGAAACCGATGCGCTGGCAACCGAACTCATCGCCGATCTGAAGGCGGCCGGGGCTTCAGGTCCCTCGCGTCTGCCGACCAAGGCGATGGTCAGCGAGGCCGGGGCGTCGGTGTACTCGGCGTCGGCCTACGCCGCGCACGAACTGCCCGAGCTGGACGTCACGCTGCGCGGTGCGGTCTCGATCGCCCGTCGCCTCCAGGACCCACTCGCCGAACTCGTCAAGATCGAACCGAAGTCCATCGGCGTCGGGCAGTACCAGCACGACGTGACGCCCGGGACCCTGGCCCGCAGCCTGGACGCGGTGGTCGAGGATGCCGTGAACGCGGTCGGTGTCGACCTCAACACGGCCTCCGTGCCGCTGCTGGCCAAGGTGTCCGGCGTGACCGAGTCGCTGGCCGAATCGATCGTGTCGCACCGCGACAACACCGGGCCGTTCCGTAGCCGCAGCGGCCTGCTCGACGTTCCGCGCCTGGGGCCCAAGGCTTTTGAGCAGTGCGCCGGCTTCCTGCGGATCCGCGAAGGCGACGACCCGCTGGACGCCTCGGGCGTGCACCCCGAGGCCTACCCGGTGGTGCGCCGGATCCTGGACCGCGCCGGCGTCACCCTTGCTGAGCTGATCGGCGACGAGCGCAAGCTCCGGGCGCTCAAGCCGGGCGACTTCGCCGACGACCGCTTCGGCATCCCCACCGTGACCGACATCCTGGGCGAGCTGGAGAAGCCCGGCCGTGACCCGCGGCCCGCGTTCTCCACCGCGACCTTCGCCGCCGGTGTCGAGAAGGTGTCCGACCTCAAGGTCGGCATGGTGCTGGAGGGCGTGGTGACGAACGTGGCCGCGTTCGGTGCTTTCGTGGACGTGGGTGTGCACCAGGACGGTCTGGTGCACGTCTCGGCGATGGCCGACCGCTTCGTCTCCGACCCGCACGAAGTGGTCAAGTCCGGTCAGGTCGTCAAGGTCAAGGTGCTCGAGGTCGATGTCGAGCGGCAGCGGATCGGGCTGACCCTGCGGTTGAACGACGATCCGCAGCGCCCCCGCGACGGCAAGCGGCCCGAGCAGGGCAGCGGACCCCGGCGCGACGGTGGCGGTCAGCCGCGCGGCCGCGATGGCGGCAACCGTGGCGGCAATGGCGGTGGCAGTGGCGGTGGCGGTGGACAGAACCGCGGTCAGAACCAGGATCGCGGACGTAATCCACAGCGCGGCAACGCCGGTGGCCGCCGGGAGGCCGCACCGTCGGGTTCGATGGCCGAAGCCCTGCGCAAGGCTGGCTTCGGCAAGTAGGGCCTATTCCCGCGAACAGACGTAAAACTGTCGAAAATCAGTGGAACTTGACAGTTTTACGTCTGCTCGCGAAGAAACCTGCGGCGCGTTGATCAGGAATCGAGAAGCGCGGCTGATCGGCGCCCGGTTAGCGTGTGGATATGCCCAGCAGAACACATGCCGCTGACAGCCACGACCTGATCCGAGTGGTCGGTGCCCGGGAGAACAACCTCAAGGACATCAGCGTCGAGATCCCGAAACGGCGCCTGACGGTGTTCACCGGGGTGTCCGGGTCCGGCAAGAGCTCGCTGGTCTTCGACACCATCGCCGCCGAATCGCAGCGGCTGATCAACGAGACCTACAGCGCGTTCGTCCAGGGATTCATGCCGTCGCAGGCCCGCCCCGATGTCGACGTGCTCGAGGGATTGACCACCGCGATCATCGTCGATCAGGAGCGGATGGGTTCGGACCCGCGCTCCACGGTCGGCACCGCCACCGACACCGGCGCCCTGCTGCGCATCCTGTTCAGCCGGATCGGGGAGCCGAATATCGGCTCTCCGCAAGCATTTTCGTTCAACGTAGCCTCGATCAGTGGTGCCGGCGCGGTGACCATGGAACGCGCTGGACGCACCGTCAAGGAGCGTCGTGATTTCAACATCGTGGGCGGCATGTGTCTGCGGTGCGAGGGCCGTGGCTCGGTCAATGACTTCGACCTCGCCGCGCTCTACGACGACAGCAAGACGATCAACGAGGGCGCGATCACCATTCCCGGCTTCAGCATCGAGGGTTGGTACGGCCGAATCTTCAACGGCTGCGGCTTCTTCGACCCCGACAAGCCGATTCGCAAGTTCACCAAGAAGGAACTGGATGCCCTCCTGCACAAGGAAGCGACCAAGATCAAGGTCGACGGCGTCAACCTCACCTACCTGGGTCTCATCCCACAGATCAAGAAGTCGTTCCTGAGCAAGGACGTCGAGGCGATGCAGCCGCATATCCGGGCGTTCGTCGAGCGCGCGGTGACCTTCACGACCTGCCCCGAGTGCGAGGGGACCCGACTCTCGGAGTTGGCTCGCTCGTCAAAGATCAAGGGCGTCAACATCGCTGAGGCATGCGCCATGCAGATCACCGACCTGGCCGAGTGGGTCGGGGCGCTGGCCGATGACAAGCGCCTGGGCGCCGGGGTGGCGCCGCTGGTGGCGGCGCTGCGGCACACGCTCGATTCGTTCGTCGGGATCGGACTCGGATACCTGTCGCTCGCTCGGCCCGCCGGCACCCTGTCCGGCGGAGAAGCGCAGCGAGTCAAGATGATTCGTCATCTCGGCTCGGCGCTGACCGACGTCACCTACGTGTTCGACGAGCCGACCATCGGACTGCACCCGCACGACATCACCCGCATGAATGAACTGCTGATCCAGTTGCGGGACAAGGGAAATACCGTGCTGGTCGTCGAACACAAGCCGGAAGTGATCGGCATTGCCGACCATGTGGTGGATCTCGGCCCCGAGGCCGGCTCCGGCGGCGGCCAAGTGGTCTACGAAGGCACGGTGAAGGGTCTGCGCGGCAGCGGCAGCATCACCGGCCGGCACCTGGACGACCGGGCATCGCTGAAGGAGACGGTCCGGGAAGCCAACGGGGCCTTGGAAATTCGCGGTGCAGACACGAACAATCTGCAGGACGTCGACGTGGACATTCCGCTCGGCGTGCTCGCCGTGATCACGGGCGTGGCAGGTTCGGGCAAGAGCTCCCTGATCGACGGTTCGGTGGCCGGCCGCGACGGCATCGTCACCATCGATCAGGCACCGATTCGGGGTTCGCGACGGAGCAATCCGGCCACCTACACAGGACTGCTCGACCACATCCGTAAGGCGTTCGCGAAAGCCAACAACGTCAAACCCGCACTGTTCAGCTCGAATTCGGAGGGCGCCTGCCCGGCTTGCAACGGAGCCGGGGTCATATACACCGACCTGGGGGTGATGGCGACCGTCGAGTCCCGCTGTGAAGAGTGCGAAGGCCGACGGTTCGGGGCCTCGGTGCTCGAATACACCCTCGGCGGCCAGAACATCGCCGAAGTGCTGGCCATGCCGGTCGCCGACGCGGAGAAATTCTTCTCCGACGGCGACGCACAGGTGCCCGCGGCGCAGAAAATCCTGGCGCGGATGGTCGACGTCGGGCTGGGCTACCTGACGCTGGGGCAGCCGCTGACCACGCTGTCCGGTGGAGAACGGCAACGGCTCAAGCTCGCCACGCAAATGGGGGAGAAGGGCGACGTCTACATCCTGGACGAGCCCACCACCGGCTTGCACCTCGCGGATGTCGAGCAACTGCTGGCGCTGCTGGACCGGATCGTCGACGGCGGCAAGTCCGTCATCGTCATCGAGCATCACCAGGCCGTCATGGCGCACGCCGACTGGATCGTCGACCTGGGTCCCGGCGCAGGTCATGACGGTGGCCGGGTGATCTTCGAGGGTTCTCCGGCGGACCTGGTGGCCGCCGGCAACACGCTGACCGGGTCGCACCTGGCCGAGTACGTCAAATAGCAGTCAGGGCTGCGACCGCCGAGCGGTCGCAGTCCTGACTGTGAAACAGAGGGGTCGTTGAACGGTTAGACGGGCATCTCCGGGCCCTCAGGGGCCGGAGCGGGAGCCTCGGGAGCCGGCGCGGGGGCCTCTGGGGCCGGCGCGAAGCTGGCGGCCTGGATGATCTCCGGAGCCGGGATGTCGGCCGGACCGGCCGGACCGGCCGGCGGCGCGTCCAGCGGGCCATCCAGGGGCAGGTCGGCGGGGATGTCCTCACCCGGGGCCAGGGGCAGGTGCATGTGGTGGGTGAACTGGCGCTGGAAGGCGCCGCCGCCACCGATGCGGACGCCGCCGCCCTCGCCGCTGGACACCGGGGTGCCGTCGGGCAGGGTCACGGCCGTGTGGCCGCCGTTCCAGCCGATGTTCAGGGCGCCGGGCGCGGAGCCGGGCAGGAAGCCGCGGGCACGCAGGGCGGCCTCTTCGTTGCCGGTGTTGAACCGGTTGCCGTAGACGGGACGGCCGGTGGCGGCGTTGGCCACCCAAGACGCCAATCCGGAGCAGTCGGTGCCGCGTGCCGAGTCTCCGCCGGAGATGTACGGCGTACCCGAAACCTGGTTGACCAAAGCCAACAGCGATGCGGTCGCAATAGCAAACATGACGATGAACGCTAGCAACGAAAAATCGCGATGGTCAAAATACTGTGTCTGCCATCACGTTTCGCGAATCGTGTGGTGTGCGTTACATCTATGTTTATTCGCATCTACTTGGGGGAGAAGCGATTTCGTGTATTCGCAGGTGAATACGCAAAACATACTGCCATACACAGCTTTTCCGCAAATGCAAGGTCGCGAGGCACGTTGCGGAGTCGTAATCAGCTAATTCTGAAGGCGGCTCTCGGGGCCTCGACACGGTTTTTGCGCCGGATTCGGGTGTGGACCGATGGATCCGTGCAGACATCTGTCGTTCATCTGGACCGGTCAAGTGGCGCGGCTTTATGACGCCCCTGTGGCGCATGTGACTTGGGGTGTCGGCCCTCAGTTCAGAGTCGGCTCAGGCCGTTGACCCTGCGTGTGTGGCGCAGAAGTTCGAGTGGCCTGCACCCTCAGTTCAGGGGCAACGCCGGTATGCGTGCTCAGGCTGTTCACTCTGCGCCTACGGTGAGCCGATGTGGATGTCCCGGTCCCGGTTCGAGCTGTGCGAAGAGGTGCCGGGGGCGCCTGACGACGTCCGTACCTTCTATACAGATCTCACCAACATGAAGCTGGTGCATCCGCTCGTGGTGGCGGTGGACCGGGTGGGCGATCGGCAGGACGGCCGGGGCCATCAGCGTGACTACCGGGTGCGGGACCGCATCCCGTTCGGCCCGCTCAGCCTGGCGGTGACCTATCGAGCCACAGTGCTGATCGCGCCCGACGGCGTCGTGCACACCGAGGCGCGCCAGTTTCCGAGAGTGCGGCTCACCGGCACCGTCACCTTCGTGCCTGCCGGCGCGGGCACCACAGTCACAGAGACAGTAGATATAGCAGCGCCCCGACCACTCGCGGCCTTCACTGCCGAGCAGGCAGAAAAAGCGCACGCGGCGATGCTGGTGGCCATTCGGCGCCACTTCGAGAAAAGCCGGACGTGAACCGTCCGTGGAATCGGCTGACGGCGCCTAGCTGCGCCGCGTCAACCGCGCGTCAGCTGGGGAAGAACCCGTCACCGGTCTTGAAACCGGGCTGCCAGCCCTGCGCGCCAAGGCACAGCAGGGGGCGGCCGTCCGGAGCCTGGGCCGCGGTCTGCGGTCCCGGGCACGGAGAACCGATGTCCTTCACACCCTGGATCGCATAGGAGTAGCCCCAGAAACCGGTGTCGACCGGCGGCCACTGGTTCGGGATCCAGTGGCAGGCCATCGATGCGCCGCCCGGCCCACGGCCGAAGATGAAGATGTCGTGGCTGTCGCACGGTGCGCCGTTGACCGCCTGGTAGTTCATGCCAGGGACGTCGGTGGGGTACCGGCCGGGATCGTCGTTGCCGCCCAGTGCCGGATCGGCGCTCGCGAACGGTGCCAGCCCGATGGCGGTTCCGGCGATCGCTGCGGCCACCGTCAGTACCCGAAACATCCTGGTCATCTCCCCTCGCACTGCTGCCACACGACAATGTGGCAAAGCGTAGCGTGTCAGCCGCGTCGCCGGGGATATTGTCGGCAGGTCAATATCAGTGCGGTTCGTGCCGCGGTGTCTGGTCGTCCTGAGGCTGCGGCGCCGTCTGCCCCGCCTGCTCGGGCGCATCCAACACGCTCACCCCTATGCCGTACGGCAGGAACCTGACCTTGCGGGAGGGATCGGTGTTGTTCTTGTTGGCCCGCAGGGCCTCCAGCTCGGAGGGATAGACCTCCTCGACGTGGGCCCCGCCGTCCGTGGCCACGGTGTAGACCACCCACACCCCATCGCCGGTGTCGCCGGTGGTCTCGGGTTGTGTGGCGTGCCGCGGCGTCCGGGTCAGGTCGTTGACCACATTGGCCCAGGCGGCGCCGCGGCCGAGGCGGTCGAATACGCCACGGATGCCCTCGCCTGTCTCGCGCAGGACGCGATCGAACTCTTCGGGATCGATGCCGAACGGACCGCTGTTACTCATACCGACAAGTGTGCGCGACATCGGCGACATCTGCCACGACCATCCCCTCGCAGCCGAACTCGGCGGTGGTGGACGATGGAGGTATGCCCGTACCGCAGTCGCCGACCCGCGACGACCTCCTGGCCACAGTCGAGCGCTCGCCCGCGGCAACGGCCGCGCATGACAAGGCTGCCTGGGTTGGTCTGTTCAGCACCGACGGACGCGTCGAGGACCCGGTCGGCTCCCGGCCGCACGTCGGACACCGCGCCATCGGGCAGTTCTACGACACCTTCATCGGGCCGCGCACCATCGTGTTCCACCGCGACGCCGACATCGTCGTCGGCAACACCGTCGTGCGCGACCTGGATCTCGAAGTGCACATGGGCGCCAAGGTGCAGCTGCGGATTCCGGTCTATCTGCAATACGACGTGGTCGCCGAGGGGCCCGATCCGTCGCTGAAAATTGCTCGGCTGCAGGCATTTTGGGAGCTGCCGGGAATGGTGGCGCAGTTCCTGCGATGCGGCGCCGCGGCGTTGCCTGCCGGATTGGGGTTGTCGGGGGCGCTGCTCCGCAATCAGGGACCCGGGGGTGCGGTTGGTTTCCTTGCTGGTCTGCGCACCGGGGGCACTCGGGCAAAGCGGTCGCTCACCGCGCTGCTGGCCGACGCGGCGACCGGCGACGCGCTGGCCGTCAAGCGGCGGCTCAGCGAGCCGGCGCAGATCACCCGTGGTCCTGATGCCCGGCTGAGTGTCTCCGAACTGGTCGACGAGCTGACCGGAACCCGGGTGGAGAAGGTCATCGCCGCGGGCCGGTACGTCCTGGCCGGGGTCCGGCGGGACGGCTACCGCGGGGTGGTCATCGCGGAGCTGGCGCCCGGCGGTCGGGGTATCAACGGCCTGCGACTCTTTGCCGAATGAAGGCGCCAGTTGCCGAGGCTTCGGCCCCAGACATGAGAACGTAGTCACACCATGGCAGTTCAACCCCAACATGAATACATGTCCTACGAGGAATTCGGTCGACGATTCTTCGAGGTCGCGGTCAGTGAGGAACGCGTCGCGGACGCGATCGGCGGCATCGCCGGTGAAGCCTTCGACATGGGTCCCATCGCCCAGGGGCCCGGAGGGCTCGCGAAGGTCACCGCACGCGTCCAGATCAAACACCCCGTGGTGGCCCGGACGCTCGGTGAAGAGATCACCTTTGCGATCCGCATCCCGCTGGAAATCGACATGACGCTCGACCTGCGCATCGACCGGCCCCGGTTCATGGTGTTCGGCGAGATCAATCTGACCGCGACCGCGCGGGCCGCGCACCCGCTGCTGCTCGTCATCGACGTGAAGACGCCACGCTCGTCGGACATCGCCATCCACGTCACGTCGTCGTCGATCCGCGCGGAGCTGTTGCGTATCGTCGCCAACGTCGACGGCGAGATCCGGCGCTTCATCGCCCATCACGTGGCAGGCGAGATCAACGGCGCAGATGCCAAGGTCATCGACATCGGAACCCGGATCGCGAGCGCCTGGACCGGCGTCTGACCCCGCCGCGCAGCGGCATCGGCAACCGGCTTCCCCTATGATGCAGGGATCATGAAGAGCACATTCGGTACCGCCATTGCCATCGCAGCTACCGCCGCCGGCATCGCCGCCAGCCTGGTCACCGCTGGTCCGGCGAGCGCGGACCCAGGTGTCGACGCCTTCAACAACGCGCTCGGCAACGCCGACATGATGCTGCCGAACGGCTCTGATCCGGTCGCGCTGGGCCAGTCCGTATGCCCGATGCTGGCGCAGCCCGGCCAGACCCTGGCCGACGCCGCTGGGAAGGTCGCCGACGCGTCCGGTATGTCTCTCGGACCGGCCACCATGTTCACCGGCTTCGCGATCTCGTCGTTCTGCCCGGGAGTCGTCGGTGCGCTCGGACGTGGCGAGTCGCCGCTGCCGCTGGGGCTACTCGGCCTCGGATAACGCCGGTCGGACGTCGAGCGGCGCCATCACCGGGCGTTTCGGCTCGAGTCCGGTTCCCCGGGAACTGCCCAGCGTGTGTCGCCACACCCAGGGCATCAGCATGTTCTGGGCCCACATCAGCTGCGAATACATCCGCTCGCGCAGTCGCGGCAGCACGAGTTCGCCCTCGACCTCCGCCCAGCTGTGATCACTGTCCGGCAAATCCAGCGCCTCGGCAGCGGCGTCGGCGAACAGTTGATGGCCGTGCGGGGAGCCGTGCACCCGATCGATGGCCCAGGTCGCGGGATCCAACATGGAGGTGGCTGCCGACAGATCGACCAGGCGGAAGCCGAAATGTTTCGAATCGGTCCGGATCACCTCGTTGATCCGGCGCAGCCGGCCGCTGAGCACCCGGCCGACCGGCAGGATGCGGGCGATATCGGGAAATGTCGTGGTGACCACCGTCGCGCCGGTGGCTGCGAGCTCGGCGTGTACGCGCCGCATGTCCGCCAGCGCCCGGTCGAAGCTGCGAACCGGCCGCGTGACGTCGTTCATCCCGATGCAGCTGGTGATCAGGTCGGGGTTCATCGTCCGGGCCATGGGCAGTTGCCGCTCCAGCACGTCGCTGATACGGCGGCCCCGCACAGCCAGGTTCGCGTACTGCAGTCCAGGCTGTAATGCGTTGAGTCGCCAGGCCAGACGGTCGGCGAAACCGTGGATACCCGTGGTGTCGTCGCCGTCCAACAGGCCCTCGGTCTGACTGTCGCCGAGCGCGACATATCGGAAATAGCCGATGGTCACGTCCGTGACTGTAGTGAACGACCGGCAGATCTTCAGCGCAGCGCGCTCAGCCGGGCCAGATCACGTCGAGGGGACGGCCCACCACACTCAGCTGGTTGATCAGCTCGTCGAGCACGGCGCGCGGCACGTCGAACTGCCATTGCGGCAGTGTCGCACTGACGCGCACGACACCCGGGCCGAGCTCCACCGAGGTCAGGGTGAGGCCATAGGGCAGCTCGGGCAGCCGGACCGGGTACGCCGGGGCGAGCCCGGGCACCGGAACCCGGGTGGAGCCCAGCGTCAGGCCGCGGGGCTTGAGCCACAGCGTGTTGCCGTGCAGCTGAGGATCCACCTCGACGAATCCGGACCGGAAGCGCGACAGCCGGATTCGGGCGACGCCGTCGTCGCCGATCTCGGTGCTGACGCGCGGTTCGGCGGCCCGGATGAGTTCATCGAGCGAGCCGGACGGAATCTCGACCGTCAACTCCACCGGCGCGGCGACCAGCATGGGCGGCACCGACGGCCGCACATGCAGGTTGTTCAGCTTCGCCGCGATCGAATTCAGTTCGGTACCAGCCCATTTCACCTTGTTGGCGGTGATGTTGACGGTGCCGATGTGGCCGACGGCGAAGATGCTGGCGTCCCACCGCGAGTCGAACTCGGCCACGGTGAGGGCGAGGTCACTGGTGCGCAGTCGGACCGTGATCCGCCGCCCGATCACCAGTGGCCGCACCGTCAGCAGCGCGGTCCGGTACGCCGCGGCCGCCCCGGTGCTCATCGGCAGCACCGCGGCGGTCGACACCACCGAGGTGAACAGATCGAACGGTCGGAGCGGGTCCCACCGGCGCGGCGGACGCGTCATGGGCTCCAGCATGCCTGGCCCCGGTGCCCGCGCACCAGTCGGCGTCGGTGAACAACCGGGAGCGGGCGCCCGGTAGCGTCGAGTCGTGGCTGAGTCTGATGAGCTGTACCGGCAACGCGACCGCGCTGATTCTTTCGGCGGCGCCGCCCGGTCATATGACCAACATCGGCCCCGGTACCCGGAGCCCATGCTCGACGAACTGGTCGGTGTGGGTTCTGTCCGGGTCCTCGACGTCGGCGCCGGGACCGGGATCGCGTCCCGCCAGCTGATCGCGCGCGGAGCGGAACTTGTTGCACTGGAACCGGATCCGAGGATGGCCGAGATCGCCGCCGAGCACGGGGTGCCGGTCGAGGTGGCCACATTCGAGGACTGGGACGACGCCGGCCGGACGTTCGACGTGGTCCTGTTCGCCCAGTCGTTCCACTGGGTCGACCCGGCGGCGGCGCTGCCGAAGATTCGCCGGCTGCTCGCCCCGGGCGGGCGGCTGGCACTGGC
The DNA here is from genome assembly GCF_000878195.1 of Mycolicibacterium llatzerense. GTDB lineage: Bacteria > Actinomycetota > Actinomycetes > Mycobacteriales > Mycobacteriaceae > Mycobacterium > Mycobacterium llatzerense. The sequence continues at coordinate 60,926 of NZ_JXST01000013.1, read as the reverse complement.
GTGGAACCGGCTGTTCCCGGTCCAGCCCTCGCGCGCGGACTTTGCGGAGGTGTACCGCGACTTCCTCGATGCCGCTTCACCTTTGGTGACCGCGACACCCACCGGTGGGACGGGCTCGGGCATGGACAGCGCCGACGTGGTGACAGACCTGGAGTCCGCCGGATTCGTGGTGCAGCAGCTGACCTACGAGCGCGGCGAGCAGTACAGCCGCGAGCAGTGGCTGGATCTGGTGTTCACCTACTCCAACCACCTGGTGCTGCCCGCCGACCGGGCCGCGGAGCTGCGCGCCCGGCTGGGTGCGGTGATCGGTGACGGCGGGGTGCAGGTCGGCGGGGACACCCTGCTGATCGTCGCGCAGCCGGAGTAGCTCCCGCCGCGCTAGTCCCGTAGGCGACGCACGGGCCGGGTCTCGATGGCGTTGAGAGTCAGGGCGCGGCGTCGGATGCGCCAACCGTCATCGGTCTGGACATATTCGTCGTCGTACCGCAGGTGCCACACCAGATCGGTGACGTCCGTGAGGTCGGCGCCGCGGGTCCAGTGGTGGGCGACGCAGGCGATGCGGCCGCCGGCGTGGTCCGTGGCGTCGGTGTAGACCTCGCCGACGATCTCGTGCTGGGTACGGGCGACGCCGGACAATGCGGCCATCGCGGCGCGCACGCCGTCGTGCCCGTGCTCGGGCCGTACCGGGTCCAATGACCTGGGTGGGTCAGGCAGCACCAATTCCGCTGTGCTGGTGAACAGTTCGACCACGTCGTCGAAACGACGATCGTCGACGGCGGCGGCGTAGCGATGCACCAGATCCGCCAGATCCAGCCGATCGGCCACGGTCAGGGGCACGGCGTGAGCCCGAGTCGCTCGGCGCACGCCGACAACATGTCCTTGGCCTCGTCGATGTCGGTGACCGGCGGCATGGCCAACACGACACGGTCGGCGCCGAGGTCCGCCAGCCGGCCCGCGCGGTCGGCGTCGACCTTGGTCACCAGGTGCCCGAGAGAAAGCTCGAGGGCGTCGGGATCACGGTCGGCCCGCTCGGCCGACTCCCGCATCAAGGTGATCAGCTCCGTCAGTTCCGCTCCGGCGACGCCCAGCGGCTGCAAGCCGTCGCCGCGTCGGCCGGCCCGGCGGGCCGCGGCCCGGCTGTGTCCGCCGATGTGGATCGGTATCGGCGACACCGGCTTGGGATAGCAAGCGGCATGGGTGAACTCGAAGAACTCACCCGAGTGGTCGGCGCCGTCCGGTTGGTCCGACCACAGCAGCCGCAGAATATCGATCTGCTCGTCGGCCCGCCGGCCGCGCGCGTCGAATGGGGCCCCACAGGCTTCGATCTCCTCGCGCAGCCAGCCCATCCCGACAGCCAGGCGAATCCGTCCGCCGGACAACACATTCAGCGTGGCGACACGTTTGGCCAAGACCACCGGATGGTGGTTGGGCAGCACCAGCACCCCGGTTGCCAGGCCCAACGTGCTGGTCTGCCCGGCGAGAAACGCCAGCAGGTCCAGCGGATCCGGGACCGCGCAGTCGGCGGGGATGTCGACCCGGCCCGACGCGTCGTACGGATACACGCTGGAGTATTCGGTCAGCAGTACCGTATGTTCCACGGCCACAATGGATTCGAAGCCGCAGCTCTCCAAGTGCCGGGCGAACTGCGTCATCCAGACCGGGTCGGCGGTGACGCCCGCGGCCACCGGCGCGACCACGGCGAACTTGGGTGACATCAGCGCCTCCGCTCGCTACGGCGAATCTCTTCCCAGCACTGCAGCCGCGTCATGCCGGTCCGGTCCATGCATTCGCGGATCGGCGTTTCCTGTTCTGGCGCAGGCGCGTCGGTGGTGGTGGCAGTGGACGTCGGTGCGGCTGTGGTGGTCTCGACCGTGACGGTGCTGGTGACAGTGGTCTCGGTGCTCGACGGCGTCGTGGTCGTCGGGGGAGCCGTGGTGGAGGTCGCGGCGGGGCGCGGCGGTGTCTGCTGCTCGTCCTTGGCGCGCGTGAATTCGACGGCTGCGAAGACCAGCGCGGCGATCAACAGCACCGTCAGCACGACGGGCAGGATCAGCGACCGACGCGACCTCGGCTGGTTGGCCGGCTGCAGGATCTCGGTTGCGCCGGTCTGGGCAATCGGAGCCAGTGTGGTGGCATCGACGCCCGCCACGCCCAGTCCGTGCTGCAGGGCACGGGCGAAGTCGGTGCATTTGTCGAACCGGTCCTTGGGATCCTTCGCCAACGCTTTGGCGAACACCGGATCCAGGGCCGCGAGATCGGGCCGGCGCTGCGAGAGCGCCGGAGGGAGAGTACTGAGATGCTTGCCGATGATCACCGCGGCATTGGAGTTCTCGAACGGTGGCGCGCCGGTGAAAAGCTGAAAGGCGGTGGCCGCCAGGGCATATTGGTCGGCGCGACCATCAATGGCGCTGCCCGTCAGCTGTTCCGGAGCGGCGTAGAACACCGTGCCGACCGTCATGTTCGTCGCGGTCAGACCGGCGGAGTCGTCGGCGCACCGGGCAATGCCGAAGTCGGCCAACTTGATTCGTTTGTTCGCCGGATCGGTATCACTGATCAGGATGTTGGCCGGCTTGACGTCCCGGTGCAGGAGGTCGTGCTGATGGGCGTAGTCGAGCGCGCGGCCCACCGCACTGATGATCTCCGCTGCTTGATCGTCAGACACGCCGCCGCTGCTGCGGAGCAGGCGGCTGACATCGGTGCCGTCCACGTACTCCATCGAGATCCACAACTGACCGTCGAACTCGCCGCGGTCGTACACGCCCACGATATTCGGATGGGACAGCGCGGCAGTCAGATCGGCTTCGCGCAGGAACCGCTCGCGGAACTCCTGGTTGGTCGACGTCTCGGGCCGCAGCACCTTGACCGCATCCTGGCGGGGCAGCCGTGGGTGCTGGGCGACGTAGACCTCACCCATTCCGCCGGACCCCAGGCACCGGATGATGGTGTATCCGGCGAAGTCGGTTCCCTCGGCCATTGGCATTGGGGCATCGTAAACCGAGCCCGTCCAGTGGCTAGAGGTCCAGGGTCAGCGGGCCGTCGCCCTGGGCGCGGGACACACAGATCAGCGCCTGCCCGGCATCGCGTTCGGTCTCGGTCAGCAATCCGTCGCGGTGGTCGACCGCACCCGCGAGCACCTTCACGCGGCACGTGCCGCAGAAGCCCTGCTGACACGAATACGGTGCGTGCACACCGGCTTTGATCAGGGCCGTGAGCAAGGTTTCGTCGGCCGCGACGGCGACGGTCTGCCCCGTCGAGGCGAGCTCGACCTTGAACTCGTGGCCATCGGTCACCGGGGGTGCGGCGAAGCGTTCGAAGTGCAGCTCGATGTCGTCCGCCCCGACCAGCCGGGCGCGGATCGCATTCAGCATCGGTGCCGGCCCGCAGGTGTACACGGAGGTGCCGGGGCGGCAGTCGCCCAGCAGGTCGTCGGCCGTCGGCAGGCCGTCGACGTCGTCGGTGCGGATCTGCACCCGGTCGCCGAACCGCGTCAGTTCCTGCAGGAACGGCAGGCTGTCGCGGCTGCGGCCGACGTACAGCATCGACCAGTCGATGCCGAACTGCTCGGCACGCGCCAGCATGGGCAGGATCGGGGTGATGCCGATGCCGCCGGCGATGAACCGCAGCGTGCGGGTCGGCGACCCGAAGCCGGGCACCGCCAGCGGGAAGGCGTTGCGCGGACCGTTGGTGGTGATCACGTCGCCGATGGCGAGCTGGTGTGCCTCGATCGAGCCACCGCCGCCATCGGGTATGCGCCGCACGGCAATTCGGTACGAGCCCTGCACGTCAGGATCGCCGCACAGGGAGTACTGGCGGACCAGACCGCTCGGCAGGTGGATGTCCAGATGCGAACCGGGGTGCCAGCGGGGCAGCTCGGTACCGTCGGCGCTGACGAACGTCAACGCCACCACGTCTTGATCGTGCGCGACCACCTGACGGTCGGCGATCCGCAACCGGATGGTGCGTTCGACGACCTCGGGCACCGGCGGCTTCCGCAGTCGCGTCGACACCCAGAACGTGCTGCTGACGACGGCGTCGGCCGCCGTCACGAGCAGGTCGTGCGGCAACAGACCCATCACGCTGGGCGGCGCCAGACGTGACCGGAAGCGGCGCGCCCTCACAGGTGTGCGGCGCGGGCGGCGGGCGAGGCGGCCAGATACGCCACGGCCTGTGCGGTCGAGCCCATGTCTTCCGGGCTGTAGCTCGGCTTGAAGTACACCAGCGTCTGGATGAGCAACAGGTTCCGGTACTTCGGCAGGAGCCCCAGCTTGGAGTCGCGCATGCGCAGGCGCTGCGACTTCCACCAGCCGAGCTTGAGCTGCGGGTCGCTCTTGACCAGGAACCGCATGCCGCGCTGGAAGAACACGTACATCAGGACCGCCACCACGCTCATCGCACGGATGCGGTCGAAGTAGCTGTTCCGGAAGTACATGGCGACCTCGTGGGCCACCGAACGGTGCTCCACTTCCTCGGCGCCGTGCCAGCGGAACAGGTCGACCATCACGGGGTCGGCGTCGTAGTTGTCCCAGGTGCAGTTCAAGACGAAGTCACCGAGCACCGCGGTGTAGTGCTCGACGGCCGCGATGAACCACAACCGCTCGATGAGGTTGTTCATCTTGCGGCGCGGGTCGGTCGTCTTGGCCGGGGCCAGGATTTCCTCGAAGACGAACTCGACCTGATCCAGCATCGGCGTGACGTTCATGCCGCTGCGGACCAGGTAGTCGTTCATGACGGTGTCGTGGGCCTCGGCGTGCATGGCCTCCTGGCCGATGAAGCCGCGGACGTCGTCGGCGAGCTTCGGATCCTTGATCAGCGGGAGCGCTTCGTTGAAGGTCTCGATGAACCAGCGCTCACCGGCCGGAAGCAGGATGTTCAACAGGTTCACCACATGCGAGGCGACGGGGTGGCCGGGAATCCAGGACATCGGCTTGTCCGCGGTCTCGAAAGCCACGTTTCGGGCCTGGATTTGCACCGGACCCGGGTCGACCTCGTGGGTGAAACGTTGTGGTCGCAGCATGGAACAGCTACCTCCGGATCCTCAAGCGTCGTTGCGAGTGGATTCAGTGTAAGCGTTTTATGTGGGAACGGCGGTACTGGGTTTTGCCGAAATACGCCGAAACGGCATTCCAGCAGTCAAAAACGGGCTGATGACCTGCTGGAATGCCGTTTGGGCAAAAAGTTACATACCGGGGATCGACATGCCCGGCTGCGGGCCGACAGGCGTCGCCTGCACGGTCGTCACACCGTTGGAGCCGACGTGCGGACCCTGCGGGGCGCCCGGAGCGCCTGCTGCGCCGCCACCGGAGGCGGGCGCACCGGCAGAGGCGTTCTCGACGGCCTTCGTGGTGCAGTTCAGCATCAAGATGACGCGGCCATGGCTGCCCATCTTCTCCTGATCGACGATGCACTGCGCCTGCGGCACGTCGCTGCCCACCGAGCCGCCGAAGGTGGCCTTCACGCCCTGGCTCTTGAGAATCGACACAGCCCGCGCGTACGACTCACCCACCACATTCATGGAGCCGGAGCCGCCGGGATCGGACGCGGCCACGGACGAGCCGAACACCGCGGTGGCACCTACCGCCACTGCACCTGCTGCCACGGCACCGGCCGTCAGCATCTTCAGCTTGTTCACCTGACCTCCTCGAGTACAGCGAAGATAGCGCAGATCACGGGGTGGAGAAACTCGAATCAACCCAATCCCGGTGTCACCGCGTCGCCCATCACCTGCGCCAACGTCGCTGCGCGCGGGTCGGAAAACAGGTCTTCGAGGAGGATTTTGCGGCCGTCGGGACCGGCGAGCGGCACCCGCCAGTTCGGATATTCGTCACTGGTGCCCGGCTGATTCTGGGTCCGCACGTCGCCGACGGCGTCGGGCAGGGCCAGCGCCAGCAGCCGCGACGGGGTGCGGGTCAGGTACCGGTACAGGGCCAGGACGGTCTGGTCGGCATCGATCGCGTCGGGGGCGTTCGGCGGCAGCAGCCCCGCTGCCCGCAGGACGTCCAGCCAGCGCTGCTGGTCGGCGTGATCGGCCGCGACCTCTTCTTTGTAGGGGCGGGTCAGCAGACCGAGGTCGCGGCGTAGCCGCAGATGCGCGCCGGCCAGATAGCCGGCCGTCGGCGGCAGGTCGTGCGTGGTCACCGCCGACAGGCAGTACTCACGCCAGCGCGGCGCGGGCAGCGGGCCGCCGTCCCGATCGGCTTCGAACCACAGGATCGACGTGCCCAACAGGCCGCGGTCACGCAGGTAGTCGCGAACCCATGGCTCGACGGTGCCCAGATCCTCGCCGACCACCACCGTGCCGGCCCGGTGCGCCTCCAGCGCCAGGACGCCGATCATCGCCTCGTGGTCGTAGTGGACATAGGTGCCGTCGACCGGCGTCGCACCCTCGGGGATCCACCACAGCCGGAACAGGCCGATGATGTGGTCGATACGGACCCCGCCGGCGTGCCGCAGCACCGCCCGGACCACGGCGCGGAACGGCTCATAGGCTCGCTCGACGAGTTCGTCGGGGCGCCACGGCGGCTGGGACCAGTCCTGCCCGAGCTGATTGAACTCATCCGGCGGCGCCCCGGCCGACACCCCGGTGGCCAGCACGTCCTGCAACGCCCAGGCGTCGGCGCCGCCCGGATGCACGCCCACTGCCAGATCATGGACGATGCCCAACGACATCCCGGCCTGGACCGTGGTGGCCTGCGCCGCGGTCAGCTGATCGTCGAGCTGCCATTGCAGCCAGCGGTGGAAATCGATACGGCTGTCGTGCTTTTCAGCGAAAGCCCGCACCGCGGGATGGTCGGGGTGCTGAAACTCCGCGGGCCAGTCGCGCCAGTCGGCGCCGTGCTTTTCGGCTAGCACGCACCACGTCGCGAAGTCGTCGAGCGTGCGGCCGGTGCGTCGTCGGTACCCGTCGTAGGCCAGCGCGCGGCCGGCCGATCGGTTGGCTCGGTACACCTCTTTGAGCGCATTGCGCTTGGACTTCCAGGCCGCGTCCCGATCGATGAACTCGTTCCTGTCGGCCCGGGACTGGGCGTCGACCCGGGCCTTGCGCAGTGTCGCCGGCGTGCGGACCGCGGTGTACTCCGGGATGGCCTGCACCCGCAGATACAGCGGGTTGGCGAACTGGCGCGAGGTCGGCAGGTACGGCGACGGCTCCATCGGGGCCACCGGACCCGCCGCATGGAGGGGGTTGACCAGGATGAAATCCGCGTGGTGCCGGGTGGCCGACCAGACGGCCAGGTCCGTGAGGTCGGTGAGATCGCCCGTGCCCCAGGAGTTTTGCGAACGCACGCTGTAGAGCTGGGTGGCCAGGCCCCAGGCCCGGCCGTTGCCCAGCCGGCTCGGCAGGGCCAGAGCATCGGGGGTGACGATCAGGACGGCGTCGGCGTCCGCGACGGTGCCGGCCTGGACGTGCAGCCGGTGATAGCCCAGTGGGAGATCAGCGGGCAGCTCGAAGGTCGCCTCGCCGATCAAGCGACCATCGAGATTGAACGGCGGCCGGTTGTTCTCCAACTGGCGCAGCCCCGCCCGCACCGAGCCGTCCTCCAATCGGATCCACACGCCGACGGGCGCGCCGTGGGTGACGTGCACCCAGAAGCTCGACGGCTGACCCGACCGGGCGACGATCGTGGGGGACAAGGTGCGCTGCCAATACGCGCGTTCGTGATCGGCCAGGGCCGCCGCGCAGGCGTCGTCCGAATCCGCCGGTATGCCCAGGGCGCCGAGGACGGCGACCAGCGTCGCGGCGGCGACGGCGTGCTGCGCACCGCTCCAGTCGACGTACTCGGTGGCCACACCGTGGCGTCGGGCGAGCTCGACGAGCGACGCGGTGCGATCAGTCATGCGCGCCATCTTGCCGCGATTCGGAGCACCATGGGAGCTGAGGCGCGGACAGAACGTGCCGCGATACGCTGCGCGCGGAGGTGTCGACGTGAGTTCCGATCTGCTGTCCGACGTGCTGCCGACCATGTTGCACGACCCGGTCTCGTACGCCATTCCGTTCTTCGTCGTCGCGCTGCTGCTGGAGTGGGGCGCGGCCCGCAAGCTCGCGTACGACGAACAGCCGCGGCCGCCGTCCGGCGCCTACCTGCGCGCCGATGCCTGGGCCAGTATCTGGATGGGCGCGGTGTCGCTGTTCACCAGCGGTGTGCTGAATTTCCTTGCGCTCGTCGGCTATGCGGCCCTCTATGTATATGTCGCGCCGTGGCACCTGCCCGGGAACGCCTGGTACACGTGGGTGATCGCGATCCTCGGCGTCGACCTGATCTACTACACGTACCACCGGATGGCCCATCGGGTGCGGCTGTTCTGGGCCACGCATCAGGCGCACCATTCCAGCGAGTATTTCAACCTGTCCACCGCGTTGCGGCAGAAGTGGAACCCGTCCGGGGACCTGTTGATGAAGGCGGTGCTACCTGCGCTCGGGGTGCCGCCGTGGATCGTGTTCGCCAGTTTCTCGGTGAATCTGGTGTACCAGTACTGGATTCACACCGAGCGCATCGGGAAGCTCTGGCGCCCAATCGAATACGTCTTCAACACGCCGTCGCATCATCGGGTGCACCACGGCCGGGACCAGCAGTACCTCGACAAGAACTACGGCGGGATTCTGATCATCTGGGACCGGATGTTCGGTAGCTTCACGCCCGAGACCGCGCGGCCGAACTATGGCCTGACCAAACCTGTTGGTACGTACGATATCTGGAAGCTGCAGACGCACGAGTACTTCACCATGGTGCGAGATGTGCGTGAGGCCAACGGATTCGGTGATCGGCTGGGTTATGTATTCGGCCCGCCGGGGTGGCAGCCGCACGGTCCGGAGTCCGCTCCGGTTCGCTGACCGGGGCATAAATGCTGTCAGTGCGCTGTGATTCCTCCGCGATAACTCATTGTTTGCGAACTGTTTTGATTTTTGCGAGCGCAAACCCTGACGTGTGGCGGAACCGTCGGTACTGTCGGTGAGCGACAGGGGTGAATCGCAAACCAAAGGAGCTGGACTTTCATGGGTGACACACTTCAGAAGGGCGAGAAGCTCGACGTCGGCCAGTCGCTGACGTCGAACAACGGTGCCTACCGTCTGGTCCTGCAGGACGACGGCAATCTGGTGCTGTACACGGGGGAGCAGTCTGTGTGGGCCACCGGCACCAACGGCCAGGGCGTCCAGCGTGCCGAGGTGCAGGACGACGGCAACTTCGTGCTGTACACGGCGGACAAGCCGGTGTGGGCCAGTGACACCAAGGGCGCGGACAACGTCCGGCTGGTGCTGCAGGACGACCGCAACCTGGTGCTGTACAGCGGCGACGACGCCAAGTGGTCGTCGGACACGCACACCGACGAGGTGCCCGCGGCGCCGGTCGAGGCTGCTCCCGAGCCGGTGGTGGTCGAGGCCGTTGCCGAGCCGGTCGCCGTCGAGGTCGTTGCCGAGCCCGAGCCCGCCCCGGCGCCCGAGGCGCCGGCGGCACGCACCTACACGGTGCAGTCGGGTGACACCCTCTGGGCCATCTCCGAGCAGTTCTACGGCGACGGTAGCCGTTACCCGGAGATTGCCAGTGCCAGCGGGATCGACAACCCAGACCTGATCCAGCCCGGTCAGCTCCTGACCATTCCCTGACCTGGACGGACACTGGCGGCCCGGATCGAAAGATCCGGGCCGCCAGTGCATTTCAGGGGCGGCTTGTTTGCTGGTGTGCGGCCGGTGCCGGTGCGTCGGCAGACACTTTCCCGTCCCGTGTTTCGGACGTGCGGGGTAGGCTGGCGCGACGTCCGTCCCGAGGTGATGGGAGAAGGTCATGTTTGTGGGGGGTTTGCGGGCCGCGGTAATCGCGGCGGCCGCGGTGCCGATGTTCGTTGTCGGCGGCCCGACGCCGGTCGCGGCGGCGGATCCCGGAGTGCTGGTGTACCCGGGAATGGAGATCCACCAGGGCACCACGCGCTGCACGCTGGGCTATGTGGACCCGGCCGCGCGGACCGGCTATACCGCTGGCCACTGCCGGGGCAACGGCCCGGTGACCGACAAGGACGGCCGTTTCATCGGCACCATGATCACCTTCCGGGACAACACGCCCGACGGCGCCACGATCGCGACCGACCACCAGATCTCCGACTGGGAGTCCATCACCATCGCCGGCGACGTCATGGTCAACAACATTCTGCCGGGCGGGCGGATGCTGGTCACCGACCCCGCGGTGAATCCGCAGCGCGGCGTACCCGTCTGCCACTTCGGCGTCGTCACCGGCGAGACCTGCGGCACCGTCGACGCGGTGAACAACGGCTGGTTCACCATGTCCAACGGCATCGTCAGCCAAAAGGGCGACTCGGGCGGCCCGGTGTACACGATCACCCCGGACAACCGGGCGGTGCTGGTTGGCGTGTTCAACAGCACCTGGGGGCATTTCCCCGCGGCGGTCTCGTGGAGCGCGACCGACCAGCAGACCAATGATGCCGTCGTGCAGCAGGCCGGCGGCTAGCGACCCCGGCTCTGCGCACGTTGACCCTGTACGGAGGGCGCAGAAGTGCGAGTGGGCGGCGCCGTGGTTTCAGGGTGAACCGTTGCTTCGGCGTGCTCGCGTGTTGATGCTGCACTGATGGCGGCCTCGGCCCGGTGTATCGCGGCGTACCTGGGTGAGGAAGGAAACTAGAACACGTTCTAGCCATGGCCCTCATCCGACGTTATTGTCTAGTCGATCATTGATCAGACACGTGTCCAGGTTGCCCGAACGACCGCGCTGGACACACTGAGACCGGCCCAGGAGAGACGATGCAAACAGTTCCCGAGACCGTCAACGCCGCCGACGTCACCGATTGGTCCGACGAGGCCGACGTCGTGGTGATCGGCTTCGGTATCGCCGGTGGCTGTGCCGCGGTCAGTGCTGCCGCCGCCGGCGCCAAGGTCCTGGTGCTGGAGAAGGCGGCCGCCGCGGGCGGCACCACGTCCATGGCCGGCGGCCACTTCTACCTCGGCGGCGGCACCGCCGTACAGCAGGCGACCGGCCACGACGACAGCGCCGACGAGATGTACAAGTATCTCGTCGCCGTCGCCCACGACCCTGAGCACGACAAGATCCGCGCCTACTGCGACGGCAGCGTCGAGCACTTCAACTGGTTGGAAGACTTGGGTTTTCAGTTCGAACGCAGCTACTACCCGGGCAAGGTGGTGGTGCCGCCGGGCACCGAGGGCCTGTCCTACACCGGCAACGAGAAGGTGTGGCCGTTCTGCGAGCAGGCCAAGGCCGCGCCCCGCGGGCACTCGGTCCCGGTGCCGGGCGAATTGGGCGGCGCGGACATGGTCATCAAGCTGCTGCTGAAAAGAACGGACGAACTCGGCGTCGAGATGCGCTACGAAACCGGCGCGACCAACCTCGTGGTGGACGAGCAGGGCCGGGCGGTCGGCGTCCGCTGGAAGAACTTCGGAGTGACGGGCGCGGTCAAGGCCGGCGCCGTCATCATCGCCGCCGGCGGCTTCGCGATGAACCCGGAGATGGTGGCCGAACACACGCCGGCGCTGGGCCAGAAGCGAAAGACCAAGCACCACGGCGAAGTTGAGCCCTACATCCTCGGCAACCCGAACGACGACGGGCTGGGCATCAAGCTCGGCGTGTCCGCCGGCGGCGTCGCCAGGAATCTGGACCAGCTGTTCATCACGGCCGCCGCCTACCCGCCGGAGGTCCTGCTCACCGGCGTCATCGTCAACCAGAATGGCCAGCGGTTCGTCAACGAGGACTCCTACCATTCGCGCACTTCGGCTTTCGTGCTCGAGCAGCCCGACCAGGTGGCCTACCTGATCGTGGACGAAGCGCACACCGAGATGCCGGCGATGCCGTTGATCCGGTTCATCGACGGCTGGGAGACCGTCGCGGAAATGGAAGCGGCGCTGGGCATTCCGGCCGGGAACCTGGCCGCGACGCTGGAGCGCTACAACGCCAACGCCGCGGCAGGCGGCGACCCCGACTTCCACAAGCAGCCGGATTACGTTGCGGCCCAGGACAATGGGCCGTGGGCGGCATTCGACCTGTCGCTCGGGCGGGCCCTGTACTCCGGGTTCACCATGGGCGGCCTGTCGGTCAGCATCGACGGCGAAGTGCTCCGCGAGGACGGCAGCGCCGTGCCGGGCCTGTACGCGGCGGGTGCGTGTGCCTCGAACATCGCGCAGGACGGCAAGGGCTACGCCAGCGGCACCCAGTTGGGTGAAGGGTCGTTCTTCGGCCGCCGGGCCGGAGCCCACGCCGCGGCAAGGTGATCGGCTAGACGGGGGCGGGTGCGCCGTCCTCGTCTTCGATCCGCGTGAGCCGCCACTCGCCGTTGCCCAGCAGTTCCAGCTCCTGCTGGTGGTGCTGTTCGACGGTGCTGCGGTGGCTGACGCTGACCACGGTGGTGTCCGGCAGTTCGGTCCGAACCAGTTGGTACAGCATCATTTCCAGGCCCTCGTCGAGGGCTGAGGTGGACTCGTCGAAGAACACGGCCTTGGGCCGGGTCAGCAGCACGCGGGCGAAGGCGACGCGCTGCTGCTCGCCGGGGGAGAGCACCTTGGCCCAGTCGTCGACCTCATCGAGGCGGTTCGCCAGATGCGGCAGCGCGACCTTGTTCAGGACCTCGTGCAGTTCGGCATCGGTGTGCGAACCCACCTTGCCCGGGTAGGACACCACGGCGCGCAGATCACCCAGTGGCACATACGGCAGCTGGGACAGGAACAGCGTCTCGTTCTCGTCCATCGGGAAGTGCATGGCGCCCTCGCAGAAGGGCCACAGCTTGGCCAGACTGCGCAGCAGGGTCGTCTTGCCGCTGCCGGACGGACCGGTGACCACCAGCGCTTCGCCGGGGTACAGGCACAGATCCAGCGGAGCGATGAGTTCGCGGCCGTCCGGCGTGCTCACCGTGACCTTCTCCAGCGTGATGGTGTCGTCGGGGCAGTCCTCGGTGGCGAGCGCGGGCAGGTGCCGCGCCGCGTCGTTGGCCGTCACCAGGCCGTGCAGACGGATGATGGCGGCGCGATACCCGGCGAACTGGTCGTACACGTTGCGGAAGAACGACAATCCGTCCTGGATGCTGCCGAACGCCGACGCCGTCTGGTTCATGTCGCCGAGCTTGATCTCACCGGCGAGGAATCGCGGGAACTGCAGCACATATGGCAGCGGCACGATGATCTGGCTCATCGACAGGTTCCAGCCGTTGAGGCCGATCATCCGGTTGACGTACCGCTTGTAGTTGTCCACGACCGGGGCGAACAGCCGCCGCAGACCCGTCCGCTCGGCGATCTCACCGTGGTAGAACGCGACGGCCTCGGCCGCGTCGCGCATCCGGACGAGCGCGTAACGGAACGCCGCGTTGAAGCGTTCGTTGTCGAACGACAGCCAGATGATCGGCCGGCCGATCCAGAAGGCCACCACCGACGCGATCAGGACGTAGCCGAGTCCGATCCAGAACATCGCCTTGGGGATGGTGAGCCCGGCGATGGTCAGGGTGCCGGACAGGTTCCACAGAATCGCGGTGAACGACAGCATCGACGCGATGGCGTTGATGGCGCCGAACAGCAGCGTCGAGGTGGTCATGTTGTTGGGCGTGTTGGGCAGTGGGCCCACGCCGGCCGTGAAGATGTCGATGTCGCTCTGGATGCGCTGGTCCGGGTTGTCGATGGTGTCGTCGATGAACCGGGACCGGTAGTACGCCTTGCCGTCCAGCCAGTCGCCCGTGAGCCGGTCGGTCAGCCACGCGCGCCACCGCAGGATGAACCGCTGCGTCATGAACAGGTCGAGCATGATGCGGCTGACGTGCAACACGGCCAGCAGCGAGAAGATGCCGATCGACATCCAGAATCCGTGCGCCCCGGAGTCCTTCACCGCCTGGTCATGACCGGCCAGGCCGGAGGCCACCACCTGGAAGCTGGTCATCAGATCGTTGCTCTGATAGCTGAACAGCACCGTGAGCCGAACGCCGGTGATCACCGACAGCAGCATCGCCGCCAGCCACAGCCACACCTTGAGGCTCTCGCGGCCGATGAAGTAGCCGCCGGTGATGCGCCAGAACTGCCTGCCCCAGACCGTGAACCGGCCGATGGCGGTCACCACCACCAGCGTCGATACCGCTGCGATCAGCCAGGCTTTGACGATCCACCACAGCGAGGTGGTGAGCTCATGGCCCCATTCGAGCGTCGGGGTGAACAAATCCATCCCCGCAAGGTACCCGTGCTCTATTGACGCGCGCGCCGCGACAGGCGCGGACAGTGCCCGGGAGGTGGATGGTTGAAGAAGTGCCGGCGGACCGGCCCGGTACCTTTGACCTGTGGCGAAAACCAGCACCGCGAAATCCGGCCGGCTGAGCAGCAAGTTCTGGAAGCTGCTCGGTGCTTCCACCGACAAGAACCAGAACCGGTCGATGAATCAGGTTCAGGCGTCGGCGGAGTTCGACGACAAGGCCGCCGGGCTGGACGACGAGCAGGTCACCAAGGCAGCCAAGCTGCTGGAACTGTCCGAGCTTGCCGACGCCGCCGACATTCCGCAGTTCCTGGCCATCGCCCGTGAGGCGGCCGAACGGACGACGGGCCTACGCCCGTTCGACGTGCAGCTGCTCGGTGCGCTGCGCATGATGGCCGGCGACGTCGTCGAGATGGCCACCGGTGAGGGCAAGACCCTGGCCGGCGCGATCGCCGCGGCCGGCTACGCGCTGGCCGGACGGCACGTGCACGTCATCTCGGTCAACGACTACCTGGCGCGCCGCGACGCCGAGTGGATGGGACCGCTGCTGGCGGCCATGGGCCTGACGGTCGGCTGGATCACCGCCGAGTCGACGGCCGACGAACGGCGCGCCGCCTACGAATGCGACGTCACCTACGCCTCGGTCAACGAGATCGGGTTCGACGTGCTGCGCGACCAGCTGGTCACCCACGTCGACGACCTGGTGTCGCCGCGGCCCGACGTCGCGCTGATCGACGAGGCCGACTCCGTGCTGGTCGACGAGGCGCTGGTGCCGCTGGTGCTCGCCGGCACCACCCACCGCGAGACACCGCGCATGGAGATCATCCGGCTGGTCGGGGAGATGACCTCCGAGAACCGCGTGGACGACTCGCTGCAGTACTACGACACCGACGCCGACCGGCGCAACGTGCACCTGACCGACGCGGGCGCGCGCAAGCTCGAGAAGGCCCTCGGCGGCATCGACCTGTATGCCGAGGAGCACATCGGCACCACGCTGACCGAGGTCAACGTGGCTCTGCACGCGCACGTGCTGCTGCAGCGCGACGTGCATTACATCGTGCGGGACAACGCCGTTCACCTCATCAACGCCTCCCGCGGCCGCATCGCGTCGCTGCAGCGCTGGCCCGACGGACTGCAGGCCGCGGTCGAGGCCAAGGAAGGCATCGAGACCACCGAGACCGGCGAGGTCCTCGACACCATCACCGTCCAGGCCCTCATCGGCCGCTACCCGACGGTGTGCGGCATGACCGGTACCGCGCTGGCCGCCGGTGAGCAGCTGCGCCAGTTCTACCGGCTCGGGGTGTCGCCGATCCCGCCGAACACGCCGAACATCCGCGAAGACGAGGCCGACCGCGTCTACATCACCGCGGCCGCCAAGAACCAGGCCGTCATCGAGCACATCCAGCAGATCCACGAGACCGGCCAGCCGGTGCTCGTCGGCACCCGCGACGTCGCCGAATCCGAAGAGCTGCACGCGAAACTGGTCAAGGCCGGGGTACCCGCCGTCGTGCTGAACGCCAAGAACGACGAGGAAGAAGCCGCCGTCATCGCCGAGGCGGGCAAGCTCGCCACCGTCACCGTCTCCACCCAGATGGCCGGCCGCGGCACCGACATCCGCCTCGGCGGATCGGACGAAGCCGACCACGACGCCGTCGCCGAACTCGGTGGCCTGCACGTCATCGGCACCGGCCGGCACCACACCGAACGCCTCGACAACCAGCTGCGCGGCCGCGCCGGCCGCCAGGGCGACCCCGGCTCGTCGGTGTTCTTCTCCAGCTGGGAGGACGACGTCGTCGTCTCGCACCTGGAGCCCGAGAAACTGCCGACGCAGACCGACGAGGACGGCCGGATCGTCAGCGACCGCGCCGGCCAGATGCTCGAGCACGCGCAGCGCGTCGCCGAGGGCCGGCTGCTGGACGTGCACGCCAACACCTGGCGCTACAACCAGCTCACCGCGCAGCAGCGCGCGATCATCGTCGAACGCCGAGAGACGTTGCTGCGCACCACCACCGCGCGTGACGAGCTCAAGGAGCTGACGCCGGACCGGTACCAGGAACTGGCCGACGAGGTCGGCGAGGACGAGCTCGAGCGCATCTGCCGGATGATCATGCTGTACCACCTGGACCGCGGCTGGGCCGACCACCTGGCCTACCTGTCCGACATCCGCGAGAGCATCCACTTGCGCGCGCTGGGACGTCAGGACCCGCTCGACGAGTTCCACCGCATGGCGGTCGACGCGTTCGCATCGCTGGCGGCCGACGCCATCGAGGCCGCGCAGCAGACCTTCGAGACCGCCAACGTGCTGGAGGACGAGCCCGGCCTGGATCTGTCGAAGCTGGCCCGCCCGACATCGACGTGGACGTACATGATTCACGACAACCCGCTGGCCGACGACACGATGGCAGCGCTGAGCCTGCCCGGGGTGTTCCGTTAGGTTTAGCCCATGAGCACCAGTGGCGCGGAAGCCGATTCGAGCGACCGGGTGCTGACCATTCCCAACGCGCTCAGCGCGTTGCGGTTGCTGCTGGTCCCGGTGTTCCTCTACCTGCTGTTGTCGGTGCACGCCAATGGCTGGGCCGTCGCGATCCTGATGTTCAGCGGCTTCTCGGACTGGGCGGACGGCAAGATCGCGCGCCTGGTGCCGAACCAGTCTTCGCGGCTGGGCGAACTGCTGGACCCGCTGGTCGACCGGATCTACATGCTGGTCGTGCCGGTCGCGCTGGCGATCGCGCACGTCGTCCCGTGGTGGATCGTGCTGACCCTGATCGGCCGCGACCTGGTGCTGGCGGCCACCCTGCCGCTGGTACGCAGCCGAGGTTTGACCGCGCTGCCGGTGACCTACATCGGCAAGGCCGCGACGTTCGCGCTGATGTCCGGATTCCCGCTGGTGTTGCTGGGACAGTGGCCGGACGCCTGGAGCCGGGTGGTGCTGGCCTGCGGCTGGGCGTTCCTCGTCTGGGGCATGGCCATGTATCTGTGGTCCGCCGTGCTGTACCTGATCCAGGTGACCATGGTGCTGCGGGAACTGCCGCCGGTCGCGAGGTCCGCGGCGTGACGGAAGCCGGGACACCCCGGGACCGGGCACTGGGCGGCTACCGGCCGGAAGCCGGCCGCAACAGTCACGTCGCCGACGAGCCGGTCCGGATTCCGGTGCCGTCGCTGCTGCGCTCGTTGCTCACCGACCATCTGGATCCCGGTTATGCCGCCGCGGCGGAGCGCCGCCAGGCGTCCGGCGACAGTGCCCGACGGACACGCTCCCGCCTCGCCGACGGTGCCTGGCTGCTGGTCGGCGTCGCCGCGGTGTCGGTCGTGTTCGGGACGGCGGCGCAGCACGCGGTGTCGATGGCCCCGGCCACCACCCAGACCCAACATGTCCTGTCCGCCAACGCGCGCACCGCCGAAGGGCGGACCCGCGACAGCACTGCCACCCGCGACGCCCTGGCCGGCCAGGTGGAGGCCGCGCGCCGCAGCCGGTTGGCCGGCGACGCGCAGGGCCGCGAACTGCTGGCCGCCCTGGAGCAGGCCGAGTTCGGTGCCGGCGTGACCGCCGTGACCGGCCCGGGCCTGACCGTCACCGTCACCGAACCCCCGCCGAGCCCCAACCTGTCCGACGTGTCGAAACAACGGGTTGCCGGCAGCCCGCAGACCATCCTGGACCGCGACCTGCAACTGACCGTCAACTCGTTGTGGGCGGCCGGAGCCGAGGCGGTGTCCGTCGGCGGCGTGCGGATCGGGCCGAACGTGACCATGCGGCAGGCCGGCGGCGGCATCCTCGTCGACAACCAGCCGGTGGCCAGCCCCTATGTGGTCGTCGCCATCGGGCCGCCCCACGCCATGCAGGAGGTGTTCGAGCACACTCCCGCCATGCAGCGGCTGACGCTGCTCGCCGCGTCGTACGGGGTGGGCATCAGCGTGCAGACTCGGGACCGGCTGACGGTGTCGGCCGCATCAGTACGAGATGTCAACTTCGCCAGGCAAAGTGGGCCAAAGTGATTGGGGCCGAATTGAGATTGGGTATGCGCACGTGATCGGGATCGCGGCACTGGTGGTCGGCATCGTGCTGGGGTTGATCTTCCACCCCAGCGTGCCCGAAGCGGTCCAGCCGTACCTGCCGATCGCCGTCGTCGCGGCGCTGGACGCGGTGTTCGGGGGACTGCGGGCCTACCTCGAGAACATCTTCGATGCCAAGGTCTTCGTCATCTCGTTCGTCTTCAACGTCCTGGTCGCCGCGGTGATCGTCTACGTCGGCGACCAACTGGGTGTGGGCACGCAGCTGACCACCGCGATCATCGTGGTGCTCGGTATCCGGATCTTCGGGAACGCGGCGGCCCTGCGCCGCCGGTTGTTCGGGGCGTGACGGTGGAGCGGCATGGCTGACGACGAACAGCACCACGGCGACGCCGAACCCGCGGCCGAACATCACGGCCGGCACGAGCTGCCCGACGGTGTCCCCGCTCGGCTGCCGCGCACCCGGTCCCAGTTGATGTTCGGTGCGCTGGCCGTTCTGCTCTGTGTATTGCTCGGCGTGGCGATCGCGACGCAGGTGCGCCAGACCGAATCGGGTGACGCGCTGGACACCGCCCGGCCGGCCGACCTGCTGGTGCTGCTCGACTCGCTGCAACAGCGCGAGGCCGCCCTCAACACAGAGGTGGCCGACCTGCAGAAGACGCTGTCGGCGCTGCAGGCGTCGGGCAACAGCGACCAGGCCGCCATCGAGAACGCGCAGGCGCGGCTGCGTGCCCTGTCGATCTTGATCGGGACGGTCGCGGCCACCGGCCCGGGCGTCACCATCACCATCGAGGACATCGCCCCCGGCGTCTCGCCGGAGACCCTGCTCGACGTGATCAACGAGCTGCGCGCGGCCGGCGCCGAGGCCATGGAGATCCGGTCCGGACGGGGCGATCAGCAGACCGCGGTTCGGGTCGGGGTCGATACCTGGGTGACCGGCGCCGCGGGCGCGCTGGTGGTCGACAACGTGACCATGAACCCGCCCTATTCGATTCTCGCCATTGGTGATCCGCCGACCCTGGCGGCCGCGATGAACATCCCCGGCGGGGCGATGGACAGTGTCAAGCGGGTTGGCGGCACAATGACCGTGCAACAGGCCGACACGATTGACGTCACTGCCTTGCGGCAGGCAAAACCGCGCCAATACGCTCAGCCGGTCAAGTAGCCGCCGGGCCGCGGTAATCGAGCCGTATCCTATGTACCCCACCAACACTCAAGGAGCGTCGTGAGCGAAACGCCAGCCGATCTGCTGTACACCACCGAGCACGAATGGGTGCGCCGCACCGGCGAGGGCACCGTGCGCGTCGGAATCACCGATTTCGCGCAGGGCGCGCTGGGTGACGTGGTCTATGTCGATCTGCCCGAGGTCGGTACCACCTTGGCCTCCGGCGACGTGTTCGGTGAGGTCGAATCGCCCAAGACGACCTCGGAGCTGTACGCCCCGATCGCCGCGAAAATCGTTGCGGTCAACGGTGATCTGGAAGGCTCGCCCGACCTGGTCAACTCCGATCCCTACGACGCCGGCTGGCTGATCGAACTGCAGGCCGACGCGGCCGAACTGGACGGCCAGCTCGCGGGTCTGCTCGACGCTGACGGCTACCGGGCGACCCTGGACGAGTAACGCCTTTGTTAGGGTGCTGCGGTCCGGTTCGGCCGCGGCGACACCAAAGTCGGCTCGGCGGATCCGGCGGTGGCGGGCACACTCGCCCGCGCCGCGCGGTACGGTCAATAGTGGGACGTATGCGACATCGATGACTGCTGGCAGGACTGCCGGCTGGTCGTGCAAGAGAGCGCCACAGCAGCCAGTAGAGGAGCAGCGCGTGACGGATAACGACAGCGGTTCGGGGACTGATTTCGGGTCCGAGGAGACAACGGTGGAGACCACATCGGTCTTCCGTGCGGACTTCCTCAATGAGCTCGACGCCCCGGCTTCGACGAGCGGCACCAGTGCCGTCTCCGGAGTTGAAGGACTGCCGGTGGGCTCGGCCCTCCTGGTGGTCAAGCGCGGGCCGAATGCCGGCTCGCGGTTCCTGCTGGATCAGCCGAGTACCTCGGCGGGACGTCACCCGGACAGCGACATCTTCCTCGACGACGTGACGGTGAGCCGCCGGCACGCCGAGTTCCGGCTCGAGTCCGGTGAATTCCAGGTGGTCGATGTCGGCAGCCTCAACGGCACCTACGTCAACCGCGAGCCCGTCGACTCGGCGGTGCTGGCCAACGGGGACGAGGTCCAGATCGGCAAGTTCCGCCTGGTGTTCCTGACCGGCCCCAAGGCCGACGACAGCTCGGCTGGCTAGAGCCGGCGGTCAGTACATGACGCAGCCCGACCGCAGTGCAGTGGCCGGGATGTCGATCGGAGCAGTGTTCGATCTGCTCCGACCAGACTTCCCGGATGTGACGATTTCCAAGATCCGGTTCCTGGAGGAACAAGGTCTGGTCACGCCTGAACGCACTGGGTCGGGCTACCGTCGTTTCACGGCCTATGACTGCGCGCGGCTGCGGTTCATCCTGTCCGCGCAGCGCGATCAGTACCTGCCGCTGAAGGTCATCAAGGCCCAGCTGGATGCCCAGGCCGACGGCGCGCTGCCGTCGAACGGATCCGCTTACGGCGTACCGAAATTGGTGCCCGATCTCGACAGCGACCAAGACGGTGGCCCAGCTGATGTCGCGCCTGCCCAGGTCCGGCTCAGCCGCGAGGATCTGCTGCAGCGCTCCGGCATCAAGTCGGAGCTGCTCTCCGCGCTCGTCAAGAGCGGCGTGATCATTCCCGGCCCGGCGGGGTTCTTCGACGAACACGCCGTGGTCATCGCTCAATGCGCCCACGCGCTGGGCGAATACGGCGTCGAGCCGCGGCACCTGCGGGCCTTCCGGTCCGCGGCCGACCGGCAGTCGGACCTCATCGCCCAGATCGCCGGGCCCATCGGCAAAGCCGGCAACGCCGGGGCCCGCGACCGGGCCGACGAACTGGCCCGCGAGGTCGCGGCGCTCGCCATCACACTGCACACCTCGCTGATCAAGTCTGCCGTGCGCGACGTTCTCGATCGCTGAGGACTAGACTCGAATTCGTTGATGGCACACGGATTGCGGAGGGCAGACGCAGATGGGCGAGGTTCGTGTGGTCGGCATTCGGGTGGAGCAGCCACAGAACCAACCCGTGCTGTTGCTCCGCGAATCCGACGGTGACCGGTACCTGCCGATCTGGATCGGTCAGTCCGAAGCTGCGGCCATCGCGCTGGAACAGCAGGGCGTCTCGCCGGCTCGTCCCCTCACGCACGACCTGATCCGGGATTTGATTGCCGCGCTTGGGCATTCACTGCGCGAGGTGCGCATCGTGGATCTGCAGGAAGGCACTTTCTACGCCGACCTGGTGTTCGACCGCGACATCACGGTGTCGGCGCGGCCGTCGGACTCGGTGGCCATCGCGCTGCGGATGGGCGTGCCGATCTACGTCGAGGAAGCGGTGCTGGCCGAAGCCGGTCTGTTGATCCCGGACGAGAGCGACGAGGAGCCGTCAGGGGCGGTGCGCGAGGACGAGGTCGAGAAGTTCAAGGAGTTCCTCGACAGCATTTCGCCGGACGATTTCAAGGCCACCTGACCGGTCCGGGGGAACGTCCGTCGGGGCGTTGTCACGGATGCGTCTCAGTTAGGTCAGCAGGCGTCGACACGCGGTGCGCCGTTTGCAGATTCGACGAATCCGCGCCACATACTTTCCTCGTTCTGGCAACAGTCTGATCGGCGGCTCGCCGCCGATGGGCTGAAGTGGCCCGGCGGGAAGCGTATGCTCGACACATTCGAGCAGCGGACATGCCCGCCGAGCAGCAATGGCCGCCAGGCAGGGTTAGTTCGATCGGCGAGAGGATCAGGCAGTGGGCGACGAGACGCCACGTCAAGAGCAGTTGGACCTGACGACCAACGGCGCGCCTGAGCAGGCCGCCCCGACGCCGGCTCCGATGCCGGTGCAGGCAGGCCTGTTCCCTGATGAATCCGTACCCGACGAACTGGTCGGCTACCGCGGGCCGAGCGCCTGCCAGATCGCCGGCATCACCTACCGCCAGCTGGACTACTGGGCGCGCACCTCGCTGGTCGTCCCGTCGATCCGCGGCGCGGCCGGCTCCGGCAGCCAGCGCCTGTACTCGTTCAAGGACATCCTGGTCCTCAAGATCGTCAAGCGCCTGCTCGACACCGGCATCTCGCTGCACAACATCCGTGTCGCGGTCGATCACCTGCGCCAGCGCGGGGTTCACGACCTGGCCAACATCACGCTGTTCTCCGACGGCACCACGGTCTACGAGTGCACGTCCGCCGAAGAGGTCGTCGACCTGCTGCAGGGCGGTCAGGGTGTGTTCGGCATCGCGGTCTCGGGTGCCATGCGCGAGCTGACCGGCGCCATCGCCGACTTCCCGGGCGAGCGGGCCGACGGCGGCGAGTCCATCGCCGCACCCGAGGACGAACTGGCATCCCGGCGCAAGCAGCGCGACCGCAAGATCGGCTGAGGCCACTCACCAGCAGACATCAAACTGCCCCTTTCCCATGGAGAGGGGCAGTTTGCTTGGGGGCACCCCCCTCTGGGGGACTATGAGCGGCCCGTGGCGAACCACCGGTAGACTGGCGCGCGCATCGTCCCGACGCGGGAGAGTTCTGTGGCCGCCAGCCATGGACGCCGAAGGAGCAATACCTCTCCATCAACCTCTCAGGCCCCCGGACCGCGCCGGAGCCCGATGCCTCTGGAAAGCGGCGAGCTGTGCCTCGCCCGCCCATGGGGAAAGGCCGACCATCGTCGGGCCGAATCTCTCAGGCACCGACGACAGAGGGGGAGGAACCGCAAGCGGTTCCGTGGCATGCCTGCCCCGAGCCTGAACGTCTGGAGAGGCCGTCATGACCGACAGCACGTCTCGTTCCTCTGCTGAGCACCACCAGCTTCGCTTCGTCGACCGGCACATCGGTCCGGACGCCGACGCGGTGGCCACCATGCTCGGGGTCATCGGCGTCGACTCCCTGGAAGAGCTCGCCGCCAAGGCGCTGCCCGCGGGCATTCTCGACGCGCTGTCGGGCGCCGGACTGGCTCCCGGCCTCGACGAACTGAAGTCTCCGGCGACCGAAGAGCAGTCGCTGGCCGAGTTGCGTGCACTGGCCGACACCAACACCGTCGCGGTGTCGATGATCGGCCAGGGCTACTTCGACACCCTGACCCCGGCGGTGCTGCGCCGCAACATTCTCGAGAACCCGGCCTGGTACACGGCCTACACGCCGTACCAGCCGGAGATCAGCCAGGGCCGCCTGGAGGCCCTGCTCAACTTCCAGACCATGGTCACCGACCTGACCGGCATGGAGATCGCCAACGCGTCGATGCTCGACGAGGCCACCGCCGCGGCCGAGGCGATGACGCTGATGCACCGCGCCGTCAAGGGCGACTGCCGCCGCCTGGCCGTCGACATCGACGTCTACCCGCAGACCGCCGCCGTGCTGGCCACCCGCGCCGAGCCGCTGAACATCGAGATCGTCACCGCCGACCTGCGCGACGGGCTGCCCGAGGGCGAGTTCTTCGGCGTCATCGCCCAGGTGCCGGGTGCCAGCGGTGCGGTCAACGATTGGTCCGCACTGATCGCGCAGGCCCATGAGCGCGGCGCGCTGGTCGCCCTCGGCGCGGACCTGCTGGCGATGACGCTCGTCACCCCGCCGGGTGAGATCGGGGCCGACGTCGCCTTCGGCACCACGCAACGTTTCGGTGTGCCAATGGGATTCGGCGGGCCGCACGCCGGTTACCTGGCCGTGCACGGCAAGCACGCTCGTCAGCTGCCGGGCCGTCTGGTCGGCGTCTCGGTCGACGCCGACGGCGCCAAGGCCTACCGGTTGAGCCTGCAGACCCGTGAACAGCACATCCGCCGGGACCGGGCCACCAGCAACATCTGTACCGCCCAGGTGCTGCTCGCGGTGATCGCCGCGATGTACGCCAGCTACCACGGCCCGCGCGGGCTGACCGCCATCGCGCACCGGGTGCACGGCCACGCGCTGGCTGTGGCGATGGGCCTGAAGGAGGCCGGCGTCGAGGTCGTGCACGGCGCCTTCTTCGACACCGTCCTGGCCAAGGTGCCGGGCCGGGCCGAGCAGGTGCAGGCGGCCGCCAAGGAGCGCGGCATCAACGTCTGGCTGGTCGACGCCGACCACATCTCGGTGTCCTGCGATGAGGCGACCACCGCCGATCACGTCGACGCGGTGCTCGCCGCGTTCGGTGCGACCCGCGGCGGCCACCACTGGGCCGGCCCCGAAATCCATACCCGCACTTCGGAATTCCTCACCCACCCGGCGTTCTCGCGGTACCGCACCGAGACCGAGATGATGCGCTACCTGCGCTCGCTGGCCGACAAGGACATCGCGCTGGACCGCAGCATGATCCCGCTGGGCTCGTGCACCATGAAGCTCAACGCGGCCGCCGAGATGGAGCCCATCACCTGGACCGAGTTCGCCCAGCAGCATCCGTTCGCCCCGGCGTCGGACACCCCGGGCCTGCGCAAGCTGATCGCCGATGTGGAGTCCTGGCTGGTGAGCATCACCGGCTATGACTCGGTCTCGCTGCAGCCCAACGCCGGATCGCAGGGGGAGTACGCCGGGCTACTGGCCATTCGTGCCTACCACGAGGCCCGCGGGGAAGCCGGGCGCAACATCTGCCTCATCCCGTCCAGCGCGCACGGCACCAACGCCGCGTCGGCCGCCATGGTCGGCATGAAGGTCGTGGTCGTGGCGTGCCGCGAGAACGGCGACGTCGACCTGGACGACCTGCGCGCCAAGGTTGCCGAGCACGCCGGTGACCTGGCCGCGCTGATGATCACCTACCCGTCCACGCACGGCGTGTACGAGCACGACGTCGCCGACATCTGCGCCGCGGTGCACGACGCCGGCGGTCAGGTCTACGTCGACGGCGCCAACCTCAACGCGATCGTCGGCCTGGCCCGTCCCGGCAAGTTCGGCGGCGACGTCAGCCACCTGAACCTGCACAAGACCTTCTGCATCCCGCACGGCGGCGGCGGTCCGGGCGTCGGCCCGGTGGCGGTCCGCTCGCACCTCGCGCCGTACCTGCCCGGTCACCCGCTGGCCGCCGAGCTCGCCGACGACCACACCGTGTCGGCGGCCCCGTACGGCTCGGCGTCCATCCTGCCGATCACCTGGGCGTACATCCGGATGATGGGCGCGGCCGGTCTGCGGGCCGCGACGCTGACGGCGATCGCGTCGGCCAACTACATCGCCCGCCGCCTCGACGAGCACTACCCGGTGCTGTACACCGGCGAGAACGGCATGGTCGCGCACGAGTGCATCCTGGACCTGCGGGCCATCACCAAGGCCACCGGCGTCACCGTCGACGATGTGGCAAAGCGCTTGGCGGACTACGGTTTCCACGCGCCGACCATGAGCTTCCCGGTGGCCGGCACGTTGATGGTCGAGCCCACCGAGAGCGAGAGCCTCACCGAGGTCGACGCCTTCATCGCCGCGATGATCGCGATCAAGGCCGAGATCGACCAGGTCGGCTCCGGTGAGTGGCCGGCGGACGACAACCCGCTGCACAATGCGCCGCACACCGCCGAGTGCCTGCTGGTCGACGAGTGGAAGCACCCGTACACCCGCGAACATGCCGCCTACCCGCTGGGCAAGGGTTTCCGTCCCAAGGTGTGGCCGCCCGTCCGTCGCATCGACGGTGCGTTCGGCGACCGCAACCTGGTGTGCTCCTGCCCGCCGATCGAGGCGTTTGCCTGATCGCGCAACGTAAAAGGGCCGGGTCTGTGCAGACCCGGCCCTTTTACGTCGGAAACTACGGCAGGGCAGCGGCGACCGCGTTGGCCAGTTCGGGAGCCGCGGAGGTGGGCACGCCGGTGTATGTGCCGCCGGTGATCTGCGAGACGGCCTGCCAGGTCGAGCCGTCCGAGTCGGTGCCGATGTCGATGACGTTGATCGCCACCGGGCGGCCAGCGTCGAACGCCGACTTGATGTAGTCCTGCAGGCCCTGACCGTCCAGCGACTGGTCGGTGTGCGGGCCGGAGGTGATCACCAGGATCGAATTGGGCTGTCCCTCGACGTATTTCGACATCGCGTCGCCGTAGAGCATGCGCAACGTCGTGAACGAGACGTGACCGCCGCCCGAGGAGCTCTGGTTGTTCAGGTTCGAGATCAGCTGAGCCGCGTGTGCCTGCTCGCTGAGCGGGGCCACCGGAATCTCGTTGCGGCCCGCCACGCCGTCGAACGTCCACAGACCCACCGAGCTGTTCGGCGACATCGCCTTGAGCCGGTCCATCAGCGCGGTGGTCACGTTGCCCAACCGCGTCTTGGCGCCGTCGCTGATCGGCATCGACTGATCCAGCAAGATCGTCACGGCGGCGCTCTTCGACGTGCCACCGACCGCGTTGGCCAGCGTGGCGCGGGTGTTGGTATCGCCGATCGCGAGGGCGTCGGGCAGTGCGCCGAGGCTCACCACGTCGTTCTTCGGGGGATCGCCGCCGTCGACGCGGAAGCCGGCCTTCGACAATTCGGCGAGCTGCTCGGGCTTGCGCAGGAACCGTTCGAATTCGCTCGCCGCGGTGACCTCTTCGTGCGACAGACCCTCGCCGGCGAGCAGCACGGCCGGGTAGTCGGCGACCGCCGGTGCGCCGGGTGGCAGCCAGGCCGCCAGCTTGCCCTTGGCGTTGTCGGTGTGTTGCGACCGCTGGTAGAGCTGCTGTTCGGTGGTGACGACCGCGTGCACCGGCGCGGTGGCCGGGTCGCTCGCGGAGATCAGCGCGTCCAGCGCCGTCGAGACCTTGGGATCGGAGAGCTTCGGCTGCGCGGCCATCAACCGGTGCACGGCGCCCGCACCGGCATTCGCCGGCGCGCCATTGGCTGCGGCGGAGGCGATGGCCTCGGCCGCCAGGTAGGCCGCGTCACTGTTGTCGACGGTCGGCAGGGCCAGCCTCAGCGAGCCCCAGCCCGGCAGGCTCAGGCCGTCCAACGCCGTCGGCGTCGTCTGCAGCCCTGGCAGGGTGCCCCAGTTCTGTTGGGCCAGCGCATCTTTGAGCTGCGGCCGGACGGCCACCAGCACTGGTGACGTCGCCAGCGACTTCGCCTCACCGCTGATCGCCTGGTCACCGGCACCGGCCACCAGCCGGGCCGCCGACACCGAGCTGGCCGGAACCCACAGGGCCGGGCGCGGTCCCAGGTTCGACGGCCACTTGTTGACCACACCGTCGACGACCGCAGTCGGATCGGTCGCCTTGACCTCGACCTTGACGCACTTGTCGCCGACGGGTGCGGCGGACTGGTTGTACTTGCCGGCCAGCGAGCCCAGCTGATCGGAGATCGACGGGTCGGCCATGACGGGCACGCTGACCGAGCCGGACACGCACCGCGCCGAAGCCTCCCGGCTGCGGTCGGACAGCACGCTGCCGAAGAAACGCCAGAGGATCACCGCGGCGACCACGACCACGACGGTCACCAGGGCGGCGATGACGCCGACGCTGACCCCGCGGCGCTTGGTGGCGATGGCCCGGTGGCTGCCGGTCCATTCACCACCCTCCCAGTCGCCGCTGTGCGCACGGACCGATGCCCGGCGAGGGACGGACGGGAACGCCTGGGTGACGCTCTCGGAGCCGGTGAGGTCGGGTTGGTCCGAATAGTCGGTGTCGCCGTAGTCGGCGTCGGGCTCGTCGGTCTCGTACCGGTCGGCGGGACCGGCGGGCGGGGTGGGCACAGCCGGGGTGGCAGCAGGTCCGGTGGCAGCAGGCGGCATCCCGTGCATCTCGGCCCAGTCGTCCGGCACCCGGAACCCCGGAGCGCCGGTGGCGGATTCGTCGGCTTCCGGGATGTCCGGCGACAACGCGTCGTAGTCGGAGACTTCGTCGTCGGGTGACTCGTCGTCGGGAGCTCTGTGCCTACCCATTGGTGTCTGCTCCTGGTGTCGGCGTGCAATCGGCGGACCCGCGTCGCAAGACGTGGGCCCGCCGAATTTTAATCAACGATGATGGGGGAGTTAACCGTTCACGAACCGGCGTGTGCGGCCTTGAACTCCCGCCGGCGCCGATGCAGGATCGGCTCGGTGTAGCCGTTGGGCTGGGCGCAACCCTCGAGGATCAGCTCCTGTGCAGCCTGGAAGGCGATGCTGCCCTCCGGATCCGGTGCCATCGGCAGGTACGCCGAGTCGCCGGCGTTCTGCTCGTCGACGACCGCCGCCATCCGGCGCAGGCTCGCCTTGACGTCGTCCTCGGTGATGACGCCGTGCCGCAGCCAGTTGGCCAGCAGCTGGCTGGAGATGCGCAGGGTGGCGCGGTCCTCCATCAGGGCGATGTTGTGGATGTCCGGCACCTTCGAGCAGCCGACGCCCTGGTCGATCCAGCGCACCACGTAGCCGAGGATCGACTGGCAGTTGTTGTCGACCTCTTCGTGGATCTCTTCGGGCGCCCAGGCCAGTTCCTTGGCCAGCGGGATGGTCAGCAGTTCGGCGCGGGTGGTGCGCTTCTTGCCGGCCAACTCTTCCTGCACCTCGCGCACGTCCACCTGGTGGTAGTGCATGGCGTGCAGGGTCGCGCCCGTCGGCGACGGCACCCACGCGGTGGTGGCGCCCGCCTGCGGCTGGGAGATCTTCTGCTTGACCATCTCGGCCATCAGATCGGTCATGGCCCACATGCCCTTACCGATCTGGGCGCGTCCGGCCAGACCGTCGGCCAGACCGGCGTCGACGTTGGCGTCCTCGTAGGCCTTGATCCAGGTCTGGCTCTTCATGGCGCCCTTGCGGACCATCGGGCCCGCTTCCATCGAGGTGTGGATCTCGTCGCCCGTGCGGTCCAGGAAGCCGGTGTTGATGAACACCACGCGGTCCTCGGCGGCCTTGATGCAGGCGTTGAGGTTGACCGTGGTGCGGCGCTCCTCATCCATGATGCCGACCTTGAGGGTGGCCGCGGGCAGGCCGAGGACGTCCTCGACGCGGCTGAACAGCTCGCACGTGAAGGCGACCTCGTCGGGGCCGTGCATCTTCGGCTTCACGATGTAGATCGAGCCGGTGCGGCTGTTGGTCAGCTCGCCGTTCTCCTCGGTCGACTTCAGGCCGTGCATGGCGATCAGGCCGGTGAACAGCGCGTCCTGGATGCCCTCGGGAACTTCGGCGCCGTCGACCCCGTCATTGTCGAAGACGATGGCGTCGTTGGTCATCAGGTGACCGACGTTGCGCACGAACAGCAGGCTGCGGCCCGGCAGGACCAGTTCGCCCTCGCCGTCCGGAGTGGTGAAGACGCGGTCGGGATTCAGCGTGCGGGTGAAGGTCTTGCCGCCCTTGCTGACCTGCTCGGACAGGTCACCGCGGTTCAGGCCCAGCCAGTTGCGGTAGCCCAGCACCTTGTCGTCGGCGTCGACGGCCGCGACCGAGTCCTCGAAGTCCATGATCGTGGTGATCGCGGACTCCAGCACGACGTCCTTGATGCCGGCCTGGTCGGTCGAACCGATCGGCGACGCGGGGTCGACCAGGATCTCGATGTGTAGGCCGTGGTGGACCAGCAGCACCGACCACGCCGAGTCACCGAGCTTGCCGGTGTAGCCGACGAACTCCTCGGGGCTGGCCAGCCCGCTCGACAGCCCGTCGCCAAGTTCGGCCTGCAGTCGGTGCTCGTCATCGATCTTCAGGCCGGTGACGTCGGCCCACGAGCCGGCCGCCAGCGGGACGGCCTGGTCCAGGAAGCCCCGGGCGTAGGCGATCACCTTGTCGCCGCGCACCTTGTTGTAGCCACCCTTGCCGGCCTCGGCACCGTCCTCGTCGGAGATGACGTCGGTGCCGTACAGAGCGTCGTACAGCGAGCCCCAGCGGGCGTTGGCCGCGTTGAGCGCGAACCGGGCGTTCAGGATCGGCACCACCAGCTGCGGACCCGAGGTGCTGGTGATCTCCGGGTCGACGCCCGAGGTCCGGATGCAGAACTCGGCCGGTTCTGGCTGCAGGTAGCCGATCTCGGTGAGGAACTCCTGGTACGAGTTCTTGAACTCATCGGTGTCGACCGGATCGATGACCCGCGCCCGGTGCCACTTGTCGATCTGCGCCTGCAGATCGTCGCGGCGGGCCAGCAGGGCCTGGTTCTTCGGGGTGAGGTCGGTGATGACCTTGTCCACCCCGGCCCAGAAGCTGTCCGGGTCAACCCCGGTGCCGGGCAGGGCCTCGTTGGTGATGAAGTCGTGCAGTACGCGGGCCACCCGCAGATTTCCCACCGTCACACGATCAGTCATTTGTATTTCCTCCTAAGCAGCCCACGCGGCGACCCTCCACTTTACCCGTGGGTAACCGCAGCTCACCGCCGTGTCGGACATTGAGAACCCGGTCACACCCTCATTGCGGTGTCGAGCCCGGCAAACCGATAGCCGGGACACCGGGCGTGTGCAGGCGTCCGGCGAGCCACGGCAGGGCCGCGGCGAATACCTCTGCGGCACTGGGGAACGTGTGGTCACCGCCGTGCGGGACCACCGAACACTCGATACCGGCGGCGCTGACCACGCCACACAAGTAGCTGGCGACGGCGGTGTGGCTCTCCGGGTTGTCCGGCGGTTGCACGTTCATCGCCGCGCCGGCCTGGGCCGGTTGGTGCACCACCGGCCCGCTCTCCGACACCGCGAACCAGCCGGCGACGCCGGTGTACGGCCCGTGCTTGCGCACCACGGTCGCCGGATCGAAATGGGCGAATGCCGCCGCATCGCCGCCGAACAAACGCGCGATGGTCTGCGGCTGCGAACCGGCGTTGGGCCCGACCTGTCCGTCCATGTCGACGAAGGTCTGGAACAGCTCGGGGTGCATCACCGTGGTCATCACCGCGCACGTGCCGCCTGCGGACCAGCCGACGATGCCCCAGCGGGACGGATCGGGGCTCGCCGAGAATGTCGAAGTGACAAATGGCACAACATCTTTGGTTAGGTGATCGGCGGCCATGCCGCGGGGCCCGTTGACGCACTCGGTGTCGTTGGAGAACTGGCCGCTGGTGTCGACGAACACCAGGATGGGCGCGTTGCCGCCGTGGGCGGCCGCGAAATCGTCGGCGGTGTGCTGGGCGCCGCCGGCCGTCGGCCAGTCGGCCGGCCACCCGAATTCACCGCCCACCATGACCACGACCGGCAGCTGCGGGCCGTCGTGGGCGAACCACGCCGGCGGTAGATAGACCATCTCCGGACGTGTGCGGAAACCCGACGCGTCCGTCGGAATCTGCACCGAGATCACGACGCCGCGGTCCGGCACCTGGCCGGCGCTGCGCATTGCCAGCGCGGCGTTCAGATCGATCTCGCCCTTGAGTTCGGCGCCGGTGGCCCGCTGCCACAGGGCCTCGACGGTCGGCAGATAACCGGTCCAGGTGTTCACCGCCAGGCCCGCGCACACCGCGCACAGCGGCACCACCGCGACGGCCAGCGACCGGCGCCACCAGTGCAGGCCCGGCCACCCCGCGATGGCCACCACGAGTGCCACGCCGGTCAGGACGATCCAGACCCACAGCGAGGTCGGGGCCGGGCCGCCCGCGAGGCCCTGGTCGGAGATGAACCAGCTGCAGCCCAGTGCCAGGACGATGCCGGTCCCGACCGCGACCGGGAGCCACAGTCGCAGCCAGCGCGGGGACCGCCGGCCGACGGCGACGATCAGCCCCAGCACCGTCACCACCTGGATCAGCATTGGCAGCCAGCCGTCGAGCAGGCCGATGTTCATTCGGCGTCCCCGAAGTCCGCCGGCGGCGGAGGTGCGGGCTGCGGGTGATGCGGCGTCGGGGTTTCGGCTTCGGTCTGTTGGGCGGTCTGGGTCACCTCTTCGGTGTCCGAACTCGACTGCCCGGTGTCGGAGTCATCCGAGCTCGAACTGGCGGTCGTCGTCGGCGTGGCGGTGGTCGGGGTGGCGCCGGCACAGTTGTTGGGCGCCGGGGTCCCGTTGAACCGGTCGGTGATCCAGCCGAGGGCGTCGGCTTCGTCGGGCTGGACGTAGTCGATCACGTCGCCCATGGCACAGGCCCGCTCGACGGCAGCGGCGGTCTGCTCGGGCGGCACCAGGCCGTCGGCCGGCCCGGGGGTGATCAGCATCGGGGCGGCGGCCGGCGCCTGCGGCAGCGTCGCCTTCCGCAGGTAACCGCGCAGCGCTTCGGTGGCGGCGGGCGTCGTCGGCCCGAGGTCGTGCGGTGTCAGCGAATCCAGGATGCCCGTGCGGTCGGCGACGGCCGGCCCTCGGCAGGCCGACAACGTGTCCCAGTGGTCGCGAGCGGCGCCGCGGCGGTAGTCCTCGATGGGGAATCCCGGATAGGCCTGCGGCATGACCGCCAGGTACTGCTGCAGCATGAGCTGCTGGTCGCGGTTCAGGTCCCCGGCGGCCGAGGCGTCGGCGAGCCAGTCGAGTGCCGCGGTCGGGGCCAGGGCAACCGCACCCTGCGGGCGCAGGCCGCCGCCGTAATCGGTGGCGAGCTCGGCGGCCGCCCAGGCCGCCTGCCCGCCCTGCCCGGTGCCCACCGCGATCCAGTTCGTGGAGGCGGCGGAGACCAGTTTGCGCGTCGCCCGCGCGAGGTCGATCAGGTTGAAACCCTCGGTCGTGGAGTCCAGATACGGGTGATAGGTCTCATCGAGCCCGATGCCCTGATAGTCGGTGATCGCCACCAGATACCCGGCGCCGACCATGAGTCGCACGGTCGGCAGCAGGCCCAGCAGGCTCGGCGACGACGACGGCGCGCAGTCGGACTTGATGCCGCTGCCCGGGTTGGCCAGCGCGATGATGCGCCAGCCGCCCTCGGGCGGTTTGCCCTTCGGCAGGAACACCGAGCCCGTCACCTTGGGGTGGCTGTCGTTGATGCCCGACGTGGAGACGTACGTGATGCGTGCGGAGATGGCGGTCAGCCCGGCCAGTTCGGGGTCGACCGTGGTCAGTGGCTGCGCGGCGACGAGCGTGCCGGGGCCGGCGCCGCTGTAGTCACCCGGCAACACCTGCCCACTGCGCGGCGTGCTGCGACCGGACTGGTCGTCAGAGCAGCCGGCGACGGTCAGCGCGGCCGCCAGAGCGGCAGCGGCGATCCGCAGCGCTGTCCGGGTCGTCATGGCATGCCCCCGTCGGTGTGGTGGTCGAGCAATGCCAGGCATTCGGACAACAGTGACTCACGCAGTGGCACAGCGAGATTCGCGATGTCCTGCTGACGGCGCACGTACTCGGCGCGGCCCATCGGGTCCTCGATGGCGATCGGCTCGATTCCGTAGTCGCTCAGGTCATACGGGCTGGCCCGCATGTCGAGGACGCGTGCGTCCGCCGCGAGGTCAAGGCAATCCATCAACAGATTCGACTCCAGCAAAGGTCCGAGCTTGTAACTCCATTTGTACAAGTCCATATTTGCGTGCACACAGCCCGGCTGCTCGGTGGCCGACTGGGCGTGTCGGGACAGGGCTTCGCCGTTGCGCGGGACGGCCGCCTCGGTGAAGAACCGGTAGGCGTCGAAATGCGTGCACCGCAGCGGCATCGACTCGACCACGGCGTCGGTGTCCGACGCGCTCAGCCGCAGCGGCACCCGGGCGTGCCGCACCTCGGGAGCGCGGTACACCATGGCCCATTCGTGCAGGCCGAAACAGTTCAACCGGGCCGGGCGGGCCGCCGTCGCAGCCAACAGGTCGGCAACGAAGGCGACGGTGTCCCGGCGGCCGGCGAGGTACGCGTCCGTCACCGTGACAGCGTCACCGGTGCGGCTGTACCCGGCCCGGTCGGTGAACCGCCGCGCGCCCGGCCCGGTCAGCGCGCGACCGAAACCCGGGTGCCAGCGCCGCAGCTGGCGGGGCTTGAGGCTGTAGTAGGTGAACAGGAAGTCCCACACCGGATGCGGCTCGCCGGCCCGCATCCGCCGCTCATGCGGTGCGAGGAAGGCGTCGACGCGGTCCAGGTAGCGCTGTTCGCGCAGCGCCCAGTCGTGCTCGTCCAGGACCTCGGCCAGTGCACACACCGTCTCAGACACGGTGGGTACCGTCGCGCACCACGCCGACCAGGTCCTCCACCAGGTCTTCCAGCGTCACCATCGCGGTGACGTAACCGTCGGTGGTCACCAGGGACAGGTGACTGTTGTTGCGGCGCAACCACGACAGCGCGTCGACCACCGGCAGCGTCGAGGCCACCATGGGCAGCGGGCGCACCATGGACCGGTCCAGCACGGCGTCGTTGTCGTCCATGCAGGGCAGCACGTCCTTGATGTGCAGGTAGCCGAGGTAGGCGCTGTGGCCGTCGGTGACCGGGAACCGGGAATAGCCGGTCTCGCGCAACGCCTCGGCCACCGCACCCACCGTGGGACCGGTTCCGGGCGCCGCGATCGGCACCGCGCGGATGTCCTGCAGGGGGATCGCGACGTCCCTGACCGTCCGGGTCCGAATGTCCAGAGCGCGCTTGAGCCGGACGTGTTCCTCGGCGTCCAGCAGGCCCTCCGACAGCGACTCGGTCAGCATCTCGGACAGCTCCACCGATGAGACCGTGACGTCCAGCTCGTCCTTCGGCTCCACCCCGAGCAGCCGCAGGGTGCTGTTGGCGCACCAGTTGTAGAAGATGACGAACGGCCGGGCGACGCTCATGTAGACCAGGTACGGCGGGATCAGCAGCATCGCGGCTTTCTCCGGCCCGGCGATGGCGATGTTCTTCGGCACCATCTCGCCGAGGAGCACGTGCACCGTCACCACGATCGCCAAGGCGACGGCGAAAGCCACGGTGTGCAGCACGGTGTCGGGCACACCGACGGCGTCGAAGGGTTCGCGAAGCAGGTGCGCGACGGCCGGTTCACCGATGCGGCCCAGCAGGATCGAGCAGACGGTGATGCCGAGCTGAGCGCCGGCCAGCATCATCGACAGTCGCTCACCGGCCCGCAACACGGTGACAGCGCTGCGCTTGCCCTGTTCGGCGAGGGCCTGCAGGCGGTCGCGGCGGGCCGAGATCAGCGCGAACTCTGCGCTGACGAAGAACGCGTTGGCGCCCAGCAGGGCCATGGTCAGCAGGATGCCGAGAACGTCATTCATCGTCGGCTCCCGACTGGTCCGTGCCGAGTTCGGTGAGTTCGAGCTGGTCGATGCGCCGCCCGTCCATCCGCATGACCGTGGCTTTCCACTGCACCGGGTCCAGCTCGGGGTTGTCCGGGTCGAACTCGGTCAGCACGACGGTGTCGCCCACGTCGGGGATGTGGCCGAGCTCTTTGAGCACCAGCCCGCCGATGGTTTCGTAGTCGCCTTCGGGCGCGCGGAACGGGGTCTCGGTGTCCACTTCGTCGATCCGCATCAGACCCGACACCAGCCAGCCGTCGCGCACCTCGACGACGTCGGGGGTGGCGTCGTCGTGTTCGTCGCGGACGTCGCCGACGATCTCCTCGATGAGGTCCTCGACGGTGACCATGCCGGCGGTGCCGCCGTACTCGTCGACCACCAGGGCGGTCTGGACGCCGTTGGCCCGGATCTGGGTCATCACCGCGTCACCGTCGAGGGTCGACGGCACCGTCGGGACGGGCCGTGCCAGTTGCGCGAGCCGGGTCCCGGCGCGCAGCTCGACGGGTATCGCGAAGACCTGTTTGACGTGCACGATGCCGACGGTCTCGTCGAGGTCCCCGGCGACGATCGGGAAACGCGAGAACCCGGTGCGGATGGCCGTCTCGATGAGGTCGGCGACGGTGTCGGTGACCTCCAGCGACTCGATCATGGATCGCGGCGTCATCAACTCCTCGGCGGTGCGGCCGCCGAATTGCAGGGAGCGGTCGATCAATTGGGCCGTCTGCGGGTCCAGCGACCCGCTTTCGGCGGAGTTGCGCACCAGCGCCAGCAGTTCCTGCGCGGACCGTGCCGAGCGGAGTTCCTCGGCGGGCTCGACGCCGAGCCGGCGCAGCACCCAGTTGGCGGTGCCGTTGGTCAGCTTGATCACGGGGGAGAACACCAGGGAGAAGAACCACTGCAGCGGCACGGTGGCACGCGCGGTCGGCACCGGCCGGGCCACGGCGAGGTTCTTGGGCACCAGCTCGCCGAACACCATCGACACCGACGTCGCGATCAGCAGGGCCAGCGTCAGGGCCACCGAATCGGTGAACTGCTCCGGCAACCCGACCGCCTGCAACGGGCCGCGCAGCAGCCGCGCCACCACGGGTTCGGCCAGGTAGCCGGTGATCAGGGTGGTGATCGAGATGCCGATCTGTGCGCCGGACAGCTGAAACGACAGGCTGCGGTGCGCGGTACGGATGATCCGGTCGCGCCGGCCGCCGTCGCGGGCGTTGGCGTCCACCGTGCTTCGTTCCAGCGCGGTCAACGAGAACTCGGCGGCGACGAAGATCGCCGTGCCGACAGTGAGCAGGATGAACGCGGCCAGGCTCGCGATGGTCAGCGCGGAGGTCACCGGGCACCACCGCTCGGGGCGCCGGGCTGGCGGCCCGGCCGGCTACTGGGAGGTTCGGAGTCCATTGATTCAGGGCTCGGTTCGGGGAGCGCGTGGTTGGCGTCGCACGCTCCCGCCGCGCTCGGGGCGGTCGACGCCCCAACGGGTGCCTGCGGCACGTGCTCCCTTTCGCTGAATCGACATCGACGGCCGACCGACGCCTAGTGCAATCGTCGGCCGTATGGCAATGGTAGCTGGTCGGCCCCCTCGGACCTGCTCACCAACCGGTGGGCAGCGGGTGTCCTTCGGCGAATCCGGCGGCTGATTGCACCCCGAGCACCACTTTTTCGTGCAGCTCGGCGAGGTTTGCCGCACCGACGTACGTGCAGGTGCTGCGGACGCCGGAGGTGATGTGATCGAGCAGGTCTTCGACCCCGCCCCGGACGGGGTCCAGCTCCATCTTCGAGGACGAGATGCCTTCCTCGAACAAGGCCTTGCGGGCCCGGTCGAACGCACCGTCACCGGCCGTGCGGGCGGCCACCGCACGCTTGGAGGCCATGCCGAAGCTCTCCTTGTAGACGCGACCCTCGCGGTCGGTCAGCAGGTCGCCGGGCGACTCGTACGTGCCGGCGAACCAGGAGCCGATCATCACGTTCGACGCCCCCGCGGCCAGGGCCAGTGCCACGTCGCGCGGGTGCCGGACACCGCCGTCGGCCCACACGTGGCCGCCGAGTTCCCTTGCCGCCGAAGAACATTCGACGACGGCGGAGAACTGTGGCCGCCCCACCCCGGTCATCATCCGGGTGGTGCACATGGCGCCGGGGCCGACGCCCACCTTGACGATGGACGCGCCCGCGTTGATCAGGTCCCGGGTACCGGCGGCGGAGACCACGTTGCCTGCGGCCAGCGGCAGGCCGAGGTCGAGTGCGGCCACCGCGCTCAACGCCTCGAGCATCTTGGACTGGTGCCCGTGCGCGGTGTCGACGACCAGGACGTCCACGCCCGCCTCGGCCAGCGCACGGGCCTTGGCGGCGACGTCACCGTTGATCCCGACGGCGGCTGCGATCCGGAGCCGGCCCTGCGCGTCGACGGCGGGGGTGTAGATGCCCGCGCGGATGGCCCCGGTGCGGGTCAGCACACCGGCCAACGAACCGTCGGCGTTGGTCAGCACGGCCACGCCCGTCGGGGAGTGCTCCAGCAGGTCGAACACCTTGCGCGGTTCGGTGCCCGCGGGCGCGGAGACGAAATCGGTGGTGGCCACGTCGCGGACGCGCGCGAACCGGTCGACGCCTGCGCAGGCGGCCTCGGTGACCAGGCCGAGCGGACGTCCGTCCGCCAGGACCACCGCGGCGCCGTGGGCGCGCTTGTGCAGCAGGGCGAGGGCGTCCGAGACCGAGTCGTCGGGGGCGAGCACGACCGGGGTGTCGACCACCAGGTCGCGGCTCTTGACGAAGTCGACGGTGCCCCGGACCACGTCGATGGGCAGGTCCTGCGGCAGCACCACGATGCCGCCGCGGCGGGCGATGGTCTCGGCCATCCGGCGGCCGGCGACCGCGGTCATGTTGGCGACGACGATCGGGATGGTGGTGCCCGTGCCGTCGATGGTGGCCAGGTCGACGTCGAAGCGGGAGATCAGTGCTGAGCGCCCCGGCACGACGAAGACGTCGTTGTAGGTCAGGTCGTACGGAGGCTGGTGGCCGTCGAGAAACTGCACACCTTCAGCCTAGTGGCCTCGCCTGACAATGCCGAGCAGACATGAAACTGTCCCTCTTCCGGGGAAAAGGGACAGTTTCACGTCTGCTCGCGAGCGAAAAGCTACGCCTCGACCTCGGTCCGGTCGCCGCTCCACAGGGTGTGGAACTTCTTGCCTTCCGGCGCGTCGGTGCGGCCGTAGGTGTGGGCACCGAAGAAGTCGCGCAGGCCCTGCGTCAGTGCCGCGGGCAGCCGCTCGGTGCGCAGTGCGTCGTAGTAGGACAGCGACGAGGCGAAGCCCGGGATCGGGATGCCCAGCTCGGTGGCCGTCACCACGACGCGGCGCCAGCTGTCGATGGCCGACTCGACCGCGGTGCGGAAGTACGGCGCGGCCAACAGGGTGGCGAGTTCGGGCTCGGCGTCGAACGCGTCCTTGATCCGGTTCAGGAACTTGGCGCGGATGATGCAGCCGCCGCGCCAGATGGTGGCCAGATCGCCGGGCTTGACGTCCCAGCCGTACTCGGCGCTGCCGGCCTCGATCTGGTTGAAGCCCTGCGCGTACGCGACGATCTTCGACGCGTACAGCGCCTGGCGCACGTCCTCGACGAACTTCGTGGCGTCGCTGGGCTTCTCGCCGAGCTGGCCCGAGGCCATGCCCACGGTGGCCCGCCGCTGCGGCACCGAGCCCGACAGGGCGCGGGCGAACACCGCTTCGGCGATGCCGGTGATGGGGATGCCGAGGTCCAGCGCGGACTTGACGGTCCAGCGGCCGGTGCCCTTCTGCTCGGCCTCGTCGACGATGACGTCGACCAGCGGCTTGCCGGTCTTGGCGTCGACCTGGCGCAGCACCTCGGCGGTGATCTCGACCAGGTAGCTGTCCAGGTCGCCCTTGTTCCACTCGGCGAACACGTCGGCGATCTGCCCCGCCGTCATGCCCAGGCCGTCACGCAGCAGCTGGTAGGCCTCGCCGATGAGCTGCATGTCGGAGTACTCGATGCCGTTGTGCACCATCTTGACGAAGTGGCCTGCGCCGTCAGGGCCGATGTGCGTGCAGCAGGGCACGCCGTCGACGTGGGCGGAGATCTCCTCGAGCAGTGGGCCCAGGCTCTTGTAGGACTCGGCCGGCCCGCCCGGCATGATCGACGGGCCGTTCAGCGCGCCTTCTTCGCCGCCGGAGATGCCCGCGCCGACGAAGTGCAGGCCGCGCTCGCGGATGGCCTTCTCGCGGCGGATGGTGTCGGTGTACAGCGCGTTGCCGCCGTCGATGATGATGTCGCCGGGCTCCATGGCGTCGGCGAGTTCGTTGATGACGGCGTCGGTCGGGTCGCCGGCCTTGACCATGATCAGCACGCGGCGCGGCTTCTCCAGCGCATCCAGGAATTCGGCGATGGTCTCGCTGCGGACGAACTTGCCCTCGGCGCCGTGTTCGGCGATCAGCGCGTCGGTCTTGGCGACGGAGCGGTTGTGCAGCGCGACGGTGTAGCCGTGGCTGGCGAAGTTACGGGCGATGTTGGAGCCCATGACAGCCAGGCCGGTGACGCCGATCTGGGCAGTGGCGGTGGTTGCGGACGGTTCCGGGTTTCCCGACGAGCTCACGGCTGGCCCTTTCGTTGTTTGGTTGTGGCGCACAGTCTTTCGGACCGGCGCGAGGCCGGTGCGGCGTCATCCG
Source organism: Mycolicibacterium llatzerense (assembly GCF_000878195.1). Taxonomy (GTDB): domain Bacteria; phylum Actinomycetota; class Actinomycetes; order Mycobacteriales; family Mycobacteriaceae; genus Mycobacterium; species Mycobacterium llatzerense. Next base: position 21,067 of record NZ_JXST01000013.1, on the reverse strand, counting down.
CCACCGATGCTGATGGTGCCAGTCGCAAAGTCTACGAGAAGAACAACCGGTGCAATTCAGTGAGCCAGGGCACAGCCACCGCGACGGTCGGAACGACCAGGACGGAGGCGGCGGCCAAGTAGGCGGCCGCGGCCAGCCAGGAGCTGTTGGGTTCGCCGGCCAAGCGCTGCACGCGCAGGATCGTGGTCGGCCCGCCGGCGGCGAGGGCGCCCTTGGGAGCTCGTCCGGACGCGCAGGCCACCAAGGCGCGGGCCAGCGGGGTTGGGCCGGTGGCCCGGACGGCGGCGTCGTCGGCGAGCAGTTCGATCAGCAGGCGGACCGCATCGAGGGCGCTGGCGCTCCGGACGAAGCGGGGGAAGGCGGCGTGGACGGCGATGAACATCTCGAGCACCAGGTCGTGCCGGGCGCGCAGGTGTGCGTGTTCGTGGCTGAGGATGGCGGCGATCTCGCTGTCGTGCAGGTGCTTGAGGGCACCTTCGCTGAGCACCACACGACTGCGGACGCCGGGCAGACAGTAGGCGAGTGGCTGCTGGACGTCGAGAATGCGCAGGCCGTGGCCGATCAGGTGGCGGGCCTGGGGGGCGGGTGCGGTGTCCCGCGAACAGTCGAGCAGGTCGACGATCATGCGGTGGTGTGCGCGCCGGCGTCGCGTCGCGATGGCGACCTGGATGAAGGCGATTACCAGTCGGCCGCCGACGACGAGGGTCAGCGCGAAGACCGCGACGTGCGTGAGCCACACCGGCCAGCCCATGACGCTGATCTCGCTGGTCGCGGTGGTCGTCGGGCGGCCGTCAGGACCTGGCGCGAAAAGCCTGCTGGCGACGGCGATGCCGGCGCTGAAGGCGGACAGCACGGCGGCGATGGCAATCGACTGCCACAGCACGATCGCGGCCCGGGGGGCCCGCTGCGGCCACGATGCGCGCGCCAGCAAGGCGGGTACCGGCCCGACCAGCAGTAGCGCAACGAGAGTGAAGGCCAGGGCGGACACGCGCTAAGTGTCTCTCAGTCGGTGCCGGAAATGCCAGTCGCCGGTGGGATTCGGTGCTTGGCTTCCAGCTCATCGAGGGCCCGCCGCAGCGCGTCGGCCTCGTCGACCCCGACGCGTTCGACGAAATGAACCAGTGCCGCGACCCGGCTGCCGGAGTCGGAGGCCTGGTCAAGTGCGTCGACCATGAGTCCGGCGACCAGTTCGTCGCGGCCGTGGGTCGGTGCGTAGCGGTGCGCGCGGTCATCGCGATGCTGGACGACCAGATTCTTCTTCGCCAGACGCTGGAGCACCGTCATGATCGTGGTGTAGGCCAGGTCCCGGCGCGTCGCGAGGGCTTCATGCACCTGGCGGACGGTTTGCGGCTCGCGGGAGGACCAGAGGTGATCCATCACCTCGCGTTCCAACTCGCCCAGCCGCGTCATTTTCGCCATGTCCTATTTCACTCTTTCGGCAGTGTTTCCAGGGTACTACGCATTTACTACCGTGCGTCGTATCCATTTCGCATGTCCTCCCCAACGTCCCGGTTGAACGTTGTGGTTCCCGGTCAGGGCTGTTTTTCGCTGCTTGTGAGTCCTGTCACAGCCGTTTACATCTCGCGGGTCGTCACTATAGTAAGGCTAACCTAACTTAAGGATGTGTTCATGCCCTCCGCTGTGACTGACCCCTTGATCGCCACGATGGACATCCGCCGGATGCTTCCGTTGCACGAGTCGAGTCGCCGGCTGCGCGAGTTGTGCCCGAGTGATCCCAGGGTCTACGGCGTTGCGGTGATGGACGACATCTCCCGTCGTCGGTGGTGGCCGCTCGCCGAGGCCGTGACGGGCGACCGGCTCCAGGCGATGTTCGATACCGCGGTGCTGGAAACCGGCAGTGAATCGGTCGCCGCCCAGCAGGTGGCCGCCATGCTCACGCACGTCGTCATCGGCCGCGTGGTGCCACTGCTGGTGCTGGAGGGGCGGGCCTGGGACCCCGGGCTGGAGAACCTGTGGGTTCACATCGACTCGGAGGGTGGCATCGACTGGGTCGGCGTCGCGGACCCGACGCTGCGGGTGCTGCCCGGTGATCCGGTATTCGGCGGGCGGGGAGTGTGGGCGACCCGGCCGATCGCTGACGGGATCGTCGGCTTCCCGGGCGAGGAGGCGCTGGCGACCTGGTTGGCGCATCGGTGCCACCGTGCGCTGCAACCGCTGTTCGCGAAGCTCTTCGAGGTCAGTGGCGGTGTCATGACGGTGCCGCAGATGTGGCACATCGTGGGCTCTGCCGTGGTGGGTTCGGCGACCCGGGTTCCGCTGTTGGCCGGCGTCAGCGACGTCGACGGCATGCGTCGGGCCCAGGCGGTGCTGGACACGCTCGTCGGGTTCGGTGCCCCGGTGCGCGGACTCGATCGGATGAACCTGGCAAGGGCTTGCTAATTAGGCAAGCCTTGCCTATTATTCGGGAGTCGAGAAACTAACGGACCGCGCCGGAATCCTGAGGGCTGCAGTGATTCCCGGTCCACTCGAAGAGCAGGCCCCGCACCATCGGTGCGGGGCCTGCTCGCCTTTGTGGCGGGTGCGGCGACCGCCGTCGGCTGCGCTCGTGTAGACAGCTATTCGTGACGACATCTGTGCCCGCGGACCTCGGCAAGGGCTTCGACGCCGAAATCGGACTGACCTATCTGGAGGTCACCGCGGACGGCGCACGCGCTCAACTGAAGATCACCGACAAGCTGCTACAGCCCTGGGGAATCGTGCACGGCGGCATCCACTGCGCCGTCGTCGAAAGCGTCGCCAGTGTCTCCGGCCACGTCTGGCTCGCCGAGCACGGTGGCGGCACGGTCGTCGGCGTCAACAACAACACCGACTTCCTGCGCGCGCTCAAGACCGGAACGGTCACCGCCACCTCGACGCCGATCCACCGGGGCCGCCGCCAGCAGCTGTGGCTGGTCACGATCACCGATGAGGACGATCGGATGGTCGCGCGGGGCCAGGTGCGGCTCCAGAATCTCGAGGGCTGAGCCTTCGGGTGCGCCTGAGGGGCTGAAAGCTCCGGCCCGACATGCCGTTCCCGGCGTGCCGTGGCAATATCGCCCCTTATGCGTTTGACGCCGCATGAGCAAGAACGCCTGCTGATTTCGTACGCCGCCGAACTGGCCCGTCGACGACAGGCCAGAGGGTTGCGCCTGAATCACCCCGAGGCGGTGGCGGTGATCACCGATCACCTGCTGGAAGGTGCCCGGGATGGGCGGACGGTCGCGGAGCTGATGGTCAGCGGCCGGGACGTCCTGAGCCGCGACGACGTCATGGACGGGGTTCCCGAGATGCTGCCCGACGTCCAGGTCGAGGCCACCTTCCCGGACGGCACCAAACTGGTCACCGTCCACCACCCGATTGCCTGAGGACGGCGACGATGACGGACCGGACGAGTACCGAGGGCGTGACGCTGATTCCCGGTGAAATCCTTTATGGCGACGGCGATATCGCCTTCAATGCGGGTGCCGAGCGGCTGATCCTCGACGTGGTCAACGTCGGTGACCGGCCCGTGCAGGTCGGCAGCCACGTGCATTTCCCGCAGGCCAACTCGGCGTTGGACTTCGACCGCGCAGCGGCGCACGGACACCGGCTCGACGTGCCGGCGGGTACCGCCGTCAGGTTCGAACCCGGTGTCGCCCAGCGGGTTTCACTGGTTCCGCTGGGCGGGACGCGGGAAGTGTATGGGCTGTCGCTCGATGCGCCCGGAAAGCTGGATTTGTGATGAGCGCTTGCGCGAAGAACCGAGGGCACGGATGAGTTCACTGTCCCGCGCCCGGTATGCGGCGCTGTTCGGGCCGACGACGGGCGATCGGATCCGACTGGCGGACACCGATCTGCTGATCGAGATCACCGAGGACCGCAGCGGCGGCCCGGGACTGTCCGGTGACGAGGCGGTCTTCGGTGGTGGCAAGGTGCTGCGCGAGTCCATGGGGCAGGCTCGGGCGACCCGCGCCGACGGTGCCCCGGACACCGTGATCACCGGCGCGATCATCATCGACTACTGGGGAATCATCAAGGCCGACATCGGGATTCGCGACGGCCGCATCGTCGCGATCGGCAAGGCCGGCAACCCCGACATCATGTCCGGGGTGCACCCCGACCTGGTGGTGGGCCCGTCCACCGAGATCATCGCCGGCAACGGGCGAATCCTCACCGCGGGCGGCATCGACTGTCACGTCCATTTCATCTGTCCGCAGATCCTCGAAGAGGCGATCGGCGGCGGCATCACCACGATGATCGGTGGCGGCACCGGGCCCGCCGAGGGCAGCAAGGCCACCACCGTCACGCCCGGCGCCTGGCACCTGGGACGCATGCTGCAGGCCCTCGACGGCTGGCCGATGAACATCCTGTTGCTCGGCAAGGGCAACACCATCAACCCCGACTCGATGTGGGAGCAATTGCGCGGCGGCGCAGCCGGTTTCAAATTGCACGAGGACTGGGGCACGACCCCGGCCGCCATCGACGCCTGTCTGCGGGTGGCTGAGGAGGCCGACGTGCAGGTGGCGCTGCACTCGGACACCCTCAACGAGATGGGGTTCGTCGAGGACACCCTGGCGGCCATCGCCGGCCGGGCCATCCACGCGTACCACACCGAGGGCGCCGGCGGCGGCCATGCGCCCGACATCATCACCGTCGCCAGCCATCCGAACGTGATGCCCAGTTCGACCAACCCGACGCGGCCCCACACCGTCAACACCCTCGACGAACACCTCGACATGCTGATGGTGTGCCATCACCTCAACGCTGCCGTGCCCGAGGATTTGGCGTTCGCGGAGAGCCGGATTCGGCCGTCGACCATCGCCGCCGAGGATCTGCTGCACGACATCGGCGCCATTTCGATGATCGGCAGCGACAGCCAGGCCATGGGACGCATCGGTGAGGTGGTGCTGCGGACCTGGCAGACCGCGCACGTGATGAAGAAGCGCCGCGGCCCGCTGCCCGGCGACGGTCCGGCGGACAACAACCGGGTTCGCCGATACGTGGCCAAGTACACCATCTGCCCGGCCGTGACCCACGGTATCGACCACGAACTCGGTTCGGTGGAGGTCGGCAAGCTCGCCGATCTGGTGCTCTGGGAGCCGGCGTTCTTCGGTGTCCGTCCGCACCTGGTGCTCAAAGGCGGCGCGATCGCCTGGGCGGCGATGGGGGATGCGAACGCCTCGATCCCGACGCCGCAACCCGTCCTGCCGCGCCCGATGTTCGGAGCGCATCCCTCGGTGGCGGCCGGGCTGTCGGTGCATTTCGTCTCACCCACCGCCATCGAGGACGACCTGGCAGCACGACTGGGCTTGCGGCGCAGGCTCGTTCCGGTCAAGAACGTCCGGGGCCGGGGCAAGGCGGACCTGCCACTCAACGACGCCATGCCGGACATCCGCGTCGACCCGGACACTTTCACCGTCCGCATCGACGGCGAGGTCTGGCAGGAACAGCCCGCCGCGGAGTTGCCGATGGCGCAGAGATACTTCCTGTTCTGATGGATGGCGGCCTGGCCACGCTGCTCACTCTGGCGGATTCGCGGTTGCCGACCGGTGGGCACGTGCACTCCGGTGGCGTCGAAGAGGCGGTCACCAGTGGCCTGGTGGCCGACGTGGTGACGCTGCGGGCGTACCTACGCCGGCGTATCCGCACGCACGGGCTGGTCACCGCGTCCATCGCGGCGGCGGTCCACAGCGGGCTCGACCCGGTGGCCGCCGACCGCGAAACCGACGCGCGCACACCGGCGCCCGCGGCCCGGCTGGCATCCCGGGCGCAGGGACGGGGACTGCTGCGGTTGGCGCGCCGCGTCTGGCCCGAAACGGATTGGCAGCCGCTCGGCACCCGGCCGCACCTCGCGGTGGCGTCCGGTGTGGTCGGCCGCGTCAGCGGCCTCGCCCCCGAACAGACCTGTGCCACAGTCGTTTACACCACGATGACCGGCTCCGCGACGGCCGCGCAGCGGCTGCTGGCGCTGGACCCCGCCGACGTGGCCGCACTGACCTTCGAGCTGTCGGGGCTGTGTGACAGCACCGCCGCCGAAGCGGCGAAAGGCCTTGCCGACCTGTCCGATCCACTGCTCGACGTCCTGGCGCAACGGCACGCCGGCCGCGACCGTCCCCTGTTCGCTTCCTGACCCGAAAGGTCCGCCATGCCACCACATTTCCTCGACGGTCAGCCACACCATCACCACGACAGGCCCAAACGCGAACGGCAGCCCGGTGAGCCGCTGCGCATCGGCGTCGGCGGCCCCGTCGGCTCCGGCAAGACGGCGTTGGTCGCAGCGCTATGCCGGCAATTGCGCGACGAACTGTCCCTGGCGGTGCTGACCAACGACATCTACACCACCGAGGACGCGGACTTCCTGCGCCGGCACGCCGTACTGCCCGACGGGCGGATCGCCGCGGTGCAGACCGGCGGTTGCCCGCACACCGCGATCCGCGACGACATCACCGCGAACCTCGACGCCATCGACGATCTCATCGAGACCAACGACAAACTCGACCTCATCCTGGTCGAGTCCGGGGGAGACAACCTGACCGCGACATTCTCCTCGGGCCTGGTCGATGTGCAGATCTTCGTCGTCGACGTGGCCGGTGGCGACAAGGTGCCGCGCAAGGGCGGCCCCGGCGTCACGTTCTCGGATCTGCTGGTGGTCAACAAGACCGACCTCGCGCCGATGGTGGGCGCCGACCTGGACGTCATGCGCCGTGACGCCGCGCAGGTCCGTGGTGAGCGCCCCACGGTGCTGATCTCGCTGACCGACGATCCGACGGCTTCGGCGGTGCAGGCCTGGGTCCGCGACCAACTGGCCGGCGCGGGAGTCACGAACGCCTGAGCCATGCACACCCAGGTTCTGATCGTCGCGGCCCCCGGCCGCGGCCCGCGCATCGAGTGCGTCGGCGGGGTTGCCGCGCGCCGCACCGCCCCCGACACCGTCCACTTGGTGTCCACGGCGGCAACGCCGTTGGGCGGCGACACCATCGATGTGCGCGTCATCGTGGCGGCCGGTGCCCGGCTGCGGGTGCGCAGCGTCGCCGCGATGATGGTGCTGCCCGGTGCCGCGACGACGCGGTCACGCTCGAGCTGGGATCTCGAGGTTGCCGGGGAACTCGATCTCGACCCGGAGCCGACGGTCATCGCGGGCGGCAGCAGCCACCAGGCGACGACGCGGTTGCAGATAGCCGACGAAGGCCGGGTGCGGCTGCGCGAGCGGGTGCAGGTCGGGCGGTCCGGCGAGCAGCACGGCTTCTGGGAGGGGGCACTGAATGTCGACTGTGATGCCCTGCCCGTGGTGCGACACCGCGTCGAACTCGGTGCCGGTGCGGTCAGCGACGACGAGATCGCCGCACCACGCGCTTATGTCAGCGAATTTCTTTACCCCGAAAGCGATTTCGGCGTGATTCGTAACGCCGAGCGATACGAATCACGCCGAGATCAGGTGGTCATGGCCCTGGCCGACGGTGGTTGCCTGTCGGCCTGGCAGGGCCCGCGCCTTTAGTCCGGATCAGGACGCCGACGCGACGGTCTCCGGGTCGACCGTGGCCTGGACGATTTCCTCGAGTTCTCCGATCCTGGTGCGGGCGTAGGCCTGCTGCTCGGTGATGGTCAGCTGACCGCGCTGGCGGCTCATGAACGTCACCGTCCACGACAGCAGCGTGGCGATCTTGGTCTTGAAGCCCACCAGGTAGATCAGGTGCAGCCCGAGCCAGGCCAGCCACGCGATGAAGCCGCCGAATTCGAGCTTGGACTTCCCGCCGAGCGGGATCTGGGCGACGGCGTTCCACTTCGAGACGGTGGCCATCGAGCCCTTGTCGAAGTACGAGAACGGTTCGCGCGGCTTGGGTTTGGTGCCGTGCGCGCGGGCCTTGGCCTCGTTCTTGAGGATCGAGGCGACGTGGTTGCCGCCCTGGATCGCGCCCTGTGCCATACCCGGTACGCCGTCGACGAAGGCCATGTCGCCGACGACGAACACGTTGGGGTGGCCGGGGATCGACAGATCCGGGTTCACCTTGACGCGGCCGGCGCGGTCGATCTCGGTCTCCGACTGGTTGACCAGATCGCGGCCGAGCGGGCTGGCCTGCACACCGGCAGACCACACCTTGCACGCCGACTCGATCCGCCGGATGGTGCCGTCCTTGTCCTTGACGGTCAGGCCGTTGCGGTCGACGTCGGTGACCATGGCGTTGAGCTGAATCTCCACGCCCATCTTCTCGAGCCGGTTCTTGGCCTTCAGGCCCAGCTTCTCGCCCATGGGCGGCAGCACCGCCGGGGCGGCGTCGAGCAGGATGACCTTGGCCTCGGTCGGGTCGATGTGCCGGAAGCTGCCCTTGAGCGTCTGGTCCGACAGTTCCTGAATCTGGCCGGCCATCTCCACGCCGGTCGGGCCGGCGCCGACGACCACGAAGGTCAGCAGCTTCTTGCGCCGTTCCGGGTCGCTGGACCGCTCGGCCTGCTCGAACGCACCCAGGATGCGGCCGCGCAGCTCCAGCGCGTCGTCGATGGTCTTCATGCCCGGCGCCCACTCGGCGAAGTGGTCATTGCCGAAGTAGGACTGCCCGGCGCCCGCGGCGATGATCAGGCTGTCGTACGGCGTGCTGTACGTGTGTCCCAGCAGGATCGAGTCGACGGTCTGGTTCACCAGGTCGATGTGCGTCACATCGCCGAGCAGCACCTGCGCGTTCTTCTGCTTGCGCAGGATCAGCCGCGTGGGCGGGGCGATCTCACCTTCGGAGATGATGCCCGTGGCCACCTGGTACAGCAGCGGCTGGAACAGGTGGTGGGTGGTACGGGCGATCAGTTTGACGTCGACATCAGCGTGCTTGAGGGCTTTGGCGCTGGTCAGCCCGCCGAAGCCGGAACCGATGATGACGACCTTGTGGCGATCCGTTGCCGTAGCTCCGGGGTGGACCATGTTGAGGGGCTCCTCGACCTACTACACGACTGTTTACACCCACAGGCTAGTCGTAGCTGAATCGATCAATGCAGTGAGATGCCCCACCGGCGGCGGTCAGCCGCCGATCGCCGAGTGCAGCGCGGCTCCGAGCGCCTTGATGACGCCCGGCACGTAGCCCGTCACCTGGGTCGGGATGTTGATGATGACGCCGCCGACACCGACGTCGAAGACCTTGGCCTTCAGCTGTTCGGCGACGCTTTCGGCGCTGCCGGCGACCGTGTTCTGGCGGTTGGCTTCCGGGATCAGGTCAGAAGTCGCCCGATCGTCCACGAGCGCGGTGAGCAGCATGCTGGTTTCGAGGGTGGCCGGGTCGCGGTCGATCTTCTCGCAGGCGCCGCGGACGACGCCCAGCTTGTGGGGCAACTCGTCGAAGCCGCCGATGATGTTGAGGTGGTCGAAGTGACGTGCCGCCAGCGGGATGGTCTTCTTCTCGCCGCGGCCGCCGATCAACAGCGGAATGTGGTCGCGGAACCGAGGATTGGCCATGGCCTCGACCGTGCGGTAGTACTCGCCGGTGAACGTCGGCCGCTCGCCCTTGAGCATCGGCAGCACGATCTGCAGGGACTCATTCAGGCGGTTGAACCGGTCGGTGAACGTGCCGAAATCGTAGCCGAGCTGGTCGTGCTCGAGTTCGAACCAACCGGTGCCGATGCCGAGGATCGCGCGGCCCTGGCTCATCACGTCGAGCGTGGTGATCGCCTTGGCCAGCAGCGTCGGGTTCCGGTAGGTGTTGCCTGTGACCATGGTGCCGAGCTGCACCTTCTGGGTCGCGGTCGCCAGGCCGCCGAGAGCGGTGTAGGCCTCCAGCATCGGCTGATCGGGGGTGCCGATCATCGGCAGTTGGTAGAAGTGGTCCATCACGAAGACGGAGTCGAAGCCGGCTGCCTCGGCTTCCTGCGCCTGGGCGATGACGGTCGGGTACAGCTCGCCGACGCCGGTGCCGTAGGAGAAGTTGGGGATCTGGAGAGCGAATCGAATCGTCACGATTCGACCCTAGCCACCAACCACGCTGTTGCGTCCCGGTTTTCGCCGGGCGCGAAGCCCGGACGAAACGGGAATAAAACCGGCTGGGTCAGGCGAAGGTGGCCAGGGCCCCGGCGCTCACGTGCAGCGTCTCGCCGGTGATGTGGCGGGCGGCCGGCGTGGTGAGGAACAACGCGAGCTTGGTCAGCTCGGAGCCGACGGTCGCATCGCCCGCATCGATGCCGTCATAGCCCGATTCGGAGCCGCGGCCGGCGGCGACGACGTTGATCGTGATGCCGCGGATGCCGAAGTGCTCGGCCTGGCCGGCGGTCCAGCTCGACACGGCGGCCTTGATGGCGGCGTCGGCGGTGCCCTCCTTGGGGCATTCCGGCACGACGGTGACGATGGCACCGCCCGAACGCATCTGGTCGCCGAGGATCTGGACGGTCAACACCGCCGACAGCAGCGAGGAATCGAGGGTGTTGCGCCACACGGTGGCGCGTTCGGCCAGCGTGTAGGTGCGCGGGTCGCCGGCGGACCAGACCGGGGCCGGGACGTTCACGATGGTGTCGAGATGCTGCGGCAGCTTGTCGCGCATCTGCTCGAGGGCGGCGCCGTCGGTGTTGTCCAGGACGATCGAATCGACTTCGAGTTCCTTGGCGGCCACTTCGAGCTCGTCACGGCGGGCGCCGGCGATGACGACGTTGTGCCCGGCGTCGCGGAATCCTTGGGCGATGACGCGGCCGAGGTCGGTATCGCCTCCGGTGACCAGAACGTCCATGACAGGGCCTCCTCGTGTGCAACGCTGAACGCGGTTGACGCCATGTTACTGGACAGTAGCTAGCTGGCGAAACTCGCCACGCGGGGGAAACGGCCCTAGGGTTTTGCGAATGTGGCTCATGCGCAAGTTGATGCGTGTTCTGGCGGTGTTGACCCTGCTCGGTGCAGTGAGCGCGGTCGCGGCGTGTGACTCGGGCTCCAAGAAGTCGGGTCCCGTGGTCAACGTGTACGCGGCGGCCTCTCTGAAGGGCGCGTTCACCGCCATCGCTGACCAGTACCAGAAGGACAACCCCGGGGCGGACGTCCAGTTCAACTTCGCGGGCTCGTCCTCGCTGGTCGAGCAGCTGACGCAGGGCGCGAAGGCCGACGTGTTCGCCTCCGCCGACGCCAACAACATGACCAAGGCAGCCAAGGCCGGGTTGCTCACCGCCACGCCGGTGAACTTCGCCTCCAACACGCTCGTCATCGTGACGGCGCCCGGTAATCCGAAGCAGCTCAACAACTTCGGCGATCTGGCCCGGCCCGGACTGAACGTCGTCGTGTGTGCCGCCCAGGTGCCGTGCGGCTCGGCCACGCGCAAGGTCGAGAAAATCGCCGGCGTGGAGTTCAAGCCCGTCAGCGAGGAAACCTCGGTCACCGACGTGCTCAACAAGGTCACCAGCGGCCAGGCCGACGCCGGCGTTGTCTACCAGACCGACGCGCAGGCGGCCGGTGCCAAGGTCGCCAAGGTCGACTTCCCGCAGGCGGCGTCGGCGGTGAACATCTATCCGATCGCGGTGTTGAAGTCCTCGGCGGACACGGCGGCCGCGCAGCGGTTCGTCGAACTGGTCACGGGTGACGTGGGGCGTCAGACCCTGGCGAAGTTCGGATTCGCGAAGCCTTGAACCCCGGACTGCCGCGCTGGATTTATGTCCCGGCGGCACTGGGAGCGCTGTTCGTCGTACTGCCGCTGATCGCGGTCGCGGCGAAGGTCGACTGGTCGCGGTTCCTCGACCTGATCAGCAGCGAGTCGTCGGTGACCGCGTTGGTTCTCAGCCTCAAGACCGCGGCCGCCAGCACTGTGCTCTGTGTGGTGCTGGGTGTGCCGATGGCCCTGGTCCTGGCCCGCAGCGGCTCCCGGGTGGTGCGCTGGACCCGTCCGCTGATCCTGTTGCCGCTGGTCCTGCCACCGGTCGTCGGCGGTATCGCGCTGCTGTATGCCTTCGGCCGGCTGGGCTTGATCGGCAGGTACCTGGATGCGGCGGGTGTGCACATCGCGTTCTCGACGACGGCGGTCGTACTGGCGCAGACATTCGTCTCGCTGCCGTTCCTGGTGATCGCGCTGGAAGGCGCGGCCCGCACGGCCGGGTCGCAGTATGAAGCGGTCGCAGCCACGTTGGGCGCCCGCCCGACCACGGTGTGGCGCCGGGTCACGTTGCCGATGCTGGCGCCCGGCCTGGTGTCGGGCTCGGTGTTGGCGTTCGCGCGCTCGCTGGGAGAGTTCGGCGCGACGCTGACGTTCGCCGGTTCCCGCGAAGGGGTGACGCGGACGCTGCCGCTGGAGATCTATCTGCAACGCGAGGCTGACGCCGACGCGGCAGTGGCGTTGTCGCTGGTGCTGGTCGTGGTCGCGGCCGTCGTGGTGCTCGGGATGGGTGGCGCCCGGTTCGGTCGCGGCCCGTTCGAGGCGGAGAGCCGGCAGTGACGGGCGGGCTCTCGGTGCACGCGGTGGTCGACGCACGCGGCGTCGATGTGGAGTTCGACGTCGCCGCCGGTGAGGTGGTGGCGGTCATCGGGCCCAACGGCGCGGGCAAATCCAGTGTGCTGCATGTGATCGCCGGCCTGCTGCGGCCGGACGCGGGCACCGTGCGGGTGGGAGAACACCGGCTCACCGATGGCGCGACGGGCCTGCACATCGCGGTGCACAACCGGCGGGTTGGACTGCTGCTGCAGGACCCGGCGCTGTTCCCGCACCTGACGGTCGCGGGCAACGTGGCATTCGGACCGCGCGCTCGGCACCACCCTCGTCGGGGCCTGCGCACCGAAGCGCGGCGGACGGCGGAGCGCTGGCTGAGCGAGGTCGGCGCCGCTGATCTGGCTGATCGGCGGCCGGGGCAGCTGTCCGGTGGTCAGGCGCAGCGGGTTGCGCTGGCTCGCGCGCTGGCGGCCGAACCCGACGTATTGCTGCTGGATGAGCCGCTGTCCGGACTCGACGTCGCGGCCGCCTCGGCGATGCGCCGGCTGCTGCGCGGCGTGCTGAGTGCGGGCGGTCGGAGTTCGGTGTTGGTCAGCCACGATCTGCTCGACGTTGTCACCCTGGCCGACCGGGTGGTGGTCATCGAGAGCGGGCGCATCGTCGAATCGGGCACCGTCGCGGACGTGCTGACTGCGCCGCGGACGGTGTTCGGGGCGCGCTTCGCGGGCGTGAATCTGGTCAGCGGGCGCGCCGGCACCGACGGCGGTTCGGTGCTGGCCGCGGGACAGACCTGGCGCGGTACCTATGGGCCGGACGTCACACCCGGTGATCCGGCCATCGCCGTGTTCGCTCCGGCCGCGGTGTCGGTAGGCCGGGGGATGCCCGTGGGGGACGTCAACGTCGTCGCGGTCGGCGTCGCGGAACTCGATCACCGGGGACCCGTCATCCGGGTGCGCGCCGAGGCGACCGACGACAGCAGTGGGGGCCTCGCGGCCGACATCAGTGCCGAAACGGCGGCCGGTCTACGGCTGGTCCCGGGGGAGCAGGTGTACTTCAGCGTCCACCCGCGCGACGTGGCGATTCGGCCCGCGTGACGGCACGCCCGGCCCGTCCCGGGCCTGGCCGCGGCACTCCGATGCCCCAGCAACCGAGCGATATCGCCGTGTTCTGTCGAGATACCGCATGTGAGCTAACGAACCCGGGAGAGAAATAGCCGCAACTCGCACTTGCGTCACGCCGGTAACACTGTATTTTCGTCCCCATGCGACACCCGGATGCGCGGACAACTGCCCGCAAACGACTTCCGAAATCCCTGACTGCTGCTGTGGCAGGTGCGGCGGCCGCGGCCATCGCCCTGCCGAGCGCGATCTCGTACGCCGATCCGGTGCCGCCGCCTCCCGCGCCCGCCCCGGCGCCCGCTCCGGCACCTGCTCCTGAACCGGCACCGCCCGTCGAGCCGGCCCCGCCCGCACCCGACCCGGCCGCACCCGCGGGCGACCCCGGTGCACCGCCACCGGCGCCCGCTCCTGCCGCGCCCGGCGCCCCGGCAGCGCCCGCCGCCCCCGGAGCCACTAAGGACGGTGCACCGGCGCCCGCTCCCGAGCCCGGCCGTGTCAACAACGACGCCGGTGGCTTCAGCTACGTCGTGCCGCAGGGCTGGAAGATCGCCGACGCGACGCAGCTGTCGTACGGTCAGGCGCTGCTGACCCGGGTTCCGGCCGCAGGCGCGGAGCAGGCTCCGAGCGACACCAGCGTCCTGCTGGGCCGGCTGGACCTGAAGCTGTTCGCCGGCGCCGAGTCCGACAACGGCAAGGCCGCCAACCGGTTGGCCTCGGACATGGGTGAGTTCTTCATGCCGTTCCCGGGTACCCGCGTCGGCCAGGAGACCACCGCGCTCACCGCCGGGAACCTGCCGGGTGCGGCCTCGTTCTACGAGGTGAAGTTCACCGACACCGGTAAGCCGAACGGCCAGATCTGGGCGGGCGTCGTCGGCAACCCGCCGCCGGACGCCACCATCCGCAGCCAGCGCAACCCGCAGCGGTGGTTCGTCGTGTGGCTGGGTTCGGGCAACCACCCGGTCGACAAGGCCGCCGCGGTGACGCTGGCCCAGTCGATCCGCCCGTGGAACCCGCCGCCTCCGCCGCCGACCGACCCGAACGCTCCGCCGAAGCCCGCTGATCCGGCCCACCCGATGGTCGGCGTGCCGGTGCCGGTGACGAACGCCCCGCCCGAGATGGCCCCCGCGGGGTAGCAGCCGAAAAATTGAGGACCGTGCCCGGTTGGGCACGGTCCTCAATTCATTTCTGCGCGAGCGCTAGGTCGAACTCTTCGATTTCACGAAGCGGTAGATCAACACCAGGATCACCGCGCCGACCAGGGCACCCCAGAACGAGTGGGCGATGGGCGGACGGAAATCGAGCTTGTGCGGCGCGTAGACGATGCTGCTCAACGTGCCGCCGACGTAACCACCGGCGACGCCAAGCACACACGTGAGAATCCAGCCCATGTCGTCTTTCCCGGGCACGACGAACCGGGCAATGGCTCCGACGATGAGGCCGAGAAGTAGCAACCAGACGATATGCATCATTGCCATGACCTTTCGTGACATTGACAAATACCTCTCGAGGCTAGCCCGACGCAACGAGCCACAACGAGGTCTGAACCGCAGCGATCTGGTGACGGTTCGGGGTGCGGTCCTAGCTGAAGTGCCAGACCGCGGCGGCGGCGAGCGCGCCCATGCCGTTCAGCGACCAGTGCAGGGCGATCGGGGCGAGCAGGCTGCCGGACCGGCGTCGTAGCCAGGTGAAGACGAATCCCGCGGCAGCCGTGGCGACGACTGCCATGGTCACGCCGGCGACCATCCCGACCACCCCGCCGCCGAACACCCGGGTGAATCCGACGTTGCTGCTGGTCAGGCCCAGTGAGGTGGCGATGTGCCAGAGTCCGAACAGCAGCGAACCGGCGGCGGCGACGCCGCGGAAGCCCCAGGCCCGGTCGAGCGTGCCGTGCAGGACGCCGCGGAACGCGAGCTCCTCGGGAATGACGGTCTGCAGCGGGATCACGATCATCGAGGCCAGCAACGCCCCGGAAATGGTCGCGTAGTGGTTGTTCAGGAACATCGGCCGAGTCCAGGGCAGGAGCACACCTGCGGCGATCACCGATCCGACGAGCAGGATCGCGCCGAGCGCGTAGCGCATGCCGGTCCGCCAGTGGGCGCGGCCGAGTCCGAGCTCGGTCCAGCCGAGGCCCCGTTTGCGCACCAGGGCGACCAATCCGAGTGCCGCGAGCGGCACGACGACGATGTTCGCCCAGGGGGTCGTGAAATGGGCCAGCAGGTTGGTCGCGACCAGGACGGCCACCACCACGGCCACGTCGATGTAGACGCGCGGATGCCGCACGGCTGCTGAGCCGGTCGGTAGGCATGGTGCAGCGGCGGCTGCCGAGGCGTCGATCATCTGTGGCGAGTGTACCGATAGAGGGCAAAGGGCCAGGTCACGCTGGTTGGCGGCGACCCGCTAACGTGTGGTTGTGGAGCCGCTCACAGGGTCCGCCGTCACCGCCGAAGGAGTGCCCGGATGTCCGTGATCGACGACAGCGCAAGGATTTTCGTCGGCGGGCAGTTCCGCCCGGCCACGGCCTCGACCCCGGTGCTGGAAGCCGCGACCGGGACGCTGCTCGGTATGGGCGCCGCGGCAGGCCCGGACGAGGTCGACGCGGCCGTCGCGGCGGCGGGAGCGGCGCTGGCGGGATGGAGTGCGACGCCGCCAGCCGAGCGCGCGGCCGTGCTGAACCGGCTGGCCGACGAGCTGCTGGCCCGTTCGGTCTCGACCAACGAACTGTGTACGCGCGAGAACGGCATGCCGATCCGGTTGTCCCGCGGCGCGAACGGCCGCTTCCCCGCCGCACTGCTGCAGTACTACGCCGGCCTCATCACCGGGACCCCGGCGGAAGAGATTCGTCCGGCGGCCATCGGACACACCATCGTGCGCCGCGAACCGGTGGGCGTGGTCGGGGCGATCGTGCCGTGGAACTACCCGCAGGCGCTGGCCGCCTTCAAGTTGGCGCCGGCGCTGGCGGCCGGCTGCACCGTGGTGCTCAAGGCCTCACCCGAGACGGCGCTGGATGCCTTGGTGTTCGCCGAGGCTGCGCAGGCGGCGGGCCTACCGGCCGGCGTGCTGAATGTCATCGCGGGCGGGCCCGACACCGGCGCGCGTCTGGTCTCCCATCCCGGCGTCGACAAGGTGTCCTTCACCGGATCGACCGCCGTCGGTCGGCGGATCGCCGAGGCCTGCGGGCGCCTCCTGCGGCCGGTCACCCTGGAACTGGGCGGCAAGTCGGCCGCCGTCGTTCTCGAGGACGCTGATCTGGACACGACGATCAACGGGCTGAAGTCGGCGGCGTTCGTCAACAACGGCCAGACGTGCCACCTGAATTCGCGGATTCTGGTACCGCGATCCCGGTATGACGACATGGTCGACGCACTGGCCGCGCTGGCGTCCGGGCTGAATGTCGGTGACCCGCTGGAGAAGTCGACGGACGTCGGCCCGCTGGTGAGCGCCCGTCAACGGGACCGGGTGCTCGGCTACATCGAAGCCGGAAAGGCGGATGGCGCCAAAATCGTTGCCGGCGGCGGTATTCCGGCCGATCAACCCGACGGCTGGTTCGTCTCGCCGACGGTGTTCATCGACGTGGACAATGCCTCCCGCCTCGCGCAGGAGGAGATCTTCGGCCCGGTCCTCGCGGTGATTCCCTATGAGACCGAGCAGCAGGCCGTCGCGCTCGCCAACGACAGCGAGTACGGCCTGGGCGGGACGGTGTGGTCGGCCGATGCCGAACGCGCCACCGACATCGCCCGCGCCATCCGCAGCGGGACGGTCGGCGTCAACGACTACCAATTGGACATGGCTGCGCCGTTCGGTGGGGTGAAAGCCAGTGGCCTGGGCCGCGAACTCGGCCCCGAGGGGCTGGCCGCCTACCAGAGCATCAAATCGATCTACCGCGTCGGACCCGCATCCGGAGAGGAATCCCTCAGTGTCCTTTGATCCCCGAACCCCGGTGCTGGTCGGCTACGGCCAGGTGAACCAGTACGACGAGAACCCGGGTGGCGAGCCGGTCGACCTCATGGAAGCCGCGGCGCGGGAGGCGGCCGATGCCCGCGTCCTCGAGTCGGTCGATGCGGTGCGCATCGTCAACGTGTTCTCGCTGCGGTACCGGGACCCGGGTCTGCTGCTGGCGCAGCGGATCGGCGCACCCGATGCCGTCACCCGCTACACCCCGGTCGGCGGCAATGTGCCCCAGTCGTTGGTCAACCAGGCCTGCCTGGACATCCAGCAGGGCCGCAACGACGTGGTGTTGATCGCCGGCGGCGAAACCTGGCGTACCCGAACGCGTTTGAAGGCGCGCGGTGAGCGTCTGGCCGGCACGCAGCAGGACGAGTCAGTGCCGATGGCACCCAGCGACCCAGACGTGGACATGGTGGGGCCGGCCGAGCTGCGCATCGGTCTGGTGGCGCCGTCGCACGTGTACCCGATGTTCGAGCAGGCTCTGCGGATCGCCGCGGGGGAGACGCCGGAGGAGCACCGGCAACGGATCGGCGAGCTGTGGTCGCGGTTCAGCCAAGTGGCACAGGGTAATTCGCACGCGTGGAGCCGAGATGCCGTGCCTGCCGATCAGATCTGGCAGCCGGGTCCGGACAATCGGATGATCAGCTGGCCGTACACCAAGCTGATGAACTCCAACAACATGGTCGACCAGGGCGCGGCGCTGATCCTCACCTCGGTGGGCAAAGCGGAAGAGCTGCAGATTCCCAGGGACCGTTGGGTTTTCCCGTATGCGGGTACCGATGCCCACGATCCATACGTGCTGGGTGAGCGGGGCAGTTTTTCCGAGTCGCCATCCATCCGGATTGCGGGCCGCCGGGTGCTGGAACTGACCGGCCTCGGCATCGATGACATCGACGCGGTCGACGTGTACTCGTGCTTCCCGTCTGCGGTGCAGGTGGCGGCGCGGGAATTGGGCCTTGGCCTGGTTGACCCGCAGCGGCCGCTGACCGTGACCGGAGGCCTGACGTTCGCCGGCGGGCCGTGGAACAACTACGTCTCGCATTCGATCGCAACCATGGCCGAACGGTTGGCCGCCAATCCCGGCCAGGTGGGCCTGATCACCGCCAACGGCGGATACCTGACCAAACACAGCTTCGGTGTCTACGGCACGCGGCCGCCGACACATGAATTCCGTTGGGAAGACGTGCAATCCGAGGTCGATGCCGAACCTACGGTAGTGGCCGAAAATGAGTGGTCGGGCACCGGCACGGTAGAGGCCTGGACGACGCCGGTGACCCGCGAGGGCGCACCCGAGAAGATCTTCGTCGCCGTCTGCACGCCCAGCGGTAGCCGGGCGCTTGCGGTGATCACGGATCCGTCGCAGGCCGAGGCCAGCACCCGCGAGGATCTCGCGGGTGCCAAGGTCACCGTCAAGCCGGACGGCACCGCCGGGCTGGAGTGAAGCGCCCGCGTCTCATCGCGCTGCCTTCCACCGCCGGTAGTCCTCGGGTAGGCACACCGCGCACGGGCGGTATCCCGCTGTGACGGCGACGTTTTCGTCTGCGAAGAAGACTCGCTGAGTGACGTAGCCGCCGGCGGCGATGGCCCGTAGCGCTGACGGACAGTCCAGGCGGCCGTAGAGCTTGTTGCGCCGATGCCCGCCCAGTCATGCGGCGTCGTGGAAGATCAGGCCGAGGGTCATGCGGGACCCGGAGCGCAGCGTGGACACGCCATGACGGACGGGCCCGACGGCCCACCCGCGTTTGGACGGTACCGGCCGCTCGCGGGTGGTGATCACCAGCCCATGCCCGAACGGGATGGAGATGGCCGAGCCACGAGACTGCGCGCGCGGCCGCTGCTCGTAGAGCAGGAATTCCCCACCGGTGTAATCGACCTCGGGCCGCGTCAGATTGATGACGACCTGGAGCGGAAAGACCAAGTCCCCGTACAGGTCCTGGTGCAAGGCGCACCAGCCACCGGCGCCGTACTTGAGCAGCAGTGCGGTGGTTCTGGTCTGCCCTGCTCGGTGGCAGGTATCGAGCCAGTCATCGAAACTCTCGGGCCAGGGCGGATCGCGACGCAATCGCGTCCACCAGTCTCGCGCGATGGGCAGCAGCCGCGGATAGAGCGCGTATTTGAGCTCGGTGACGATCTCGGGGTACGGCCGGTGGAAGTAGCGGTACTGGCCTTCGCCGAACCGGTAGCGGGCCATGTCGATGGTCGAGCGGAAGCGGGTTGCATCAGGGTAGATCGTGGCCAGCTCGGCGGCCTCGGCCGGCGTGACGAGCGGTCCGGTCAACGCACCACCGACGGTCTCGAGTTCCGTGCGCACGGCCTCCCAATCGGTGGCCGCGACGCGCTGCTGCCAGATGCTCATGCCGCGGCCTCCAAGTCCAGCAGCAGGCGTTTGGCCTCGGGGCCGCCGAGATAGCCGCCCATCGCTCCGTCGCTGCGGACCACCCGGTGGCACGGAACCACCACAGGCAGTGGATTTTTCGCGCATGCGGTGCCCACCG
The DNA here is from genome assembly GCF_000878195.1 of Mycolicibacterium llatzerense. Taxonomy (GTDB): domain Bacteria; phylum Actinomycetota; class Actinomycetes; order Mycobacteriales; family Mycobacteriaceae; genus Mycobacterium; species Mycobacterium llatzerense. The sequence continues at coordinate 1,162 of NZ_JXST01000013.1, read as the reverse complement.
CCCGTACTGCTTTGGGGCTACCGGCCAGCACGGCGACGTCGGCGTAGCTGGCCGTCCGTCCATAGCCGATCTCGGGCAGGTGGTGCAGAACCGCAGCGCGGAACCCAGCGGCCAGCCGCCAATCCAGCGGTACGTCGAAGGTACGTCGGGCCCGGCCGAAGTACTCGTCGAGTTCGCGGGCAACCGCGTCGAGCCGTGCCGGTGCCAGCAGGATGCGGGGGCTCACCTTGTCGGCCAGCTGCTGCAGCACGGCGTCGTGGTCCTCGCGGGCGTAGGCGACGCGGATCAGGCCTTGGTCGGTGGCCGCCAGGAGCAGCGGTCCGACCGGGCTGTCGACGGTGCGGTAGGCGACGTCGAGGACGCCGTCCCGCGCTGCCGCGGCGGCCAGCCGGCTGTGCAGGTCGGCCAGTCTGTCGGGTCCGGGTGCGGTGATGCGCGCCAGGTCGCCGGCGATGGTTCTGCCGTTGTTCATTTCTGGCTCCTTCCTGCGCTTGTCTGCGGCGCGGTGACCTCGACGAGTTCGCCGAGGTAGGTGCGTCGTAGTGTCGCGATGCCGTCGCTGGCGGCGCGGCGGGCGGCCGCGGCGGTGCCGCCGAGGATCTCGGCGATCTCGTTGTAAGGCAGGCCTGCGAGGTAGTGGTAGGCCACGGCGTGTTTCTGTTTGGGCGGTAGCTGGTCGACCGCAGCGGCCAGGTCGTCGAACTCGCGAGCGTCCTCCCGACTCGATGGCTCGGGCACGACGTCGGTCGGAACCGGCTGGCGGGTACGGATTCTCGTGATGTCGATGGCTTTGTGGTGCGCGACGGTGACCAGCCAGGCCTCGACGTTCGCGTCCGCCGGCAGATCTGGGTAGGCCTTCATGGCAGCCAGGAACGTCTCCGACCAGGCGTCGTCGGCGTCGTGTGCACCCACGATGGCGCAACAGACCCGAAAGACCGTGCGGCCGTGGTTTCGGACCACGGTCTCGAATGGCTCTTTGGCTTTCACACCCTGTAGACGCTCCGACTCCGGCATTTGTGAGGTCGATCCTCACCGATTTTCCGATGGTAGGTGTCCGTCGGTGGGGGCCGGCCTGATCCGGGTGTGGTGTCGCGGGTGGTCCCGTCTAGTTCGTCGACGGTGTGGCTGGTGGCTGGAACGGTTGGTACCACCACCATTGGGC
>NZ_JXST01000012.1 GCF_000878195.1 Mycolicibacterium llatzerense | reverse complement strand
TCAAGCAGTGGCGCGGTGTTGCGACCCGCTACGACAAATATGCCCTGACCTACCTCGGCGGTGTCTTGTTGGCCTGCGCCGTCATCCACTCCCGCGTGGGAACTCTCAAATTGGGAGACACGCCCTAGTCGGCGGGCGGTCTCGTCCAACTCACCGCCGTATCCGGAACTCCCGACGATCACCACGGGGTACTGCTCTGCGATAGCCGGCACTGCTTCGAAGAATTGCGAGACGGTGTTCTCGGGCACGAATCGCGTTACTACCAAAACGTATCCACGATGTGTCAGCCCCTCTGGAACCGGTAGCTCAGGCGTGATGTCACCGCCGTAGGGAATGAACGTCCCGTCGGCATCAAAGGTCTCTTTCCAGTACCTAGCGATCCGTCGTGCGTCGAAAACGAGTCCGTCCGCCCACTGCGCGGTACATTCGGCAGCTTGTCGAAAGACGCGCTTGGCCAGGGGGCTCCATTTGTCGCGTTCCCATTCGAGCCCGTCGACATTCACCAGCGTCGGGATTCCGCGTGCCCGCAAGATCGGAAGAAAGTACCCGTTTGCACAATTCATGATCAATGCGACGTCCGGCTTGCGAACCGCAGCGTCCAACGCAGCCGTCAGGCCGTGCGACAGCGTACTCAGTTTCTGGGTCTCCACGCCCCAGCTGATCCTCCGCTTGATGCGCGGATCCAAGGAAGGGTCGTCTGGTTTTGTGGTGCCGCGCCGGCCATAGACCGTGACTTCCCATCCCATATCTGCTAAATCAGGCGCAAGTTTTCGGACGGCCGTCTCAAATCCCCCGTAATAACTGGGGTATCCACGCGTTCCGATTATTGCTACTGAAGACATCAGGCCCCCGATCCAGACCGAATACCTAGCACCGCTAAACGGGTCTCTAATGCACTACTCATGGAACTCACACAGGGGCCCGCTACGAGAGAGATGCTACGACCGCAACGGAGCCTCAGGAAGCTCTTTTGCGAAGTTTTTTGCTAAAACGTCAATATGCTGATATTGCACATTGTTAGCCCGATTTATCATTTCGCCGAATAGCAACTAGCGGGAAATGGGCATGCCGGAATCACGACCACCACAGCCGTCACCACAGCAAGGCCGCCTAAATTACCTACACGTCAAATAACTGCTGGTCACAGGTTTGCACCCGCGTTGCGACCATCTACGTCGGGCGACTCGCCACGCTCCACCGGGTCAAGCCTTGAGCTGCCCGTTCCTCTTGCCAGCAACGTCTCGATGCGTGTCATTGATCTGACAACGATGGGGGTCCATCCCAGGCCGCCAACGCGAGGTAGGAGTGAAAACCACCGCTGACGCGGTCGATAGCCCGGCGTGGAAGCATCGCCACCTCTACGTCCCCTGTGGTCGGACGCCGGCCCTGGAATCCGCAGTCCCCGCCGCCGCGCACATCAATGGGTCGGACATGCGCGCCTCAACAGGCCGAGTGGGGTCCCTGTCGTGCGTGAAAGGCGGACGGCTCGCCTGGAATCAGTGCTGGCGTGCGGGGCGTTGAGGGCCGTCGATTGGAATGCTGTCCTTCGCCTTCAGGAACGGGCTCTCGATGAACCGCCAGGACAGAATCGCGGCGACAAATGTCAGAGGGACCCCAATTATGCCGAGCGGAACCGGTTCAACGATACCCAAGCGAAACCGAAGAATCATGTATATCGGGTAATGCCAAATATAGAGCCCGTAGCAGATGCGACCAAAGAAGACAAATGGCTGACACCGAAATACGAAATGGGGAATCGTCTGCTCCGGGAGTACCAATGCGGTTATCAAACATGTCGAAGCCAAGGTGAAAAATAATGTAATACCGCCATACATGGCCCGATTATGTTGATCCATCGTGAATCCCCCGAAGATCAATGCCACGAGGGACGGTGCTGCCAACAACTTCGCGACGCGCTGAAGCGCAGTGCTTTGACGTACCCCGGGAATTGCCATCGCGACTCCCAACGCGCAGCCGATCAGCAGCGCGTCGCCGCGCATATCGGTTCCGTTGAACAGGCGAGCTTCGGATGCGCCGTGGAAGGTGAGCCAACTACGCCAGCTTGCGAATCCGAGTGCCAGCAGCATTATGACTGCGACGAGACGCATCCGAAGCCCGATGGCCTTCAGCAACAGCGTGAGGACGACAGGCCACAGCAGATAGAACTGCTCTTCCACCGCCAGCGACCACGTGTGACCGAGGTACTCGGGCATCGGAACCTCGAAGGCCCTGGTCCAGTTAGATATGTAGGTAGCCGCGACCGCGGCCTGGGTTAGTTGGCCGCGGAAGTCGTAGAGAATCAGGTACGCGACAACGGCAAAGGCGCAGATCATCGCGTAGTTCGCGGGAAAGAGTCGAAAGACGCGCCGAAGGTAAAAGGTGCGGAATCCGACGCTTCCCGTCTTTGTCCACCGCTTCAGCAGCAACGAAGTGATCAGATACGCGCTCATCACAAAGAACATGTCCATGTACAGGAATGCGCCTGGGCACCAACTGATATCGAGGTGGGCCGCCAGAACGCAAAGCGTGGCCGTCCCCCGCAGGCCGTCAAGTCCGGGGTTGTAGCCGAGTGGATAACGGCTTGGATCGTAACGAAGCCATTCAGGAAGCAATGTCATTCGCCCCTCCGCCAATGGCGAGGGATCAGCGAAAGAGGCGTACGCACGTCGACACCCTCGGGCCTCCGATCAACGCCCTAAGGCACTCACCGCGGAACGCGGCCGGCTCGATTCCCGGTCCAACAGGTCGAGCAGGTACCAGCCGTAGCCGGACTTCACCTGACACTCGGCGCACTCCCGGAGCTCGTCATCGGTGAGAAATCCCTGTCGCCACGCAACCTCTTCTGGAACACCAATTTTCAACCCACTGCGCCGCTCCATGGTGCGGACGAAGTCGGCTGCGTCGGTCATGCTGTCGACCGTGCCGGTGTCGAGCCAGACTGTGCCGCGAGGCAGCACCTGAACGTGCAGCCGGCCCTGCTCCAGGTACCGACGGTTGACATCGGTGATCTCGTACTCGCCCCGCTGGCTCGGCTGCAGATTGCGCGCAACCTCGACGACATCGTTGTCATAGAAATACAGGCCGGGGACTGCGAAATTACTCTTGGCGATCTTGGGCTTTTCTTCCAGCGATACCGCTAGGCCCGCTTCGTCGAATTCGATGACGCCATATTGACTGGGCTCGGCCACCCGATAGGCGAAAATTGCCCCGCCGTCGACGTCGTTGAAGGTCTGCAGTTGCGTGCCCAGACCTGGGCCGTACAACAGATTGTCGCCCAGTATCAGGGCGACTTTCCCGGACCCGATGAAATCTGCGCCGATGGAGAACGCCTGCGCCAGCCCATCTGGCGAAGGCTGTTGCGCATAGGTGATCGATGCTCCGAACTGCGACCCGTCCCCCAACAGGCGTTCAAAGCTCGGCGCATCGAAGGGCGTCGTGATGACGAGAATGTCCTGAATCCGCGCCAAGAGCAGCGTCGACAGCGGGTAATAGACCATCGGCTTGTCGTAAACCGGAATCAACTGCTTGGACACGCCCAGGGTGATCGGGTGCAGCCTGGTGCCCGACCCGCCCGCTAGGATGATGCCCTTCACGGGCCTATCGTGGCACGCGCAGATGGCGCATATATGGGTTATTGACGTTTGCGTTAGAGCTGTCTAGGAGGTCTGCTTGCGCATCCTCTTCGTCTGCACCGGCAACATCTGCAGATCGCCCACCGCAGAACGACTTTCAGCGGGAATCGCCGCGCAGACGGGGATCCCCGACTTCACAGCGTCCAGCGCAGGAATCCACGCCGTGATCGGACATCCGGTCCATCGACTCGCCGCCGAGGTCCTGATCGCACTCGGTGGCGACCCCACCAACTTCGCTGCGCGGCAACTGACTCCGCGAATCGCCGCCGATGCGGACCTTGTTCTGACGATGACCGCGGCACAGCGCACTGCCGTACTCGAACTCGCGCCGCGTCAGTTTCGAAAGACCTTCACACTCGGCGAAGCCTCCCTGTTGGCTGCGACGTACGGCGCGCACACGGTGGCCGACCTCGCGCCGCTACGCCTCCACCTGCCCGAACATCAACCGGTGGAAATCGCTGATCCGATCGGCCAGGACCTCGCCGCCTTCGAGGCGGTCGGCGAGCAGATCGCCGCGCTGTTGCCGCCCGTCCTCACCCTGCGCCCCTAGACCGGTCAGGCCCAGCGGGTCGCTTCGACCTCGGCCTGCAGCGGCGCGTGCAGCGGCACATCCAGCCCGTCGTAGATGCCCGGCTTCTGGGTGGCGAGCCACTCGATCGCGCCGAGCAGCCGGTTGGCCGCGGTGGTGTTGCCGCCGTCGGCCCGGGTACCGCCAGGAACGTCGGCGCGCACCACGATGGTCAGCTGCGGATCGCCGTCGATGATCACCCGGTGGTCGCCCACGCCCTCGTCGGGCTGCGGCCAATCCGGCGCGCAGGACGGGTCGATGCGGGTGATGTGTTCGATGATCACGCGCTGCACACCCCGCGACCACCCGATGACCTCCAGCCGGAAGGCGCCCTGGGTGCCGGCCTCGAATCGGCCCATGACGTTCTCGACGGCCTCGGTCAGCGGCAGCCGCTCACAGGTCTCGGTGATGTCGTCGATCTCGATGCCGAGCCCGCGGCCGATGAGCCGGACGTTGCCGCCCCACACCATGGTCGGAATGGTCGGGATCAGCATCAGCGGCGTCTCATCCATCGAGCCACCGAAACCGCAGCGCACCCGCACCGCTTCGGGCTGGTTGTAGGTCGAGTAGTCGAAGATCTCCTGGCACCTGATGGTCTTGATCCGGGTACACAAGCCGGCTGCCGTCACGGCGAGCGCGTCGTTGCCCCACCCGGGATCGACCCCCGACACCAGTAATGAGGCGTTGCCCGCCTCGGCGGCGTCGGAGAGTCGCTCAACCCACTCAGCCGGCGCCGAGGCCGGGTCATATAGGGAGTACAGCGACGGCGTCACGACATGCTTGCCGGCCCGCAGACAGCGCTCGATCTCGGCGATGGCCTCCTCCGGGCGGATATCTCCGGAAGACATATAGGCCACCGCATCGCAGTCAGCCAGGGCCGCGTCGATGTCGGTGGTGGCGACCTTGCCGGTCAGGGTGTCCAGGTTGGCGAACGTCGCCGCGTCGCGACCGGCCTTTTCCTCGCTCGATGTGATGACCGACGCCAGCTCGAGCCCAGGGAACGCCACCGCCGATCGGATCGCCGTGGCCCCCATATTTCCTGTTCCCCACACCACAATTCGACGCATTTGTGCACCGTACTTCACCCCCGAGTGACGATCCTCACACACTCCGAAAAACGCAGGTCGCGGTGTTTTTGACGGTCGGGATGGGGCTCCTATCAACTACTGGGTTGGTCCTTGCTCACAAATTGCCCACAAGTGCTTTGCGAAGAAGTTACCCGGCGGTATAGTTAGGCGCAGTTACTGGTGGGTAACTTAGCCCTGAGTACCCAACCGACAGTTCCATCTCATCGAGGAGAAATCGTGGGCCACTACAAGAGCAACGTCCGTGACCAGGTGTTCAACCTGTTCGAGGTCTTCGGCGTAGACAAGGCGATGGGTGACGGCAAGTTCGCCGACCTGGATGCCGACACCGCCGGGGAAATGCTCAACGAGATCGCGCGCCTCGCAGAAGGCCCGATCGCCGATTCGTTCGCCGACGGCGACCGCAACCCGCCGGTCTTCGACCCCGCGACCCACACCGTCACCCTGCCCGCGCCCTTCAAGAAGTCGATGCGCGCACTGCTCGACGGCGGCTGGGACAAGGTCGGTCTGAAGGAAGAGCTCGGCGGCATGCCGATGCCCCGCGCACTGCAGTGGGCGCTCATCGAGCACGTCCTCGGCGCCAACCCGGCCGCCTACATGTACGCCATGGGCTCGGGCATGTGCGAAATCTTCTACAACAACGGCACCGACGAGCAGAAGAAGTGGGCCGTCCTCGCTGCCGAGCGCGGCTGGGGCGCCACCATGGTGCTGACCGAGCCCGACGCCGGCTCTGACGTTGGCGCCGGCCGCACCAAGGCCACCCAGCAGGCCGACGGCACCTGGCACATCGACGGTGTGAAGCGATTCATCACCTCGGCCGACTCGGACGACCTGTTCGAAAACATCATGCACCTGGTGCTGGCCCGCCCCGAGGGCGCCGGACCGGGCACCAAGGGTCTGTCGCTGTTCTTCGTGCCGAAGTTCCACTTCGACCCCGAGACCGGTGAGCCCGGCGAGCGCAACGGTGCCTTCGTCACCAACGTCGAGCACAAGATGGGTCTGAAGGTTTCGGCCACCTGTGAGCTGACGCTCGGCCAGCACGGCACCCCCGCCGTCGGTTGGCTCGTCGGTGAGGTGCACAACGGCATCGCGCAGATGTTCGACGTCATCGAGCAGGCCCGCATGATGGTCGGCACCAAGGCCATCGCGACCCTGTCGACCGGCTACCTGAACGCTCTCGAGTACGCCAAGACCCGCATCCAGGGCGCCGACCTGACCCAGATGATGGACAAGACGGCCCCGCGCGTCTCGATCATGCACCACCCGGACGTTCGCCGGGCGCTGCTGACCCAGAAGTCCTACGCCGAGGGCCTGCGCGCCGTGTACCTGTACACCGCGTCGTTCCAGGACCCCGAGGTCGCCAAGGCCGTCCACGGTGTGGACGGCGAGCTGGCCTTCAAGGTCAACGACCTGATGCTCCCGATCGTCAAGGGCGTTGGTTCGGAGCGGGCCTACGAGAAGCTGACCGAGTCGCTGCAGACCTTCGGTGGTTCCGGCTTCCTGCAGGACTACCCGGTCGAGCAGTACATCCGTGACGCCAAGATCGACTCGCTGTACGAAGGCACCACCGCCATCCAGGCGCAGGACTTCTTCTTCCGCAAGATCATCCGCGACAAGGGCCAGGCCCTGGCGTTCGTCGCCGGCGAGATCGAGTCGCTGATCAAGAACCAGGACGGCAACGGCCGCCTGAAGGCCGAGCGCGAGCTGCTGGCCACCGCCCTGGGCGACGTCCAGGGCATGGCCGCCACCCTGACCGGCTACCTGATGGCCGCTCAGGAAGACCCGAAGGCCATCTACAAGGTTGGTCTGGGCTCGGTCCGCTTCCTGCTCTCGGTCGGCGACCTGGTCATCGGCTGGCTGCTGCTCAAGCAGGCTGCTGTCGCCATCAAGGCGCTGGACAACGGCGCCACCGGCGAGGACCGCGCGTTCTACGAGGGCAAGATCGCGTCCGCATCGTTCTTCGCCAAGAACATGCTGCCGCTGCTCACCAGCGTCCGCACCGTCGTCGAGTCCATCGACAACGAGACCATGGAGCTGGACGAAGCGTCCTTCTGATCCGTGTCAAAGTGAACGGCCCCCGCTTCGGCGGGGGCCGTTTTCTTTTGCGTTGACTCCGCGCTGAGGGCGCATTTGTGCAAGTGGCGCTGTGCGTGGGCGCAGAGTCAGCTCGAGCTAATCGGGGAGGCGCTGGCTGATCTCGAAGGCCAGGCACAGCTCGGCGACGTCGCGGGGACGGGACAGGGACCGTCCCGTCCGCTCCTCGATGCGGTGCAGCCGGTGCCGAATGGTGTTGGGGTGGCAGAAGATTGCGGCGGCGGCCTCGTTGGCCGAACCGCCCGCGTCCAGCCAGGCCTGAAACGTCTGGGAGAGGACGGCCCGCTCCTCGGCCGGCAGCTCGCGGAGCCCGCCCAAGACCGATTCTTCGATGCGGTTCATCACTTCTGGCGCGCTGACGGCGGCGAACGCCAGCGGGGCGTCGTCGAACGCACTCACCCAACCGTCGCGCCCCGGCTTGCCCGTCACTGCCAGCCGGGCCAGCCGCAGGCCCTCGCCGGTCGCCGCCAGACTCGTGAACGCCGGACTCAAGCCGACCCGCGCCGTCGCGATCTTGCGCAGCACCTCGACCAGCACGCCGTACGTGGCGTCCTGCCGCAGGTGCACGACACCGACCTGCAGGTCGGGCAGCAGGCGCCAGGCGGACCGGATGTCGCGGGCCGCGAGCTTGCTCGTGATCTCGGGCAACCCCAGCTTGCCGATCGCCGGAATCTCTGCTGCCGCAACCACATACGGGCCCGCTGTCGGCAGGCCCAGCAGATCGGCTGCCTCCCACAGGCTTTGGTTGTCGGTGATGCGGCCGAGCAGCACCGCCTCCACCAGAGCCGAACGCTCCTCTTCCCGGTCCACGATCTGGCTGGTGAGCTGTTCCCGGTAGGCGCCGGTCATCGCTTGAGTGAACTCGTCCTGGCTGAGGAAGATGCGCGCGCTGGCCTCCAAGATGGACTCGGTCGGAATGCCCGCCTCCCGCGCGGCGGCGACGCTGCTCTCCCACATGTACCGGAAACCGATGCGGTAGGCCGTCATCACCGCCGCCAGCGGAATGCCCTCGACGGCCCGCTGCCGGCCGGTCGCTTCCGCCGGCGACAGGTCCGCCTCGCCGTCATTACAGAGCGTGTGGAACACGAAAGTCATGTTGGCGACACAACTTTCGCGCACATTGTCGCGGGCTGACGGCGTCGCCCGGTAGCCGTCGATCCGGCTATAGATGCGGTCGGCCAGTTGCTCACCGAGAGCTTCCACCCGGATGAGCATGATCCGGCTGAGTTCCAGCATGTCCTCGTCGACCCCGGCCATCAGCCAACCTTAGGTGAGGTGCCGATTGTGGTCGGTCACATTCAGCGGTGGCCACTGTTGTTCCCGCCACCATCGCCTCTGGGGCCGCGCGGAATCACGCTTGAATGCATGACCAACCTGAGCCAGAACCTCGTCGCGAGCCGGACCCGTCGTCCCGACCACGTCGCCCTCCGCTGCGACGACCAGACGTACACGTACGCCGAGTTCGACAACGCTGCCGCCCGCGTCGCCACGCTGCTGCAGCAGGCCGGCATCGAGCCCGGTGACCGCGTCGGCGTCATGCTGCCGAACGGGCCGGCGTTCGCCGCGGCGTTCTACGGGATTCTGTACGCCGGCGCCGTCGCGGTGCCGATGAACCCGCTGCTCAAGGCCCCGGAAATCGAGTTCTACCTGTCCAATACGACGGCCAAGGCGCTGTTCGCGCCGCCGGCCTTCGCCGGTGAAGCGCAGGCGGGTGCCGAGGCAGCGGGCGCGGGCTGCTGGGTGGTCGACGACGCCGGGTTGGCGGCGCTGATCGCGGACCTGCCCGCACAAGCCGCGCCGGTCGAGCGCGCCGACGACGACACCGCCGTCGTCCTGCACACCTCCGGCACGACGGGCAAGCCCAAGGGCGCCGAGCTCACCCACGGTGGCCTCGGCCGCAACGCCGACGTGTGCGTGCGGACGCTGCTGGGCATCGGGCCCGACGACGTGGTGATGGGCTGCCTGCCGCTGTTCCACGTGTTCGGCCTGACGTGCGGCCTGAACTCGGCGGTGCTGGCCGGGGCGACCCTGAGCCTGCTGCCCCGCTTCGATGCGGTCAAGGCCCTGCAGCTGGTCGAGCGGGACGGCGTGACGATCTTCGAAGGCGTGCCAACGATGTACTCGGCGCTGCTCGCGGCCGCCGGCTCGGCTTCGACGGACACGTTGCGGATCGCCGTCTCGGGCGGCGCGGCGATTCCGGTCCAGGTGCTGCAGGACTTCGAGAAGACCTTCGACTGCCCGGTGCTGGAGGGCTACGGCCTGTCCGAGACCTCGCCGGTGGCGGCGTTCAACCACCCGGACCGCCCCCGCAAGCCCGGCTCGATCGGCACGCCCGTCGAGGGCGTCGAGATGCGCGTGGTCGATAACGACGGCGCCGAGGTGGTGCAGGGCGAACCCGGCGAAATCCAGATCCGCGGCCACAACGTGATGAAGGGCTACTGGAACCTGCCCGACGCCACGGCCGAAGCGATCAACGCCGACGGCTGGTTCGCCACCGGTGACATCGCCCGAACCGACGAGGACGGCTACTACTACATCGTCGACCGCAAGAAGGCGCTCATCATCCGCGGCGGTTTCAACGTCTACCCGCGCGAGATCGAAGAGGTGCTCTACACCCACCCGGCGGTCGCCGAGGCGGCTGTGGTGGGCATCCCGCACGACTCGCTCGGCGAGGAAGTCGGCGCCGCCGTCAGCCTCAAGCCCGGCGTCGAGGTCGCTGCCGACGAACTCCGCGAGTTCGTCAAGAACCAGGTGGCCGCCTACAAGTACCCGCGACGCATCTGGTTCCTCGACGACCTGCCCAAGGGCCCGACCGGGAAGCTCCTCCGTCGCGAAATCACCATCCCGACAACGGAAAGCGACAACTGAGATGGCAACCCTGCACCCCGATGAACTGGCCGCACCACTGGACCTGCTGCTGACCAGCGCCACCAAGCCGTTCGCGCGCCGGATGCTGCCCGATCAGGCCTGGGCCCGGATGGCCGTCAGCCTGGCCAAGCAGCCCGGCACCGTGCTCGACCGCGGCAAGGAACTGGCACGTGAGCTCGGCAGCATCGCCAGCGGCGACTGCGACCGGTCCCCGCAGCGTGCCGACAAGCGATTCAGTGACCCTGCGTGGCAACAGAATCCGGTGCTGCACCGCATCATGCAGAGTTACCTGGCCGCATCAGACACTGCCGAGAAGCTGTTCTCCGACGCCGACCTGGACTGGCGCGACGAAGCGCGGATGCGGTTCGTCTTCGACAATGCCATCGAGGGCCTGGCGCCCACCAACAACCCGTTGATCAGCCCGCTGGGCTGGAAGGCGATGATCGACACCGGCGGACTCAGCGCCGTCCGTGGTCTGAAAGCTTTTGCCCGCGACATCATGTCGTCACCGCGGGTGCCGGCCATGGTCGAGCCGGACGCCTACACCGTCGGCGAGACCGTAGCCGTCACCAAAGGTGCGGTGGTGCTGCAGACCCGCATGTTCGAGCTCATCCAGTACGCACCTCAGACCCCGACGGTGCACACCGTGCCACTGCTGATGGTGCCACCGGTGATCAACAAGTACTACATCATGGACATCGCGCCCGGACGCAGCATGATCGAGTACTTCGTGCAGCAGGGGCAGCAGGTGTTCGCGATATCGTGGCGCAATCCACAAGCCCGGCACAAGGATTGGGACATCAATGCCTACGGCGCGGCGATCATCGAGGCCATCGACGCGGTGCGGACCATCACCGGCGCGGCCGGCACCCACCTGATGGCGAGCTGCTCCGGCGGCATCATCACCGCCATGACCGCGGCCCATCTGGCCGAGACCGGCGACGACGACAAGGTCGCGAGCCTCACCCTCGCGGTGACGGTGCTGGATCAGGATCGGGCCGGATTCGCTTCTGCCGCAATGAGTGACCGCGCCGCTCAGGCTGCGATCGCCACGTCGGCTCGCAAGGGTTACCTGGACGGCAAGGCCATGGCCGAGATGTTCGCCTGGCTGCGTCCGACCGATCTGGTGTGGCGGTACTGGGTGAACAACTACGTGCAGGGCCGCAGCCCGGCAGCATTCGACGTGCTGTTCTGGAACGCCGACACCACCCGCATGGCGGCCGCGCTGCACCGCGACATGGTGTTGATGGGCATGAACAACTCGCTGGTCACCCCGGGCACGATCAGCATGCTCGGCACGCCCGTCGACCTGTCGAGGATCACCTGCGACGCGTACGTCATCGGCGGCATCGCCGACCACATCTCACCATGGCAGGCGACCTACCGCAGCGCGAAGTTGTTGGGCAGCAAGGACAACCGCTACGTGCTGTCCACCAGCGGCCACATCGCGGCGCTGGTCAACCCACCGGGCAACCCGAAGGCGTCGTACCGGATTGCCCAGGTGCAGGACGGAACGCCCGAGGAATGGCTGACCGAAGCCGAAAAGTCCAGTGACTCTTGGTGGCCCGACTACGTCGCGTGGCTGGCCGAGCGCAGCGGCGACGACGTCGACGCACCGACGACGCTGGGCGCCGAGGGCTTCGTCGCCACCGGTCCGGCGCCCGGCACGTACGTGCTGCAGAAATGACCACCACGGAGCGGTATGTGTCGGTCGGGGGCCAGCGGCTGCGGGTCCGGGTCGACCGAGGCACTGACCCCAACGCGGTCCCACTGGTGCTGTGCAACGGCATCGGCGCCAGCCTCGAGGTACTCGACCCCTTCGTCGAACACCTGCCGGGCACCACGGTGATCCGGTTCGATGTGCCCGGGACCGGAGGGTCACCAACGTCGTTCGCGCCCTATGGCTTTCCTTACCTGGCCTGGGTGCTGGGCCGCATGCTCAACAAGCTGGGGTTCACGGTCGTCGACATCCTCGGCCTGTCCTGGGGCGGGGCGCTGGCCCAGCAGTTCGCGTTCCAGAACCCGAGGCGCTGCCGACGGCTGGTGTTGATCGCGACCGGAACCGGCGCCGTGATGATCCCCGGACACCCGCGGGTCCTGGCGAAAATGGTTACGCCGAAACGGTTCTCGAATGCCGGCTATGCGGCCTCGATCGCCGGGGAACTCTATGGCGGCACCGTTCGCCAGCGTGGCGACGACATCGCCAAGCTGTTCCTGCAGCAGCTGCATGCCGGTTCAAAGATCGGTTACCTGCACCAGTTGTTGGCCGGCGCGGTGTGGACGAGCATCCACGCGCTGCCCGCGGTCCGTCAGGAAACCCTGATCGTGGCCGGCACCGACGACCCGATCATCCCCGTGGCCAACGCGCGGATCATGAATTTTCTGATGCCGCACTCGCAGCTGCATCTGCATTCCGGCGGGCACGTCGATCTCATCACCAACGCCACCGAGTTGGCGCCGGTGATCGCCGCGTTCCTCAGCGAGCCCGGGGCACGCCCCTAACCGCCGGCTGGCCACTTATCGCACGCGTTTCACGAGAATCCGTGCAAAAGGTGGCCACTCGGCGTCAGACGAACGTACCGACCAGGTGGCCGACGGCATAGGTGGCGCCCAGCGCCAGGGCCCCACCTATCACGTTGCGCGCCACGGCTTTTCCGACCGGAGCCCCGCCGAGCCGAGCTGACACCACCCCGGTGATCCCCAATGCCAGGAGCACCGCGAACATGGTCACCGGCACGCGGAGCGCCGTCGGGGGCAGCAGGATCGCGATCAACGGCAACAACGCCCCGACGGTGAACGCCACCGCGGACGAGAATGCCGCCGCCCACGGGTTCGACAATTCCCCCGGGGTGATACCCAATTCGACGACCGCGTGCGCCGCGAACGCGTTGTGATCGGTGAGTTCCTCAGCCGCGGTGCGAGCCGTCGACACCGACAGGCCCCGGCCTTCCAACAGGCCGGCCAGTTCATCGAGTTCAGCCGCGGGGTCTTCCTTGAGCTCGCGCTTCTCCTTGGCCAGCAGGGCCCGTTCAGTGTCACGCTGGGAACTCACGGACACGTACTCGCCCAACGCCATCGACACCGCGCCGGCCACCAACCCGGCCATACCGGCGGTGAATATCGGCCCGCGCTCCGCCGTTGCGGCCGCGACGCCGACGACGATGCCGGCGGTCGACACGATGCCGTCATTGGCGCCGAGCACGCCGGCACGCAACCAGTTCAGTTTCGACGCAACCGAGCCCTCATGGGGCTCGGCATCATGGGACGAGATCGCCATTCCTGCAACGCTATCCGGGCTCGCGCCGATTCGCCAGCCAATGAAGGCTTGCCAAACCTGCTCAGGATTCCAGTTTTTTGAGCACCGCGCGGGTGCGGGCCCGGCCCTCGGCAGACGGATCGAAGGTCACGCCGACATATTCATCGACACCGGCGGCCTCGAGTTCGGCGAGCCGATCGCGCACCGTCTGCTCGTCGCCGATGATCGCGATGTCCTCCGGACCCGCATAGCCCTCGCGGTCGAGCATTGCCCGGTACGACGGCAGGTGCCCGTAGATTGCGAACTGCTCGGCGGCCTGTTTGCGGGCGCCGTCGACATCGTCGGTCACGGACACCGGGATGGCGGCGACCACGCGGACCGCATCAGCGCGGCCGGCGTCCGCGGCCGCCTGGCGCAAGGTCGGACCGACATGCCCGGCAAGGGTTTTCGGCCCCGTCATCCAGGTGACGGTGCCCGCCGAACGCCGTCCGGCGATCTGCAGCAGCTTCGGCCCGAGCGCGGCGATGTACACCGGCGGCGTCGGCGCCCCGGGGATGATCAGCGCACCACGGGTGGTGACGGTCTCGCCGGTGGCGCCGGCCTTCTCGCCGTTCAGCAGCGGCAGCAGTCCGTCGAGGTATTCGTTGAGCCGGCGCACCGGCTTGTCCCACGGGATGCCCCACATGCCTTCGGTGACGGCCTGGTGCGTCATCCCGAGCCCGAGCAGCAGCCGTCCGCCCGACATCTGACTGATGGTCAGCGCGCGCTGCGCCAGCAGCATCGGATGCTGATTCTGGATGGGCAGCACGCCGGTGCCGACCTCGATGCCGTCGACCTCGCGCAGCCCGACCGTCAGCGCCGTGAGAAGGTCTGGCTCATAAGGCATCTGGGCGAACCAGGCCCGGCTAAAACCTTCGTCCCGCAGCTGATTCAGGTACGCGACGGTGTCGTCGACGGGAGATTTGAAACCACTCAACGAACCGAAAATGCTGATCTGCACGGGATGCTCCTTGAGTCCGGGTTACGTCACCTGTGAGTATCGAACCATGAGCATCGATGCACCAGAGACCGCCCGGCTGCAATATTTCGGACCCAACTGGTTCGCGTCGGTGATGGGCACGGGCATCGTCGCCACCGCGGCGGCGTCCCTGCCGGTGCACCTGCCGGGGCTGCGGGGCTTCGCCGAAGGCGTGTGGGTGATCGCCACCGCCCTGCTGGTGCTGCTGATCGTCGCGGTGTCGGTGCAGTGGGTGCGCCACCCCAAGGTGGCGCGCGGTCAGGTCCGCAACCCACAGATGACGCACTTCTACGGCGCGGCACCGATGGCACTGATGACGGTCGGCCTCGGCGCGCTGCTGCTCGGGAAAGACCTGATCGGCACGCGCCTGGCCGTCGATCTCGACTGGGTGCTGTGGACCGCGGGCACCGTCGGCGGGCTGTTCACCGCGATGACCATCCCGTTCCTGATGTTCACGCAGCTGGAAGTCGGGCCGGACGCCGCGTTCGGTGGCTGGCTGATGCCCGTCGTGCCCCCGATGGTGTCGGCGGCGTCCGGCGCCCTGCTGCTGCAGCATCTGCCACCGGGCACGGCCCGCACCACAATGTTCTACGGCTGCTTCGCGATGTTCGGGCTGTCGCTGGTCGCGGCCCTGATCATCATCACGATGATCTGGAGCCGGCTGGCGCACTACGGCACCTCGGGGTCGGCGCGGGTCCCGACGTTGTGGATCGTGCTGGGTCCGCTGGGGCAGGGCATCACCGCCGCGGGACTGCTGGGAACGGCGGCGGCCTTGGCCGTCAGCCCGGAGCTGGCGTCGGGCATGAAAATCTTCGCGGTGCTGTTCGGCGTTCCGGTGTGGGGTTTCGCGGTGCTGTGGATCAGCCTGGCCAGCGCCCTGACGGTGCGGACCATGCGGCGCGGTATGCCCTTCGCACTGACCTGGTGGAGCCTGACGTTCCCCGTCGGCACGTTCGTCACCGGCACGTCGCAGCTGGCCGCGCATACCGGTCTGCCGGCGTTCCGGGTCGCCGCGGTCCTGGCGTACGCCTTCCTGCTGTGCACCTGGGGGCTGGTCGCGGTGCGGACACTGCGTGGCAGCGTCGGAGGCAGCCTGTTCACCCCGCCGCCTGCTCCGGCCGCCATCCACAAGGACCCGAAGTGATCGACACTGCTCGGGTGTACGACCCGATTGATCCGGCCCAGCCGCCCCGGGTGACCGTGGACCGGTTGTGGCCCAGGGGAATTCACAAGGAAGACCCGCGGGTCGGCACCTGGATGCCGCACGTCGCGCCGTCGAATGAGCTGCGCAAGTGGTACCACGCGCATCTGGATCAGTACGACGACTTCGCGGCCCGCTATCGGGAGGAGCTGGCCGACTCGGACGAGTTGGCCAAGCTCCGGGCAATGGGCCCGGTGACGCTGACCACCTCGGCCAAGGACGTCGCCATCAGCCACGTGCCGGTGTTGGCGGCGTTGCTCTGAACGTTTGGGGGTTGGGGTGGGCGGCACAGGTCGCCTACCCGATCCGCGGTGCTATGCCGAATGTGCAGCTTTGCGCGCCAGATCTCGAGTCTGGGCACCAAAAGCTGCGCATTCGACAGAGGACCCCGCGGAGCGCATACCAACCTCCGCGGGCTGACCCGACCCCGAACACGAGAGTGCCCCGTGTTTCCGTCAGGTCGGGGGTCAGACGGAAACACGAGGCACTTGGGGTATCGCTGAGGCTTCGCGAGGCGTTACACGCCCCGAGAATTACGCCTCGAGAATCGCGGTGACGCCCTGGCCACCTGCGGCGCAGATGGAAACCAGGCCACGAACCGGCTTGCCGGTCTCCTTCTTCTTCTCGGCGAGCTGCTTGGCCAGCTGGGCCACGATGCGGCCGCCGGTCGCCGCGAACGGGTGACCCGCCGCCAGCGACGAGCCGTTGACGTTGAGCTTGGACCGGTCGATGGCACCCAACGGAGCGTCCAGGCCCAGGCGACCCTTGCAGTAATCCGGCGACTCCCAGGCCGCCAGCGTGGCCAGCACCACGGAGGCGAAGGCCTCGTGGATCTCGTAGAAGTCGAAGTCCTGCAGCGTCAGGCCATTGCGGGCCAGCAGGCGCGGCACGGCGTAGGTCGGGGCCATGAGCAGGCCGTCCTTGCCGTTGACGTAGTCGACGGCGGCGGTCTCGGAGTCGACGAAGTAGGCCAGCACCGGGATGTTGTGCTCGGCCGCCCACTCATCGGTGGACAGCAGCGCCACCGAGGCACCGTCGGTCAGCGGGGTCGAGTTGCCCGCGGTCATGGTGGCGTCGCCCAGCTTCACGCCGAAGACAGGCTTGAGCTTGGCCAGCTTCTCGGTCGACGAGTCGGCACGCAGGTTGTTGTCGCGGTACAGGCCCAGGAAGGGGCTGACCAGGTCATCGAAGAAGCCGCGGTCGTAGGCGGCGGCCATGTTCTGGTGGCTGGCGGCGGCCAGGGCGTCCTGGTCGGTGCGCTTGACGCCCATTTCCTTGGCGGTCATGGCGGCGTGCTCGCCCATCGACAGCCCGGTGCGGGCCTCGCTGTTGACCGGAATCTCGACGCCGACGGCCGACGGCAGCTTGCCGACGAGCTTGAGGCGGTCGACGTTCGACTTGGCCCGGCGCAGGCTCAGCAGCACCCGGCGCAGGTCGTTGCCGAGGGCGATGGGCGCGTCCGAGGCGGTGTCCACGCCACCGGCCGCGGCCACCTCGTAGCGGCCGGCAGCGATGCCGTCAGCGGCCGCGATGGCCGACTGCAGACCGGTGCCGCAGGCCTGCTGCAGATCGAACGCCGGGGTGTACGGCGACAGCGACGTGCCCAGTACACACTCGCGCATGAGATTGAAATCACGGCTGTGCTTGAGGACGGCGCCGCCGATCACCATGTCGAGCTTCTCGCCGTTGAGGTTGAAGCGGTCGATCAGACCGTCCAGTGCAGCGGTGAACATGTCCTGGTTGGAGGCGTTCGCGTACGCACCGTCGGATCGTGCGAAGGGAATGCGGTTACCACCCAGGACTGCCACGCGGCGGCGGCTGTTGGTCTCGGCCACGGTATTTCTCCAGTTCGTTGACGTTGGATGACTGAGGCAAGATGTCTCTTGACGCCTATATTACCCACCGTTCTTACTCTGGAGTAAGTTCGTCTGTGACAAGACGCTTCCGTCTCTGGCAAATACGTCCGCAGAAAGGCTTGCAATGGCTGACGTCCTCTCCCAAGTCCTCACCTCCGGTCCGGGTTCCTTCCTGGCCAAGCAACTCGGCGTGCCGCAGCCCCAGCCGCTGCGCCGCTACCAGGCCGGCGAGCCCGCCCTGGCCGGTCCGCTGCTGATCGGCGGCGCAGGCCGCGTCGCCGAGCCCTTGCGCGCAGCGCTGGCCGACGACTACGACCTGGTCGGCAACAACGTGGGCGGCCGCTGGGCCGACTCGTTCGGTGGTCTGCTGTTCGACGCCACCGGCATCACCAAGCCCGAGCAGCTCAAGCAGCTCCACGAGTTCTTCACCCCGGTGCTGCGCAACCTGGCCGCCAACAGCCGCGTCGTCGTCGTCGGCACCACGCCCGATGAGACCGACAGCATCGACGAGCGCATCGCCCAGCGCGCCCTCGAAGGCTTCACCCGCTCGCTCGGCAAGGAGCTGCAGCGCGGCGCCACCATCGGCCTGGTCTACCTGTCGGCGGGCGCCTCGCCGGCCGCCTCCGGCATCGAGTCGACCGTCCGCTTCCTGCTGTCGGGCAAGTCGGCCTACGTCGACGGGCAGGTGTTCTACGTCGGCGCCGCCGACTCGGTCGCCCCGGCCGACTGGGACAAGCCGCTGGCCGGCAAGGTCGCGCTGGTGACCGGTGCCGCCCGCGGCATCGGTGCCGAGATCGCCCGGGTGTTCGCCCGGGACGGCGCTGCCGTCGTCGCCATCGACGTCCCGCAGGCGGCCGACGCGCTCACCGAGACCGCTGCCGCAGTCGGCGGCACCGCGCTGGCCCTCGACGTGACGGCCGACGACGCCGTCGCCCAGATCGTCGCGCACCTGACCGAGCACCACGGCGGCAAGGCCGACGTGCTCGTCAACAACGCCGGCATCACCCGCGACAAGCTGCTCGCCAACATGGACGACGCCCGCTGGGACTCGGTCATCGCCGTGAACCTGCTTGCGCCGCAACGCCTTGCGCAGGGCCTGGTGGAGAACGGCGCCATCGGTGATGGCGGCCGGATCGTCGGCCTGTCGTCGATGGCCGGTATCGCCGGTAACCGCGGCCAGACCAACTACGCCGCCACCAAGGCCGGCATGATCGGCATGACCGACGCGTATGCAGAGGTGTTCGGCGAGAAGGGCGTCACCATCAACGCCGTCGCGCCGGGCTTCATCGAGACCAAGATGACCGACGCCATCCCGCTGGCCACCCGCGAGGTCGGCCGTCGCCTCAACTCGCTGTTCCAGGGCGGCCTGCCGGTCGACGTCGCCGAGCTGATCGCGTACTTCGCCAGCCCCGCCTCGAATGCCGTCACCGGCAACACGATTCGGGTCTGCGGCCAGGCTCTGTTGGGTGCCTGACATGTCGCAGCCCAACGGTCTTCTGAACATGGCACGGGCGGTGGCGGGTGCGCTGCCGTTCGTGTCGCGGGGTGCCACCCTGCCGGTACGCACGGTCAAGGTGTCGGGCCTGACCATCGACCCGACCAACGTGGCCGAGTACGCCGCGGTGACCGGCCTGCGGTTCGGCGACACCGTGCCGCTCACCTACCCGTTCGCGTTGACGTTCCCGACCATGATGTCGTTGGTCACCGGGTTCGATTTCCCGTTCGCCGCAATGGGTTCGGTGCACATCGAGAACCACATCACCCAGTACCGGCCCATCAAGGTGACCGACAAGCTGGACGTGGCGGTGCGAGCGGAGAACCTGCGCGAGCACCGCAAGGGCCTGCTGGTCGACATCGTGACCGACATCAAGGTCGGCAATGACCTGGTGTGGAACCAGGTCACCACGTTCCTGCACCAGCAGCGGACCAGCCTCTCGGGTGGCCCGAAGCCGGAGCCGGTCAAGCAGCCGAAGCTGCCGCCGCCCAACGCGGTCATCAGCATCACGCCGGGTCAGATTAGGCACTACGCCGACGTCGGCGGCGACCACAACCCGATCCACACCAGCTCCATCGGTGCCAAGCTGTTCGGCTTCCCGACCGCGATCGCGCACGGAATGTTCAGCGCCGCAGCGGTACTGGCCAACATCGAGGGCCAGCTGCCGGATGCGGTTCGGTATTCCGTCAAGTTCGGCAAGCCCGTGCTGCTGCCGGCGAAGGTCGGGCTGTACGTCGAACCCATCGACGGGGGTTGGGAGCTGGCGCTGCGCAACCTGTCGAAGGGTTACCCGCACCTGACGGCGACGGTCACCGGGCTGTAGCTCTCGTCGCGCGCCCAGGCGCGTCGGCTCTCCTGCGGCACTTGCGATTTGGAGCCGATGCTCTTGTCGTTTCCAACGTGAAGTTGATGGCGAGATTCCAGCGAAATCTCACCATCGACTTCACGTTCGGCGCGGATCATTCGTAGCGGCCGAAGCCCCGGATGCCCGGATCGTCGGCGATCTTGTAGGTCGACAGGCCCACGTTGGTGCCCTCGCCCCCGCCGACCGTGGTGAGCGTGCCGTCGTCGTTGATGAGCACGATGTTGACGTGCTGACCCTTCGGGCTCGGCTTGTCGTAGAGCACCATGTCGCCGGGCAGTGGCGAATAGTCCGGTGACTCCCAGCGCCCCTCGGAGTGCAGGTAGTCAGTGAGCGTCATGACGCCAGGTATGCGCCAGTGCCCGGAATTGGGATTGGTGAAGGGTTTGCCGGATTCCCGCATCACCCAGCTGGTGAAGTCCGCGCACCATGGCTCGTCGTTGCCCTCCGAGTACTTGGACATGCCGGATTGGGCGGCGTACTCCTGGGCCAGGATGTGCACGACGGCTGCGCGCCCGGGGCTCAGCCGCGAGGTATCGACAGCGGGGAAATCCGGTCGGGCGATGTGCTCG
Source organism: Mycolicibacterium llatzerense (assembly GCF_000878195.1). Classification (GTDB taxonomy): domain Bacteria; phylum Actinomycetota; class Actinomycetes; order Mycobacteriales; family Mycobacteriaceae; genus Mycobacterium; species Mycobacterium llatzerense. The sequence continues at coordinate 121,915 of NZ_JXST01000012.1, read as the reverse complement.
CGGTAGCCGCGATACCCGGCCAGGCCGGCGACACCCACCATCACCAGGGCAGCGACGACCAGCAGGATGCGCCACGCGCGTTTGTGCATATTTTCAGACTAAGTGCCCGAAGTGGTGCTACCGGTCGGCAATTTCGGGTCCTCGCGAGCAGACGCAAAACTGTCGAATTCGACCGCGAATCGACAGTTTCACGTCTGCTCGCGGGCTTTACGGCGGGAGGAGCTGAATCGTGGGGCGGCCGGCGCCGGCACCGTCGGGGATGACGCGGGCCGCGATGCCGTAGACCGACGAGATCAGTTCGGCGGTCAGGACTTCGGCGGGAGTTCCGGCCGCGACGACGCGGCCCTGATCGAGCACGACGAGCCGGTCGCAGAACAATGCCGCGAGGGTGAGGTCGTGCAGCGTCACCACGGCCGTCACCGGCAGCGCGCGAATGAGCGCCAACAGCTCGAACTGGTGCCGGATGTCGAGGTGGTTGGTGGGTTCGTCGAGCAGCAGCTCGCGCGGTTCCTGCGCGAGCGCCCGGGCGATCTGCACCCGCTGTTGCTCGCCGCCGGACAGCGTGCGCCAATCGCGGCCGCGCATGGCCGTCGTCTCGGTCTGCTCAAGAGCCCGCTCGACAGCGCGATCGTCCGCGTCGGCATTGCCAGACCAGATGCCGCGGTGCGGAATTCGACCCAGCCGGACGATCTGCTCGACGGTCAGGTCCAGGTCGGTACTGACCTGCTGCTCGACCACGGCAATACGCTGCGCGACGGCCCGCCGCCGGATGTCGGCGAGCGGACGTCCGTCGAGCAGCACCGCCCCACCGTCGGCGCGCCGTAGTCCAGCGAGCAGCCGCAGCATCGACGACTTGCCGGCGCCATTGGGCCCGAGCAGGCCCAGCGTCTCGCCTTCGGCCACCACCACCGACACCCTGTCGACGACGAGCCGTCCGCCGGCCGACCAGCTGACGGATTCCGCAGCGAGCGGCCCCGTCATCGAATCCTCCTGCGGCGGGCAAGAATCCACATGAAGATCGGTACGCCGACGAGCGCGGTCACCACACCGACGGGCAGCTCCTGCGGCGCGAACACCGTGCGCGCCGCGGCGTCGACCCAGACCAGAAAGATGGCGCCGGCGATCGCGGTGACCGGCAGCAGTCGACGGTGCGACGGCCCGACGATCATCCGCGCCGCGTGCGGCAACACCAGCCCGACGAAACCGATTGCGCCCGCGGCACTCACCAACACGGCCGTCAGCAGCGCCGTCGTCAGCAGCAGGATGATCCGGACCCGCCGAACCGAGACGCCCAGGGCGGCGGCCGCGTCACGACCGAAGGCGAACGCGTCCAACGCATCCGACTGCAGCCAGCAGACACCGAGGCAGGCCGCGCAGATGAGGCCGCACATCGCCACCTGATGCCAGCTCGCGCCGCCCAGCGACCCCAGCAACCAGAACAGCACCCCGCGGGTTTGTTGCGCGTCGGCCGACGAGAACACCACCATCGCCGTCGTCGCCGAAAAGAGCTGAGTACCAGCTACTCCGGCGAGCACCACCCGGTCCGGTCCGCCGCCGGCGGCCGCCGCGAGGGCCAGCACGATCGCGAACGCGATCACCGCACCCACGAAGGCGCCGCCCGACAGCGTCAGCGCGCCACCGATACCCACGACAACGACCAGCACCGCTCCCGTGGACGCGCCAGAGGAGATGCCCAGCATGAACGGGTCGGCCAACGGGTTGCGCATCAGCGACTGCAGGATCGCCCCGCAGATGCCCAGGCCCGCCCCACAGATGGCGGCCAACAACGCTCGTGGCAGCCGCAGTTCCCAGACGATGCCGTCATCGATCGGTGCGATGTCCGCTGGGCGGCCCCAAAGATGTTGCGCGACGACCGCATACACGTCACCGATGCCGAGGTCGGCAGGCCCGATGATCATGGCCGCCGCGATCGACAGCGCCAGCCCGGTCAGGCTGAGCATCGCCATCCCGGCGGTGCGCACCGCCGTCAGGACTTCCCGCCCAGCCCGAACGAGCGCAGCCCGGCCGCGACGGTCTCGACTGCGCCGACGTTACGCAGCGACGGGTCCATCGCACTGCCCGGCAACACGATCCACCGCCGCTCGCGCACGGCCTTCAACTTGCTTGCGGCCGGATCGGTTTCGAGGAACTTGATCTTGGCGGCGACGCTGTCGCCGTCGTCGCCTCGGGTGAGGTCGGCGAGGACCAGCACGTCTGGGTCGCGTTGCAGGATGGCCTCCCACGAAATCTCCGGCCACAGCTGCCGGCTGTCGGCGAACGCATTGCGCGCCCCAACCGCGGTGGTGATGATGCCCGGCGCCCCGCAGCAGCCCGCGATGTACGGGGTCCTGGTACCGGCGTACCACCACATCAGGGAGACGCCTCCTGCGTCGAGTCCGCTGGTCGCGGTCGCCATCCGCGTACGCAGCGACGAGACCAGTTTGTCGCCGCGCTCGGGCACACCGAATATCTTTGCGATGTCCCCGATTTCGGCATACATGTCATCGAGCGTCAACGCGCGCTGCTGTGCGGCATCCTGACCACCGCACTCGCTCGACGACTGGTACGTCGGCACGCCGAGGCGCTCGAAGCGATCCCGTGGGGCCACGCCCTGGTCGGTGAACGACCAGTCGAACGTCGCGTAGACGAAGTCGGGCTTCGCTTTCAGCACCCGTTCGAACGACGGGAAATCCCGGCTCAGCACAGGCACTTTGGCGTTGTCGGCGGCGAGGTCGGGGCGCACGGCGTCGCTCCATGATGCGGTGCCGGCCATGCGATCGGCGAGGCCGAGCGACAGCAGCAGTTCGCTGGCCGGCTGGTTGATCGAAACCGCGCGCTGCGGCGCCGATTTCACCGTCACCTGGCGTCCGCAGTTCTCGAGCGTGACGGGATAGCCGCCGGTGCCGGCAGCAGCGGACTCCACGGCCGGCGGACCGCCACAGGAGCAGACGAGCGAAACAACCAGTGAGACAAGCACAATGGTGCGGACAAACACGGCGGGGCCTTCCGATCCGGGACTCTGGTCGCGGAGTCCATCCGTGGGGGTCCTCGCGCCGCCAAGGCCACGAGAGCCCGAGCCAGCAGGTCTTCGGACTCGGGATCATCCAGCCGGAGCGCCTTCCCAGCCCGCGTGGGGCCAGTGGCCGTTGCTCCGCCTGTCCTCCTCACCGCTGCGCGTCAGTTCCGGGTTCACACCGGATTCCCTGACCCAACCGCGTTGGGTTCGACTGGCTCAAGCGGACCATACCAGCGCCGATGGGGTCACCGCCCTGGCGACTAAGGCTCCGCGCGCTTGCCCTTCAGGCCGCGCCAGAAGAGGTTGATCATCAGCTCGGTGGCGTCGTTGACATCGGTATCACCGGCACTGACGCGCGACGCGATGGCCTCACCCGCACCCACCAGGGCCACGGCCATCATCTCGAAGTCGCTGTCCGGCTCCGGGTTTCGCGTACCCGCACTGAGCAGCCGGGCCACCAGATCGATGATCTTCTCGCGGCCCTCGCGCACCGTGTGGGCGAAGGCCTGCGAGCTGGTGGCCTGCGTGTAGAGCACGATCCAGGACGCCCGGTTGCGGTCGATGTACGTCATGAACGACAGCACCGCGTTGCGCAGCAGGTCGCGTGGGCTCTGCGCGAAGTTGATGTCGGCGCGGACGGTGTCGACGAAGCGCGTCAGCTCCCGATCCAGGCACGCGGCGAACAGCTCTTCCTTCGAGCCGTAATAGAGGTACAGCATCGGCTTGGAAATCTCGGCTTGCGCGGCGATCGCGTCCATCGAGGTCTCGTGATAGCCGTTCACCGAGAACATCTGCACGGCAGCGTCGAGCATCTGCTGTTCGCGGACGGCCCGCGGCAGCCGCTTGGTTCCTCCTGCCATCAGAACAGGGTATTCAACGCGCAGCTCACTTCACGCATTTGGCGCCCGGCCCCTTCATGGCCGCCACCCGAAGGACCGACTTGTCGACCTGCGCCTGGTCCAGCTGCCCGGCCTGCGCGGCCGCTTCCAGCTTGTCCAGCACGTCGGGAATGCCGTCGGTGGTGATCCACAGGGCGACATCGGCGCCGGCCTGGAGCGCCTTGAGCGCCGCGTCGGCGACGCCGAAATGCTGCGTGATGGCCGCCATGCCGGTCAGATCGTCGGTGAACACCACACCGTCGAACGGCGGGCCGCCGTACTCGCCGCTGCGCAGCAGGTCGTAGGCCGGCTTGCTCAGGCTGGCGGGGTCGTCGCCGAGCGTCAGGCCGGGCACCTGCAGGTGGCCGACCATCACCGCGACGGGCTGCTGCGTCGTCAACGTCCGGTAGGGCACCAGGTCGTTGTCCTTCAGCGCGGCCAGCGGCGGGGTCTGCACGCCACCGGTGTGCGAGTCGCCCGAGCCGTGTCCGTGACCGGGGAAATGCTTGAGCACCGGAACGAGTCCTGCTTCGCGCAGGCCCGCGGCATACGCGCCGGCGTACTCGGTCACCTTCTGCGGGTCCGAACCGAAGGAGCGGTCGCCGATCACCTCGTCGTCGGGCTCTTCGGTAACGTCGGCGTCGGGCGCGAAGTCGACGGTGATGCCGAACTTGTCCTTCATCTGCCGCCCGCGGTCCCGCGCGATGGCCTGGACTTCGGCAGGCGTCTTGGTCGTCGCCAGCACCCGCGCCGATTCCTGCGGGCCGATCAGCTTCTTCAGCCGGGACACCCGGCCGCCCTCTTCGTCGATGCTGACCGCCAGCGGCAGCGCACCGGACGCGGCCTGCAGTGCCGGGATGCTGCCGTCCGACAGCATGGACAGGTCCGTCCAGCTACCGATGAAGATGCCGCCGACCTGCTGTTCCGTCACGGCCGCACGGGCATCGGCGGCGTCCTTGACGCCCACCATGAGCAACTGGGCCAGCTTCTGCCGCAGCGTCAGGGTGCTCAACAGCGCGTGCGGATCGCACGGCGGGGCGGTCGGGGCGGGCGCGTCCATCGGCTTGCTCGACGCGGCGGTGCTCTTGGCCTGGCTGGACGTGCTGGAAGCGGCCGGGTGGTCGGACGACGACGAGCAACCGGCTACCAATCCAGACACCAGTGCGAGCGCGCCAAGGGTTCGGGGCAAGGACATGGGCACCGAGCCTAGCCGCGCGACAGCGGCGCCCGGGTCCCGCGATGACCTGGTAGCGGGCTGGCGCACACGGAAGCGGGCAGGTCGTCATGCTAGTTTGGGCGCCATGGACCGCTTCCTCGTGCCCGCCGGAGCCAGCATCGTGGTCGGTCTGTTGCTCGGCGCCGCAGCGGTCTTCGGCACCACGCTGATGCTGGAGCAGGACACCAAGCCGACGCTGCAATCGGGCGATCCAGCGTCATCGGTGCTCAACCGGGTCGAATACGGCAACCGCAGCTGATCCCGCAGCGCCGCTCTCCCGGCGCTGCCTATGGGTCGTCAGCGCGGCCGCACTGGTCCTGACGTTCGCCCAGTCACCGGGCCGGGTCTCGCCCGACACCAAACTCGATCTCACCGCCAACCCTGCGCGCTTCCTGGCGCGGGCGGCCAACCTGTGGAGCAGCGACCTCCCCTTCGGCCAGTCGCAGAACCAGGCCTACGGCTACCTCTTCCCGCACGGCGCGTTCTTCCTCGCCGGTGACGTCATCGGCCTGCCCGGCTGGGTGATCCAGCGGCTGTGGTGGGCGTTGCTGCTGGTCGTCGGCTTCTGGGGGGTGGTGCGCGTCGCCGAGGCGCTGGGCATCGGCAGCCGATCCTCTCGGGTGCTTGCCGCCGTGGCGTTCGCCCTGTCGCCGCGCGCGCTGACGACGCTGGGCGCCATCTCGTCCGAGACCCTGCCCATGATGCTGGCGCCGTGGGTGCTGCTGCCGGTGATCCTGGCGCTGCGCGGCGACCCGCGAATCCGGCAGCTCGCGGCCCGCTCGGCGGCCGCCGTCGCACTGATGGGCGCGGTGAACGCCGTCGCCACCCTGACCGGCTGTCTGGCCGCGATCATCTGGTGGGCGGCGCACCGGCCCAACCGCCGCTGGTGGCGCTTCACGGCGTGGTGGTTCGGCTGCACTCTGCTCGCCATCCTGTGGTGGGCGGTGGCGCTGCTGCTGCTCGGCCGGATCAGCCCGCCGTTCCTGGACTTCATCGAATCGTCGGGCGTCACGACGCAGTGGCTGTCGCTGACCGAGGTGCTGCGCGGCACCTACGGCTGGACGGCGTTCGTCGCGACCAACGCGACCGCCGGCTCGTCGTTGGTCACCGGCTCGGTGGCGGTGCTGGCCACGACGCTTGTCGCGGCCGGCGGCCTGGCCGGCCTGGCGATGCGCAGCATGCCCGCGCGGGGCCGGCTCATCTCGATGCTGCTGATCGGCCTGTTGCTGCTCGCGGTCGCGTACGCGGGTGGGCTGGGCTCCCCGATCGCACACGAGGTGCGGGCCTTCCTCGACGCCGGCGGCACCCCGCTGCGCAACGTGCACAAGCTCGAACCCGTGCTGCGCTTGCCGCTGACGCTGGGCCTGGCCCACGTGCTCGGCCGGATTCCACTGCCGGGTACCGCACCGCGCCGCGAATGGATCAACGCGTTCGCCCATCTGGAGCGGGACAAGCGGATGGCGGTCGCGGTGGTGCTGCTGACGGCGCTGGCCGCCGGGACGTCGCTGGCGTGGACGGGCCGTCTCGCCGCACCCGGTACCTACCGCGCGATCCCGCAGTACTGGCACCAGACCGCGGACTGGCTCGACGCGCACAACGCCGAGACTCCGGGCCGGGTGCTGGTCGCGCCGGGTGCGCCGTTCGCCAACCAGGTGTGGGGCAACACGCACGACGAGCCACTGCAGGTGCTGGAGCGCGGGGCCTGGGGCGTGCGCGATTCGATTCCACTGACCCCGCCCGCGACCATCCGCGCCCTGGATTCCGTGCAGCGCCTGTTCGCCACCGGACGACCGTCCGCCGGGTTGGCCGACACCCTTGCCCGCCAAGGCATCTCGTTCGTCGTGGTGCGCAATGACCTGGACCCCGACAACTCCCGGTCGGCCCGGCCGCTGCTGGTACACCGGGCCATCGAGGGGTCCCGCGGCCTGACGAAGGTGGCCCAGTTCGGCGACTCGGTCGGGCCCGGCCTGCTGGAGGGCTTCGTCTCCGACAGCGGCCTGCGGCCCCGCTACCCCGCGGTCGAGATCTACCGCGTGACCGGCGCCGCCACCACCCAGCCGTACCTGGCCGACGCCGACACCATGGCACGCATCGACGGCGGACCCGAATCCCTCCTGCGCATCGACGAGCGTCGCCGCCTGATGGGACGAAACCCGTTGGGCCCCATGATCTTGACCTCCGATGCGCAGCGAGCCGGGCTCCCGGTGCCCGAGGTGACCGTCACCGACACCCCGCTGGTGCGGGAGACCGACTACGGGCGCGTCGATGACCATTCATCGGCCGTGCGGGCCCCCGACGATCCGCGCCGCACCTACAACCGCGTCATGGATTACCCGAGCCCCGGCGCCACTCCCGCGTACGGCCAGTGGCCGGGCGGACGGATCACCACCTCGAGTTCGTCGTCCGATTCCACCGCGCTGCCCAACGTGTCCACGGCAGCCGGGCCGGCCGCCACCATCGACGGCGACTCTTCGACCAGCTGGGTGTCCAACTCGCTGCAAACCGCTGTGGGGCAATGGCTTCAGGTCGACTTCGACCATCCGGTGACCAACGCGACCGTCACCCTGACGCCCAGCGCGACGGCGGTCGGCGCCCAGGTGCGCCGCGTCGAAGTGGCAACAGCCAACGGCACCAGCACAATTCGCTTCGACCAGCCCGGCAAGCCGCTGGTCGCCGCCTTGCCCTACGGCGAGACCTCGTGGGTCCGGTTCACCGCGATCGGCACCGACGACGGTTCACCGGGCGTCCAGTTCGGCATCACCGACTTCTCCGTGACGCAGTACGACGCATCCGGCTTCGCCCATGCGGTGAGCCTGCGGCACACCGTCGACGTGCCCGGACCTCCCGCGGGATCGGCTGTGGCGCAATGGGATTTGGGCAACGACCAGCTGGGCCGGCCCGGCTGCGCCGAGGGACCGAACGGCGTCCGGTGCGCCGCCACCATGGCCCAGTCGCCCGAAGAGCCCGTGAACATGAGCCGCACCCTCACCGTGCCGGCGCCGATGGCCGTCGTACCGACGGTGTGGGTGCAGGCGCGACAGGGTCCGCACCTGGCCGATCTGGTCAGCCAACCGGGCACCACCCGGGCAACCGGTGACGCCGACGTCATCGACATCGCAGGCTCGGCCTACGCCGCCACCGACGGCGACCCGCGCACCGCCTGGGTGGCTCCGCAGAGCATCGTGCAGTTCCGCGATGGCGCCAACCTGACCGTGCACCTGCCGGCCCCGACGACCGTCAGCGCCCTGCGCCTGGTGCCGAGCGCCTCCGAGTTGCCGGCCCACCCGACCGTCGTCGCGGTGGACCTGGGCAACGGGCCACAGGTGCGACGGATCGGCGACGGGCCACAGACCATCAAGCTCGCCCCCGCGAAGACCGACACCATCAAGCTGTCGATCCTGGACTGGCACGACCTGATCGACCGCACCGCACTGGGATTCGACCAGGTGAAGCCGCCCGGCCTGGCCGAGGTCATCGCCCTCGACGAGCGCGGCACACCGATCGCTCCTGCCGACGCGGCCGCGAACCGGCGTCGGGCCATCACGGTGCCGTGTGGCCGCGGCCCGATCGTCGCCATCGCCGGCCAGTTCCTGCAGACCTCGATACACACCACCGTCGGCGCGCTGCTCGACGGTGAGCCCATCGCGGCCCAGCCATGCCAGTCCGCGCCGCTGCAACTGCCCGCCGGGCAACAGGAGTTCCTGATCAATCCGGGTCCCGACTTCACCGTCATCGGCGCCCGGCTGACCGGCCCGCTCGCGGCCCACATCCACAGCGCCCCAACGACTCCCGCGCAGCTGAAGAAGTGGACGTCCGATCACCGCGAGGTGCAGGTGACCCCGTCACCGGTGCAGCGCGTGCTCGTCGTCCCCGAGAGCGTGAACCCGGGCTGGACCGCCCACACCGCCAACGGCGCCATCCTCACCCCGGTGACCATCAACGGCTGGCAGCAGGGCTGGGTGCTGCCGGCCGGTACCGGCGGCATCGTCACGCTGACGTTCGCGCTCAACACCCCCTACCGCATCGGCCTGTTCGGCGGGCTCGCCCTGCTCCCGCTGTTGGCGCTGTTGGCGCTGCTACCGATGCGTCGGCCCGTCGATGACGAACCGACCCAGACCTGGCAGCCGCGTCCCGCAGTCGTCGGCGTGGCCCTGGCCGGGTTCGGATTCCTGGTGGCCGGATGGGCCGGTCTGGTGACCGTCGCGGCGGCCATCGGCATCCGGTACCTGCTGCGCTCGCGCCCGCGGATTCTGGACGGGTGGACCGTCATCGCCTCGGCGAGCGGCCTGATCGGCGCGGGGGCGGTGCTCAGCGCGTACCCGTGGCGGTCGGTGGACGGCTACGTCGGGCATTCGCCGTGGGTGCAGTTCCTGGCGCTCATCTCGGTGGCCGTACTCGCGGCGTCCCTGTGGGACGCGCCGGCTAACCCACCGCGGCAGGCTCCGGCACGTCCGTGATCGAGCTGTCCCGCGGCGACGGGGCATGCCGGGACTCCCAGCGGCGCAGCAGCTCCCGGCAGGGCGACTCGATCAGCCCGTAGCTGACTGCGGCGATCGCGAACCCGAAAACCCAGGTCAGGATCAGCACGATCGGCATGTGGCCGTTGAACGGGAACTCGCCGATCACCGGGAACACCATGGCCAGCGCCGCCAGGTGCCAGATGAACAGACCGTAGGACCACCGGCCCAACGTCACCATCACGGTGCTGCCCAGGATCCGGTGCGGGGTTCCGGGCGCGTCCAGCACCAGCGGCGCCAACAACGCCCCGGCGACGACGGCGCCCATCGCGGTCTTGACCACGACCTGGCTGACGGTGCCCGGCGCGAGCCCGATGTTGCCGGCCAGCGGCGTCGCCGCGATGACGAACGCCACCCCGGCGATGGCGGCCATGACCCAGCGCCGCCGGGCCAGCTGGTGCATCCGGCCGACGGGCATGACCGTCAGCTCCGCCAGCAGCATGCCCGCGGCGAACCAGGAGAACAGCGCCGGCAGCCAGTTCATCTGGTTGACGCCGAACGGCAGGTGCCACGGCAGCGCGGGCCAGGCGAAGCTCGCCACCCCGAGCACCGCGATGGCGGGCACCCGCCAGTCCACCGGCAGTCGGCGGGCCAGCAGCGCCAGCACGGGCAGCACCAGATAGAAGCTGACCTCGACGGCCAGGCTCCACATCTGGGTCAGCCCGGCGGTCAGCGTCAGGGGCACGTAAACCTGGGTCAGCGTGAGGTTCGACAGCCACACTGTGAGATCGGCGTGGGCGTCGGGCAGCAGCGCCAGTATCACCACGACGGCCACCACATAACCCGGCATGATCCGGACCACGCGGGACCGTAGGTAGTGGCCCGTCGGCGGCCGGTGCCGTAGCCCTCGCGCGGCGGCCGCGTGCCCCCGCCACAGCAAGAACCCCGACAGCGCGAAGAACACCGCGACCGCCAGGTCGAAACGGGTGAACAACCGGCCGTACCAGCCGCTGCTGTTGGCGGTCTGGAACGCCACATGAGTCAGCACGACGCCCATGGCGGCGCAGGCCCGCAGGCCCTCGACAGCGGGCAGGAAACTGCGGGTGCCGCTCACCCGCGCGATGTCCGCGGTGTCGTGTCCTTCGTCGCCCACGAACCCAGTGTGCCGGGTGCCCGCACTCGGCGGCGAATCTCACTTCCACCCCGACACCACTATGAGGGTGTGCCTTAGTAAGGGCTGTTAGGGTCAGTCGGGTTGCTGTGTGGCTGGCAGACAAAGTGAGGAGCACGGGTTGAACCGCGCTGTGGGGTTGCGAATCGCAGCATGCGTCTTGATGGGGCTCGGCGCCGCCCTGCTGATTGCTGCTCTGCTGTTGACTACTTATACGTCGGGGAAAATCGCCAAGATTCCGCTCGACATCGACACCACGCTGGTCAGCAACGGCACCGGCACCGCTCTGGACCCGGCGTCGCTGCTGGGCGAGAAGTTCGTCGTCAACAAGAACGTTCCCGTGGTGTTGCAGCGCCAGCTCAGCGTTGAGAACCCGGCGAACGCCGACGTCGTGACGCTGCAGGTCGGCAACACCGTCCGCCGCACCGACAAGCAGCAGGACAACGGCCTCCTGTTGGCGCTCGTCGACACCGTGACGCTCAACCGCACCACCGCCGCCGCGGTGACAGGTGCGGCCGGCTCGGTGCAGAAGCCGCGCACCATCGAGGACCCGAACCCGCCGACCAACGTCGCGCTGCCCCACACCGGACTGAGCTACCGCTTCCCGTTCAGCACGGAGAAGAAGACCTACCAGGTGTTCGACCCGATCGCGCAGAAGGCGTACGACGCCAACTACGAGGGCGAAGAAGACGTCAACGGGCTGTCGGTCTACAAGTTCACCCAGAACGTCGGCTTCGACGCCGACGGCAAGCTGGTCGAGCCGATCAAGTTCTCGTCGCTGTACGACAAGGACGAAGACGGCTCGGTGACCGCCCGCGCCGAGCTGTGGGGCGTGCCGTCCGCCGAGCCCACCGACCCGATCACCATGCAGCGCTACTACGCCGCTGCCCGCACCTTCTGGGTGGACCCGGTCTCCGGCACCATCGTCAAAGAGAAGGACCGCGGCTTCCACTACTACTCCCGCGACGCCCTCAAGCCTGAGGTGACGTTCGCCGACTTCACCGTCACCTCGAACGAGCAGACGGTCGAGTCGCAGGTCGCGGCCGCCCACGACGAGCGCGACAAGCTGGCCCTGTGGAACCGCATCCTGCCCATCACCTTCGGTGGCCTGGGGCTGGTCTTCCTGGTCGGCGGCGCGCTGCTGGCCGCGTACAGCCTGCGGTCGCAAGCCGCGTTGATCGATCCCGGCTTGGACGCTGCCGGGCACGGCTTCTTCGGCCGGCGCGATACCGATTCCGGCCCGATGCCCGCCGCCGAGGCCATGACCGAGAAGCTGCCTACACAGCGGCCGACCGATCTGCCACCGGACCGGATCTGATCGCTTTTCGTCGTGCCCTGCCGGCGCTGTACGCGCTGGGGCTGACGCTCGCTGTCACCGCGCCCCTGCTGGCGCCTGGTTATCTGCTGCTGCGTGACGCGGTTTCCACACCGCGGTCCTACCTGTCCGATGCGGCCCTGGGCTTGTCCGAGGCCGCACCGCGGGCCTTGCCGCAGGACTTCTTCCTGGCCGTCTTCTCCGGCGTCGTCGACGGCGGCGTGCTCGTCAAGGCGCTGCTGATCCTCGGTCTGTGGTTCGCCGGCTGGGGTGCGGCGCGGTTGGCCGCTGCGGTTCTCGACGTGGGTCTCGGCGGGCAGCTGGTGGCCGTCACCATCGCCGTGTGGAACCCCTACGTCGCCGAGCGGCTGTTGCAGGGGCATTGGAGTCTGCTGGTCGGCTACGGCTGCCTGCCCTGGGTTGCGGTGTCGGCGTTGCGGTTCCGGCTGCCGCACCTCGTGTTTTGGGTCGCGCTGGCCGGGCTGACGCCGACCGGACTGCTGCTGGCGCTGGTCGTGGCCGTGGTGTGTTCGCGCACGTGGCGCGGCGTCTGGGTGGCGCTGGCGGCGTCGATCGGCGCCGCACTGCCCTGGTTGGTGGCGACGGTGGTGGCCCGCTCGGTACTGCCGGTAGCCAGCGCCGGGGTGCCGGCCTTCGCGGCGCGGGCGGAGCCGGGTCTCGGCACGCTCGGCAGTCTGGCCGGGCTCGGCGGCATCTGGAACGCCGGTGCGGTGCCGGTGTCCCGCACGACGCTGTTCGCCGTGGCCGGGACGGTGGCGCTGTTGGCTGTGGTGGCCCTCGGTGCACGGAAGGCGTGGTCCGTGGCCGCGGCCCGGCCGCTGCTGGTGCTCGCGGCCGTCGCGGTGGTGGTGCCCGCGCTGCTGGCTACGGACGCGGGGTCGGCGTTCCTCGACTGGCTCATCCGAACGATTCCCAGCACGGGCGTGCTGCGTGACGGGCAGAAGTGGGTGGCCCTCGCGATGCCCGGCTATGCACTGGCCGGTGCCTCCGCGGTGACGGCGCTTCGACGTTGGGTACCAACATCTTTCGCCGCCGCGGGTTGCTGTGTGATGGTGTTGGCCGCACTGCCGGACCTGGCCTGGGGCGTGGGCAGTCAGTTGCGGTCGGTGTCATATCCGGCCGGCTGGTATTCGGTCGCCGCGCAGATCAACGCGGACCCCAAGCCCGTCGCGGTACTCCCGCCCGACGTCATCCGCCAGTTCCCGTGGGCCGGGCCGACGCCGGTGCTGGATCCGCTGCCCCGCTGGGTTTCCGCCGATGTGCTGGCGACCGGGGACCTGGTGATCGGTGGGCGGACCGTACCCGGCGAGGGCGCGCGGGCACGGCGGGTACAGGACCTGCTGCTGCGCGGCGCCGACGTGCACCAGTTGGCCGCGGCCGGGGTCGGTTGGGTGGTCGTGGAGGGCGCTGCTCCCGCATTGTCGCTACCAATTGCGTACCGGGACAACGACATCACGCTGTACCGGGTAGGTGGGTCGACGCCCGCCGCTTCGGGTCGGCCGCTGCTGATCGCCGCGCACCTGGTGTGGCTGGGGATGCTGATCGGCGGGTTGGCCGCGATGGGCATTGCGCGGTGGCGGGGACTCAGTACGCCCCTTCGCCGCGAGCCACCACGCTGATCGTCTTCAGGATGATCCCGACGTCGGTGACCATCGACCAGTTGTCGACGTACGAAAGATCAAGGCGCACAGCCTTGTCCCAGGTGAGGTTCGACCGCCCGCTGATCTGCCACAGGCCCGTCACTCCCGGCTTGACGAGGAGCTTGCGCCTGATGTCCCCGTTGTAGGACTCGACCTCACGGCGCAGCGGCGGCCGCGGACCGACCACACTCATGTCCTGCTTGAGCACGTTGATGAATTGCGGCAGCTCGTCGATGCTGTAGCGGCGCAAGATCTTTCCGACCAACGTGACCCGCGGGTCCTCCCGCATCTTGAACATGACGCCGCCGGCCATCTCGTTGGACGGAAGCAGGTCGCCGAGACGCTCTTCCGCGTCGACCACCATGCTGCGGAACTTGATCATGGTGAACGGCTCACCGTCCAGTCCGATGCGTTCCGACCGGTAGAACACCGGGCCACGACTCGTCATCTTGATGGCGATCGCCGCGAGCAGGAGCAGCGGCGCGGTCCCGATCAGGGCCGCCAGCGCGAACCCGAAGTCGAACGCCTTCTTCAGGAAGCTCTTGGCGCCCTGATACTGCGGCTTCTCCACGTGCAGCAGCGGCATGCCGGCCACCGGCCGCATCGCGAGACGCGCACCCGCCACGTCGAGCAGGCCGGGCGACACCACCAGGTCGACGTCGGAGGCCTCGAGACGCCAGGTGAGCCGCTGGATTCCGGCAACCCCGAAATGTTCTGCGTCGGTCAGTGCCACGGTGTCGGCGGCACAGCGGTCACCGAGCGCGCCGAGGGCGTCGTTCTCGTCGCCGAAGATCGGGATCACCCGATCGCCGATCCTGATGACGTCACCGCGCGCGTCCGGATCGCCCGGGATGCCCGCACCGACCACCACGTACCCATCGCCGGGATCGTTCATGAGTTCGGTGGCCAGCACGGCGATCGCGTCCCGATCACCAATGGCAAGAACGGATGTCAGGCAATCGCCCGCCTGCCGGCGCGCACGAACCCGGCGCCGCCACACCTTGCGCCCGATCAGCAGTCCGATCGTGCCCAACGGGAATGCGATTGCCAGGTAGCCGCGCGCGATCTCGAGCCGCGCGAGCAAGGCCACGATCGCGATCACCCCGAAGGTCCAGAAGGACGCGGCGACAACGCGGCGATACTCTTCGATGCCGCAGCCGAGGATCGAGGCGGAACGGGCGTGATGCAGGGTCAGGACGCCCAGCCACAGGCACGCCAGCACCAGCGAGTACGCGGTGTAGAGCATGGACGCCGACGGGCCATAGCCCGCTCCGCCGAATCGGGCCCATTGCGCGAACAACATGGCGAGGACGATCGTCACGGCGTCGGTGATCAGCACCCGACGGGCGTAGTGCGGCTGCCACACCGTTCGGGAATTCGAGATGCGCGTGAGTCCGAATGTCGAGAGCGTCATCGGCAACTCCACATGTTCAACTCCTCAGACCCGGTGGTACATCGATGGAGCGGGATATCCAATTACATTGAATGAGAACGGAGTTCGAACGCACTGCATCACCGGAACCAGTTGCCTGGATCCGCCAATCAGGAGGCACACCCGAAAGCCGGAAACCCGAGAGCGACCCTCTTAGCTATTAAATTTGACCTTGGCGTCAGTTTATGCGTCATGGTCGCGTCCAACAGCAAAACGACGGATTTGAATCGTCGTTGCGAAGAATTTCTGAAAGCGGGCTTGCTGCCCGCCTGCCGCGTCGTCGCGGCAGCGGTGAGCCGTCAGACGATCCCGTTGACGAACTGGCCGTCCCGGACCGCTTCGGCAACGGTCAGCATCGCGGAAGCGCTTTGCGGCCACGAGAATTCGGCGGCCCGGACCTGGGCCTTGGCGCCCAGTTGGGCGCGCAGGACATCGTCGGTCACCAGGGTCTCGAGTGCGGTGACCAGGCCGCGGTGGTCGTCGACCAGCAGGCCCGTCACACCGTCGACGATGGAGTCGGTCAGGCCGCCCGACGACCGATAGCCGACCGTCGGCACGCCGTGCTGCGCGGCCTCGATGACGGCCAGCGCCCAGCCTTCCTTGCGCGACGGCAGTGCGTGCACCCAAGCCTGTTGCAGCACTTCGTGTTTGGTGACTTCATCGACGTGGCCGTGGAAGGTCACCGCGGAGCTGATGCCGAGCCTGCGCGCGTGCGCGACCAGCCGCTCGTCCCACCAGCCGCCACCGACGACGTCGAGGCGCAGCCCCGGCACCACCGGCGCCAGCAGGGCGACCGCGTCGAGCACGTCCTCGATCTGCTTGTGCGGCACCAGTCGCGACAGCACCACGATGCGGGGCTCAGCGGCCCGAGGCAGCGCCAGGGACGCCGCGGGAGCGAGGTCGACCCCGTTGCGGACGACAGCGATCCGCGAAGCGTCGACCCCCAGATCCACCAAGTCCCGGGCCGACGGCAGCGACACCGTCACGTATTGGTTGTCCCGGTGCAGCCGGGGCGAGAGCCGTGATTCCACGAACCAGCCGAACTTGCTCATCAACCGGCCGGCAACCGGCCACTGGTCGCGGTGGCAGTGGTGCACCAGCACCATGGCCCGCCGGCCGTAGGCCAGCCGGGCCAGAAACGGAATGCCGTTCTGTGAATCGATCACCACGTCGGGCCGCACGCCACGCAGCGGACCCACGCCGACCCGGGCCAGCACCATGGCCAAGCCGGCCCAGATGTACACGGAAAGGCGGCCACCGCCGCGACTGATCCGGACGCCGTCGACGACCTCGGTGCGCGATGCCCCGCGATACCGGGCGGTCCGCAGCGTCACTCGCACCCCGGACTCGGCCAGCTGGGCGCCGATGCGCTGCAGATACGTCTCGCTGCCGCCGCCCTGGGGGTGGCCGGTGTCGCGCCAGCAGAGCAGCAGCACCGACCGGATCTCGTCAGGAGATCCAGCAGGCTGCTGGGGGTGGTCTGGCATCGAATGCAGGGTACCGGTCAGTAGGGTTGCGGAGTGAATCGCTGGGCAGCCAAAGGACTGGTCACCACCCGCAGGCGAGCCACCCTCGCCCGCTCGATCCGGCTGCTCGGTGAGTTCCGATTCGAGCAGAGCGACCCGGCCCGCTTCTACGGCGCCCTCGCCCGAGACACCGTCGCTCTGGTGGACGGTCTGTGGCGCGACCTCAACGGCACCGCGCCCGAGGGCGCAACCGTGCTCGACGTCGGCGGCGGTCCCGGCTACTTCGCCACCGAATTCTCCGGCGCCGGGATGACGTACATCGGCGTCGAGCCCGACCCGAGGGAGATGCACGCCGGCCCGGCCGCCCAACCGGACGGCGCAGGCACCTTTGTGCGCGCCTCGGGCATGGCGCTGCCCTTCGCCGACGACAGCGTCGACGTCTGCCTGTCGTCGAACGTGGCCGAACATGTCCGCGAACCCTGGCTGATGGGCCGGGAGATGCTGCGGGTCACTCGGCCGGGCGGGCTGGCGATCTTGTCGTACACGGTGTGGCTCGGCCCGTTCGGCGGCCACGAGATGGGGCTGACCCACTATCTCGGTGGCCGGCGGGCCGCGGAGATGTATACCCGCAAACACGGCCACCGGCCGAAGAACGACTACGGGTCGTCGTTGTTCGCGGTATCCGCGGCAGCTGGACTGGAGTGGGCACGCAGCACCGGGGCGCTGGTCGCCGCATTCCCCCGCTACCACCCCCAATGGGCCTGGCGTGCGACTTCTGTACCGGTGTTACAGGAGTTCTTGACGAGCAACCTGGTGTTGGTGCTCAAGCCCAGCTGAGCGACCTAATTGGAACATGTTCTCGTTTCGCTGAAAACTGGGTAATGTGACGCCCATGACACAAAGCACGGCATTCAAAACCGAGTGGGACCAGCTGTTCATCGGCGGTCAGTGGACCGCACCCTCGACGTCGGACGTCATCGAGGTGCACTCCCCGGCCACCGGCGAGCTCGTCGGCAAGGTGCCGCTGGCCGCCAAGGCCGACGTGGATGCCGCGTGTGCCGCCGCCCGCAAGGCGTTCGACGAGGGCCCCTGGCCCAAGATGTCACCGGCCGAGCGTGCCGCGGTGATCGCCGAGGCGTCGCGCATCATGACCGAGCGTGCCGACGAGCTGAAGTTCCTGCTCTCCGCCGAGACCGGCCAGCCGCCGAGCATCGTCGACATGATGCAGTACGGCGCTGCGATGTCGTCGTTCAACTACTACGCCGGCGCTGCCGACAAGTTCCAGTGGAGCGAGATCCGCGACGGCATCTACGGCCAGACGCTGGTGACCCGCGAGCCCATCGGCGTCGTCGCCGCCGTCGCCGCGTGGAACGTGCCGTTCTTCCTGGCCGCCAACAAGCTAGGCCCCGCGCTGCTGGCCGGCTGCACCGTCGTGCTCAAGCCCGCCGCCGAGACCCCGCTGTCGGTGTTCGCCATGGCCCAGGCCTTCGCCGAGGCCGGCCTGCCCGAGGGCGTGCTGTCCGTCGTGCCGGGTGGCCCGGACACCGGCCGCGCGCTGACCGCCAACCCGGAGATCGACAAGTTCACCTTCACCGGCAGCTCGGCCGTCGGCAAGGAGATCGGCAAGGTCGCCGCCGAGCGACTCAAGCCTTGCACCCTGGAACTGGGCGGCAAGTCCGCGGCGATCATCCTCGAGGACGCCGACCTGGACTCCACCCTCCCGATGCTGCTGTTCTCCGGCCTGATGAACACCGGCCAGGCCTGCGTCGGCCAGACGCGCATCCTGGCCCCGCGGTCGCGGTACGACGAGGTCGTCGAGAAGGTGGCCGCGGGCGCGGCCGCCATGCAGGTCGGTCTGCCCGACAACCCGGCCGCCATGATCGGCCCGCTGATCAGCGAGAAGCAGCGTGAGCGCGTCGAGAGCTACATCAAGAAGGGTGTCGAAGAGGGCGCGCGCATCGCCACCGGCGGCGGCCGTCCCGAGGGCCTGGATTCCGGGTGGTTCGTGCAGCCGACGGTGTTCGCCGATGTCGACAACTCGATGACCATCGCCCAGGAAGAGATCTTCGGCCCGGTGCTGGCGATCATCCCCTTCGACACCGAAGAGGAAGCCATCCGGATCGCCAACGACTCCGACTACGGCCTGGCTGGCAGCGTCTACACCACCGACGTGCCCAAGGCCATGAAGATCGCCGCACAGATTCGCACCGGCACCTACGCGGTCAACATGTATGCGTTCGATCCGGGCGCTCCGTTCGGCGGCTACAAGAACTCGGGCATCGGCCGCGAGAACGGCCCCGAGGGCATCGAGGCCTACTGCCAGGCCAAGAGCGTGCTCATGCCGTTCGGCTACACCCCGGCGTAACTCCGCCTTCGTCCGGATGGCCACCCGTGCCGTTGTCCTTCACCCCTCGGGGGACTCGACCGGGTGGCCATTCGGCTTTTCAGCAAGGGTGTTTTATCCCAGGCGAACCCCAGTAATCGCTGATACCGTCACGCCCGTTCGAAGGTCGTTGGCAAACAATCTGGGAGGCAACCCATGGCAGTTTCTGTAGATCTCGAGAAGTCGCTCGACAAGGCCTACGAGGACAAGTCCCTCAAGGACATCCTCGACGCATCGCCCGCCGCGCTCGCCGGGGTCAGTGACTCCGACGCCGAGCACCTCGCCGCGGCGTTCAACATCAAGACCGTGCGCCAGCTCGGTGCCAACAAGTACTTCGCCGTGGCCGCCGCGCTCGTCGCGCTGGAGAACGCAGGCTAGGTTTCCTGCGCGAGCAGACGCAAAACTGCCCCTTTTCTTCGGAGAAGGGGCAGTTTTGCGTCTGGTCGCCAGTCGTCCATGTCGACGGTGCGCTCAGATCGCACATCCCGCCGGATCCGCGATCTGACGGCGCGCTCACGTGACGAAGTGCGTGACTGCAATCGTGGCGGCGATCTGCCGGTGGTTTTTGCACTCAGGGACCACTGACGCCCGGAAAAAGTCCATGGGTTCAGTCTCGGTGGCTGCACGGGCCTGGTGGTTGACGCTACGTATCCCCCGACTGCGTTTCTCCCGGTCATCATGCGAGCAGTGAACTCCCGATCGCACAATTATGTTAGACACCATATTTTTGAAGAAGCGTAGACCCCGCAGTGCTTGAAACCTCACATTCCTGTGACCTGACATACATTCTTTGGTCCAATGTGTTGGGCGTTTTATGCTGAGTCCCATATCGAGGAGGAGCAGCATGTGGGTGGTCGAGGTCAACGTGAAAGGCCATCGCTTCACGCATACCGTCCTGGGCGCCAACGAACGGCTGCGTGAAGCAGCTCGCGGTGTGCAGGACCGGATGACGCAGTTTCGGAACCGGGTCACGCATTGAGCGCGGCAGCGCCCGCCGTCAAGACGGTCAACAAGCGCGGTGCCACCCGGGAACGGATGGTGCGCAGCGCCGCTGCGGTGCTGCGTGAGCGCGGCGCCGCCGGCCTGACCATCGACGAGGTGCTGGTCCGCAGCGGCGCACCGCGCGGGTCGGTCTACCACCACTTTCCCGAGGGCCGCAGCCAGCTGCTGATCGAAGCACTGCAGTTCGCCGGCGACGCGATCGCCGCCCACATCGACGGCTCCGCGGCGTACGGCGGCATCGCACTCGTGCGCGGATTCGTCACCTTCTGGGACCAGATTCTGGCTGACAGCGACTTCACCGCCGGGTGCCCGGTGGTCGCCGCCGCCGTCGGGTCGGGCGACGAAGCGCCGACACTGACCCCCATCGCCGCCGAGATCTTCGACCGGTGGCGCACCGCGCTCGGACACTCCTTCACCGCCGAGGGATTCAGCGATTCCGACGCGTCAGCCCTGGCTGTCACCTGCCTGGCCGCGCTGGAAGGCGCGGTGGTGTTGAGCCGGTCGTCGCAGAGCGTGGCTCCCCTGCACGACGTTGCTACTCAACTCGAATTCCTCATCAAGGCAAAGGCTTTCGTCAAGAACAACGGCCTGCCCACCGCCGGCAGCTAGCCGTCCGCGCGAGCCCAGCGCGCGCAGACGAAGTCCCCGTTGACCGCGGACTCGAGCAATCGCCATTCCGAGCGCACCGGCAACACGGGTGCGCCGGCACCCAGGGAACACGGCGCATAGGACACCACCAGTTCGTCGACCAGGCCGGCCGTCACGAACTGCGCTGCGACGTCCCCGCCGCCGACGATCCAGACGTCACGCTCGCCGGCCGTCTCGACCAGCGCCGGATGCAGCTGCGCGACATCGCCGCTGACCGGGCACACGGGGTGCCCCTCGACGACGACGTCCGGCCGCGACGTGAGCACCCACGTCGGTTGGGGGTACGGCCAATCACCCGGTTCGTTCTCGACGACCCACCGGTACGTCGTCGACCCCATGACCAGGGCACCCACCGACTGCTCGAAGGCTTTGTAGCCGAACGGGCCGTCGACGTCGATGTCGCGTGAGAGCAGCCAGTCCAGGCTGCCGGCAGAATCGACGATGAAGCCGTCCAAGCTCGATGCGGTGTAGTAAATGGTCGCCATCGCTCCGAGTATGCCGCGACCCACCGACAATCCGAGGCGCCCCGATTACTGTTGCCGGATGGACGATTTCGACGCCCTCCGCGCCGACGACGGCGACCTGTCCGAACTGCGTGCGGACCTGCGCCGGTTCCTGGCCCAGGACGCAAAGAAGTTCGGCTGGGAACCCGGCGTCGACTGCTGGCTGTCTAAGTGGGACGCCGACTTCAGCATGCGGCTGGCGGCAGCGGGCTTCGTCGGCCTGACCATCCCGGTCGAGTACGGCGGCCACGG
Organism: Mycolicibacterium llatzerense; assembly: GCF_000878195.1. Taxonomy (GTDB): domain Bacteria; phylum Actinomycetota; class Actinomycetes; order Mycobacteriales; family Mycobacteriaceae; genus Mycobacterium; species Mycobacterium llatzerense. The sequence goes on along the minus strand of NZ_JXST01000012.1, from coordinate 100,515 downwards.
CCGCAGCCACATGCACCGATACGTGGTCACCGAAGAACTGCTCGCGCACGGCGCACCGGTCGCCGCGCACTGGATCGCCGACCGGCAGGTGGCACCGGCCCTGCTGACCTACGGCAGCGAGGACCAGCGGCGCCGACTGCTCCCCCGAATCGCTTCCGGTACTTTGTATTCCGCGATCGGTATGAGCGAGCACGAGGCCGGTTCCGACCTCGCCGCGGTCGCCACGAAGGCCACCCGCACCGACGCCGGCTGGCTGCTGAACGGCAGCAAGGTGTGGACCAGCGGCGCACACCTAGCACACCAGATCGTGGTGCTGGCCCGCACCAGCCCCCTGGACCCCAAGCATCGGCACGCGGGACTCAGCCAGTTCATCGTGCCCACCGACGCCCCGGGCGTCACCATCGAGCCGATCGTCCAGATGAACGGCGAACACCATTTCAACGAGGTGCTGTTCGACGACGTCGCGCTGACCGACGCCGATCTGCTCGGCACCGTCGGCGCGGGCTGGCACCAGGTGACCTCGGAACTGGGTTTCGAGCGCAGCGGACCGGAGCGCTTCCTGTCCACGGCCACATTGCTTTTCGCACTCATCGAGGCGCTGCGGGGTGACCCCCGTGCCGACATCGGCGATCTGCTGGCACGGATGATCTCGCTGCGTCAGCTCTCCATCTCGGTCGCCCGCGCGTTGACCGCAGGCCAAGACGCCGCCGTCCCCGCCGCACTGGTCAAAGACCTGGGCACCCGATTCGAGCAGGACTCCGTGGAGATCGCCGCGGAGCTGCTGGACCGGTACGACGGTCCTGACCGTCCGCGGCTGCAGGCGATGCTGGACACCGCTCGGGTGCATGCGCCGCTGTTCACCCTGCGCGGCGGCACCAATGAGGTGCTGCGCGGCATCGTCGCCAAGAACTGGACCAAACAGGCTGCTGCCAAACAGCATTCGGATGAGTTGGCCGAACTACGCGAACTGGCCGACCAGATCGGGCAGTCCGCACAGCCCGCCCGCACCCTGCCGCTGACCTTCGACGACGCCCTGTGGCGCACCGCCGAGAGCTCCGGACTGACCCGGTTGAGCAGCGACGCCGACGCCGGTCCCGCCGCGACGGCCGTCGTACTGGGCACCTTGGCGCGGCACGCCGCTGCGGTGCCGATCGCCGAAACTGATGTGCTGGCAACGTGGTTGGCGGCCGAAGCCGGTATCGCCGTACCGGAGTCCGGGCCCCTGACCCTGGCGGTCGAGCAGATCGCCACCTGGCCGCAGTGCGGGCCGGTGCTGGTCACCAAACGCGGACCGGACGCCCTGTACGTCGCACTGCGCGACTCACCGGCACCCGTGAACGGTGGGCACAATCTCGCCGGGGAGCCTCGGGCAACCATCGAATTCGACACCGCGGCAAGTGATGTCGTCCAGCTTCCGCTGACGGTCGCCGACGAATTGACCATCCGCGGCGCCTGGTGCCGTAGCGTCCAGATCGTCGGCGCACTCGATGCCGCCGCCGAGCTGACCGTCGCGCACACCGAAACGCGGGTGCAATTCGGCCGCCCGCTCGCCGCCTTCCAGGCGGTGCAGCACTCGCTGGCCTCGATGCTCGGCGAGATCGAACGAGCCAGGGCGGCAACCGCTCTGGCAGTCACCGCCGCCGCGCAGTACGGCTTCAGTGACGACCGCACCGGCTACGCCACGACCGTGGCCAAGATCGCCGTCGGCCGGGCCGTCGCCCCGGTGACGACCATCGCCCACCAGTTGCACGGCGCCATCGGCACCACCGCGGAACATCCGTTGTGGCGGGCGACCCTGCGGGCGCGCAGTTGGGCCGACGAGTTCGGCAGCACCAGTTGGCACGCCCGCAGGCTCGCGACCCGCACCGCGACGACCGACCCGTGGGATGTGACGGTGGGCCGCTTCTGAAAGTCGTTGTGACCTAGGTCAATATCCGCGCCGAAAGTGGAGTCCGTCCGCTTGTGACGGCGACCACTGCGCTACCGGCGGTCCCGGTAAAAACTTGACGAATGTCAAAAATCAGCGGCGCCTTGGCTGCGTTGGCCGTCTGCACCACCCTGCCCGCGGCGACCGCGGTCGCTGCGCCCGCCCAGGCCGCCGGCGCGCACCGCATGACCCTGATGTCGCGGTCGTACACCTGCGACCGGCAGCCGATCAACTACATGAAGTTCCGTTTTCCGGCTGCTCCGACGGCTGAGATCACCTCCGACGGCCGCACCGCCGTCGCCCATATCGACATGCTCGACGGCGCGCGCGACGCGCGGTACGTGGTCCGGTTGATCCCGGCCCCGCATGCCCCACTCGGTTGCCTGGCCGGTGACCCGAGCATCGGCACCGGCACGCTGAGCACCGACGGCTTCGGCAACGGCAGCTCGACCGTGCAGCTCAACGTGGCTCCCGGCACCACCGGTGTGTGGCTCCAGGTTGATCTGCCCGCGCCGCATTCGCAGACCCCGGCCGAGTTCTACAGCAGCGACTTCGTCGCCGCAGTCTGACCATTGTTCGACCCCAGCAGCCGACACAAACGATCTTCCCGGTAGAACAAACACATGTCCTACCGGGAGATCGTGACGTCGCGGCGAGTCAATGGCCGTCAGGCCGCAGTACTGGCAGCCGCTCTGCTGCTGGCTGGATGTTCGGGCGACAAGCAGCCGCCGCAGCCGACCACCTCGTCGTCGAGCGCTCCGGCGCCGAGCACCGCTGCCGCCCCGAGTACCCCAGCGGCCGAAGCGCCGCCGTCCCCCACCAGCCGTCAGCTCGACGGCGGGACCTGCCTGCAACTCACCGGCGCGGTGGTGAACCTGATGTCCGGCGCGTCCCCCGACGACGCCAAGACAGCCGGGGACACCATCAACGGCTTCCACCCGCCGGCCGATGTGCAGGCCGCGGTGACGCATTTCGTCAAGACCAACGGCCTGCACTCCAGCGATCCCGACCGCACCCAGTTCAGCCGCACCCTCAACAACTGGGTTGAGCAGCAGTGCCCGGTGCAGCGGTCGGAGAAGAAACCCAAGTAGGGCCGGTCAGCTACCGGTCCACTGCGGGGCGCGCTTCTCGGCGAAGGCCACCGCGCCCTCGCGCGCGTCCTTCGACATGAAGACCGGCCCCAGGATGGCGGCCTGCTTGTCCCACTTCTCGGCGTCGGACCAGTCGGCCGACTCCACGATGATCCGCTTGGTGGCGGCGACCGCCAGCGGGCCGTTCGCGGTGATCCGCTCGGCCAGCGCGAGGGCGGCATCCAGCGCGCCACCGGGCTCGGTCAGCTCGTTGACCAGGCCCAACTCGTGCGCTCGCGGAGCGGTCAGGTTCTCACCGGTGAGCGCGAGCTCCATCGCGATGGCGTACGGGATGCGCTGCGGCAGCCGCAGCAGTCCGCCACCGCCGGCGACCAGGCCGCGCTTGACCTCGGGGATGCCGAAAGCCGACGCGTTCGAGGCGACGATCAGGTCCGTCGACAGGGCCAGCTCGGTACCGCCGGCAAGCGCGTAGCCCTCGACCGCGGCGATCAGTGGCTTGGCCGGCGGACGCTGGGTGAAGCCCAGGCCGCGGTCCGAGAGGACGTTCTCGCCCTTGGCAAAAGCCTTCAGATCCATACCGGCGCAGAACGTGCCGCCTGCTCCGGTCAGTACGCCGACAGACAGTCCCGGGTCTTCGTCCAGGCGGTCCGCGGCGGCGGCCAAGCCCTTGCTGACCGCTGAGTTGACAGCGTTCTTGGCCTGGGGCCGATTGATGGTGATGATCAGTATGCGGTCGCGCTGTTCGACGAGGACGGCATCTTCGCTGGTGGCTTCTTCGGTCACGACGGTGATGCTAGCCACAGGGGATTGGCGTCCGGCGGTCAACCAGTGAATAATCAAAAATTAGAACATGTTCTAGTTTTTGCCGCAGCCAGAGGAGAAACCGTGGCCAAGCTGCCCGAAATCACCAAATTCGACCCCGACCTGACCGAGAAGGTCATGGGGATTCTCCGACCGCTGCTGAAGGTCTATCACCGATCCGAGGTCCGCGGACTGGAGAACATTCCGCTGGGTGGCGCACTGGTGGTGAGCAACCACTCCGGCGGCATGCTGCCCATGGACGTGCCGATCTTCTCGTCGCACTTCTACGAGAAGTACGGCTACGACCGTCCCGTCTACACCCTCAGCCACGCCATGCTGATGGTCGGCCCGACCGCGGACTTCTTCAAGAAGACCGGCTACATCCTGGCCAGCCACGAGAACGCCGACGAAGCGCTGCGCTCCGGCGGCCTCGTCGTCGTGTTCCCCGGCGGTGACTACGACGTCTACCGGCCGTCGACCGACGCCAACAAGATCGACTTCGACGGCCGCAAGGGCTACGTGAAGGCCGCGATCAACGCCGGCGTGCCGATCGTGCCGATGGTCGGCATCGGCGGTCAGGAGACCCAGCTGTTCTTGACCCGCGGCGAGCGCATCGCCAAGGCCCTCGGCCCCATCGCGCGCGCCGCCCGCGCCAAGGTGGTGCCGCTGTCCGTCGGCCTGCCGTTCGGCTTGTCCGCCGTGCTGCCCTTCAACGTGCCGCTGCCGTCGAAGATCGTCATGCAGGTGCTGCCGCCCATCAACATCGAGGCCGAGTTCGGTGAAGAGCCCGACATCGACGCGGTCGACGCACGAGTCCGCGAGGTCATGCAGGACGCTCTCGACGAACTCGCCGAAGAGCGGCGCTTCCCGGTACTAGGCTGACCGCCCGTGGGTATCACCGACAAGCTGACCGCCACTGCCGGCCTGGTCAACACCATGGTCCGCGCCGGTGTCATCGCCCCACTGCGGCCGGACAAGTACGTCCGGATCGCGGGCGCCATGGCCCGCGAAAACATGAGCGTCACTTCAGGTTTCGCCAGTTCCGCGCAGCGCTGCGGTAACCGCCCGGGCCTGATCGACGAGCTGGGCACGCTGACCTTCAGCGAGCTCGACAAGCGCGGCGACGCGTTCGCCGCCGCCCTGCAGCTGCTGCCCTCGGCCAAGGTCGTCGGCATCATGGCACGCAACCACCGCGGCTTCGTCGACGCACTGATCGCGGCCAACCGCATCGGCGCAGATGTGTTGCTACTGAACACTTCCTTCGCCGGCCCGGCCATGGCCGAGGTCGTGGAACGCGAGAACGTCGATGTCATCATCTACGACGAAGAGTTCACCGCGACGGTGGACCGGGCCCTGCAGGATCAAGGGCAGACGGGCCGGCCTCCCGTCACCCGCATCGTGGCGTGGACCGACACCGAGGACCACCCCCTGACGGTCGAGTCCCTGATCATCGACCATCTGGGGCTGCAACCGCGACGCACCGGCGAGAAGAGCCGGGTGATCCTGCTGACCTCCGGAACCACCGGAACTCCCAAGGGCGCCAAGCATTCCGGTGGTGGCCTGGACGCGTTGAAGGCGATCCTGGACCGCACGCCGTGGCGCACCGAGGAGACCACCGTGGTGGTGGCTCCGATGTTCCACGCCTGGGGTTTCTCCCAATTGGTGTTCGCGGCGTCGATGGCCTGCACCGTCGTCACCCGCCGCAAGTTCGACCCGCAGGCCACCCTGGCCCTGGTCGACAAGTACCAGGCAACCGGATTGTGTGTTGTCCCAGTGATGTTCGACCGCATCATGGAACTGCCGGACCACATCCGCAACCGCTACAGCGGCCGCTCGCTGCGGTTCGCCGCGGCCTCCGGCTCGCGCATGCGCCCCGACGTCGTCACCTCGTTCATGGACCAGTTCGGTGACGTCATCTACAACAACTACAACGCCACCGAGGCCGGCATGATCGCCACCGCGACCCCCGCCGACCTGCGCGCCGCCCCCGACACCGCCGGCCGGCCCGCCGAGGGCACCGAGATCAAGATCCTGGACGCCGATTTCAAGGAGTTGCCGGCGGGCGAGGTGGGCACCATCTACGTACGCAACTCGACCCAGTTCGATGGCTACACCTCCGGCGCCACAAAGGATTTCCACCAGGACTACATGTCCTCGGGCGACCTGGGATACCTCGACGTCGCCGGCCGCTTGTTCGTGGTGGGCCGCGACGACGAGATGATCGTCTCGGGCGGTGAGAACGTGTACCCGATCGAGGTGGAGAAGACGCTGTCCACCCACCCGGACGTGGCCGAAGCCACCGTGCTGGGTGTCGACGACGAGCAGTACGGCCAGCGCCTCGCGGCGTTCGTCGTGCTGACCGATGGCGCGACCGCCACCGAGGAATCCCTCAAGCAGCACGTGAGAGAAAACCTGGCCAATTACAAAGTGCCACGGTCAATTACGGTGCTCGCCGAATTGCCGCGCAACAGTACCGGCAAGATCGACCGCCGCGAGCTGAAGGCGCTGGCCAATGGCGCGTAAATCGGTGACCCTGCTGCGGGCCGTCCTCGGCCTCGCCAACGCCACCAACGCGGCCCGCCCGCTGGCCCGCGCCGGGAACCCCGGCATCCTCACCTTCGCGTATGGCTGGCCGTCCAGTGAAGCGGCCGGATTCGTGCTCAGCTCCTCGGTGCTGTCCGCCATCCGCCGGGGTCGGCGCGGCGCGTTCTCCGGTACCAGCGGCCGAATCGCGTTGGTGCTCAATGTGATCACCTGGACCATCCTGGGCTTCATCGTCAGCCGCAGCCGCAGTTCCCGGCCGGCGTTCGAAGAGCCACTGCGCGACGTGATCGGTCCGGGCAACCCGGCCGATCCGGGCGTCCCGCGCCTGCCCGGTATCGCGCGCACCATGCTGTCGCGCCGCAAGTACAACAAGAAGACCGTCAAGTACGGTCCGCACCGCGCCAACCTGGCCGACATCTGGCGCCGCCCCGACCTGCCGCTCGACGGCAAAGCCCCGGTGCTGCTGCAGGTTCCCGGCGGTGGGTGGATGCTCGGCGACCGTCGGCCGCAGGCCTACCCGCTGATGGGCACTCTCGCCGACCGCGGCTGGATCTGCGTGTCCATCGGCTACCGCGTCAGCCCGAAGCACCAGTGGCCGGCGCACATCATCGACGTCAAGCAGGCCCTCGCCTGGATCAAGGAGAACATCGCCGATTACGGCGGCGACCCCGACTTCGTCGCGATCAGCGGCGGCTCGGCGGGCGGTCACCTGTCCTCGCTGGCCGCGTTGACTCCCGGAGATCCCCAGTGGCAGCCCGGCTTTGAGGATGCCGACACCTCGGTGGTGGCCGCGGTTCCGGTATACGGCCGCTACGATTGGTTCAGCTTCGACGGCCCCGGGCGTCCGGAGATGATGCACGCCCTGCAGCACTTGATCATCAAGAAGCGGTTCTCCACCGATCCCCAGGTCTTCCTGGACGCCTCGCCCATCAAGCGGATAGGTCCCGACGCCCCGCCATTCTTCGTGCTGCACGGCACCGACGACACACTGATCGATGTCCAGGAGGGACGGGACTTCGTCGCCGCGCTGCGCGAGCGGTCACCGGCGCCGGTGGCATACGCCGAGATCCCGCACGCGCAGCACGCATTCGACATCTTTGGCTCGGCGCACGGCCGCTACGCCGCCGAGGCGATCACCCGGTTCCTGGAGTGGGTGCGCGCCGAGAAGGCGAAGGTCGTTGACGCCGAGGTTGACTCCGAAGGTGTCGGCTAGCCGCAGGTGAAGTCGCGGCGGCAGGTCCGGGCGGCGAGTACCGCAGCCCCTACTGCGCCATCGCGGTCTCGACGACCGTCAGCTCCTCGGAAAGCCCTGCGGCCCTGCGGATTTTCTTGAAGTCCGCCATCATGCCCGCGGTGACTTCATGCGGGTCGTCGGTGGTCGCACCGTCGGCCAGCACCGAGATGTTCAGCTGGTCGACGTAGCTCCACACGGTGATGTTAAGGCCGCTGCCCGCGGTGAGCGGGCCGACCGAATAGATCTCGGTGACGGTGGCGCCACCCACCTTGCCGCGTTCCCGGGGCCCCGGCACGTTAGAGATGTTGAGGTTCAGCACCTTGTTCTGGCCGTCCATGTTGGACAGCCGGCGGAACATCGACTCCATCGGCGCCGGCGGCATGTAGGCGGCCCACCGGGCCACCAGTTCCGGGCCGACCAACTGGTGACTCTCCTTGGCCAGCATGGCGGCTTCCCGGGCCTGCCTGACGCGCTGCTCGGCGTCGTCCACGTCAACCGGCAGCGAGATCAGCACGCCGCTGAATCGGTTGCCGGAGATGCGATCCGGCGAGAAGTCGTAACTCATCGGAACCGAGGCCAGCAGCGGGTGGTCGGCCTTGCCGTCGTACTTCAGCAGCAGCTCGCGCAGCGCGCCCGACGACATGGCCAGCACCAGGTCGTTGATGGTGACGCCCAGCTTCTTACTGGTCTCCTTGACGTCCGCGAGCGCCAAAGTGGCTGTGGCGAAACGTCGTTGGGGCGTGAGCACGTGGTTCATGAAGCTCGCCGGCGGGGTGAACGGCCGGGTCAGTTCGGGCGACAGCTTGCGCGTGCTCTTGCGCACCCGCGCCATGCCGTCGGCGGTGTACTTGACCACGCCCGGAATCCGGCCGATCTGCCGGAGGTGATCGACGAAGGCCGAGCGCACCAGCTCGCCGCGGGACGGGGCCGGATCGGCGATGTAGAGGTCCTGATCGCGCTGCGGCCCTTCGGTGATGTCCATGCCGAGGGCCAGCAGGTTGGCCGAGGCCACCCCGTCCGCCAGCGCGTGGTGGATCTTGCCGACCACGGCCACCCGCCCGTTGGCCAAGCCTTCGACGAGGTACATCTCCCACAGCGGCCGGCTGCGATCCAGTGCGGTACTGGCGATTTCGCCGATCGCCTCGTCCAGTTCACGGCGGCCACCCGGTGCCGCCACCCGCCACGGCCGGACGTGGTACTCGAGATCGACTTCGGCGTGCTCGCGCCACATCGGGTGGTGGAACTTGAACGGGATGTCGACGAGCTGATAGCCGAACGGGTCCAGCTTGTGCAGTCGTTCCCGGAGCACGCGACGGAATTCGTCGATCCCGAAGGTGCGATCACCCAGTCCGGCAAGGTCGATGACGGCAATCTTGAGGGTGTGCATGTGCACGTTGGGCGTTTCCGAATACAGCAGGAACGCGTCCCACCCACTCAGTCGTTTCACTCGACCTCTCCTGCGCTTCGGTCAGACCTCGCCCAGTCGAACGGTCTAGACGACCTCTTCGACACACTGCTGGTTCTGGTTCCGACGAACCTCGTCGAGGAACAACCCTATGGCAGTGGCCATCGACGCCGTGCGAGCACCGTCGGTCATGTCGAAACCGTGTCCGGCACCGGGCAATTCGATGTAACTGACGGTCGACGCGGACACCGCGCGCAGCTCGTGCACGAAGTCGCGCGCCTGCGCCACCGGGATGACGCTGTCGCCGCTGCCGTGGATCACCAGGAACGGCGGCGCATCTCGATGCACCCGCGCGATCGGAGAGGCCTGACGGTAGATCTCCGGGTGCTTGTCGATCCGGCGCCGGACCACGACGCGCTCGAGGAAGTCGACGAACTCCTCCCGCTCCTTGGTGGACCGGTCCTCCCAGTCGTAGCGGCCGTAGATACCGACAACGGCGTCGACCGACGTGTCGGCCCCCTCGGGCAGGTCGGCCTGCAGTTCGGGATCGTTGGCGGTCAGGCCGGCCAGCGCAGCGAGGTGCCCACCGGCCGAGCCACCGGAGATCGTGATGAAGTCGCGGTCACCGCCGAACTTGTCGACGTTCGCCCTGGCCCACGCGATCGCGGTCTTGACGTCCGTGATGTGTTGCGGCCAACGGTGGTTCGGGGCCACACGGTAGTCGATGGACAGACAGACCCAGCCCTGTTGGGCCAGGTGGCTCATCAGTGCGTAGCCCTGCAGCAGCCGGCTGCCGTGCACCCAGGCCCCACCGGGCAGGTAGATCAGCACCGGGGCCGGCTCGCTGGGCAGGTCGTCGGCGCGCCAGACGTCCAAGAGCTGCGACGGGTTGTCGCCGTAGCGCACCGAGGTGCGGTGCACCTGACGCCGGTGTTCGCGGGCCCGCCAGAACGGCGGCGTGCGCTCGGGCGCAGGCCATTCGATGTCGAGTTCGGCCGGCGGCACGACCCCGGTCAGCGCGGCCCGGACCACCTCGTTGGTGCAATCACGCTCGGCCCGACGGATCTCCGCGACGCTCGGGGTGAACAGCGCCTTGGAGGTCGACGCCCAGAAGCTCGGCACGTGGCGCATGCCCCACAGGGTCATCGCGGTCGCCCCGCCGAGCGGCTCGAGGCTCTTGCCGATCACCGGCAACGAGGCGGCGGCCGTCGCCATCGCCAACAGGTGATCGGAGGGCTTGGCTGCCATGAACCAGCGCAGCCTGGTCGCCAGCGAAGGGCTGTGAACGTCATTGTCCGGTCGAGCCGTCATTTCGCGAGCGTACACCGCGCTGACCACGCGCTTTCGGGGCCACGGCAAGTTGGTGGTCACATTTCGGAGACTGTTCACTTGTGAAGTGCATCACAGCTGATCAGGGGCTATTCGAAGTCGTACCGTCGTGCTTACAGTCAAGCCATGGGTACCTCAGCGCTGGCGATCACCGACGAACACAACGACCTCGCGGACTCGGCCACCGGACTGCTGCACCGGCTTGGCAGCCGGGCCGCGGCCCGCGCCACGCTGGAGGGCGGGCCGTCGCATCCGGCCGGATTCTGGACGGCTGCAGCCGATCTGGGTTGGCAGGGGCTGGCCATCCCCGAGGCCTACGGCGGCTCCGGATTCGGACTGCCCGAATTGGCGGTGGTGCTGGAGGCACAGGGCCGCGAACTGTGTCCCGGACCGTTCCTGCCGACCGTCGCCGCCGCCGTCGTCATCGACCGATGTGCCACCGAAGAGTTGCGCGCCGCACTGCTGCCCGGGCTGGCCGACGGCAGCACTGCCGCCGCCCTGGGCTTGTCCGGCCACGTTCACATCGCCGGCCACACCGTGTTCGGGGAAAGCCCGACGGTGCTCGGCGCCCCGGATGCCGACCTGCTGGTCCTGGTCGCCGGCGATGACGTCGTGGTCGTCGATGCCCACGCCACCGGCGTCACCGTCACACCGCTGGACGGGGCGGACACCACGCGCAGCATCGGCTCGGTGACACTGGACCAGGTCGAGGCGACCGCGGTACTACGCGGCGCTGCGACCAAGGCGCACACTGCTTTTCGCATTCTCGCCGCCGCCGAGGCGGTCGGGGTCAGCTGGGCGGCGCTGGACATGGCCGTCGAATACGCCAAGGTGCGTGAGCAATTCGGCCGCACCATCGGCACCTTCCAGGCCGTCAAACACCACGCCGCCAACATGCTGGTGGCAGCAGAGCTCACCACCGCGGCCGCGTGGGACGCAGCTCGCGCCGACGATCTGGATGACGCCTGGTTCGGCGCGGCCGTCGCCGCTGTCCAGGCGATCCACAGTCAGGTCTTCAACGCCGAGAACAACATTCAGCTGCACGGCGGCATCGGCTTCACCTGGGAACACGACGCGCACCTGTACCTGCGCCGCGCCCTCACACTGGCCGCGCTGACGGGGGCCGGCGCCGACCCGCTGGCCGATGTGGTCGACGGGCAACGCACCGGCCGAGCCCACGGTGCGTCGTTCGCGCTCCCCGAGGAAGCGGCCGAATACCGCGCCGCCGCCCGCGACGCCGTCGCGACGCTGCAGTCGCTGGCCGAGGACAAGAAGCGGGACTTTCTTGTCGATTCCGGTTACCTGGTGCCGCACTGGCCCAAGCCGTGGGGCCGGGATGCCGGCGTGCTGGAGCAGCTGGCCATCGAGGAGGAGTTCCGTGATGTCGAGCGTCCCGACCTCGGCATCACCGGCTGGGTGACGCTGACCATCGCTCAGGCCGGCACCGACGATCAGCGCGAGCGCTGGGTGTACCCGGTGCTGCGCGGCGAGATCATGTGGTGCCAGTTGTTCTCCGAGCCCGAGGCCGGCTCGGATGCGGCCGCGGTGCGCACCAGCGCCAAGAAGGTCGACGGCGGCTGGCTGGTGACCGGCCAAAAGGTGTGGACCAGCCTGGCCCAGTACTGCCAGTGGGGCCTGGCCACCGTACGCACCGATCCCGATGCCCCCAAGCACGCCGGCGTCACGATGATGGCGATCGACATGAAAGCCCCCGGCGTGACCGTCAACCCCCTCAAGGGTCTGACCGGCAACGCGCACTTCAACGAAGTGTTCTTCGACGAGGTGTTCGTCCCGGACGCCGACGTGGTCGGCGACGTCAACAAGGGCTGGCTGGTGGCGCGGGCGACGCTGGGCAACGAGCGGCTGTCGATCGGCGGCGGATCCGGTGCGCAATCCGGCTTCACCGCGGACGACCTCATCGCGCTGTTGGACGCTGCCCAGCCGGAGCTGGCTGCCGGGCTGCGCGACCGCGCCGGCGCGGTGATCGCCGAGGGACACACCCTGCGGCTGCTGAATCTGCGGCGGATCAGCCGGGCCATCGCGGGCACCGGCCCGGGACCCGAGGGCAATGTCACAAAACTCGTGGTCGCCGAGCAGGGGCAGCGTCAGACCGAGCTGGGGATGAAGCTGGCCGGCCCCGCGGCCGTGACCGGGCAAACTCCGGCGCTCACCCAGGCCTACCTGGGCTACCGTGCCATGACCATCGCGGGCGGCACCTCGGAGATCACCCGGAACACCATCGCCGAACGAATTCTCGGCTTGCCCCGCGATCCTTTGCTCAAGTAGGTCGTTACGCATCACGAGTCGGTTGAGACTTAGCGAAGATCGCTTCGCCACGCTGCGCCGATCGGTCAGATATGTCACGCTATGGACCGATGAGTTTGCTATCGGTCACGCCCTGGGTGTCCCGCCGCGCTTTGCTGGCGGCGGTGCTGTGTGCCCAGCTGATCGCCGGGGTGGTGACCGTGGCCGCCGTCGGCCCGTCCGCCGGCAGCGCGACCGATGACGACCACACCGACGCCGTGTTCCGCAGTGCCCACGCCGGCAGCTGCCTGACCTGGCAACCTGAACCGCCCCAGCGGCCCGCGTTCGTGCAGTGCAGCAGCCCGCACCTGTTCGAGGTCGTCAACTCTGTCGAAGGCGACGGCGATCAGGGGGCCTGCGCAGTGTCCGGACGCCGGTACCTCGGGCCACGCTTTGACCCGAACAGCCGGTTCGCGTACGGCCTGCTGCGCTCGGTGAGCTCTGGTGGGGCCGGATCCGGCAGTCACATCGCGTTGTGCGGACTGCAACTGCCCGGCTCGAACGGCCAGCAGCTGCCGTTCCGCGGGCAGGTCGCCGAGCAGGATCAGTCGCGGGTGTGGCCACCGGGCACGTGTCTTGGGGCCGACATGAAGGGCGGACAGACGGGCCTGGTGCCCGTGGACTGCGCCGAGCCGCATTCGGTCGAGGCCGTCGGCCCCGTCGATCTCGGCGCGCACTTCCATGACGGCCCGCCGCCATCGGACGCCGAGCAGGAGGCGGTGCTACGCCCCACCTGCAGCACGATGACGACCGCGTACCTGTCGCCGAAGACGTTGTCGGCCAGCGACCTGACCCTGAACTACCGGCCCATCGGCCCGTCCAGCTGGTCCGCCGGCAGCCACCAGACGCTGTGCGCGCTGGCATCGCGGACGCCCGGCCCCCTGACCGGCAGCGTGAAGTCCCCCGGCGCCGCGTCGGCAGTGCCCGCTCCCGTCGCCCCGCGCCCGGTGGCGCAGGCGCCCGTCACCACCGCCACGACCATCGCCCCGACGAGCAGCGCCCCGACCACCGTCGCGGCTCCGGCGGTCGCTCCGAGTACCGCGGCGCCACCGTCGTCCTCGTCGTCGGTGGCATCGCAGGCAGCCGAGGCGCCCAGCGCTTCCGTCACCGAAACCACGGTCCCGCCGGCAGCCCCGGCCTCACCCGTCGACAACCCGGCGCATCCGCCGCAGGCTCCCCCGGCCGAACCGGCGCATCCTGCCGAGCCGGCACCTCCGGCCGAGCCCGCGGCGCCGTCGCACGTGCTCGAGCTCCCGGGCATGGCCCCGATCACCCTGCCCTGGGCGCCGCCGCCGCTGTAGCCCGCTCGCCGAGCCTGACCACAGGGTGATTTTCGGGCGGGTTTTCCGCCACCCAGTCAGGTTCGCGAGGGTTATCCACAGGGTGCTTCGACTGACGATGGCTTCGTCGACGGATCGCGGGGCACACTGCCGACGTGGGGGGAGCCATTCATCGGGAGTGAAGCATTGGCGGCAGGCCACCTGACCCGTCATCAACTGCGGACGAATTTCGTTGCGGTGCACAAGGACGTGTACGTGCCGAGGGGGACACGACCGACCGCAATCATTCGAGCGAAGTCGGCATGGCTGCGCTCCCGAGGCGCAGGAATTCTGGCGGGGTTCTCGGCGGCGGCCATGCACGGCACCAGGTACATCGATGCGTCCTTGCCTGCCAACATCATTGGCAGTCCGTGCAGACCGACGCGCGGCATCGTGGTGTGGGAGGACTGTCCCGACGCCGACGAGGTGTGTCGCATCGGGGATCTGCGGTTGACCACCGCGGCCCGCACCGCGGTCGACTTGGCGCGGAAGTTTCCGGAGGACATCGCAGTCGCGGCGATCGATGCGCTGGCACGCGCAACGAAACTGAAGGTCGCAGACATCGAGGTGGTGGCACAGCGTCATGCCGGCCAGCGCGGAATCCGGCAGGCGCGGACGTCCATCGCTCTGGTTGATCCCAATGCCGAGTCACCCCGGGAAACCGCGGTGCGACTGCTCATTGTTCGCGCCGGGTTTCCCCGGCCGGAGAGTCAGCATCCGATCTACAACGAATTCGGCGTCCTGATCGGAGTCGTCGATTTCGCCTGGCCGGAATTGAAGGTCGCGGTCGAATACGAGGGTCGGCACCACACAGACCCGGAGCAGATTCGCAAGGACATCGCCCGAATCGAGGAGATGATCGAGATGGGCTGGCTCGTCATCCGCGTGACTTCGCGCGATCCCGCCGGCGTCGTACTACGCAGGATTGCCCATGCCCGCGCGTCACGGGGAGCGGTGGACGACGCCGTGGACCTGCGTATCGGTTGGGCGGAGTCGTCTTGGCGGTACGCCTCGTGAACGGGCCCCCGGCGAGCCTGACCACAGGGTGATTTTCGGGCCGGATTTCCGCCACCCAGTCAGGTTCGCGAGGGTACGACGGCAGCTAGCGGACAGCAGCCTCCAGGTCGGCCAGGGAGTCCTCGAGGTGGCCCAGCAGCCGCTGCAGGTGCGGCACGCTGTGCCGGCAGCCGACGAGCCCGAAGTCGAGGTTGTCGCCGTTGTTGACCAACGTGATGTTCAGTGCCTGCCCGTCCAGCGCAATCGACAGCGGATAGTTCCCGTCGAGCCGCGCGCCCTTCCAGTACATCGGCACACGTGGTCCCGGCACATTCGAGATGACGATGTTGAACGGCGGCGGGGTGGCGTCGACGAAACCGGGCACGGTGGACAGCGCGATCGGGGACAGCAGCAGCGCTGACAGGGCCATCGACTCCGTCTTCGACAACCCGGCGAACACCTGCTTGTTGCCGCGCATCGAGTCGGAGATGGCCTGCAACCGCGTCGCCGGATCCTTGATGTCGGTGGCGAGGTTGCACAGGATCGCGCCCACCTGGTTGCCGCCGGCATCGGCGTCGGCCTCGGACCGCAGGCTCACCGGGACCATGGCGATCAGCGGAGCGTCAGGCAGGGCGCTCTGCTCGAGCAGGTAGCCCCGCAGCGCCCCGGAGCACATGGCCAGCACGACGTCGTTGACGGTGACACCGCCGGCGGCCTGCTTGATGGCCTTGATGCGATCGATCGGCCAGGACTGGGCCGCCACCCGTCGGGCGCCGCCGATCTTGACGTTGAACATGGTCTTCGGCGCGCTGAACGTCCGGGTCAGGTTCTGTTCCAGCAAGACGGCACGCGCCACCCGGAACGTCGACGGCGCGAGACCCGCCGCCGCGCCGACGGCTTCCAGCGCCGAGCCCACCAACGACGAGCTCTGCTTCGGCGCCCGCTTGCGGGACGGCAGGTCCCACGGCACCCGCACCTCCGGCTCGGCCGGGTCGTCGGACAGCGTGCGCATCGTCATCCGCAGCGCGGACACCCCGTCGAGGAGCGCGTGGTGAACCTTCGAATAGATCGCGAACCGGCCGTCCTCGAGACCTTCCACCAGGTACGTCTCCCACAGCGGACGGTGCCGGTCCAGCAGGGTGGTGTGCAGCCGAGAGGTCAGCTCCAGCAGTTCGCGAATCCGGCCCGGGGACGGCAGCGCCGAGCGCCGCAGGTGGTATTCAACGTCGACTTCGTTGTCATAGGCCCAGCCGAAGCTGGCGATGCCGCCCAGAATCCGCGCCGGGCGTTTGCGGTAGGTGGGGTTGAAGTTGGTGTGCGCCAACATATCTCGATACAGGTCGTGCACGAACTCCGGCCCGGCGCCCTCGGGCGGGCTGAACAGCTGCAGGCCGCCGACGTGCATCGGATGCTCCCGCGATTCCCCGAGCAGGAACATGGCATCGGTTGGCGACATGATCTCCACCCGCCAAGTAAACCCCTATTCGGCGGGCGGTGGACCAGGTTGCCGCGTCAGGGCTGGCGTTCGCCCGGTGGCGGCGGGTTGGCGACCACCGGGAACTGGCCGGTGAAGCCCTGCCGCTGCTTGGCGATCTCCAGGA
The DNA here is from genome assembly GCF_000878195.1 of Mycolicibacterium llatzerense. Classification (GTDB taxonomy): domain Bacteria; phylum Actinomycetota; class Actinomycetes; order Mycobacteriales; family Mycobacteriaceae; genus Mycobacterium; species Mycobacterium llatzerense. Next base: position 83,964 of record NZ_JXST01000012.1, on the reverse strand, counting down.
CCCGGCCACGCGCCGCGTACCAGCCGATGATCAGCGCCGGGATGATGATCACCAGCGTCCCCACCGTCCACGTGCCGACCGGTTTGTCGAACGCCATCAGCACCAGCACCGCAGCCAGGAACACCAGCGTCGCGTACCCGGTGTACGGCGCGCCCCACATCCGGAACGACGGCCGCTCCATCTCACCCCGCTCAGACCAGCGGAACAGCTGCAACTGACAGATCACGATGGTGGCCCACGACGCGATGATGCCGAGCGCGGCCATGTTCAGCACGATCTCGAACGCCTGGGCGGGCACCACACCGTTGAGCACGACGCCGAGCAGCCCGATGCTGGCCGTCAGACAGATACCGCCATACGGCACACCACGTTTGGACATGACGCCGGTGAACTTCGGGGCGCTGCCGTTCATCGCCATGGAGCGCAGGATGCGGCCGGTCGAGTACAGCCCGGCGTTCAGGCTGGAGAACGCCGCGGTGAGTACGACGACGTTCATCAGGGTGCCGGCACCCTCGAAACCGATCTTCGAGAAGAACGTGACGAAGGGACTCTCGCCCGCCTTGTAGGCGGTGTACGGCAGCAGCAGCCCGAGCAGCACCAGCGACCCGACGTAGAACAGCGCGATGCGGAAGATCACCGAGTTGATGGCCCGCGGCATGATCTTGTGCGGTTCGGCGGTCTCGCCCGCCGCGGTGCCGACGAGTTCGACTGCGGCATAAGCGAAGACGACGCCCGAGGTCACGACCACCAGCGGCAGCAACCCGGTGGGGAACAGCCCGCCGCTGTCCGAGATGACGCTGAAGCCGGTGGTCTGGCCGTCGACCTTGAACCGGCCCGCCAGAAAGACCGTGCCGACCACCAGGAAGGTCACCAGCGCAACGACCTTGATCAGGGCCGCCCAGAATTCGAGCTCGCCGAACAGGGTCACCGAGATCAGGTTCATGCCCATCACGATGCCCAGCGCGATCAGCGCGATCAGCCACTGCGGGATGGCGTCGAACGCCTTCCAGTAGTGGAAGTAGGTGGCGATGGCGGTCGAGTCGACGATCGACGTCATGGCCCAGTTCAAGAAGTACATCCAGCCGGCGACGTACGCCGCCTTCTCGCCGAGGAATTCACGCGCGTACGAGACGAACGACCCGGACGACGGCCGGTGCAGCACCAGTTCGCCGAGCGCCCGCAGGATCAGGAACACGAACCCGCCGCAGATCAGGTAGACCAGGAACAGGCCCGGCCCTGCGTTGTGCAGCCGGCCACCGGCGCCCAGGAACAGGCCCGTACCGATGGCACCGCCGATCGCGATCATCTGCAGCTGGCGCGGTTTGAGGGTGTGGTGGTAGCCGGCGTCTTCGGCCGTCAGACCGGGTGGCTCGACATGCTTATGCGGCGTGGCAGTCATAGCGATTCAGTGAACACCGACGCGCAGTCTCGCGCAGGACAACTCGTTTCCTGTGTGTGAACGCTGGCGTGTCCACAACGAGCTCGGGTCAGTAATGTCGGTCAGATGTCGGGCATCTCCCAAACAGTCGAGTTCCACCCCGAGTTGGCACGTGCCGCACGCTTCATGCCGCGCAGCCCCATCACGCCGTGGAACCTCCGCTTCGTCCGAAGGCTGTCCAACCTGCTGGAACGCCGGACTCCGGAGGGCACCGAGGTACTGACGCTGCCGTCGGGCGTCGGGATTCGGCTGCACCGGCCACCTGCCGGCACCGACCGTGGCGGCGCGTTGCTGTGGATACACGGTGGCGGCTACCTGATCGGCAGCCCGGCGCAGGACGACGTGCTGTGCCGGCGTTTCGCGAACGAACTGGGCATCACGGTGGCGGCGGTCAAGTACCGGTTGGCGCCCGACAACCCATACCCGGCCGGGCTGGAGGACTGCTACACGGCGCTGCGCTGGCTGGTCGAACTGCCGGCGGTGGACCCGGCCCGGGTGGCGATCGGCGGCTCCAGCGCCGGCGGCGGCATGAGCGCGGCGTTGGCTCAGCTGGCGTATGACCGTGGTGAAATTGCTTTGGCGGCACAGCTTTTGGTGTACCCCATGATCGACGACCGGTCAGGTGACCGGCCCGGCCTTGACCATCCCGGACACCGGTTGTGGACCCAGGAGTCGAACCGCTTCGGCTGGCGCGCCTATCTCGGCGGTGCCGATCCCGCGGTCGCCGTCCCTGCCCGACGGACCGATCTGTCCGGCCTGCCGCCGGCCTGGGTCGGCGTCGGGACCTTGGACGTCTTCCATGACGAGGACATCGACTACGCCGAGCGGTTGCGCGCGGCGGGTGTCCCGTGCGAACTGGAAGTGGTGCCGGGCGCTTACCACGGGTTCGACGGCGTCGCCGCCAAGACTCAGGTGGCTCGCGCGTTCTTTGCCAGTCAGGTGCAATTCCTGCGACCGAGGCTGAACCCGGCCGTCGTCGGCTAGCCTCGTCGGCTAACTCGTCGGCCGCCCACGCCGATCACACGGCTGCCGTAACCCCGCTGCGGCACTGCCGATCCCGCGCCTCACTGGTCGCGCGCGCGTGATCTTCGTTACTTAGCTTATGCTATCTAATTGATGTTTACGCAGGTCAAACGCGGTTTTCAAGAAATTAGCCGATCAAATAAACCCTTGCGGGGAAGGATTTCGGGGCGCATGGTTGTTGAACAGACCAACGACCACAACGGTCTGATCTTCACCGAGAAGAGGCACGGCAATGACCACCCTGACCCATCAGACGACCGAAAACATCGGCCCCCTGCGGCAGCTGTTCCGGCGATCCACCGCTGTGGTGGTGCTGACGGCGGCAGGTCTGGGCGTGGCCGGCTACATGGCCCTCGGCATGCTGCAGGACAAGCCGGCCGACCCGGTGCTGCCGACGTTCTCCGCGGTCCCCGTCCCGTCCGCTCCGGACCTGGACAAGCTGCAGAACCTGGGCCAACTCGCCGCCATCGTGCAGAGCCCGCAGGTGCCGCAGGCACACCCGGCCCGCTAGGCCCTCATACCCAGCTGAGCACTGAGCCGCCCTCGAAATCGAGGGCGGCTCAGTGTTATTCGGCGACTATTGGGTGGCGTGCGCCTTGCCGACCGGCGTGCGGTTGGCGATGTTCTGGGCCACCTCTTCGTGCCACAGGTCGTTGGCGTGGGTGGTGTCGACTTCCTGCTCGAACCGGGCGACCATATCCGGTTTGACGTCGGCGGCGTCGACGTAGAACTGCTCGTACCAGCGACGATGCTGGTACACCGGGCCGTCTTCCTCGGTCAGCAGCGGGTTCTCGATGCGCGTCTTGTTCTTCCAGATCTCGACGTCTTCCATGAAGCCGTCGCCGAAGCTGCGGCTCAACGTCGCCGCCAGCTTCTCGGTCTTCTCCGCCGGCAACGCCGGGTTGTTCTGCACCGCGACGCCCCACTGCAGCACGAACGAATCATGGGTCACCGGGTAGTGGCAATTGATCAACGCGATCTCCACCGTGAACTCCGGGGCAAGGTCGTTGTGCAGCCAGTTGATCATGTACGCCGGCCCGAAATACGTGGCCTCCGACCGCAGATAGGTACCGTCCCACAATTCGCGCGTCGCGTAGTCCGGCCGCGGCTTGGACTCCATGAACTGGCTGGCGGTGTGGCCCTCGATGACGTTCTTGAAGTACGTCGGGTAGGCGTGGTGAATGTAGAAGAAGTGGGCCATGTCGACGTTGTTGTCGACGATCTCGCGGCAGTGCGACCCCTCGATCAGCAGCGAGTTCCACTGCCACGGCGACCATCGGCCTTCCTCGTAGCCTTCGATGGTCGGCGGCGTCAGCTCCGGTGCGGGCGTCGAACCCTCGGGGTCGTGCCAGATCAGCAGCTGCCCGTTGACCTCGGTGCTCTGCCAGGCGCGGGTACGCGCGAGCCGCGGGGTGCGCTTGGCGTACGGCACCAGCTGGCACTTGCCGTCACCGCCCCAGCGCCAGTCGTGGAACGGGCATGCGACCGCGTCGCCCTTGATGGTGCCCTGCGACAGGTCCCCGCCCATGTGCCGGCAGTAGCCGTCCAGCACCTTGAGCCGGCCCTGCGAATCGGCGAACACCACCAGCTTGGTGCCGAACGCCTCGATCGGGTGCGGCTTGCCGTCGCGGAACGACTCGGCCAATCCGATGCAGTGCCAGCCGCGCGCGAACCGCGTCATCTCCACGCCCGCGTCGATATGCCTGACTTCAGCCTCAGTCATGTTGCGTCCCTTCCGAATTGCTCCTGGTTGACCAGGATTTTCACTTCGGTATCCCGGCCCGTCGACTGCAGGGCGTGAATGCCTTTTTCAAGAGCGTCGGCCAACCGAATACGGCTGGTGACAAGCGGCACGGGGTCCAGTCGCCCGTCGGCGATCATGTCGATAACCGTACGGAAATCGTCCCTGGAATAGGCGAAACTTCCCGTAACCCGTTTCTCGGTGATCATGAAGAGGCTGGGGTTGAACGTCACGTCGGCGTGGTACATCGCGACGACGACGGTCGTGCCGCCCTTGCGGAGCGCGTTGACCGCGGTGTCGAACGTGGCCTGGCCCGCCCCCGCGGCGTCGAAAGAAGCGTCCACGCCCTCGCCTTTGGTCAGCTCGTGGACAAAGCCACCGAGGTCGGTCTCGCGGGGATCGACGACGTCGGCGCCGAGGGCCGCCGCCAGCTCACGCCGTGCGGTGCTCATCTCGCTGACGATAACGCGTTGCGCGCCTTGTACTTTCAGGCACAGCAGCAGGCCGAGGCCGATGGGTCCGCCACCGACGACGAGCGCCGTCTGTCCGGCGCCGATGCCACTGAGGCGCACGGCGTGCAGCGCGACGCTCAGCGGCTCGACCAGCGCACCGGTCTCGGGCGTGAACCCGTCGGGCAGCACGAACACCTTGTCCGCCGCGGCGACGACGTACTCGGCGAAACCGCCACCGCCACCGTTGACGCCGAGGAAGCCGAACTGCTCGCACAGGTTCGGTTCACCACGCAGGCAGGTGGCACAGGTGCCGTCTTCGAAACTCGGTTGGACGGCGACGAGCGCGCCGACCGGAATGCCGTCGACGCCGTCACCGACCTCGGTGACGTAGCCCGCGAACTCATGGCCCAGGACGTGCGGTCCGGGCTGCCCGACGAGCGGATGCGGCCAGTCCACCGGCACCGGTGCGGTCTCGTACAAGGACAGGTCCGAGCCGCAGATGCCGCTGCACGCGACCCGAATCTTGACCTTGCCGGCGGTGACGTCGGGCTCGGGAATCTCGTCGAGCCGGGCGTCAGCCGCACCGTGTAACCGCCACGCCTGCATCCGTCTACCCCTTCGTCTGCGCGATCATGTCGAGCACAGCCAGATGGGAGAACACCATGCTGGTGCCGATCGGGTTGCCGCCGCCCGGGTACGCGTAGCCACTTGGCGCGGCCATGGTGTTGCCCGCCGCGTACAAGCCGGTGATCGGGTTGCCTGCGGTGTCGAGTACCTGGCCGGTGGTATCGGTGCGCAGACCGCCCTTGGTGCCGAGGTCGGAGATGCCGAACTTCGCGGCGTGGAACGGCGCCTTGTCGATGCGGACCATCGGGCAGGCACCACCGGAGAAGGCGCGGTCGTAGGCTTCGTCGCCGCGGCCGAAGTCCGGGTCGGAACCGGCGTCGGCGTATTCGTTGAACTGCGCCACGGTCGCGACCAGCTGCTCGGCGGGCACACCGATCTTGGCGGCCAGCTCCTCCAGGGTGTCGGCGGTGTGCCACAGCCCGGCGTCGACGTACTTCTCGGATTCCACCATCGAGACATTGGTGGCCTTGATCGGTGGCACGCCCGCATCGGTGTCGTCGTAGATCATCCAGAACGGCAGCGTCATCTCGCCCTTGGCCAACCGGTCCACGGCGACGCGGCCGATCCGGTCGTACGGCGCGGACTCGTTGACGAACCGCTTGCCGTCCTGGTCGACGAAGATGCCGCCGGTGAACCACAGCGCGAATGCGCTGCGGCCGTCCGGGTGTGTGAGGCCGGGTGACCACCAGGCCTGCTCCATCAGGTCGGTGTCGGCGCCGACAGCGACGCCCGCCTCATGCGCCTGGCCGAGATTTCCCCAGGGCCCCATGGTGTCTCGCGCCTCACCGGGCACGCCGTACTTGTGCCGCAGCTCGTCGTTGCCCTCGAAGCCGCCGGCCGCGAGCAGCACACCCTTGCGCGTCCTGATCGCCTTACGGACCCCGTCGGTCTCGACGACGGCACCCACGACGGCGCCGTCCTCGGTCACCAGCTCCACCAGCGCGGTGCCCAGTTGCGTTGCAGCCGAAGGGTATTGCTTCAGCGCCACCAGAAAACGGGCGATCAGCGCCCGGCCGCCGATGAAGTAGTCGTCGGGCTGCGGGACGCCGAGCCGGTCGTTGTCCAGCGGGCCGCGCACCAATTCCTTGAACTCAGGCGCCTTTTCGATCTTGAGCGGACGGGCCGCGACGTGCCGCTGACCATCCGCCCGGGCCTTCGGCATCTTCCCGAAGTAGTCCGGCCAGGGCAGCATGTCGAACTTGATGTTGGGATCGGTTTCCAGGTACTCGATCAGCGGAGCACCGCTGCGGACATAGGTGTCCTGCAGCTCGCGCGGCGTCCGATCACCGACGACGGCGTGGTAGTACTCCAGCGCGTCGTCGATGGTGTCGTCGGTGCCGGCCCGCTGCAGCACCGGGTTGCACGGGAACCACACGCCGCCGCCACCGGAGTAGGCGGTGGTGCCGCCGAACTTGTCGGTGGCCTCGACCAACAGCACCTCGAGTCCCTCACGCGCGGCGGTGTAGGCACCGGTGACGCCACCGCCACCAGAGCCCGCCACCAGCACGTCAACCGTCGAGTCCCAGTCCGTCATGCCCAAACTCCCTATAGGTATCGCTGCCGTCCGTACTGCGTGAACTCATCGTCCAACGCGCGCTTGGCATCGTCAGTCATGGGTCGGTAATCAGGTACGCCCCGACCCACCCAGCGGTACACCAGTTCCTCGGTGTGCCACTTGTCCGCTTGCAGCTCGCGCTTGAGCACCTTGTTGGAGCCGGTGACCGGCAGCGAGTCCGAGATCCGCAGGAAGCGCGGCGTGCCCTTCTTGCCCAGGTCATCCTGGTCATTCAGGTACTTCACGAACTTGTCGACATCGAACAGGATCGGGTCGGCGACCTCGATGGCCGCCATCACCTGATCGCCCGAGCGGGAGTCCGGCACCGCGTACACGCCCGCGGCGATCACCTCGGGATGACGCCGCAGCACGCGTTCGATGGACAGCGCCGAGGTGTTCTCGCCGTCGACCCGGATCCAGTCACCGCGCCGGCCGGCGAAGTAGATGAACCCGTTCTCGTCGAGGTAGCCGAGATCGCCGGTCCAGTACCAGCCGTTGCGAATACGGTCGGCGTCGGCGGCGTCGTTCTTGTAGTAGCCCTCGAACTTCTTGGTGCCGAGCTTGTCGATGATCTCGCCGACGGCGTCGTCGGGGTTCAGGAGCCGGCCGTACTGGTCCAAAACCGCTGGGACGCACTCGATCATGGTTTCAGGGTTGACGATCGCGACACCCGGATGGGCCGGCCGGCCGAGGGCACCCTCGGGCTGGTCGGGGTCGAGTACGACGGCGCCGCCGCCCTCGCTCGAGCCGTAGCCCTCATAGAGATCGGCGCCGAAGCGGCGCTTGAAGTAGGCCTGGTCCTCCGGGGAGGCCTCGGTGCCGAACCCGCGGCCCAGCTGGTTGTCGGCGTCGTCCGGCTGTTCCGGTGTGGCCAACAGGTAGCCGAGCGCCTTGCCCACGTAGGTGAAAAACGTCGCGCCGAAGTACCGCACGTCCGGCAGGAAACCCGACGCCGAGAAGCTCGGGGTCAGGCAGACCGTCGCGCCGACGGCCAAAGCCGGGGCCCACAGCGCCATGATCGCGTTGCCGTGGAACAGCGGCATGCAGCAGTAGTCGACGTCCTCGCGGACGTGATTGAACTTGTCCACCGCCGAGTACGCGATCCACGCCAGACGGCCCTGGCTGCACTTGACGGCCTTCGACGCGCCGGTGGTGCCGGAGGTGAACAGCAGCAACAACAACGACCGTTCGTCAACACCGTCCGCCGCCGCGATTTGTGCACGATTTTCCGCGCCTGCCGCGGATTTTCGTGCACAAATCGCGTCCTGGTAGGCCGGGTCGTCGACGACGAGAACGCGGTCGGGCGTCAGGCCGAGGTCCAGGCCCGAAAGCCGTTCCCGCCCAGCCGAATCGGTGACGATCAGCTGACAGTCCGCGTGCCGGACCTCGCCGGCCAACTCGTCGTTGCCGCGCGTCGGGTTGATGCCGACGATCGTCGCCCCCGACAGGGCGGCACCGCCCAGCCAGAAGATGAAGTCGGGCACGTTGTCCAGCAGGACACCGATGTGGAAGGGGCCGTCAGCCCGCAACTCCGCGGCGTAAGCGCCCCGGGCGGCGGACTCGCGGACCACCTCGTCCCAGGTCCAGTCCTGGTCCCGGGTGCGCAATCCCAACCGCTCGTCGCCGAGGCGGTCGAGCAGCAGGGCCGCGATGTCCTCGCGGGGCTCAGGCATTGGCGGCGGCGGCCTGCTGGTCGATGTACTCCTGCGGCAGGTCGTCGACGCTCAGCTTGGTGACGCTGACCGGGCCGGTCTGGTAGGCGTCCTCGCCGATGATCAGGCCGTCGGCGTCGATCGGCCAGTTGATGAGCTGCCGGAACACCAGCAGGTAGTCGCCGTTCGGATCCTCGACGTCGACGCCGATCGCCTGCGCGGCCACACCCGGGTAGATCATCTTCATCCAGCCTTCGGTCATCACCAGATCATCGTCCACGGCAAGGCGATCGATCTCGAAGACGAGGTGATTGGCGCCGCTGGCCATGAACGCCTCGTAGTAGGCGCGCACACCCTCGGTGGTCTTGGGGCCCATGTCGGTGTTGGCATACCAGAAGTGGTAATCCGGGTTCGGGGACAACGTAGCCATCAGGCGGTCCAGGTCCGGCACCGCCTCGGCCAGCATGTGCTCGAGCACGATGCTCAGCACCTGGCGATGGCGCTCGTTGGTGGTGCGCGACAGGCGTTCTTCGACGAGTTCCCAGGTCTTGGTGGGGTCGATGATTGCCATGCGGGTACTCCTCGGGTCTGCGACTGAGCGTGGGCTGTTCAGCTTGTATGGCCATCATCACGAACCCGACCACCCCCGGTCATCCGACGTACGTCGGGTTGTTGTCCCAAATTCTCCGACGATCGTCGGATATCCGTAAACGTCGCTGGTCGTTGCTGAAGGCGATAACATGCGAATTTCCGGGGCGACAGGAGGTGCCGGCCATGGCGCACGCGATCCGCGATCCGCTCGAAGCGACCGAAGACCTGCGCCGATCTCCCGTGCATCAACACATGCAGCTCAGCGTGGTGTCGCAGGAGCAGGGCGTCGCGATCCTGTCGATGCCGCTCGCGCCGGACCTGGAAGGGCTCGCGCCGGGCAGCGTCCACGGCGGGATGCTGGCAACGCTGGCCGACGCCGCTTCCGGCTTTTGCCTCGAAGGCTTCTTCGACCTGGAATCAGAAATCCCGGTGACGACCGACATGCACGTCCGTTACTACCGGCAGCCGCATGGCGGCCCGCTCGTCGCGGAAGCACAGGTGGTGAATGTCGGCCGCCGACTGCTGAGTTGCGAATGCACGATCGTCGACGCATCCGAGCGAGTCCTGGCGCGGTCGACGGCGACGTTCATGATCGTCCCGTTCGACGGCTGACGACGCGGCGCCGCCTGGATTCAGTCCGTCAACTCGGCCGATGACAGCGCGATCCGCCGGATCATCAGAACCAGGGTCGCCGAGAACCGGTCCAGCGGATCGTCCATGTCCCAGCCCAATTGGGATTGGATGTGCGCCAGTCGCGCGGCCACCGTGCTGTGGTGCACGTGCAGTTCCTCGGCGGTCCGCCGCAGCGAGCCGAACACACAGAACGCCTCTGCCGTCTCGACCTGCAGGCGGCCGGTGGGCGTCGCGGCGATCTCGTTGAGCCGGGTCAGCGCGTGATTGCCGCGTGTGGCGTCGGGCGGCAGCTCGGCCAGCAGCTCCAGCGCGCTCAACCGCTCGAAGGCGACGGCGCGCCGGCCGAAACCGGTCGACGACGCGAACCGCAACGCCCGCAGCGCCTGGCCCCATGATGTCGGCGCCGCGAACACGCCGCCGGCAGCCCCGAGCCCGACCCACGGCCCGCGGTCGGCACCGACGGGCAGCGGCGCGGGGAACGCGGTGACGATCGCCCGGTCCAGTTCGTCGGACAGCGCGCGCGTGTCGGTCCGGCCCTGGCACACCACCGCCGTCGCGGTACCCAGGTCCGCGGTCCGCACCGACACCGACGTCAGCGCCGACGTGATGACCCGCAACGCTTCCGGCGACGACTGCGCCGACACCGCGAGCACCCGGACCTCGCGGGACTCGTCGAGCCCCAGCAGCCTGATCGCCCGCGCCCGGTCCTCCGGCCGCTCCCGGCTCGACAGCACCACCTCGACGAGCGCCGGGTCACCGAAGCTCGGCGGCACCCGGGCACCGATGGCCCCCAGCGTGTGCCGCACCCGGTCGAGCAGGACGCCGTCGAGCGGGTGGGCCGGGGCGTCGCGCTCCAGCCAGACCTCCGGCGCCGGGCCGTCCCAGCGCACGTGGACGGGACACCCGGCCACGCCCCGCGCCGCCTCCAGCACCGCGTCGACGCCGGTAGCGTCGAGATCGTCGAAGAACCGGACGAGCCGCAGCACCGACTCCGGGTCACTGCCCAGCTCGGACAACCGCAACGCGCTCACGTCGCCATTCTGACAATGCTCAGAACTGCAGGACGCTGAACCGCCAGTCCAGTACCTGCCGGTCCGGGCCGTCGGTGGCGGCCGCGAACACCACCGATCGCAGATCCAGCGTGCCGCCACGGCCCGCCGACGACGCGTGGGCCGCCTCGATGTGCAGCTCGCTGTAGAGGGTGTCGCCCTCGTGCACAGGTCCGGTGTGGTCGCACGACTCCCAGCCGAGGACGGTGACGATGTTCGGCAACAGCCGCGTGGCCTGGGCCAGCGCCAGGCCGATGGTGTGCCCGCCGTACACCAGGCGGCTGCCCGCCACCCGCGAATCATGGTGCGTGGCAGCGATATTGAGTGTCAGCCGGGCCAGCTCCGGGGCGCTGCTGACGACATCGGCGGTGCTGGTCAGCAGCTGGCCGGCGAGCGCCGGATCGAACTGCGGGCCGGGCACCGCGGAGCGCCAGGCGTCGATGTTCCACTCCGCGGCGGGGTCTGGCAGGCCCGGCACGTCGGCGCCGATGGTGCTGAGGTCGTCGGCGCGGCCGGTGTCGGCGGCGTCGTCGCGCAACGGCAGCATGGCGCACCGGTGGAAATCGAGCACCGTGCGGCCGTCCTGGTCGATGGTGATCATCCGCAGCGCGGCCAACCCGGTGCGCGGCTTACCCGGCTTGGCCGAATTCTGTTTGAGGCCAACGACTTCGGTTCGGGTGGTGATGTTGTCGCCGATATGCGGGAAGCGGTGGAACCGCAGTCCGCGGTAGAACAGATTCGCCTTGACCCGCTGGGTGGCCAGGGTGGACTGACCGATCGCGACGTCACAGACCAGAGCCGGATGCGCCAGTGCCCGCGCTGATCCGGTGACGGCCGCGGACAATCCGGCGTCCAGCGGCAGCCTCATGCGGTCGCCGAGGATCGCCTGGTGTACCGCCGCCGCACCGTCCGTGAGCGTCATACCCGGCGCCCAGTCGAAGACCTGACCTACGCTGAGATCCTCGAAAAACGGCCCACCAGTGACTGTTTGGCCCGACATGTCAGACAGAGTACTTTTCGATGAGCGATTGCTTGTACAACTTGCCGGTGTCCGTCCGCGGCAGTTGCTCTTCGAACGAGATGGATCGCGGGCACTTGTAGTGCGTCAGCCGGTCCCGCAGCCAGGCCAGCAGCTCGCCGCCGAACTCGCGGGTGGCATCGGCCGGATCCACGGTTTGCACAACCGCTTTCACGCTCTGGCCCATCTCGGCGTCCGGAATGCCGAACACCGCGGCGTCCATCACCTTGGGATGGGTGACCAGGACGTTCTCCGCTTCCTGCGGGTAGATGTTCACGCCGCCACTGATGATCATGTGGTGGCGCCGGTCGGTGAGGTACAGGTAGCCATCCTCGTCGAGGTAGCCGATGTCGCCGACGGTGGCCCAGCCGTGCTGATCCCGTGAAGCCGCTGTCTTTTCGGCGTCGTCCAGGTATTCGAAGGTGTTCCCGCCCTCGAAGTAGATTTCGCCGGGCACGCCCTGCGGCTGCTCGTTCCCCTCCTCGTCGAGGATGTGCAGGACGCCCAGCATCGGCTTGCCGACCGACCCGGGATGCGTCAGCCAGTCCTCGGCCGTGATCAGGGTGGAGCCGATCGCTTCGGACGAGGCGTAGTACTCGTCGACAATTGGCCCCCACCAGTCGATCATCTGCTTCTTGATCTCCACCGGGCACGGGGCGGCCGCGTGCATGACGCGCTGCAGCGACGACAGATCGTACGAATCCCGCACGGACTGTGGCAGTTTCAGCATCCGGGTGAACATCACGGGCACGAACTGGCCGTGCGTGATGCCGTAGCGCGCGATGGCGTCCAGACAGCCCTCGGCGTCGAACTTCTCCATCACGACAGTGGTGACGCCCTCGGCCTGAATCTGCATCGACCACACCGACGGCGCCGTGTGATACAGCGGCGCGGGGCTGAGATAGACGGCGTCCTTCGGCAGCCAGAAGCTCATCAGCATCTTCATCAGCCCGGGCACCTCGGCTGGCGGCAGGTGCGTCAGCTCCCGCTTGATGCCCTTGGGGCGGCCGGTGGTGCCCGACGAGTACTGCAGCAGGTCGCCTTCGATCTCGTCGGCGATCGGCGTATCGGGTTGAGACGCAACGCATTCCGGGTAGCTGTCCCAGCCCGGCAGCTCGCCGCCGGCGATGAGGAGCAGCTTGGGCAGTCCGCCGTCGAGGTGCTCGGCCAGGCCGGCACAGGTGTCGCTCAGGGCCGCCGAGCCGATCACCGCGGTGGCTCCGCTGTTCTCGATGATGTACGCGGCTTCGGCTGCCGTCAGGTGGATGTTGATCGGCACGTAGTACAGGCCACTGCGCCGCGCCGCCCACATCGCGGCATGTATGTGCTCGTTGTTCTCCATGAGGATGGCGACGACGTCACCTTCGACGAGTCCATTCGCGCGGAAGTGGTGGGCCAGCCGGTTGGCACGGGCCTCGAGTTCGTCGAATGTCACCACGGTGCCCGACGGGTGCAGGATGACGGCCGGTTTTCCATTGCCCACGTGCTGGCGAATCTGCATGACGGCACTCTACGACAGGCGAATTGACACCTGTCAAGTGGTGTCAGCGACCGGCGGGAATCAGTTCCCTGCCGTCGATCGTGGACTCGCCGGCATCGTCGTCCGACGAGGCGAACGGCGCCCGCAGCGTCGCGGCCACATGGCGGCGGTTGATGAGCAAGCCAACAACCGTCAGCGCACCGTAGATGCCGCACAGCACCAGCCGGCCGGTGGTCGAGGTGATCGGGAACTGCACCACGAACAGCGCCAACAGCAGCCATGCCGTCGCCCGGTGGAAGCGCAGCGACAGGACGAGCGCGACGCCCATCATGGTCTGGGTGGCAGTCAGCAGCACTTCTTCGATCTGCCGGCCGTCGAGCACCAGCGCGGTGCCACCGCCGCCGGCCAGGTAGGCGATGGGCAGCGAGCCCATCAGCAGCGTCCACTGGTTGACCTTGGACGAGATGAGCATGGCGATCGCCGCGGTGCTCTTGCCCCGCGCGGCGAAGATCGTCGCGATGATGAACTCCGGCGCCTCCGAGGCCAGCGGCGCCAGCCACTGCACCAGCAGGAACCGGTCGATGCCCAGTTCGGTACCGGCGTTGATCAGGCTGTTCGCGAACGGCTCCGCGCACATCAGGATGACGGCTCCGGACATGACGAACAGCGTCACGACGGTGATCCGGCGGGCCCGGTCCGGCAGCGCGCCGATGGCCGCGGCCGTACCGACGAGCTCGGGCTCTTCGGCCTCGCCGCGAGTCAGTTTGTACAGGTAGAAGCCGAACCAGGCCAGCATTGCGACGCCGAGCACGAGGTGGATGCGGCCGGTGGTCGGGATGATGAACGCGACGAGTCCGGCGACGAGCAGAAAGCCCAGCTCGACCCGGTTGCCGGGTTCCAGCGCGAGTATCGATTTGCTGGCCTGGTCCGCCGACATGCGCCGCGCGACATACAGCCCGACGATCACCACGACCGGCCAGCCGATACCCATGAGCAGCCGGTTGGAGCCGGTCATGTTGGCTGCGGCGTACTGCACGTACTCGGCGTTGTGGCCGGCGACGTAGGCGTAGTAGAGATCGACGGCGTACTCGGGCAGCACCGCGATCAGGGCCAGGACGGCGATGGCGAGGCCACCGGACACGTCGACCTGCGCCGCTTCCGCTGCCCAGGCCAGCACGAAGCTGGCGGCAACGACGGCCGCGCCGTAGGCCAGCAGCGAGACGACGGGGTTCGGATGCATGCCCGTGAGGCGCAATGCCACCGCCGGAGCGACGAACACAACGGCCAGCAGCAGGGATCGCACAAGCGGCCGACGCGTGGTCGGGCCGGCTGATCGGATGCTGGTCACGTCGCAGACGGTACGCACCAAAAATCGACTCAGCAACTTAGCGTTGCTACGAATTACTGTGGATTGCGATACTGAATTTGCTGGTCAGAGTCCTGAATATTTCAAGTTCGGCGACCCTAACTTGATTATGTGGCTAATCAAGATCGCGTTGACACTGCGCCTATGGCTCTCGCTACTCGACCTTTTGCCCCCGCAGCGCAGGCTCAACGTCTCTGGCCACACAGTCGCCACGGAACCAGGCACAAATACACAAAACCCCCGATCTCCTGGGAGACGGGGGTTGTGTGCTTGTACGGGGAGAGCCTTAGGCCTCTTCAGCCAAGCGGTGCTTGAGGGCGTCGAACTCGTCCTTGATGCCGGTGGGCAGCTTCTCGCCGACGAACTCGAACCACTCTTCGATCAGCGGCAGCTCGTTCTGCCACTCGTCGACACGTACGGCCAGCGCCTCGTCGACGTCGGCGGCCGACACGTCCAGACCCTCCAGGTCCAGGTCAGCGGCGGTGGGAACGATGCCGATCGGGGTGCTCTTGCCCTCAGCCTGGTGCTCGATGCGCTCGATGGCCCACTTCAGCACCCGGCTGTTCTCGCCGAAGCCCGGCCACAGGAAGCGGCCGTCGTCGCCACGGCGGAACCAGTTGACGAAGAAGATCTTCGGCATCTTGGACTCGTCGGCGTTCTTGCCGATGTTGATCCAGTGCTGGAAGTAGTCACCGACGTGGTAGCCGAGGAACGGCAGCATGGCCATCGGGTCGCGACGCACGGTGCCGACCTTGCCCTCGGCGGCCGCGGTCTGCTCGGAGCCCAGGGTGGCACCGATGAACACACCGTGCTGCCAGTCGCGGGCCTGCGTGATCAGCGGCACCGTCGTCTTGCGACGGCCACCGAACAGGATCGCCGAGATCGGCACACCCTGCGGGTCGTCCCACTCGGGGGCGACCGACGGGCACTGCGAGATCGGGGTGCAGTAGCGCGAGTTCGGGTGCGCGGCCTTGGTCTCGGTCTCCCGGAGGATCCAGTCCTGGCCCTTCCAGTCGATCAGGTGCTCGGGCTCGCCTTCCAGGCCCTCCCACCAGACGTCACCGTCGTCGGTCTTGGCGACGTTGGTGAAGACGGTGTTGCCGGCGGCGATGGTCTTCATGGCGTTCGGGTTCGACGACCAGTTGGTACCCGGCGCGACGCCGAAGAAGCCGAACTCGGGGTTGACGGCGTACAGCTGGCCGTCCTTGCCGAAGCGCATCCAGGCGATGTCGTCACCGACGGTCTCGGCGCGCCAGCCCGGGATGGTGGGCTGCAACATCGCGAGGTTGGTCTTGCCGCACGCCGACGGGAACGCCGCGGCGACGTAGTACGCCTTGTTCTCCGGGGAGATGAGCTTCAGGATCAGCATGTGCTCGGCGAGCCAGCCCTCGTCGTGCGCCATGGCCGAGGCGATACGCAGCGAGTAGCACTTCTTGCCCAGCAGCGCGTTGCCGCCGTAGCCCGAGCCGTAGCTCATGATCTCGCGGGTCTCGGGGAAGTGGGTGATGTACTTCGTCTCGTTGCAGGGCCACGGCACGTCCTGCTGGCCCGGCTCCAGCGGCGCACCGATGGAGTGCAGCGCCTTGACGAAGAAGCCGTCGTCGCCGATCTTGGCCAGCGCCTTGGCGCCCATGCGGGTCATCGTGCGCATCGAGACGACGACGTACTCCGAGTCGGTGATCTCGACACCGAGCTTGGGGTCCTCGGCGTCCAGCGGGCCCATGCAGAAGGGCACGACCCACATGGTGCGGCCGCGCATGCTGCCGCGGTAGAGGTCGGTCATGATGCCGCGCATCTCGGCCGGGGCCATCCAGTTGTTGGTGGGGCCGGCGTCCTCTTCGCGCTCCGAGCAGATGAAGGTCCGCGACTCGACGCGCGCGACGTCCGACGGATCCGACAGCGCGAGATACGAATTCGGCTGCTTCTCGTCGTTCAGCTTCTGGAAGGTGCCTGCCGCGACGAGGTGAGCGGCGAGGCGGTCGTACTCCTCGGCCGAGCCGTCGGCGAACATGACCCGGTCTGGCTGAGTCAGCTCCGCAACTTCACGCACCCAGGCCAGCAGCCCGGCGTGAGTGGTCGGAGCGGCGTCGAGACCGGGAATGGTCGCTGAGGTCATCAAATTCTCCTGCTCGCAAATCGCAGCTATACCTCTTTAGAGGTTAACGTGAGTGACATACAAGTGGACAATCGGGCGGCTGTCCGATCTCTCACAAGAACGATTCAGAAAGCTCAATCGGCAGTCCTGTATCCGCTGGTACCGCGATTCGGGGCGGGTGACGGACGGTTACCGGTCAGTAGCGCGAGAGCCTCGCTCCGCACAATTCCAAAATCGCTCAATTTTTCGTTTTGTGATCTGCGGACGCCAGGCCCGCCTGGACCTCCAGTAACCGGTACGCCAGTTCCTCCTCGGTCGCCTGCCGCGCCGCCGCGACAGCCGTCCCGACCCAGCGGTCCAGCATCGCCCGGCGATGCAGCCGTGCGCGGACGCCGATGACCGTCATGGTCAGCGCCAGACCCAGGGCCAATCCCAGTACCCCGCCGATCCCGTCGGGCACCCCGGCCAACCCGGTCGCCATTCTGGCCAGCCCCAATGCCGCCCCCAGGCCGAAACCCGCGCCCAGCACGATGCCCAACCACATCTCGTCGGCACGCTGGGCCAGCACCGGGCCCGTGACCTCGGGCGGTGGCCACCGCCGCCCGGAGCCGGGACTGCCCAGCGCTGCGGCGGTGGCTTCGCGAACCCCGTCGGCGGCCGCGGCCAACCGGTCGCGGGCGTCTGCCTCGAAGCCCTCGGCCGCATCCCGGCCGGACGGCACCCGGCTGAGCAGGTCGGCGCGCAGGTCGTCGTACCGCCGCCGGGCCTCCCGGATCAGCTCCAGCCGCAGCCGCTGCAGTTCCAGCCGGGACGTCCCCGGCCACGCACCGGACCGCGCGAGCAACCGCAGCGAGCCTCGGCTGATGTCGGCGGCGCAGCGACGGTGCAGGTCGTCGGCGATACGGCGGCTGTACTGACGCCAGTGCAGCGCCCGGCGCAGATGGGCGTCGGCGTCCATGGCCGGGTCGACGACGAGGCCGTCGGCTGTCAGCGCCGCGGTCGCGGCCGCGGTGACCAGCGCCGCCGTCGTGTCGGACGCCAGCCAGCGCCGCACCCGGTCGTCGTCCAATTCTGTTGCAGCCGAGGCGATTTCACTCATCGCTACACCAATCGCCCGGTACCGGCCGGCGGCATCACCGGCATCGGGACCGGAGACGACGTGCGCCAGGCCCGGAACGTCCGTCACCAACTCGTCCAGCGCAGCGGTGAACCGCTGCCAAACATCCCCTGACAACACGCCCCCCAGATGCCCGCCCGATGCCATCGTCGCACCTCCGCGCAGGTGTGACCGACGCCGTTTTTCAGGCAACTGTTGGGTATCAATCTGCACCACGATGCGGGCTCTCACAGCCAGATGAGAGACGATGGACGGATGTATGCCCAGCGCGAGGACGACGCTGCCTCGTCGGCCGGCGCCTCGGCCGCCGATTTCGAGTCCGTCTCCGAAACCACGGCGGCCCCCGCACACCAGCACCGGCGCGTCACCAGCTTCCGGTCCCGCCGGTCGAGCCTGTCCACCGGACAGCAGAGCACGTGGGACCGTCGCTGGCCTGAGCTGGGCAAAGTCGCCCAGTCCGAGGACGGCGAACCCGCACCGCTGATCGATACCGCCGCCTGGTTCGGCCGCACCGCACCCGTCGTGTTGGAGATCGGCAGCGGCACCGGCATCTCGACGCTGGCCATGGCGCAGGAGGAACCGCACCTGGACGTCATCGCGGTCGAGGTCTACCGCAAGGGCATGGCCCAACTGCTCGGCGGCGTCGACCGGGCAGGCCTGACGAATGTGAGATTCGTCCGCGGCGACGGCGTCGACGTGCTGGAACACATGATCGCGCCGGAGAGCCTCACGGCGGTCCGCGTGTTCTTCCCCGACCCCTGGCCCAAGGCCCGGCACCACAAGCGCCGGCTGCTGCAGGCAGAGACCGTGGCGCTGATCTCGAGCCGCCTCAAGCCGGGCGGCATCCTGCACGCGGCCACCGACCACGCCGACTACGCCGTGCAGATCGCCGAGGTGGGCGATGCCGAGCCGACGTTGAAGCGCACCTCGGTCGACGCCGACCTGCCCATCTCGGTGCAGCGGCCCACCACCAAATACGAGGCGCGGGGCATGCGGATGGGCAGTCCCATCACCGAGCTCATCTGGGAGAAGCCGGAGTGACGATCACCGAGGCCTTTCCGCAGGAAATACCCCAGGCCAAGCCCTACCAGCCCACCCCGCCGCCGGGACCCCGGCCGCACCGGGTGCTGCTGGTCTGGGACGCACCGAACCTCGACATGGGCCTCGGGTCGATCCTCGGTGGCCGACCGACCGCCGCTCACCGACCGCGATTCGACGCGCTGGGCCGGTGGCTGCTGGCCCGCACCAACGAGATCGCCAGCGGCAGGCGGCCGGACCAGCCGCCGGTGGCTCTGGAGCCCGAGGCGACGGTCTTCACCAACATCGCCCCTGGTAGCGCCGATGTCGTGCGGCCGTGGGTGGAGGCGCTGCGCAACGTCGGTTTCGCGGTGTTCGCCAAGCCCAAACTCGACGAGGGCAGCGACGTCGACAGCGACATGCTCGCGCACATCGCGCTGCGCCGCAGCGAGGGTCTGGCCGGCATCTATGTGGCCTCAGCCGACGGCCAGGCGTTCCGTCAACCGCTCGAAGACATCGCCCATGACGGCACTCCCGCGACCGTGGTCGGATTTCGCGAACATGCCAGTTGGGCGTTAGCGTCGGATACCTTGGACTTCGTCGACCTGGAAGACATCCCTGGTGTCTTCCGGGAGCCGCTGCCGCGAATCGGCTTGGATTCGCTGCCTGATCAGGGCGCCTGGCTGCAGCCCTTCCGGCCGTTGTCCGCGCTGCTGAGCTCGCGCGTTTAGGAACGACTACAGATGACGTGTGCGGTGGCCGAAAATGGCAACAACTTTGAGCAGGACTTTATGCAGATAATCGTGAGGAGCTGACGTGTTCGCCTGGTGGGGTCGAACGGTGTACCGATTCCGATACATAGTGATCGGTGTCATGGTCGCACTGTGCCTGGGTGGCGCCGTATACGGGTCCAGCCTCGGCGAGCATGTCACCCAGAGTGGCTTCTACAACGAAGGCAGCGAGTCCGTCGCCGCATCGGTCCTCGGTGACGAGGTCTACGGCCGCGACCGGACCAGCCTCGTGGTGGCGATCCTGACGCCGCCCGACGACAAGAAGATCACCGACCCGGCGTGGCAGAAGAAGGTCAGCGCTGAGCTGGACACCTTCGTCACCGACCACAAGGACAAGGTCGTGGCCTGGGTCGGGTGGCTGAAGGCGCCCAGCGACGGACTGAAGAAGATGACGACGCAGGACCTGCGGCACACCTTCATCACCGTCCCGATCAAGGGCGACAACGACGACGCGATCCTGAAGAACTACCAGGCCGTCGCGCCTGACCTGTACAAAGTCAACGGCGGCAACATCAAGCTGGCCGGCCTGGAGCCGCTCGCGAGCGAGCTGACCGGCACCATCGGCACCGACCAGAAGCGCGCCGAGCTCGCGATCGTGCCCCTGGTCGCGGTCGTGCTGTTCTTCGTCTTCGGCGGTGCGATCGCCGCCGCGCTGCCCGCGATCATCGGTGGTCTGACCATCGGCGGCGCGCTCGGCATTCTGCGGTTCACCGCCGAGTTCGGGCCGGTGCACTTCTTCGCCCAACCCGTCGTGACGATGATGGGCTTCGGTATCGCCATCGACTACGGCCTGTTCATCGTGAGCCGATTCCGAGAAGAACTGGCCGAGGGATACGACGTTGAAGCGGCGGTCAGACGTTCCGTCATGACATCCGGCCGGACCGTCGCGTTCTCCGCGGTGATCATCGTCGCGTCGTCGCTGCCGCTGCTGCTCATCCCGCTGGGCTTCCTGCGGTCCATCACCTACGCGATCATCGCGTCGGTACTGCTGGCCGCGTTCCTGTCGAACACCGTGCTGCCCGCCGTCCTCGGCATCCTCGGCACCAACGTCGACGCGCTGGGCGTGCGCACCCTGTTGAAGGTGCCGTTCCTGGCGAACTGGCCGTTCTCGCGCAAGATCATCGACTGGTTCGCCGAGAAGACGCAGAAGACCAAGACCCGCGAAGAAGTCGAGAAGGGCTTCTGGGGCAAGTTGGTCAACGTCGTGATGAAACGACCGTTGGCGTTCGCCGTGCCGATCACCATCGGGATGATCCTGCTGGTCATCCCGCTGGGACAGCTGGCCCTCGCCGGTATGAGCGAGAAGTATCTGCCGCCGGACAACTCGGTCCGGACCGCGCAGGAGGAGTTCGACCAGATCTTCCCCGGCTTCCGCACCAACGCCCTGACCCTGGTGATCAAGAGCGACAACGGGCAGCCCGTCACCGACCAGCAGATCGCTCAAGTCCGGGCCAACGCCGGCACCATCAGCGGGTTCGTGACCCCGGACGGCAACGACAAGTCGAAGATGTGGGCCGAGCGGACCTACCAGGACGGCGGCACCAAGGACCCGTCTGTCCGGGTGCTGTCCAACGGCCTCATCAACAGCGGCGACGCCGCCGAGAAGATCCACGAACTGCGCACCCTGCAGGAACCGCACGGCGTGCACGTGATGGTCGGCGGCACGCCCGCGCTGGAGCAGGACAGCATCAGCACGCTGTTCGACAAGCTGCCGTTGATGGTGTTGATCCTGGTGGTCACCACCACCGTGCTGATGTTCCTGGCGTTCGGCTCGCTGGTGCTGCCCATCAAGGCCGCCCTGATGAGCGCCCTGACCCTTGGCTCGACAATGGGCATCCTGACCTGGATGTTCGTCGAGAACGGGCACGGTTCCGGGCTGATGAACTACACCGCACAGCCGCTGATGGCACCGATGATCGGCCTGATCATCGCGGTGATCTGGGGTCTGTCGACCGATTACGAGGTGTTCCTGGTGTCCCGCATGGTGGAGGCCCGCGAACGCGGGATGTCCACCGCCGAGGCCATCCGGATCGGTACCGCGACGACGGGTCGCCTGATCACCGGCGCCGCGCTGGTGCTGGCCGTCGTCGTCGGCGCGTTCGCGTTCTCCGACCTGGTGATGATGAAGTACCTGGCGTTCGGCCTGCTGATGGCGCTGCTGCTCGACGCCACCGTGATCCGGATGTTCCTGGTGCCGGCCGTCATGAAGCTGCTCGGCGACGACTGCTGGTGGGCGCCGCTGTGGATGAAGCGCGTCCAGCAGAAGCTGGGTCTCGGCGAGACCGAGTTGCCCGACGAGCGCAAGCGCCCTGCGGTCCGCGAACCCGAAGACCCGCGTGCCCTGGTCGGTTCCGGAGCCCCGGTCCGCGCGCCGCACGATCCGACGCATCCGGCTGCCGGCCAGCGTGCCGTCCCGACCCGGATCAACCCGGGTCAGCCGCAGCCGCCGAGTCAGGCACCGACCAACCGGATGCCGAGCGCTCCCCCACTGCCACCGGTCCCGCAGGCCCCGCCTGTGCCGCCGTCGGCCCCGCCGGCTGCGTCTGCTCAGTCCGCTGACCCCGCTGAGCCCGCGACCACGCGATTCAGCGCCGCCAAGGGCGCCTTCCGCAACGTGGTGTCGAACGTGACCCGCGCGGTCACCCCGCAGAACGACCCGACGCCGCCGACCTCGGCGATCGGTGACCCGGCGACCACCGCCTTCGGTCAGCCCTCCGATCCCGCCACCACGGCGTTCCGCGCGCCGGGCGGTGTCCGGCCGGCAGAGCCGGGCCAGGGCGCCGGCGGCAACCGGGAGATCGAATCGTGGCTCGGCCAGCTGCGGGGCAACCTCAGCGCCTCCGGGCCGCAGATCCAGACCCCGTCAGACGCACCTGCCGACCAGGGCAACGAGCCGACCACGGCGTTCCGCGCCCAGCCGGCCGATGCCCCGGATTCCACCGAGAAGATCGACACCGGGGAGACCCAGCGTCGCGGTACCGGCGGCGGGGTCAGCGCTGCGGATCTGCTGCGCCGCGAGGGCCGTCTGTAGCAGGCGGCGTCGGCCCCTGCGAGACCGTCGCGGCGGCTACCGCGCCGGCCTCGGCGAGTAGTTCGGCCTCGGTGGCCTCAGGATCGCTGGCGATCAGCACCCGGATGGCGCTGTTGAGGAACGCGACGATGGGCACTGCGATCAGTGCTCCGATGATGCCGGCGGTGACACCGCCGCCGGCGATCGCCAGCACGACGGCGAGCGGGTGGACGGACACCGCGCGGCCCATCACGATGGGCTGCAGCACGTGGGCCTCCAGCTGCTGCACCGCGATGATCAGGCCGAGCGCGATCAACGCGTAGATCCAGCCCTTGGCGATCAGCGCCACCACCACTGCCACGAAACCGGTCAGCACGGCGCCGACCAGCGGGACGAACGCGCCCAAGAACACCAGGGATGCCAGTGGCAGGGCGAGGGGCACCCCCATGATCGCCAACCCGGTGCCGATGCCCACGGCATCGACCAGAGCCACCACGAACGTCGCGCGGACATATCCGATCAGCGAGCCGAATCCGGCCCGGCCGGCATCCCGCACCCGGTCCCGCACCGAGGCCGGGAAGATCCTGGTGACAAAGGCATAGATGTCGCGGCCGCCGTGCAGCAGGAAGATCAGGGTGAACAGGACCAGCAGCATCCCGGTGATGATCTCGGTGAGCGCGCCGGCCGTGGAGAAGACCCCGCTGGTCAGCCTGGCCTGATTGTTCTTCAGGGCGTCGATGGCGGTCTGCCCGACGCTGTTGATCTGATCGCTGCTCAGATGCAGGATCGGGCCTTCGGTCAACCATTTGCGGGCGCCGTCGATGCTCTTGGCCACCTGCTCGACCAGCGCCGGGGCGCCGTCGATGAACTGAAACACGACGAACGTCAGGATGCCGCCCATCACCACGATGGAGCTCAGCAGCATCACCGCGACGGCCGCACCGCGCGGCAGTCCGCGCCGGGTCAGCAGGTCCACAGCCGGCAGCAGGAACGCTGCCGCCAAGGTCGCCAGCAGCACCGGCACCACGATGACCTCGAGCTTGATGACCACCCACAGCACGGCGAGCACCGCGCCGAAGATCGCCAACAGCCGCCATGACCAGGCTGCGGCCTTACGTACCACTGGATCGACCGCTGCGTCGGCTTGTGACATGGGCGCCAGCGTAGCGCCGCGGGATGACACCGAGACGTTGTTGCACAATGCTTACCGCACACGGCGAGCCGCCCGCGACACGCCGGATACGCTGTGTGCGTGTCGCACGAGGCTTCAGGAGGTCCGCTGACGGCTCGCCGTCGCGGCTCCTGGATGGCGTGCCGTCGCGGTGACGCCCGTCCACGGTCGGGTCGGACGCGCGGCAAGTACTGGTGGCTGCGCTGGGTTCTCATCGGCGTCGCCGTCGCCGTGCTGACCATCGAGGTCGTGCTGGTGTGGGAGCAACTGGCCAAGGCGTGGCGCAGCCTGCTGTCGGCGAAGTGGTGGTGGGTCGCCGCGGCGGCCGTCGCGGCCCTGGCCTCCATGCACAGCTTCGCGCAGATTCAGCGCACCCTGCTCCGCTCGGCCGGCGTCGAGGTCAAGCAGTGGCGGTCCGAGGCGGCGTTCTACGCTGGCAACGCGCTGTCCACCACGTTGCCCGGCGGTCCGGTGCTCTCGGCCACCTTCGTGTACCGCCAGCAGCGGCTGTGGGGCGCCTCGCCGCTGGTGGCGTCGTGGCAGCTGGTGATGTCCGGGGCCCTGCAGGTGGTCGGCCTCGCCCTGCTGGGGTTGGGTGGCGCGGTCCTGCTCGGCGCGAGCAAGAACCCCCTGTCGCTGATCTTCACGGTCGGCGGCTTCGTGGCACTACTGCTGCTGGCCCAGACCGTCGCCGCCAACCCGCAGCAGATCGACGGCATCGGGGTGCGGCTGCTGTCGTGGTTCAACTCGCTGCGCGGCAAGCCCGCCGACACCGGCCTGGACGGCTGGCGCCGCACCCTGAACCAGCTGGAGTCGGTGAGCCTGAGCCGCCGGACCTTGACCGTGGCGTTCAGTTGGTCGCTGTTCAACTGGGTCGCCGACGTCGCGTGCCTGGCGTGCGCGGCCTATGCCACCGGCGGGCATCCGTCGCTGGCCGGCCTGACGGTCGCCTACGCCGCGGCCCGCGCAGTGGGGGCGATTCCCCTGATGCCCGGCGGGCTGCTGGTCGTCGAGGCGGTGCTGGTGCCCGGCCTGGTGTCCAGCGGCATGACACTCGCGGCGGCCATCTCGACGATGCTGATCTATCGACTGGTCAGCTGGATCTTCATCTCGGCGATCGGCTGGGTGGTGTTCTTCTTCCTGTTCCGCACCGAGAAGGACTTCGACCCAGATGCTCCCGGCTCCTCTGACACCGCACCACGTCCAGCGCCCGACGCGCCCGAGGCACCGCATGACACCGGGTAGCCGGGCGGCGGCGCTCCTGCTCGTCGCCGCGCTCACCTCCTGCGCACCGGTCCCGAAATCGGTTCAATCATCCACTCCGCCAAGCAGTTCCACCAGTTCCGCCGAACCGATCGTCACGCCGGTGCTGGCCGACGTCGTGGCCGCGCCCGTCCCGGTTCCGGCCACCGACGGCCGCGTGCACCTGGCCTACGAACTGCTACTGACGAACACCTCGCCCGAGCCCGTGACGGTGGACTCCGTCGCGGTCATGGGGCCGGCCGGTCCGCTGCTGCAACTGTCCGGCGCGGGCCTCGGCTACTGGACCCGGACCATGGGCACCCGGGTCAGCACCAACGAGCTGGGCCCCGGCCAGCGGTCGATAGTGTGGTTGGACGTCAGCCTGGCCGCGGGAAGCGCGGTACCCCAACAGCTTTCACACCGCGTGGTGGTCAAGGTGCCCAAGCCGATGCCGCCGCTCGTGCCGCCGGTGGTAACCGAGAACGTCGCGCCCGTGACGGTGTCCGACCACAAACCCGTCGAACTCGAACCGCCGCTGCGCGGCTCCGGCTGGCTCGACGCCAACAGCTGCTGCGACATGACGCCGCACCGGATGGCCCTCAACCCGATCGACGGAAAGCTCTGGGCCGCAGAACGATTCGCCATCGACTATGTGCAGCTGCAGGCCGACGGCCAACTGTTCAGCGGGGACCGCGCGAAGACGGACAGCTACCTCTACTTCGGCTCCGAGGTACACGCGGTGGCAGACGGCCCGGTGGTGGCCGTGCTCGACGGCCTGCCCGAACAGGTGCCCGGCGTGGACCCGACCGGACTCACGCTGGCGCAGTACGGCGGCAACCACGTCGTCCAGGACCTCGGGAATGGGAACTTCGCGTTCTACGCGCACCTGAAGACCGGCAGCATCAAGGTCAAGCCGGGCGATCGGCTGAGCACCGGGCAAGTCCTCGGAAACGTCGGCAATACCGGGAATTCCACTGCGCCGCACCTGCATTTCCACATGATGAGCGCACCCGATCCGTTGCGCGCCGACGGCCAGCCGTTCGTCTTCCGGTCGTTCAAACTCACCGGCCGACTGGCCGACATGGCGGCCGCCGACGCCCTCGAAGTCGGCGGCCCCGCCCGGCTGGGCCCCGGCTTCACCGCCCGCGCCGAAAACAATGTCAGCCCACTGAATCTGGACGTGATGACCTATGACAACTGAGCAGACCACCGGAAACCGCAGCGCCGCACTGGCTTTCCTCGCCGATGTGGTGTGCGTGGTGATCTTCTGCACCATCGGCCGGCGCAGTCACGCCGAGGGCATCACGCTGGGCGGGGTGGCGCAGACGAGTTGGCCGTTCCTGACCGGGACCGTGGCGGGTTGGGCGCTGTCGCGAGGCTGGCGCCGCCCGACGGCGCTGAACCCGACCGGGTTGGCGATCTGGGTCAGCACCGTCGCGATCGGCATGCTGTTGCGCAAGGCCTCAGGTCAGGGCGTCGCGGTCAGTTTCGTGATCGTCGCCTCGACGGTCACGGCCATCCTGCTGCTCGGCTGGCGCGGCGTCGCTCGATTCCGCAAGTGATTTCGGCGTGATTCGTATCGATAGCCGTTACGAATCACGCCGAAATCACTGAAAACTAGCGGGCGGCAGGGCCGGGGAGACCGCAGCGGTCGCGGATGTCCTTGAGCGGCTGCCGGATGCCCTGCAGCTCGGCCTTCGTCTGCGGGTTCGCGGCCAGGTACTGCTTGACCTTGGCGTGCGACTGATCCCTCGACAGGCCCCGCAGGCTGGTGAAGAAGTCGTTCACATCCGGGTGGGTGAACAGGTAGGCGGAGGTCGACGCCTCAACGCCTGACTTGACGCCGGCTATGTCCGCAGAGGTGCAGTTCGGCGGCAGATCGTCGGCGAGGGCCGACGGGGCGGCACCGAACAGCACGCTGCCGGCGATCGCGCCGGCGCCGATGAAGCCGGCAACAGCGCGTCGCTTGGCCAGAGCGGTGAGCATCATGTGGTCAAACCCCTTCGTCGAGAGCTCCGGTAGCGGAACCCGACGGGGCTACCGGCCCCACAAAGATAAGCAGAAGAGCTGGCTGACCGCCTGTTGTGCCTAGCGTGCGGCGGGTTGCGCCGCCGAGACCGCCTGGGCCGGCGGCACCGTCACGCCGGGCAGGGTGGGCGTGAACGGCACGGCGCCGGGCACGCTCGGCATCGCGGGCAGCGTGGCCGGCAGGCCGCTGTTCTGCTGCGCCGACTGCATCAGCCCCATCATCTGCGGCAAGGTCAACGGCAGCTTGCACTGCGAGGACAGCGTCACCAGCGGCGCCTGGAGGTTCTGCAGCGCGGCACCCTCCTGCGGGTTGGCGTCGAAGTAGGTCTTCAGCGCTGCCAACGACTGCGGGCCGGGTTGCTGCTGCGAGATGGTGGTCAAGGTCTGGTTGGCGACCGGGTGTGCGTCCAGGTAGGTGCCGGTCGAGGTGGCCACCATGCCGATGGTCTTGGCGACCTGGCTGGCCGCGCACGGATCCTGGCCCGCACCGGCTGACGGGGCACCGAACGACGTCACCACGACACCGCCGAGCGCAGTTACAGCGAACACCCCGGCAAGCCCACGGCGAACGGTCACACTGGTCGTCTTCATGGCAAATCTCCTCACGGGTTTACCGGCCAACTACGGCCGTGTAAACACTCGGCAAACACTGCTTTCCCGGGGTGGCACCTGAAGACGTGCCGGACCGCATCCGGGATTCGACTCCCGCCATCTTGCCATCGGCGCCGGGTCACTGCCCAATCCACACAGCAAACATCCAGGTCACCGGCCGGTTGGCTGCGGCCCGAGCCACGCCCCAACCGTCACACCCAGGGTTGCTGGCGGGTCCCGAAATTGCCCGGTTGCAGTTGGATCAAGGTTCCCGCCAGGCGCCTCAACGGCGCTCGCGAGCCGGTCACCCTACCCCATACTGGGGTAGGGTCGGCCGCACGCAACGCCGATCAAAAACACTCCGGTGGCAACCGGGACGACCGCAGGAAGAAGGTTCGCCATCCAGCAGTTGATGATGCGGCTGAGCGGTCTGCTTCGGCGTTGGCGCTGGGCGGTTTTCGCCACCTGGCTGCTGCTCATGGTGCCGTCTCTGTATCTCGCGGCGACCCAGTCCAGCAATCTCAGCGGTGGCGGGTTCGAAGTCGCCGGCTCCCAGTCCCTGCACGTCCAGTACGAGCTCGAGGACCACTTCCCCGACGAGGGCGCCTCTCCGTTGGCCTTGGTCGCGGCCCCGAACGCCAACGCGTCGCAAGAGGACATGACCGCCGCCGTCGACGAGCTGAAACGCATCGCCGCGGGCTTCTCCAACGTCAAGGTCGTGCCCGACCCCACACAGGCCGAGCCGCAGGCCGGCAAACCCTATGTCGTGACGTTGCGGCTCGACTTCAACAACAGCGGCGCCGTCGACATCGCCAAGAAGCTGCGTAAGGCCGTCGGCGTCGAGGGCGGCAAGCCCGGTAAGACCGCCGACGGCAAGGTCCGGCTGTACGTCATCGGGCAGGGCGCGCTCGGCGCGGCCGCCAGCGAGACCACCAAGCACGACGTCGCCGAGGCCGAGAAGTGGAACCTGCCGATCGTGCTGATCGTGCTGCTCGCGGTGTTCGGGTCACTCGCCGCCGCGGCTATGCCGATGCTGCTCGGCGCCTGCACGGTGATCGTGACGATGGGCGTGGTCTACCTCCTGTCCATCTGGGTCACCATGAGCGTCTTCGTGACGACGACGCTGTCGATGTTCGGCATCGCGCTGGCCGTCGACTATTCGCTGTTCATCCTCATGCGCTTCCGCGAGGAGCTGCGCGCCGGCCGCGACCCGGAACAGGCCGTCGACGCGTCGATGGCGACGTCCGGGCTGGCGGTACTGCTGTCGGGCCTGACGGTGATCGCCTCGATCACCGGCATCTACCTGATCGGCACGCCGGTGCTGTCGTCGATGGCCACCGGCGCCATCCTGGCCGTCGCCGTCGCGGTGCTGACCTCGACCACCCTGATCCCGGCGGTGCTGGCCACGTTCGGCAAGCGGGTCGCCAAACGCTCGTCGTGGCTGCACGTCACGCGCCGCCCGGACGTCACACAGTCACGGTTCTGGACCCAGTGGACCGAACGCACCATGCGCCGCCCATGGCTGTCGGCGCTGCTGGCCGCCGTCTTCCTGATCGCTCTGGCGGCACCGTCGTTCGGCATGCAGCTGGGCAACAGCATGCTGCGGCAGTTCCAGCCGACCCACGAAATCCGGGGCGGCGTGGCCGCGGCGGCCGAAGCGCTGGGCCCAGGCGCCCTCGGCCCGATCCGGGTCCTGGCGACATTCCCCGACGCGACGGCCTCCGACCCGCAGAACACCGCGACCCTCGACGCGCTGCACCAGACCATGACGCAGGCGCCCGACGTGTCGCAGGTGGCACCGCCGGTGTTCGGCAACGACAACCGCAGCGCCCTGTTCTCGGTCGTGCTCGCGGTCGATCCCGAGGACCTGGTCGCGCGCGAATCGATCACGTGGCTGCGGCAGCATCTGCCGGGCGTCGCGGGCCCGAATGTCGCGATCGCGGTCGGCGGACCGACGGCGCTGATCATGGACTTCGACCACCGCGTCGCGAACACCGAGGTTCTGGTGTTCGTCTTCGTGTCGCTGATCGCGTTCGTGATGCTGCTGATCTCCATCCGCTCGGTCGTGCTGGCGCTCAAGGGCGTCCTGATGACGGTGCTGTCGGTGGCCGCGGCCTACGGCAGCCTGGTGATCGTCTTCGAATGGGGCTGGTTCAGCGCGCTCGGGTTCAAGCCCCTGGAATCGCTGGACACCACCATTCCGCCGCTGGTGCTGGCGATGACCTTCGGTCTGTCCATGGACTACGAGATCTTCCTGCTGACCCGCATCCGGGAACGCTTCCTGCAGACCGGCAACACCCGCGACGCCGTCGCGTACGGCGTCAGCACCAGCGCCCGGACCATCACCAGCGCCGCGCTGATCATGATCGCCGTCTTCATCGGTTTCGCCTTCGCCGGTATGCCGCTGGTGGCGCAGATGGGCGTGGCGTGCGCCGTCGCCATCGCGGTCGACGCGACGGTGGTGCGGCTGGTCCTGGTGCCCGCGCTGATGGCGATGTTCGACCAGTGGAACTGGTGGCTGCCCGCGTGGCTGGACCGGCTGCTGCCGTCGGTGGATTTCGAGAAGCCGCTGCCCACCACGGACACCGGCAGCCTGGTCATCATCCCGGACGACATCTCTGCCCTCGGCCCCTCCGGCTCCGAACTGCGCAGCGTCGTCAAGTCCGCGGCGAAGCTGCAAACCCTTGCCGCACAGACGGTTACGGTCTCCGACCCGCTGGCGTTCAGCGGGTGCAGCGGCGGCGAGCCCGGCGAGCCGCAGTACGTGCCGCGGGCCGTGCCGCGCCGCATCGCGGCGGCACCCGCCCGCAAGGACGGGTCGCGCACCGGGCTGGCGCTGCTGCGACGCCGCTCGCACGGTCAGTCCCGGTCCGCGTCGGACAACCCCGACGTGCACCCGGTCACCATGTGGGGCGGACGGCTGTCGGTCGCGCTCGACGCCCTGTCGCTCAGCGAGAGCGACGGCCCCGCCATCGAGCGCCGCAGCCCGGTGGAGACCACGACGGTGCTGCTGCCCACCGGCGACCGGCTGGAGATCCCGACGGGCGCCGAAACGCTGCGGCTCAAGGGCTACCTGATCATGTCCCGCAACAGCGTCCAGGACTACGCCGACTTCGTCGACCTGGTGTCATGCATGGATATCCGGACTGCGGCCGCGGTTCTCGCCGGAATTGACGGGTATTACTGTGGAGAACGGTCGAAGAACCAGTGGGTGGCCACCCAGTTGGTCCGCAGGTTGGCCGACCCGCACCCGTTCGACGACCAGGAAACGGCAGATTGGCCCGACGTCAAACAGCGTTGTCTGGCGGTGGCAGTGGCCATGTTGGAGGAGGCGAGGTGACGTTGACATCCGAAGTGAGGGACACCCCTTCTGGTGCCGACGATCCCGGTGCCTCGACCGCAGCCGGCACCAACGGGGCACCGACCGTCGCGTTCCCGGCGCAGGCCCCCGGCGAGAAGCCCGTCGAGTTCTGGTCGACGTCGGCCATCCGCGCCGCGTTGGAGAACGACGACCTGGCGGTCTGGCAGCGCATCGTCGTGGCCATCAAGCGTGACCCGTTCGGCCGCACAGCCCGTCAGGTCGAAGAGATCCTGGCGACGACCAACCCCTACGGCATCTCCAAGGCATTGTCCGAGGTGCTGGACCGCACCCGCACCCAGCTCGAGGCCAACGAATGCGCCGAGGTGGCCCGCCAGATCCGGCTGCTGATGGAACGCTCCGGCCTCAGCGAGACCGAGTTCGCGTCCCGCATCGGTGTTGGCGCACAAGAACTTTCGACATACGTGGCCGGTACCACCAGCCCGTCGGCCGCGCTGCTGGTGCGGATGCGCCGACTCTCGGACCGGTTCGCCCGGATGCGTTCCGCCCGCTCCTGAGCGGGCGTCCCACCGCTTACCGTGACGCGATCGGGGTCACGTCCATGACCAGCCAGCGTCCGTCCTGCTTGGTCAGCGTGACCCGCAGGCCCAGAACCGTCGCCTGCGCAGGCTTGTTGGGGCTGTTCTGAGTGGCCCGCATGACCACCGCCACACTCGCGAAATTCGGGCCGATGGTCTCGATACCGGCCGAGATGGTGCTGGCTTGGCCGGCCACCCCGCGACTCGTGAGATCCTTGGCGACCGCATTGAACTCGTTGCGGTAGGCCTCCGCGCGCTGCGGCGCCATCAGCGACGTGGCGCGGTCGATCGAAACGTTCGGTGCGCCGGGGGTAAAGGTCGCCGACGCTTCCGCGACGCTGCTGGCAATACCGACCACTGTGGACATGTCGTTGCTGGTGGCGCGGTCCGGCACCGTCCACTTGGTGTAGCCCACGATGGCGGCGGCGGCCACGGCCACCGCCGTCAGCCCGACGGCCGCGAGCCGCAACTTGGGCGCGTCGTCATCGGTGCCCATCGTCACGCCGTCCCGGCGGAACAGCACGAAGTTGACCACCGACGCCTGCAGCACCAGCAGCCCGACGATCGTGCCCACCACGACCCACCACAGCGGCCGCTCCAGGGCCAGCCCGATGTAGACGAGGCTCGCCAGCACCGCGAGCGGCGCCAGGATGTCAAAGACCAGTACCCGCCACGCGTTCCTCATCGCAGCGACTCCAATCGCGAGATCAGCATCTTGCCGCCGACGTCGGACACCCCGAGCCGCAGCCGCCAGCGCACCGTCTGCGGCTTGGCACCGGCGTTCTGGCTCACGGACGTCGCGATCACCATCACCGTCGTGGTGTCCGACGAGATGGCCGCCAGCTCCGGCTGGACCGGCGGTTTGCCCTGCTCGCCCTGCGGCACGTGATGCAGCGTCTCCAGCGCGACGGACTCGATCTGTCCGGCGGTCTGGCTCTGCAGCTTCTGCACCAGCTGGGTGAACGGCGCGACCGTCGCGTCGAAGTCGGCGTTGAGCTGGCCGACGGTGCCCTCGTGCAGCTTCGGCACGTTGACGGCGACGTTGTCCTTGGTCATGTTGATCAGCAGGCTGGCCCACTCGGCGGCGGTCTTCATCGCCTGCGCCTCGTGCGCGCGCTCCGCGTCGTCGGCGCGGTGGCCCAGGTAGACCCAGGTCGCGACGGCTACCGCCACCACCGCGATGACGCCCAGGACCGCCGAGGCGATGCCGTAGGGGCTGAAGATTCGATCAGCCTGATCGCTCGACGGCGTGGCCTTGGCGGCGGGCTTGGCATCCGTGGCCGCGCGGGCGGGACCGGCGTCTTCCGCGGTGTCTGTTTCGGCGGAGTCTTCGCTGCGCTCGTCGGGCATGCGCGTGAGGCTACCCGCAGCGCCCGCCGGCACTGCAGCGGCGATGGCAGGATGGCGAGGTGACTCTCGAAGCTACCTCTCCCCGATCCGGTATCGACCTGAGCTACCTCGACGCCGGGGCCCGTCCGCAGGACGACCTGTTCGGTCACGTCAACGGCCGGTGGCTCACCGACTACGACATCCCGGCCGACCGGGCCACCGACGGCGCCTTCCGGCTGCTGGCCGACCGCGCCGAGGAACAGGTGCGCGATCTCATCACGACGGCCTCGGGCCCGGTTGGCTCCGATGCCCAGCGCATCGGTGACCTGTACGCGAGCTTCATGGACACCGCGCGGGTCGACGCCGTCGGCCTGGCGCCGCTGCTGGCTGAGTTGGCTCTGGTCTCGGACGCCGCAGACGCTGCCGCTTTGGCCGCTGTGCTGGGCGGGCTGCAGCGCACCGGCGTCGGTGGTGGCGCCGGCGCGTACGTCGACACCGACTCCAAGGACTCGACCCGGTACCTGCTGCACTTCACGCAGTCCGGCCTCGGCCTGCCCGACGAGTCCTACTACCGCGAGCCCGCGCACGCCGCGGTGCTGGCCGCCTACCCGGAGCACATCGCGCGCATGCTGAGCTTGGTGTTCGGCGGCGACCAGGCCGAGACGGCCGCCCGGATCGTGGCGCTGGAGACCAAACTCGCTGCGGCGCACTGGGATGTGGTGAAGCGCCGCGACGCGGACCTGAGCTACAACCTGCGCCGGTTCGCCGATCTGGCCGACGAGGCACCCGGCTTCGACTGGGCCGGTTGGCTGTCGGCGGTGGGTACGTCGACCGACGTGGTCGCGGAAGTCGTTGTGCGGCAACCGGACTTCCTGGTGGCGTTCGCGGCGCTGTGGGCCGCCGAGCCGCTCGAGGACTGGAAAGCCTGGCTGAGCTGGCGCCTGATCAGCGGCCGAGCCCCGATTCTGACCGACGACCTGATCGCCGAGAACTTCGCGTTCTACGGCCGCCTCCTGTCCGGCACCGAGGAGATCCGGGACCGCTGGAAGCGCGGCGTCGGCCTGGTCGAGGGCCTGATGGGCGATGCCGTCGGAAAGCTTTACGTGGACCGGCATTTCCCGCCCGCGCACAAGGCCCGCATGGACGAACTGGTGGCCAACCTGCGCGAGGCTTACCAGGTCAGCATCACCAACCTCGAGTGGATGACCCCGGAAACCCGGCAGCGGGCGCTGGCCAAGCTGGACAAGTTCACCCCGAAGATCGGCTACCCCGCGCGCTGGCGCGACTACTCGGCGCTGGTGATCGACGCCGGCGACCTGTACGGCAATTACCTGCGCGGGCAGGCCGTCGAGCACGACCGGGAGCTGGCCAAGCTGGGCAGCGAGGTGGACCGGGACGAGTGGTTCATGACGCCGCAGACGGTGAACGCCTACTACAACCCGGGCATGAACGAGATCGTCTTCCCCGCAGCCATTCTGCAGCCGCCGTTCTTCGACGCCGACGCCGACGACGCCGCCAACTACGGTGGCATCGGCGCGGTGATCGGGCATGAGATCGGGCACGGGTTCGACGACCAGGGCGCCAAGTACGACGGCGACGGCAACCTCGTCGACTGGTGGACCGACGCCGACCGGGCCGAATTCGGTTTGCGCACAAAGGCGTTGATCGAGCAGTACGAGGCGTTCTCGCCGCGCGCACTGGAAGCCTCTCATCACGTCAACGGCGCGTTCACCGTCGGCGAGAACATCGGCGACCTGGGCGGGCTGTCCATCGCGCTGCTGGCCTATGAGCTGTCATTGGGCGGCGCGGAAGCCCCGGTGATCGACGGGCTGACCGGTGTCCAGCGCGTCTACTTCGGCTGGGCGCAGGTGTGGCGCACCAAATCCCGTGACGCCGAAGCCATTCGGCGCTTGGCCGTCGACCCGCACTCGCCGCCGGAGTTCCGGTGCAACGGCGTCATCCGGAACATCGACTCGTTCTACGAGGCGTTCGATGTCAGCACCTCCGACGAGCTCTACCTGGAGCCCACCGAGCGCGTGCGGATCTGGAACTAGCTACAAACCGCGAAAACCCCCTATTTCCTTGGAAATAGGGGGTTTTCGCGGTTGTTGGCGGGTCAGCGCGTGCCGGAGCCCGAACCCGAGCCGGCGCCCGTGGACGGAGCCGCGGGAGTCTGCATGCCCCACTGCCAGTCGCCCGCGCCGTCCGAGTAGTTGTACAAGCCAACCGAGTTCTTCACGACGATCGGGTCGCCGCTGCCGAACTGGTCGTAGAACCACTTGGCGTTGTCGGGCGCCAGGTTGATACAGCCGTGGCTGACGTTGCGCTTGCCCTGGTCGGCCACCGACCACGGGGCGCTGTGCACGAACGCACCGCTGTTGTCGATGCGGACCGCCCACTGCACCTTCAGCTTGTAGCCCTGCGGCGAGTCGACGGGGACGCCGTAGGTCGACGAGTCCATCACCACGTCCGCGAACTTTTCCAGCACGTAGTAGGTGCCGTTCTTGGTCTCGTCGCCGGCCTTGCCCATGGACATCGGGAAGGTCTTCTCGACCACGCCGTTGCGGCTGATGGTCATCTGGTGCGTGGCGTTGTCCGCCGTCGCCACCAGCGAGTCACCGGTGCGGAAGCTGGACTTGGTACCCGCGGCATCGATGTTGACGACGGTGTTCGCCGGCCAGAAGGCGATGGGCCGCCAGCGCAGCTGCGTGTCGGTCACCCAATAGAACATGCCCGGCACCGGCGGGTTCGACGAGATGTGCACGGCGTCCTGCGCCATCTGCTTGTTGGCGATGGGCCGCGCGAAGTTGATGTAGATCGGCTTGGCCACGCCCACCATGGACCCGTTGACCGGGTTGAAGGTCGGCGGGTTGAACGGCGGCTGGCCGACGAACGGCGTCGGGTTCTGGCCGGCCGGGGTGCCTGCCGGGATCGGCTGCGGGTCGCCGGGCACCGGGGCGCCAGGGATCGGGGCCGGCGGCGGCGCGGGAGCGAACGGGTCACCGATCGGCGGGATCGGCGGCGGCAAGGGCGCCTCAGTGGGCAGACCCGGGTCGAACGGCGCGGCTGCCACGCCTGGGTCCGGCGCGTCCGGGTCGGCCAGCGCCGACGGGGTTACGACGGTCATCCCGGCGACCAGTCCGGCCGCCACGACCGCGGTCAGGAGCTTGTTCTTCCACTGCGGCATCCGCCACCTCCAGTTCACAACTTTCCCCAGTGTCGCACAGCAATCTGGCCGGCTACTGGGACTGACCTGCGGCGCAGCCGCAGCACATCAGGCGGGAATGCCCCCTGACCTGGGTTGTTCATCGGCCGCGCGGCGTCATCTGTTACCTACGCCGCAAAGGCCCGCGACCCGCTAGGACCGCACCAACCGGGCGATCTCCGAGCGATCCGCGCACAATCGACCATGTGATTGTTGCATTCAGCGTCAGCCCGATGGGTGGCGACGAAGCCGGGGGTGTCGGCGCAGCCGTCGCAGCGGCCGTGCGAGTGGTGCGAGAGTCGGGCCTGCCCAACGAGACCAACGCGATGTTCACGAACATCGAGGGCGAATGGGACGAGGTGATGGCCGTGGTCAAACGGGCCGTAGAAGCGGTAGCTGCGGTGTCGCCCCGCGTCAGCCTGGTCCTCAAAGCCGACATCCGCCCGGGCTACACCGGCCAGCTCACCGCGAAGGTCCAGCGCATCGAGAGTGAACTCGGCAGGTAGTCAGGACCGGACCAGCCGGGCGATCGCCGCGGAGGCCTCGGCCAGCTTCTGCTCGGCCTCGTCGCCGCCGACCGCCACCGCGTGGCTCACACAGTGCCCCAGGTGCTCGTCGAGCAGCGCCAGCGCGACCGACTGCAGCGCGCTGTTCACTGCGCTGATCTGCGTCAACACGTCGATGCAGTACTTGTCCTCATCGATCATCTTGGCGATCCCGCGGACCTGACCCTCGACCCGCCGTAGCCTCTTGGCGTAGTTGTCCTTGTTCGGCGAATAGCCATGTTGGGCCTCCTGCGGCGCATCGCCGTGAGAAGTCTCGGAGTGGCCTCCTGCGGCCCCCGACTCGTCTGCCGTCATAAGCCCAGCGTACCGCATACCCCTTAGGGGTATCCAATGGAATTTCGCTTGGCGGCGGCGGGCATAATTACCTGCATGTCTGCAGATCAGCCCGATATCAAGCCCCGCAGCCGCGACGTCACCGACGGCCTCGAGAAAACCGCAGCCCGAGGCATGCTGCGCGCGGTAGGTATGGGCGACGACGACTGGGTCAAGCCGCAGATCGGCGTCGGGTCGTCGTGGAACGAGATCACCCCCTGCAACATGTCGCTGCAGCGGCTGGCGCAGTCCGTCAAGGCGGGCGTGCATGCCGCCGGTGGTTACCCGCTGGAGTTCGGCACCATCTCCGTCTCCGACGGCATCTCGATGGGCCACGAGGGCATGCACTTCTCGCTGGTGTCCCGCGAGGTCATCGCCGACAGCGTCGAGACCGTGATGCAGGCCGAGCGCCTGGACGGCTCCGTGCTGCTCGCCGGCTGCGACAAGTCCATCCCCGGCATGCTGATGGCAGCCGCCCGGCTGGACCTGGCCAGCGTCTTCTTCTACAACGGCTCGATCATGCCGGGCGTCGCGAAGCTGACCGACGGCACCGAGAAGGAAGTCACCATCATCGACGCCTTCGAGGCCGTCGGTGCGTGCGCCCGTGGGCTGATGTCCCGTGAGGACGTCGACATCATCGAGCGCGCCATCTGTCCGGGCGAGGGCGCCTGTGGCGGCATGTATACCGCCAACACCATGGCGTCGGCGGCCGAGGCACTCGGTATGTCGTTGCCGGGCAGCGCATCTCCCGTCGCGATCGACAAGCGCCGCGACGAATACGCCCGCAAGTCCGGTGAGGCTGTCGTCGAGATGCTGCGCCGCGGCATCACTGCGCGCGACATCCTGACCAAGGAAGCGTTCGAGAACGCCATCGCCGTGGTCATGGCGTTCGGTGGGTCCACCAACGCAGTGCTGCACCTGCTGGCCATTGCCCGCGAGGCCGAGGTCGAGCTGACCCTCGCCGACTTCACCCGCGTCGGCAACAAGGTGCCTCACCTCGCCGACGTGAAGCCCTTCGGCCGCCACGTGATGAAGGACGTCGACGAGATCGGCGGCGTGCCCGTGGTCATGCGCGCGCTGCTGGATGCCGGTCTGCTGCACGGTGATTGCCTCACCGTCACCGGCAAGACCATGGCCGAGAACCTCGCCCACATCGCCCCGCCCGACCCGGACGGCAAGGTGCTGCGCGCGATGAACAATCCGATCCACCCGACCGGTGGCATCACCATCCTGCACGGCTCGCTGGCACCCGAGGGCGCCGTCGTGAAGTCGGCCGGCTTCGACTCCGACGTGTTCGAGGGTACCGCAAGGGTTTTCGAGCGCGAGCGCGCTGCCCTCGACGCACTGGAGGACGGCACCATCACGCACGGCGACGTCGTCGTCATCCGCTACGAGGGCCCCAAGGGCGGCCCGGGCATGCGCGAGATGCTGGCCATCACCGGCGCCATCAAGGGCGCCGGCCTGGGCAAGGACGTGCTGCTGATGACCGACGGCCGCTTCTCGGGCGGGACGACGGGCCTGTGCGTCGGGCACATCGCGCCGGAGGCCGTCGACGGTGGACCCATCGCGTTCGTGCGCGACGGTGACCGCATCCGGCTCGATGTCGCGAACGGCACGCTCGACCTCCTGGTCGACGAGGCCGAATTGGCTTCGCGCCGTG
The DNA here is from genome assembly GCF_000878195.1 of Mycolicibacterium llatzerense. Classification (GTDB taxonomy): domain Bacteria; phylum Actinomycetota; class Actinomycetes; order Mycobacteriales; family Mycobacteriaceae; genus Mycobacterium; species Mycobacterium llatzerense. The sequence goes on along the minus strand of NZ_JXST01000012.1, from coordinate 45,308 downwards.
AAGGATTCGAGCCGCTGCCGCCGCGCTACAAGACCGGCGTGCTGGCCAAGTACACCAAGCTGGTCCAGTCGGCCGCCGTCGGCGCGGTCTGCAACTAAGGAGTCCCCTTCCCGCGAGCGTGCGTGTCTGTACATGGACACGCCGCCAACGGCGTGCATTTCGCGCACGCTCGCGGGCCGGTACAGTGACGATCGGGCGCGCAGGACCGCCCGACGTCCGCTCGAAGGGGCTCAGCCTCCCTGCTTGTTGAGTTTTTGTGACCGACCTCTTCTCGGCCCGATTCGCGGACGCGGGCGCATGAGAGGAGGCCGTCATGGCCAGCACACTGCCCACCAATCCGTCCCTGGACAAGCTGCGCGTCGAAGCACGCACGCTGCAACAGGCGAACGGCATTGCCCTGCACGCCGCCCAGTTCGCCGTCGCCCGCAACTATGGCTTCACCGGGTGGCCCGCCCTGGTGCACTACCTTCGACTGGCCGCTGATCTGAGCGTCGACCCGGGCGCCGTCGACGAGGACGCCCTCTCCCCTGCCGACCGGTTCTGCTCCTGGGCGACGTTGCGCTACAACGAATCCGACGCCCCACCCCGTTGGCAGTCCGCCGCCGATCTGCTCGCGGCCGATCCCGGGCTGGTCTCCCGCAGCGTCTGGGCCGCGGCCTGCGCTTCGGACCCGGTCGCGCTCGCCGACCATCTCGCCGGGCGACCAGCGCTCGCCAACACCGGCGGCGGGCCGTTCGGTTGGGTACCCCTGACGTATCTGTGCTACTCACGTATCCCCTTGGGCCGCAACGTAAACGACGTACTGGCGGCAGCCACGGTGCTACTCGACGCGGGGGCAGACCCGAACGCCGGCTATCTGTGGTGCGGCATGTCGACGCCGTTCACGCTGTTGACCGGGGTGTTCGGCGAAGGCGAACAGGGACCGCGCCGTCAGCCCCGGCATCCCCATGCAGCCGAACTCGCGACGCTGCTGCTGCGCCGTGGCGCCCATCCGGTCGATCAGCAGACGCTCTACAACCGGATGTTCCGCCCTGACGATTCACACCTGGAGCTGCTGTTCGCCCACGGGTTGGCCGACGCCGGGCCAAGTCCGTGGGAGCGCCGACTCGGTGAGGCAATGGAAACCCGGGAACAACTGTGGCAGCGGCAGATTCACTGGGCAGCCGAGTACGGATTCGGCGATCGCCTCGACCTGCTCGCCCGGCACGGCATCGACGTATCCGGTGTCGATGTTGTCGTTCCGGCCTTTCCCGATGATCCGAACGCCCGCGATGACGAGGGCGCGACGCCGCTGCACCAGGCCGCATGGGAAGGCGATCTGGAGCTGATCCGGCGGCTGCTGGAGGCGGGCGCCGACCCGTCCATCACCGATACGCGGTTCGGTTCCACTCCGTTGGAGTGGGCCGAGTATGCCTATCAGACCGAGGCTGCGGACCTACTCCGGCAGGGCGAGCCAAAGACGTTCTGACAGAAGTTGATCCACGAGACGGCGCGACGACCCCGTCGTCAGTAGACGAGATCTGCCAGGTGGCGCTTGGCGAAATCGCGCATCGCCGACTCATCATCAACCGCAACGAGTTTCGACGGAATCTCCACATACGACCGCGCGATCCGGACCAGAAGCTCCGAAACCACCAGCAACTCATCGTCAGGCATCTGGGCACCGCTGCGCCGCAACGAATCACGAACCCGCCCGGCGACCTCACCCACCGTCCACTCCCGAACCGAGGTGACCAAACCGCGCACCAGGGCCTGTTCCTCGAAGAACACCCGCCGGTACAGCCTGGAGGAATTGAGCGACCTGACCGCCCCGGCGAATGCCTCGACGACCGCCTCCTGCGGGCTGTGATTGCGAGTCGCCCGGTCCAGGTCATGCATTGTCGTGGTGAGCATCCGTTGCAGCACCGCGAGAATCAGCGCTTCTTTGTTGACAAACCGGCGATACAGGGTGCTGCGACTGACACCCGCGGCCCTGGCTATGACATCAAGACTGGCCCGGCTCAGCCCGACGGCTTCGAACTCGGACGCCGCGGCGGCGAGCAGCGCATCCACCTCGTCCGCGGGACCCGATTGCCCCGCAGATCCGCCGTCCGCCGTCATATTCAGACGCACCCACGCTGCATCGGCCAACACTAGCACTCTGACACGCTGACACAGGTATTGACATCTGTTTCACCCGGGTGTTGTCTCGAACCAGAAGTCGGGAGGCAAAACCATGACGATCGACCACGACGCAACCGGCGTCGAACGCGCGCGTGACCGCGACGGCCGGCTGTCGCCGGCCTTGCGCAACCAGCGGCCACTACGTCCGGATTCACTGGTCTGGAAATACTTCGGCGATCACCGCCTCAACCTCCTGCTCGGCCGAGCGGGGACTACCGAGAACATGTATCCGCAACTCGGGCAGGCAGTTTCGGACCACTCCGTCATCTTCACCGATCTGTTCGAACGGGTACGACGATCCCTCCCGCCGATCGCCAACACGGTCTACGGCGACGCGCCCACCAAGACCGGACTGCAGATCAGGAACTTTCACAAGCCGCTCGCGGGCACCATGTCAGATGGCTCGAAATATCACGGAACCCCTTACGTGGGTTTGGATCCCGAGACGTTCTACTGGGCACACGCCACCTTCATCGATCAACTTCTCACTGGCGTCGAGAGATTCATCAAGCCACTCACCCTCCAGGAGAAGGAACAGATCTTCGCCGAATCTCGGGACTGGTACAGCCTCTACGGTGTCGACGACAGCTTTCAGCCGCGGACCTACACAGAGTTCGTCCAGTATTGGGACCGCGTCGTCGCCGACGAGCTGGTCGGCAACACCAAGGTCGCGCAGTACACCGTCGGATACATCACCAAGGGCCTCTCCCGGGCATTTCCGGTACCGAAGCCGATCCCGCCCCTGTTTTGGAACCGGCTGTTGGCACCGGTGCTGGACCGGGTCGGATCCTTCCTCGGCGCCGGCGGGCTGGACCCAGCGCTACGAGACAAACTCGGCATCCCCTGGTCAGCCCGCCAAGAAGCCCGATATCGCCGATTCTGTGCAACGGTCAGGGCCCTCGGCCCTGTGTGGGAACGCCTCGCGCCGGTCTGGATGCGCTACATGAAACAAGCGGTTGACGGGTTCGAACGCGAGCACGTGGACCCACGAACAATCACTGCGCGGCCGCGCGCCATCGACGATTGAGGAGATGCGATGCTCAAGCTGCAAATGGCCGACGTACCCGCCGGATCGGGCTTGAAGCCGATTTACGGCACCTGCATCCCTGGCATGGTCGAACAGATCATGATGCTGCGGAACCAGGAGAAGAGCACTCGCAAGCAACTCGAACGATTCGGTGACATCACTTACAGCACGTTCTTCGGCCGGAACGTCGTCTCAGTGATGTCTCCCTCGGGGGCGCAGACCGTTACCACCAATCGCGACAAGGCTTTTGCCAACGAGCCGGCATGGGACTTCCTGATCGGTGTGGCGTTCCGGCGTGGCATCCTCCTGATGGACTTCGATGAACACCGGCATCATCGGGCGATCTTGCAGCAAGCATTCACGAACACCAACCTCAAGGGCTACCTACAGGAGATGCAGCCCGTGATCGCCCAACGGGTCAACCGATTGCCAACCGGGACAGTACGTCTGGGCGACGAGTTCAAAGCGATCACCCTGGACGTGGCGTTGGAGGCCTTCGTCGGCGTCAAGCTGCCACGCGAGGATGCGAACAAGGTCAACGAGGCCTTCATGCATTGCCTCGAAGGTTTGTCTGCACTGGTGCGCCACCCGATCCCGGGCGGCAAATGGCGTCGCGCCGTCGAAGGTCGGAGAGTGCTCGAAGAGTTTTTCTATCAGCACCTACCCAACAAGCGTGCCACGCAGACACCCGACTTGTTCTCGGTGCTGTGTCACGCGGAATCCGATGACGGTCACACATTCACCGATCAGGACGTCGTCAATCACATGATCTTCGTGCTGTTCGCCGCGCACGACACCTCCACCACCGCATTGACCACCATGGCGTACCACCTGGCCAGGTACCCACAATGGCAGCAACAGGCCCGTGAACAATCGTCGACGCTAGGTCCCGAAGTCGGATACGACACACTCGACCAGATGAACGTGCTCGACCTCGTGATGAGAGAGTCGCTGCGCCTGAACCCTCCGGTTCCCACCATCGTGCGGGAAGCACTGCGGGACACCGAGATCGACGGATACTTCATCCCGAAGGGCACATTCGTGTCGGTCACACCCCGCGCTGTTCACCTCAACCCGGCCGTTTGGCACAACCCCAATCATTTTGATCCCGAACGCTTTGCACCCGAACGCCACGAGGACAAGGTCCATCGATTCGCCTGGATTCCGTTCGGCGGCGGAGTGCACAAGTGCATCGGGCTGTACTTCGCGCAAATGGAGATCAAAACAGTCATGCACAACCTGCTGCGCAACTACGACTGGTCCGTACGCCCGGACTACCACTGGAAATTCGACCCGACCACCCTCGGCATGCCGAAGGACGGATTGACGGTCGAGCTGCGCCGCCTTCAGTGAAAGATCACGGCGGGCGCCGTCAGCGTCGTCATCGGCCGGCGCGACCCGACCGCCCCGCCTAGCCCTTGGTCACCTCGTCGATCACCTCGGAATACCACTCGAACAGCTTGATGCGTTGCGGTGCATCGATTTTCAGCAGCTCCGCCCAACAGGCGGCCACCTTCGCGCGCGCCGCGGCACCGATCCACGGCTGTGGCAACAACTCCGGCGGCAGTAGTGGATCGGGCTCGACGGCGCGGGTGAACTCGGCGGCCAGCTCGATCGCGATGGTCTGGTGCCGGGTCGGGGTGGCATCCGACAAGGCGAGCAGTGCGCGTTCCGCGACGGCGAGCAGCCGTCGGTGCCGCTCGGCGATCTCGTCCAGCGGCCAGAGATGAGCGGCGAGGGCACGGGGCTCGATGAGGTCGCCGACGGCCAAATCCGCAGTCGTCATCGTGGTGACGTGCTCGGAGATTCCCAATTGCTCTGCCGCTGCGGATATCTCGCTATCCCAGTCGTTCGGGGAGACGTAGAGGCCGCCCTGAATGGCGGCACCGCCGAGGCGAACGATGGCGTCACGCATCGCATCACGCGCCGCCCGGACCGACTCCGGGACGGCGAACGCCACCACGTGCCAGCGCCCGTCCCACGGAGCATCGCCCCGATCCTGGGCGTACATGAACCGGATGTAGTCGCGATCCGGCGTGATGGTGCTGCGCAGCTCATCGGTCGCGCGCAGCACCGCCTTTCGGCCGCGCCCGTCCTGAGTGAACTGACCGTCTGCGACCAGCCGCTTGATGCACAGCCGCACCTGCTGGTCTGTCATGCCGAGCTCGCCCGCGACGTCATACAGCGCACCGGCGTCGATGGTCGCGTCGTCCCGCAGCATGCTCTCGACGAGGGTGCGGGTTGGCACCTCGATGGATGGGTCTTCCAACGGTCAGCTCCTTGCGCCCGCGGCACAACCGGCGGGGTTTCCAAGTCTAGGCACGCTCGTCCCGTTCGATGACGACCAGCGGCCGGTCGGCCGGCTGATCGAGCTGGCGGGCGAGGTCCGCGAAGAACCGCCGCGCATCGATGACAGCATCGGGCGGATGTACCCCGGGACGTCGCGCCGTGCCGTCGACGATCTGCGAAAGCCCCATGGCGAGCGGGATTCCGGTGGCCCGGGCCATGTCACCGAACAAACCCGCCGCGGTACCGGACAGGTCGAGATGGGTCAGCACCACGTACTCGCGTCCGGAACTGGCGCCGGACACCGCGGCGAAGAACGGCGGTAGCGTGCCCGGTCCGTTGCTGCGCAGGGACAACGGGACAGATCGCAAGTAGCGCAACAGGTTCGGCTTCGCGAACTGCAACGCTGCTGTCTCGTGGGTCAATCGGCGCCGGTCGATGTCGCGGCGCAGCACGTCGAGATAGGCCAGTGTCTGCGGCCGGATCACCATCAGGTTGACGGCCTCGCCAGTCAGCCCGAGCGTCCGCCGCAACGTGATGGGCTCGGGGTGACCGATCGAGTATGCGGTGCCGTGGCGGCCGCGCGGCAAGGTCAGCCCGATCGGGCGCAACGGGCGCTCGAACGTCAACTGCCCGGCCCGGACGGTACAAATCTTGCCGCTGCTCTGCAGCATCCAGTGCACGGCCGCCGCCGAGGGCCGCCCGTCCGGGCCCAACAGCACCTCGCCGCCGTTGTCGCCGGTGCCGGGTACGTCCACCGGCCACGCGGTGTAGACATCGCGCACCGTGTCGAGTTCGGCGGCCGCAGTCGCGGCGAGCAGATTGCTCACGCCCGGGCTGGCCCCCATGCCGATGACGGCGCAAACGCCTGCGGCACGGGCGGTTTCGTCCAGTTCGAGCATCTGCACCGTCGGTTCCCAGTCGTCGCAGATGTCGACGTAGTGCGTCCCCGTCGCGATCGCGGCCCGCAACACGGGGACCCCGAAGCGGTAGTACGGCCCGACGGTGTTGACGACGAGGTCGGCCGGCTCGAGCGCATCGCGGAGAGCCGCGTCGTCGGTGACGTCGACCTGGGCGGCGCTGACCTGCACCGGGGTGTCGGCGAGTTGTCCGCACAGCCGGCCGGCGGCGGCGCCGTCGCGGTCCGCGATGACGATCTCGTCGACCCCGGGCAGCTGCGCGGCGAGCCGGACCGCGACGGCACCCATCGCCCCTGGGCCACCCAGCGCGAGAATCCTCATCGGGCCTCCTTGGCGGCCGGTAGTTCCTGGACGTAACGCCGGAGGTTGTCCAGGTAGCTGGGTGCGTAGATCTGCCGCGGCGCGAAAGTTCCTATCGCGTAGGCCTTTACGCTAGTGGGATTGCGTTCCAGGTCGCCTCTGGCGAGGCTGTGTGATGCGTGCGGATAGGTCTGGACCGTCAGCAGCTCCGGACGTACCAGTTCGCGGTAGGCGCGCTCGGTTTCGGCCACGTCGACGTTCAGATCGTCCTCTCCGAGCTCCAGCAGCACGGGGACCGCGAGGCGCGGCAGCGTGGCTGTGACGTCGGCGCGGTAGTTGCGGGCTACGAAGCCCCAGCGGTCCGCGGACATCGGCGACGAGTCGATGTGCGCCACGCGGTACTGGCGGTAGGTGGCGCCGTTACGCAGCAGCTGGTTCGTCCGTTCCCGGCGGTCCAGCGCCGCGGTGAGTTCCGACTGCGGCGCCTGCCGCGCCCGTAGCTCGGCCCGCAGGTTGTATTCGCCCTGGCGCAGCCAATTGATCGCTGGGCCAACCAGAATCACGAACTGCAGGTCGGGTTTGCGCACCGCCACCTCGGGCACCACCCAGCCGCCCTGGCTGATGCCCCAGACTCCGATCCGGTGCGGATCGATGTCGGCCCGGGTGCGGGCCCAGTCGATCGCGGCACTTGTCTCGTCGGCCCGGTCGGCCATGCTCTGGTCCAGCCAGTTGCCGGGAGCGCCACCGATGCCGGGCTTGTTCCACGACAACGACGCGTAGCCGGCCCGCGCGAACGACTCCCAGATGGGGCGGTAGACCGCGTCGCGGCTGGCGTCGGCGGGCCCGTCGCCGTGCACGAACACCACCAGCCCAAACGAACCCGACCCGGTTTTCGGCCGCGCCAGTACACCGTCGAGCGGCTGCACCGGCCCGGGGATGGTGACGTGCTGCTCGCGGATCGCGAAGTTGTTGGCGTAGAGCACCCAACCGCCCGCCGAGAGCAGCACCGCGACGACACAGCCCAGCGTGATCAGCGTGCAGCGCACCCAGCCAGGGCGGCGAACACATTCGGAACTATCATTCATGCAACGATCGTAGCGTGATTGATAGTTTCTTCGCCCGTGGCTTTCGCCACATCCGCGTCTAGAGACTCATCGCGAGCAGACGCAAAACTGTCGATTTCGCTCGAAGTTCGACAGTTTTACGTCTGCTCGCGGATCAACTGAACTGCGCGTGCAGCTCGGGCAGGAAGCCCGCGAGGTGGTTCATCTCCTGCGCGCAGTGCACGAGCAGATCCCGCGGGCGAGGCAGCTGACGCGCAGCAAGTACCCGAAAAGCGTGGTCCGCCAGGGACTTACCAGCACGGAAACTGACGTGCTGGCCGCCCATCCAGAATCGGGAGCGCATCTCGGCACCATCCGGCGTCGGCCGCACCTGATGCACCAGCCACCCGATGTCGACCGGGATGTCGGCCGAACCCAGCCGGGCCGCGATGGCCAGCCCCGCGTGCCCTTGGGACGCCGGGTCGACGAATTGGATTGCCACCGAACTGAGCGCCGACCCGAGATACTCCTCGACCAGCGACGTCCGGCCGACATAGGCGAGGTCGTCACGACCGTCGCGCCATTGCGCCGACACATGCGCCCGGGGATGCCAGAGTTTGTAGCGGCGCGGATCGCAGCCGTGCCAGCCGAACCACCAGTCCCACATCTGCGGCGTCACTCCCGGCATATCGGTGCGCACGGCAACGGTGTAGCCGCCGTCCGACAGGCTGCCGTACCCGTTCTCGGTCTGCTGATAGCCGTCCTCAGCCAGCGGTTCATCGAAGTCGGGCAGCACCGGGCCGGCCTGCGGCCCATGCTCGAGCGCCTGCACCACATGGCGGGGCAGCGCCGCCATGTCCGGGTTGAAAAACCTGCCGAATGCCGTATCGGCGTCGTCGTCGCGATAACCCAGGTAGCTCATGTCCGACCCATCCACGCGTAGAAGCGACCGTCCGGGTCATATTGTGCGCGCACAGCGTCCAGTCGCGCCATGGCCGCATCGGTGGCGAACCGGGCCGGACGCGCCCCCAGGTTCTCGTCGGCCAGCTGTATCCCGGTGGCCAGGTGGGACATCGCCGCCATATTGGACCGGGCCCAGTCTCCGTACTTGTCGTCATCGGCGGGATCGGCCCAGCCGGAGTAGAGCGCGAGATAGACCTCGTCTTCCAGGCTGTACGCCATGTCCTGACGGGCGGGCGACGGCCCCCAGTTCAGCCAGAGGAAATGCGACGGGTGCGGCGGCATGGTCTCGAGGATGTTCCGCACACCCGGCAGCAGTTCGGTCGCCGAGGCCGACGTCCACATGTTGTCGGCGACGTAGCGGTGGTCACTCAGGTAGTTACTCATCACCGCCTCGTACCAGCTGGGCAGGTTCGTCGGCGCGTATGGCACGGCCATCAGGGCCTGCGCCCGCGCCGGACACGTATCCAGCAGTGCCACCGCATCTTTCGCTTCGTCGTCAGTATCGGCGAACACCGGCGAGGCCAGCACGATGCCGGGCGCATCCAGACCCGAACTCGGCATGGACCGCGAGGCGACGATCTGCAGCTCCACCCGGCGGTCGACGTCGGCGCTGATCGCGCGGGCCCATGCGTAGATCTCGTCGGCGGCCTCGAAGGGGTAGATGTACAGGCTGCTGCCGCACACCGGCGGCTTCGGGTAGAGCCGCAGGTGAAATGCCGTCACCACACCGAAGAACCCTGGGCCGGATCCCCGTGCGGCCCAATATAAGTCGGGGTGATGCTCGGCGTCGCAGCGGATGTGCTCGCCGTCGGCGGTGACCACGTCGAGCGCCAGCACGCTTTCGCACGCCGGCCCGAGCACCCGGCTGTTCCACCCATAACCACCCTGCAGCAGGTAGCCACCGAGCGCGACACCCCGGCAGTGCCCGGACGGGAAGAACAAACCCTGCCGTTCCAGTTCGGTCGCCAGCACGCTGCCGCCCTTGCCCGGGCCCACGACGGCGATCATCGCGTCGCGATCGACCCGGCAGACATCGAGCCGGCTCACGTCGAGCAGCATGCCGCCGTCGCGTAGATGGTTGGCCGCCCAACTGTGCCCACCGGAACGGATGCCGACAGACAGGCCGTTCGCGCGGGCATACCGGACGGCCACCACCACGTCGGCACTGCTGGACGCTTGCACGATGATGTCCGGAAAGCGCTGTGGCACACGCGCATTCCACACCGTCGCGCGGCGGGCCTCGTCATAGCCCGCATCGGTGCGGCGGAAATGTCGGACCTCGGCCAAAGCTGTCACCGCGATTCCTCACGCCTCGATACCCACCCTCACCGAAACGTAGCACCAGGAATTGGCCGCTGCGTCAGTTTGGCAATGCGGGACCCTCCGCCCGAGCACAGACCTGCCCGCCGGCCGAGCTGCTGAGGCTCGGCTGGTGGGCAGTCTGCCGGGGGACCTACCTACGCCAGGTAGCGATCACCCGTGCCGGTCCGAGTTGCGCACGCGCATCCCGAAGTACATCGCGTACATGCCCAGCACCGCGACCAACACACCGCTGATCACGTGCGACCACATGACGCCGGCAGTGGGTCCGCCGCCATAGATCCATGGTGAAATCACCAGCCACACACCGAGAACCGGCAGTGTCCAGGTCATCCCGTGGGTCCGGTCCAGCGCGCAGCCGAAGCACATGGCCAGGAACCCGATGGTGCCGCCCACGATCAGCGCGTTGACTGTCAGCTTGGCGGAGGCCTGATAGCCGACGATCTGCGGCGACATCGCGACGTAGACCGCGGTGAGCAGGGTCAGCCCGAAGGTCGCCTGCGCCGCCATCGATTCGGCGACGCGGTCATAGCGGGCCCGCAGCGCCAGGATGTCGGGGTGTTGATCGATCGATGAATGGACCGTAGTCATTTCATACCCCTTCCGTTACGCGGCAAGGGGTTCGGCCTCGCCGCACCCATCCATCACTGCCCAGGTTACGCGGATTTGGCGCATCGAGAGCGGCCGCAGCATGGCAGAGATGTGCCGGCCCGATCGCGGCATGCGACGGCCCTATTCGGCAACCAGCACTGTCCGCTCCCCGACCGGATTGCTCAGCGGCACAATGATCTTGCCGGGCATGATCATCATGGTGCAGACCATGCGCTCGCGGTCAGACCGGCGGCCGGCCGTCAGCGTGACCACCACGGACTGGTCCGTTTCCTGCACGGCGGCGTGCACCCCGTAGCAGTCGGGCGATCCGACCGAGATGTTCAGCGCCAACGCGGGTTCCGGGTCCAGCCGGCTCCAGGACTCGGCCGTCAGCGGGTGCGCGTCCAGGATCGCCGGATCGTCGACGAACGTCGTTCCGCGCGACACGGGCGCTTCCGGTAGCGGCCTCGGATCGGCCGATGCCGTCGGCGCGACACCGACGGCCAGCAGCAATCCCGCCACCGACGTTCTCAGCCCAGCCCCGACCACTACTCTCCCACCCGGGCCACGGCGAAACCGTCCCAGCCCTTGGTGCCGACGGTCTGGATAGCGGCGGCCTGCAGCCGCGGGTGGTTGCCCACGAGCTCCAGCATGTCGCGCACTCCGCGGGCCTGCAGGTCATCAGCAGCTGGTTCCAGCACCCGGCCCATCCTGGTCACGTTGTCGACGACGATCACCGCGCCCGGAACCGCCAGCCGCACCGCCCATTCCACATAGGCGCTGTTGTTCTCCTTGTCGGCGTCGATGAAGAAGAAGTCGTACTGCTCGCCGCGCTCCGCCAGTTGCGGCAAGGTGTCCAGGGCCGCGCCGACCAGCACCTCGACCTGATCGGCGATGCCGGCAGCCTCGAAGTTGGCCCGGGCAATGTCGGCATGCCGAGCGTCATATTCCAGCGTCGTCACGCGGCCTGCCGCGCCGACGCCGCGCGCCAGGTTGATGGTGCTGTAGCCGGCCAACGTGCCGATTTCCAGCACCCTGGTGGCTCCGCTGATCGTCGCCAACAGCGACAACAACTTTCCGTGCTGCGCGGACACTTCGATCGCCGGCATCCCGGCCGTCACCGCAGATTGGCGGGCTGCAGCCAGCGCCTCGTCCTCGGTGCGCAGCACCTGGTTGAACATCTCGTCAACAGTCTTCGGATCTGGTTCCGTCACAAAGCCAGGCTAGCGTGGGCGGAACCCGTCGGTGATCGGCCGATTCGGGCTCGCGGCAGACCCCCGACGACTTAAATGACGCCTATGTCGAATCACTTCACCGGGCTCAGCTTGGGCCCGCCGCTGGGCGACCAGCGCCTGGACCTCTGCGATCTGTACGCCTTCCAATCCCCGGCCGACCCGGCCCGCACGGTGCTGATCCTCAACGCGAACCCCAACGCGGATGCCCTGCACCCGGATGCCATCTATCGGCTGGCCATCGACAACGACGGCGACCTCTGCAACGACATCGCCTTCAGCTATGTGTTTTCCGAGCCCATCTCCGGCCGCCAGACGGTCGACGTATATCTCGCGACCGGCGCGGACGCCGAGTCACCGGAAGCGGTGGGCGACAAGATCTTCGAGGGCGTCGAGGTCTCATTCGGCAAAGAGCCCGTGATCGCCGAGTCGGACGGATATCAGTTCTTCGCCGGCGCGCGCAGCGATGCCTTCTTCTTCGACTTCGACGGCATCAAGAACCTGTTCGACATCAGGGGTGGCCGCAATTTCACCGCACTCCATCTCAGCGGCGAGTTTCCTTGGACCGGTGTGGATTCCAACACGCAGGCCAACGTGTGCTCGATGGTCCTGGAACTGCCGACTGCGCGACTGGGGGCCGCACCGGACATCCGGATCTGGGGCCGCTGCAGCGTGCGCCGGGACGGCGAGCTGCTCCATGTGGACCGCGCCGGGCATCCGTCGGTCAGCAGCTTCTTCAACACCGACGACACCAAGGAGGAGTACAACGCCAGCTTGCCGATCCATGACCGCGACCGCTGGCTGCCCATGTTCGTCCACCTCCTCGGACACACCGGTGGTTACTCGGACGAGGAGGCCGTCGCCGCTGTCGACGCCGAGGGCATCCTGCCCGACATGCTGACGTTCAACCCCGCCGAACCGGCCAGGTATCCGAACGGGCGGGTGTTCACCGACGATGTGATCGACTACCGCCTGGCGTCACTCACCAAGGGCGAGTGCCCGCCGTCGGGCCTGAGTCCACACACCGACGTGCTGGACGTCTTCCCGTATCTCGGCCCGCCGCACTGATTTTCGGTCGTTCGATGCCCGCGAGCGTGCGCGAAATACACGCCGAACACGGCGCGTTGTCGGACAGACACGCACGCTCGCGGGAAAAGGTTAGCGCACGCCCTCTTTGGCGTAGACCACCCGCAGCACGTGCCCGACCTCGGGACCCATGACCACGTCGGCCAGGTCGCAGAACGTCGCGGTGAACGCCGGCCCGTGTGGCGGCACCGCGGCAGAGAGGTGGTGCGCCACCTCGTGCAGCACCACCAATTCTCTTAGTGCCCAGGTTGTTTGGCGTTCAGGTACCGCGATGACCGCGCCGCCGTCACCGGCTTCGTAGTGCGCGGCCGTCACGCCCCGACGGGCCCGCACGGCCACCGCACCGGCGTCGGGCCACTGCGCCGCCACTGCCGGCATGGTCAGCACCTGGTCGACGTAGCGCCGCACCGCGTCGACGGATCCGAAGCGGGCCTCGGGCGGCAACGTCAGCTGAGCTCCGAAGAACTCGACCGCCCGGTTGCCACGCTCGGACGCGCGATCGAACAACGTGCGCACGAACTGCTCAGCGGCATACACCGCGGACCGTTGGGCGTCCCGGCTCATCGCTCCACCGGGTCACCTCTCCAGGGCAGTACGCGCACCGGAAAACTCGGGGCTCGGCCCCAACCGCGCCCGGCGCCCGGCGCGGTCCCCGGCCTGTCGCGCCGCCGATGAGTAGCCGGCAGACGCGCTCGTCGCCCGCCAGCTACCGCGCGCCTGCGAGGTCTTCTTGTAGAACGAGACCAGCTCAAGGTCCTTGTTGCGCAACGCAACCGCGGTCCCCGGCCGATCCGCGCGCTCGACCGTCGCCGCTTGCCGGGCCTCGTCCCGCGCGTCGACCAGCCGTTGCCCGACCCGCGCACCGAACGCCAACTGGAAATTGAGCCGGGCGGTGATGGTCGGCGTCGGCCGGTGCGCACCGGTCGCGAGATACGCGTCCGACGACTTGACCATCTGCACCACCACACTCGCGTACAAGGCGTGCGTGGCGTCGATGTCCTCGGCGAACCCGTAGGCGTAGACGAACGTCGAATTGGACGCGATGTCGCATTTCACGTCGTTGGCCCGGGCGATCAACACGAACAACTGCACGAACGTCCGCAGCCCCCGGGTGCCGGCCTCCCCGATGGTGACGGTGCGCTGCACCGGCTCCTGCGCCGCAGTCCGGGTCGCCGCATGCGACCGCGCCACAGCGAGGTCGATCGATGTGGTGGTGGCCAGCCGCTGCGCGGCTGCCATGAATGCCTCGGCTTCGTGCTCGTTGTCGGTGTTCTCGGCCTGCCGCAGCAGCGCCGCGATCCGGGCCAACATCTTGTCGTCACTCATCGTACCAACTACCTTGTCCAACAAGACCTTTCAGATACATAGTGCTTGTTTCATCCCCCATGGCGGCAGTGTACGACTACCGGCCGACAAATCCGTCCAGCGCGCTGACCAGCTGCGGAGACAGGGGCGCCTTGTTGGCGTAGTTGGCGACGTTGTCGCTGGGATCGTCGCGCAGGACGTGGCTGACGCCCTTCAGCGGAACCACGGTCAGCGCAGTGTGCGCCAACGCGGCGATCAGCGGCTGCTCCGCTTCACAGAATGCCTGCACGTCGGAGTCGGAACAGGTCAGCAGCACTGGGGTGCCGTTCGGGACCTTCGCGGCCAGCGCCAGCGGGTCGATGGCGTCCGCCTCCAGCACCGCCTTGGCGTTGGCGGCATTGAGGATCGCGCTCAGACCCTCGGGCAGCTTGGCCGGCGGGGTGCCCGTGGCCCGCGTCGTCGCGACCGCCACCGCCCAGTCCGCCATCACCTGGTCAGCTTGCTGCCGGGTCTTGGCCCCGGCCTTCACGTCGGCGTCGACCGAGGAGCGCACCCGATTGGTGATGACGTCCAGATACCGGCCGGCCAGCGGCTGCAGCAGCGCGAGGGAATGAACCTTGGGAGCACCCTCGCTGGTGTCGGTGGCCAGCGCCAGCGCATGCACGGTGCCTTCACCCAAGCCGTACACCGAGATTCGTGACGTGTCGGTGCCCTTTTGCGTGGACAGGAACCGCACGGCCGCCTTCGCTCCGGCGGTGTAGACGGCGCTGCCCACGTCCCGCAGGTTCTGCGCGTGCGGGCCCACGCCGGTCTTGCCGGTGCCGACCTTGTCGTAGCGCAGGCTGTCGACGTTCTTGCCGGACAGGTACTCGGCGAGCTGCCGCATGTTGCCGACCTTGCCGGCGACGGCGTTGTCTCCGTTGCGGTCGGTCTGGCCACTCTCGGAGATCAGCAACACCGACGGGGCCGCGGCGGCGCCGGGGACATGGCGGTAGCTGCCGTGGATGGTCAGCCCATCGGCGACGAAGCTGACGTCCTCATCGACCCAGTCGGTTCCCGGGGTGGTCGAGCCACACGCGGCGACCGCCAGCACCGTCAGCCAAATCAACAGGCGGAAAACCCATTTCACGGGCACACTCCGGTCATAGGCGCACTTCGATCCAGCTGACGACGTCGTCGAGCACCACTGCCCGCTCCGGCTCGTTGAACACCTCGTGGTACAGCTCCGGATAGACCTTCAGTGCGACGTCGGAGGAGCCGACGCACTCGACCAGCTTGCGGCTGCCGGCGACCGGCACCAGCTTGTCGTCCTCACCGTGCACCACCAGCAGCGGTGCGGTGAGGGCGGCGGCGCGCTGCGGCATGGTCTCGCCGACCTCGATCAGCACCTTGCCCACCCCGGCGGGCACCTTGCCGTGGTACACGAGCGGGTCGGCGTTATAGGCCGCGACCACCTCGGGATCACGCGACACCGCGTCGAATGGCAGGCTCTCCGCGGGCAGCCCAGGAAGGATGGAGCCCAGCAGCTTCGCCGCCAGCGCCAACGGCAGGCTGACCTGGGACCGGGCGTCGACCGCGGGCCCGGACAGCACCATGAGGTGGTAGTCGTCGGGGTGCTCGACGCCGTACGCGAAGACGATCCCGCCGCCCATGCTGTGGCCGAGTACGACCCGCTTGAGTTCGGGGTATTCGGCGGTCGCGATGCCGACCAGGTGGTGGAAGTCCCCGGTGTACTCGGAGATGTCGCGGACCACCACGCGCTTGCCGCCCGAGCGGCCGTGGCCCCGGTGATCGAGCGCGAACGTGATCAGCCCGGCCTCGCCGAACCGCTGCGCCACATGGTCATACCGGCGGGCGTGCTCGCCGAAACCGTGGGACAGCACCACCACGCCCGTCGGGTCGGTATTGGGCACCCAGACGTCGTAGACGATCTTGGTGCCGCCGATACCGTCGAAGCTGCGTTCGCTGCGGGTGGTGGCCATGCAGAGACAATATCTGGGGTCTGCCGTCGGCGCGTCCGTCGCCGTCGCGACTCCCGCCGGATGTCACACCCCCTGCGTACCCTGGGTCAGGTGAGTGTCCTCAGCGAATCCGGTGCAGCAGACACGTCGTCCCGGTCCCGCGATGCGTTCCTCGCCGACGCGCAACGGCACCGACGCGAGCTGCTGGCCCACTGTTATCGCATGACCGGTTCCCTGCACGACGCCGAGGACCTGGTGCAGGAGACCTACCTGCGCGCCTGGAAGGCCTACGACAACTTCGAAGGCAAGTCGTCGGTGCGCACGTGGCTGTACCGCATCGCGACCAACACCTGCCTCACGTCGCTGGAGGGCCGTCAACGCCGGCCACTGCCGTCCGGACTCGGCCAGCCGTCGGCCGATCCGCAGGCCGAGATCACCGAGCGCACCGACACCGCGTGGCTCGAGCCGCTACCCGACGTGCATGACGCACCGGGTGACCCGCAGACCATCGTCGGCTCCCGCGAATCGGTGCGGCTCGCCTTCATCGCTGCGCTGCAACACCTTTCGCCGCGGCAGCGCGCAGTACTGGTGCTGCGCGACGTCCTGCAGTGGAAGGCCGCCGAAGTCGGCGAGGCCGTCGGAACGTCCACGGCTGCCGTCAACAGCCTGCTGCAGCGGGCCCGCGCCCAACTAGACGCCGTCGGCCCCAACCAGGACGACGTGCTGGTCGCCCCGGAGTCCGACGAGGCACGCGACCTGCTGGCCAAGTACGTCAACGCCTTCGAGTCGTACGACATGGACGCCCTGGTCGAGCTGTTCACCGCCGACTCGGTGTGGGAGATGCCGCCCTTCGACACCTGGTACTCCGGCCCGCGGGACATCGTCGAGCTGTCCCGGTTCAAATGCCCCGCCGAGCACCCGGGCGACATGCGGTTCGTCGTCACCACCGCGAACGGGCAGTCCGCCGCGGGCATGTACATGCGCAACCCCGAGACCGGCCGGCACGAGGCGTTCCAGCTGCACGTGCTGGACATCAAGCCCGACGGCATCTCGCACGTCGTCGCCTTCATGGACCCGACGCTGTTCGAGAAATTCGGGCTGCCGCCGCACCTCTGACGGCCGCCTGAGTGCGCGCCCGTCGTGGTTTCCGCACGCCTATCTACAGGGCCTGCGCACTACTGCTGCTAGTTTTCAGCCCACTGGCACGACATGTTCTGATGCCATATATGCGCTGGTAGAGCGCCTGCCATAGCATCTTTCTGGAACGTGTTCTCGATTTGTGGCTATGATCTTCGTCATGAAGACCAAAGGTGCTCTGCTGTGGGAAGTGAACTCCCCGTTCCAGGTCGAGGAGATCGACCTCGGTGACCCCGTCGCCGACGAAGTACAGATCCGGATGCATGCCGCTGGCATGTGCCACTCGGACTACCACCTGACCACCGGCGCCACCCCGATGCCGCTGCCCTGCCTCGGCGGGCACGAAGGCGCGGGCGTCGTCACCAAGGTCGGCAAGAACGTCACCGGTATCGAAGAGGGCGACCACGTCATCCTCGCGTTCATCCCAGCCTGTGGCTCCTGCCCGCCGTGTATGAAGGGCTTCCGTTCGCTGTGCGACCGCGGTGCCGTCCTGCTGGGTGGCAAGTCGATCGCCGACGGCACCAACCGCATTCACGCCCGCGGCAAAGAGGTCGCGGCCATGAACCTGCTGGGCACCTTCGCGCCGTACATGACCGTCCACAAGGACTCGGTCGTCAAGATCGACAAGGACATCCCGTTCGAGTCCGCGGCCATCATGGGCTGCGCGGTGCCGACCGGCTTCGGTTCGGCCACCAACGTGGCGCAGGTTCAGCCCGGTGAGTCGGTCGCCATCGTCGGTGTCGGCGGCATCGGCATGAGCGCGCTGCAAGGCGCGGTGATCTCCGGCGCCAAGCACGTCATCGCCATCGACCCCAACCCGTGGAAGCGCGAGCAAGCGCTGAAGTTCGGTGCCACGCACGTCTACCCGTCGATGGCCGAGGCCATCGCGCCGATGATCGACCTGACCTGGGGCCTGATGGCCGACAAGGTGATCATCGCCGTCGGCGAGATGAAGGGCGAGTACATCGAAGAGGCCATGATCCTGACGGCCAAGACCGGCACCTGCGTCGTGACCGGCATGGGCTCGATGATGGACGCCGACGTCAAGATGAACCTCTTCCTGTTCACCATGTTGCAGAAGACGTTGAAGGGCAACATCTTCGGTGGCGGCAGCTCGCACATCGAGACCCCGCGCCTGGCCGCGCTGTACAAGTCCGGTCTGCTGAACATCGACGACATGATCACGCGGACCTACAAGCTCGAGGACATCAACCAGGGCTACCAGGACATGCTGGACGGCAACAACATTCGTGGCGTCGTCACCTTCGACGAGTCCGACTGGTAACTGCTTCTCGCGAGCAGACGTAAAACTGCCCCTTTTCCTCGGAGAAGGGGCAGTTTTGCGTCTGCTCGCGGCTATTCCTGCGGCGGGCTCGCTGGCGAGGCAGGAACTTCCGGAGCGGGCCGGTTGCGCCGCGAACCGGTCCACCTGACGAACCCGTAGACGGCCCCGCCGAGAACCGCGAGTGGCAGCAGCCACGGCAGCAGGAACCCGAGGGCCAGGACCAGGTGAGAACCGAAGGCCCACAACGTATCCCAACCATGTTCGATCTGTCCGAAGAACCCGTGATAGCGGACCGGAGCGGGGCCGCCCTGACGCTCGGCAGTGATCTGGACGTCGACGGAGCTGTAGGTGATCTGGTCGCGGAGCGTGTCGCGCTGTGCCTGCAGGCTCTGCAGCTCGGCCTGCCGCGACGACAGCGCATCCTCGGCCTTGATCAACGCATCGGGATCCTTGGAGTCACGCATGATCGCCAGCAGCCGGTCCACCGACGTCTTCAGGGCGGTGATCCGAGCATCGAGGTCGACGCGCCGTGCGGTGACGTCGTCGGTCTTCACCTCGAGCGTCTGGACGGTCCCGAGCGCCTTGAGTGAGGCCAGCGCGGCGTCGAGTCCGTTCGCGGGGACCCGCAGCACCAGGTGGACGCTCGCCCGGCCGGACGTCGACCCGGCGTCGTCGGAGCGCTCGTCGACGCGTCCACCCGCCTTGTCGACGAGCGCAGTTGCCTTGTCCGCCGCGGCCGCCGGGTCCACGGCGACGAGGATCAACGATGCGGTCTTGACGACGTCCCGAGCCTGATCGACGGGCGGCGCAGGCGCTTCCGGGGCCCCGCCCTTGCTGGCGATGCCGCTCGCGTCCGGGGCGCCGGCTTTGAGTTGTGCGGTCGCCGGCGCGCTGGAATCGGCATGCCGACCGTTGCCGCCACATCCGGCGACGAGCCACAGCGAGGCGATCAACAGAGCGAGAAAAGCGACCGGCCGGAACCTCGTGCGCGTCATGCCATCCCAGCGTACGCAGCGTTTCACAGGATTTCCGTGGCGAATGTGCAGCCAGCGCGTCCCGCAGGTCCCCGCCACTGCGCAACGACTTCGCCGAGCCTGACCACAGGGCGAATTTCGGCGCGGCTTTCCGCCGTCAGATCAGGCTCGCGCGACTGTCGTGTCGAACGCGACTGCACGGCGCGTTCTGCGCCGGTTTTCCGCCACCTGGTTGCGTTCGAGACGCTTGCGCCCAAAACAAAAACCCCCAATCACGTTGGAGATTGGGGGTTTTCGTAAGGTCCGGGAAGAAACTACTTCGGAGGCATCCGGATGCCGCCGTCGACGCGGACGACCTCGGCGTTCATGTACGAGTTGGTCAGCAGCTCGACGACCATGGAAGCCAGTTCCTCGGGCTTGCCCAGGCGGTGCGGGAACAGCACGGACTCGCCGAGCTTGGCTTTAAACGCTTCGGAGGCCTCTCCTTCCCCGTAGATCGGGGTGTCGATCAGGCCGGGAGCCACGGTGTTGACGCGGATGCCGACTGCCGACAGGTCGCGCGCGACCGGCAGGGTCAGGCCCACGACGCCACCCTTGGACGACGAGTACGCAGCCTGGCCGATCTGGCCGTCGAACGCCGCGACGCTGGTCATGTTGACGATGGCGCCACGCTCACCGGCCTCGGTGAAGTCGTTCTTGCTCATCTGGGTGGCGGCGATGCGGATGCAGTCGAAGGTGCCGACGAGGTTGATGTCGAGGACCTTCTTGTACAGGTCCAGGTTGTGCGCCGACTCGAACTCGCCGTCCTTGCCGATGGTGCGCTGGGCCCAGCCGACACCGGCCGAGTTCACCAGGGCGCGCAGCGGGCCGAGGTCAGCGGCGGTCTTGACCGCGTCGATGATCTGCTCGGTGTTGGTGACGTCGACGGTGACGAAGACGCCGCCGATCTCCTTGGCGAGCGCCTCGCCCTTTTCGGCCTGCAGGTCGGCAATGACGACCCGGGCACCCTTGGCGGCCAACTGACGGGCAACAGCCGCACCGATTCCTGACGCGCCGCCGGTGACGACCGCGCTAGCTCCATTGATATCCACGCCGACAGCGTATGCGAGGCCAACCACTCAGCGGGACGGACCTGGCAATGCTCAGGCAGCGTGCTTGCCGCTGCCTGATTCCGGGGCACGGTGTTTGCCGCCGGTCGACGACGGGGCCCGGTGCCGGCCCGTTCCGGAGCTGTCACCATCTGCCGCAGCAGCTGACGAATCCGCGCTCGCGGCATTGTCTTTCGGCTTCGGGGACTTGGCGCCCTTGGGCTTGCCCGCTTTGCGCTCACCCTTGCCTTTGTCCTTGCCCGCGGCGGTGGGCTTGCCGTTGTCCGACGCGGCACCGTCCTTCGATGCCCCGGCGACCCCGGCTGCTCCGGCGTCCGCGTCGTCGGCGGCGTGCTTGGGTTTGGCCGGTTCTTGGTTCTTCGGTGCCGGTGACTCGGTGGCGGCCGACGGCGTGGTCTCAGTAGCCGTCGTGGTCGTCGTCTGCTTCCCCGTCTCCGCAGCGGTCGGCACGGCCGCGATGGCCGTCGGCGTCTTCGACTTGTTGGCCGTCGCGGTCGGCGCAGTGGCCGCCGTCGGCAGCGCAGTCGGCGCCTTGACCGCTGCGGTGGTGGACGGCAGCGCACCCAGACTCAGCAGGTTTCCGCCCTTGCCGATCAGCGAGATCGCCTGCGAGATGGCGTTGGGCATCGACACCGGGCCGGTGAACGCGTGCTCGAATCCAGTGACCAGTGACGTGAACAGGCGCGGTCCCACCTTCGACCAGTCGATGTTCGGCAGGGTGCCGAACTGCACCGGCGTGGCTGCGGTGCTCAGGGTGCGCAGGTACTGGCCCGACGCTGGATCCCAGTACGCGTCCGAGTACCCCAGGTTCACCAGACTGGTCAGGACCGGCGACAGCGCATTGCCCAACCGGTAGGCGGCGTTCCCGACGGGCGTCAGGCCCATGAGGTTCATCGCGTCACCCGCGAGGTAGACGGGCTCCAGCAGCGGCAGGTGGTTCGCCGCGGCCGTCAGGTAGATGTTGGTGTTGGTCTGGCCACCGTTCTGCAGAGTGGTGACCATCGACTCCAGCTGCGTGATCAGCTGGCCGGCCGTGGTCGCCTGGTCGACGCCGCGCAGGATGTACGTCGGCAGCAGCCCCGCGGCCAGGTTGTTCATCAGTGTCACCGGATTCGCCCAGGCGGCGAAGTCCGACAGCGGCTGGTACTCGACGGTCGCGTCGACCTTCACCGGAACGAGGTTCGCGCCGCCGAGCGCCAGGCCGGTGCTGCCCACTGCCGTTCCGCCGCTACTGGTGATCGCCACGTCCGGGGTGACGGCATTGATGCCCAACAACCGCAACACCGACGAGAACCGTGCCAGCACACCACCATTCGCACGGCCCGCGTTGTTGAGCAGAATCTCCGGCAACAGCGTCAGGCTGCCGGCGATCGACGTGGCACCCGAGTAGTGGAGCCCGCCCGGCTGCGACGACAGCTTGGCCAGCACATCCCGGTACGCCGCACCGGCCGAGAACGCGCCCAGGCCGGTACCCACCACGATCGGGATCCGCACCGACCCGACGTCGATCGACGGGATCGCATTGACGACGCCGAGCACGGCACTGCTCAGCACACCCGTCAGCGCGCTGGACACGGTGCCCGACAGCCCGCTGGTGGCACCGGTGACGACGCTGCCGACCACGCTCGTGACGGTGCTGGACACCGTGGCGTTCACCAGCGTGCTGATGCTCGTCCCGCTGGTCAGGCCCGTGACGAGGCCTCCGATGAGGGGATTGAGCGCATTCACGACCGTGCCCGTCAGGTCGATCGCGCTACCCACCAGCGGGAGGTAACTCAGCCCCAGGTCGCCGACGGCCGTGCTGATGGCAGTGGTCAACGCAGAGGTCAGCGTGCTGGTGCTGCCAACGGTGCCGTCCACGGTGCTGGTCAGGGCGCTGGTCAGGGCGGTCGTCAGCGAGGTGGTGAGCGAATTGGTCAGGGTGCTGGTGAGCGCGCTCGTCAGGATGGGCGTCAGGCTGGTCGCCAGCGCGCCGGTGCCCAGCGCGTTGGTCAGGTTCGTCGCGAGCGCGTTCTTCAGGGTGTCGGTGCCGAGGGTGAGGTACGCCGTGTTGTTGACGCGGTCGGCGATGGCCGTCTCGGTGCCGGGCGTCCAGCCGAGGTCGACGCCCAGCAATCTGGCCAGGGTGAAGGCCGGGCCGGCGGTGGTCACGGAGATCGCATCGCTCTCGACGAGGCTGCCGAGGTTCAGCCCGGCCAGGTTCAGCAGCGAGCCGACGCCGATGTTGCCCGCGGCGTCCTCGAAGCCGGCGGCCTGCAGCAGCGGATTCACCAGATCACCGAGATTGCCGGCGACGATGCCACTGAGCGCGCCGGCGAGGGTGCCGCCGAGACCGTTGGTGAGCGCGCTGCCGGACAGGCTGCCGGTCAGACCGCTGGTGATGCCGGTGGTCAACTGACCGATCAGGTCGGTGGCGACGAGGTTCGCCACCGTGGTGGCGAGGCCGGAGACGTTGACCAGACCCGAGAGGTTCAGCGGTATCCCGAGGACGGGCACCGTGATGGAGAGCCCGCCCAGCATGGTTTGCAAGGGCGCGACCAGTGCGCTCACCAGTCCCGTCTGCAACGTGCTCAGGAAGCTCGTGCCCGTCAGGCCCGACAGGGCGCTGGTCAGCGCGGAGCTGACAGCCGCGCTGATCGCCGAGCTCAGCTGCGACGTCGTCCCGGAGCCCACTTGCGAGGTCAGGCCGGAGACCAGGTCGGGGCTCAGCAGATTCAGCAGCGACGGCACGTTGATGTTGCCGACGTTGGCGTTGAGGACGTCGGTCAGCAGGCTCGGCGGGATCTGCGCCAGCAGCGTCTGCAAGGTGACGGTTGGCGGCCGGCCGAACTGGTTGACCAGCGCCGGCAGGACAGCGTCGACGGTGTGCTGGAACGCCTGGTAGGGCGTGGTGGCCGCCGTCAGGTTCACCGCTTGCTGGCTCTGTGCCAGCAACGCCGTGGGCGTGGGAGCCGGCGCGACGACAGCGGAGGCCGTAGCCGTCGCCGCTGCTAGGCCCAGTAGTGCCAAACGTGGTCCGCGTACGTCGAGTTCGCGATGACTGCCGCCCATGTGCCCCGCCCCGTCCCGCAATATTGACTGCGACGACAGGACGCTAACACCGGCGGAACAGCAATTTCCGCAGAATTGACGGTTGTGTCATATGTCGATATTCGGTGCCACCGGGTCAGCAAACGTGCCGGCGGCCGGCGGGGACTACTGGGGGCAGATCAAGACCCGCTCGTGGAAGTGCCAACTATCGATGTTCACGTATTCGCCGGGGTTGCCCGGGACAGATCCACTCGAATCCAGTTCGGGGATGTAGACCGCGTTGATTCGCGCGCCGAAACCAAAACCGGTGTTGTACTTCACGCCACCGTCCTGCTCGATGGTCCAGTTCACCATGCCATCGGTATACGTGTAGGTCCTGAGGAGCTGAAGGTCCTTGCCGATGCCGAAGCTCTTTTCCCGCTTGAGCACCATCGGCGTGCCATCCACCGGCACACAGCGTTCCGCATGCGCCTGGGGCGCCGGCAATGCCACCAGCCCGGCCATCAGCGCGCCCCCCACCACAACGGCAGCGACTGAATGTTTCACGTGAATCCTCCCCGCAAACCCCACGGTCCCTACTGTAGCCGCGAATTCACTCCGACTCACAGGGTCCGTTCAGCCCAATCGCGCCAGGACCGTCGCGGTCCACCGCCGCAACGCATCCGCCTGCGTTCGGCTCATGCTGTCGAACACCACCGAGCGCACCAACTCGGCGTGCCCTGGCGCAGCAGCCTCGAGCGCGTCCCGCCCGCCCGCGGTGAGGGTGACGACGGCAGCGCGCCGGTCATCCGCGGACCCGGATCGCTCGATCAGACCGCGGGACCGCATGCGCGTCAGCTGGTGGGACACCCGGCTCTGCTCCCACCCCAGATGGGCACCGAGCTCACCCATCCGGCAGTCGGGTAGCTCGCTGAGCGCGACCAGCACGTCGTAGTCAGCCAGCGACAACCCGTGATCGCGCTGCAACTGCCGGTTGAGCTCTGCCTGCAGACGGCCGCTCATCGCCAGATAGCCACGCCAGAGGTCTTGCTGATCGTCGGTGAGCCACATGAAATACATGACACATCATTTATGTTGTGACGTCCAGTAGCGACACCTAAGCTCACCGACAACGACAGGGGACGTAATGACGGACAGCCCGACCGAACTCATTGATATCCGGCGCGCCGCCGACCGCGACGCCACCTGCATCTCGTGGCTGGATTCCAAGCACTCGTTCTCCTTCGGCGGCCACTACGACCCCGACAACACCCACCACGGCCTGCTGTTGGTGAACAACGACGACCGCGTCGCCCCGGGCTCGGGGTTCGAGACCCATCCGCACCGCGACATGGAGATCGTCACCTGGGTGCTGCGCGGGTCGCTCGTCCACCAGGACTCGACCGGCAACTCCGGGGTCATCTACCCCGGGCTGGCCCAACGGATGTCCGCCGGACGCGGCATCCTGCACTCGGAGAAGAACGACTCCTGGCGCCTCACCGGAGCCGAATCACACAGCGAACCCGTGCATTTCGTCCAGATGTGGGTGGTTCCCGACGAGTCCGGCAAGACGCCCGGCTACCAGCAGCTGGAGATCGACGACGAACTGCTGCGCGGAAAGCTGGTCACCATCGCCTCCGGCATGCCCGGCCACTCCAATGACACCGCCATCACCATCGGCCAGCGCAACGCCGCACTGCACGGCGCCCGACTGGAGCCGGGCGACAGTGTCGAACTGCCGTCGGCGAAGTACCTGCACCTGTTCGTGGCACGTGGCGAGGTCGCGCTCGAGGGCGCCGGGCCGCTGCAGGAAGGTGACGCGGTGCGGCTCACCGCGTCGGGCGGGCAGCGCGTCACCGCCACCACGCCGGCCGAGATCCTGGTGTGGGAAATGCACACCGATCTGTCCGGCTCATAGCCCAGCGCAATCGGCCCCGCCCCGGCTCCGGTCGGCGGCGGGGCCAATTACCCTGTCCACCAAGGTGATTCAACCGTCATCGCCCCGTGATGCGGGCGTGACCAAAGTTGACAGAGTGTTTGCTGTGGCTACGCTGAAGGTCGTTGTATCGGACCGGAGGAAGGGCCACAATGTCGTTTCGCGGGCCGAATCCCCGACGCGACACCTTCCGTCGCGCGCGGAAAATCCTCAGGCGCGCAGTGCTTCTGCCCCTGACCGCCGGCCTGGTCGGCTCCATCGGAATACCGGCGGCGCACGCCGCCGACGGCCGCGCTCTGCTGGTCAACGCCATCACCAACTACCGCGGCAGCTTCCTGGTGTACAACTTCGGCGGCGATCACCCCGCACCACTGCTCAACGCCGCGGGCAACTGGTACGAATCGGGCAACGGCGGGCACCTGACCGTCATCAAAGCGGCGTCCCAACGCATGAACCCGCGGCTACTCGTCGACTCCCACCGCGGCATCCAGTCCCGCTGCGAGCGCGATCCCCGCGCCCGCACCGGCGAAGGACTGTTTCAGGCCTCCGAGATCTTCACGCCGCTGGAAGCCTGGCAGGCGCTGGGCCGGCCCACCATCGCGGTGAACGCCAACTTCTTCGACATCCGCGGCCAGCAGGGCGGGTCGTGGACCTCCACGGGATGCAGCTCGCCGCTGGGCGCCTACGTCGACAACACCCGCGGCCAGGGCCGCGCCAACGCCGCGGTCACCGGCACCATCCCCTATGCGGGCAAGCAGGGCCTGTCCGGCGGCAACGAGGTCTGGACCGCGCTGAGCACCATGATCATCCCGTCCGACGGCGCGCCATACGTGATAACTCCCAGCAGCACAAGCGATTTCAACGCCGCGACCGGAGCGATCAACAATCTGGTGAATCAAGGTGCCCGGTTCGTCGCGGTCAGCGGCATCGGCCTGCTGGCCCCCGGCGACACCAGCCAATTGAACGACGGTGGCCCCAGCGCCGCCCGCACGGCACTCGCCTACGTGCGGAGCCGCGACGAGATGTACATCTTCCAGGGCGGCAGCTACACCCCCGACCAGATCCAGGATCTGTTCCGGGCACTCGGCAGCGACACCGCCATCCTCCTGGACGGCGGCGGCTCGTCGGCCATCGTGCTGCGGCGCGACACCGGAGGCCGCTGGGCCGGGTCCGGCACCCCGCGCGGCTCCTGCGACACCCCGGCGGTCCTCTGCGACTCGCGCGAACGCGCACTACCCGGCTGGCTCGGCTTCGCTTGAGGCGTCAGGCGTCAGGCCACTCCACCGGTGCTGCTCTCGGCACCGGAATCAGCCTCGGCGCCAGCACTTTTCGACTGCTGCTCGGGCTTGGGGCTGCAGGCCCGGGACGCCCCGTCTCGACCCGCGGCCTGGCGCGACTCGTCCTGGCCGCCATCCGGCGCCGACACCGACCTGCCGTCATCGGTCTCGAGATCGAACGCTTCCCCGCGTGCCTGCGGATCGGCCTGAGAATCGGCCTCCGGATCGGCCTCGGGCTCTTCTGCCTCGGGCTCGCCATCGGGGTCGGTCTTGGTCTATGCCTGTGGCTGCTGGGCCGGGTGCTGGTCGGCCTCGTCGTTGTTGCCCGCCGACTGTTCGGGGCCGTGGTTCTCGTTCTTCGCGGGCGGGCCACTGACGCCGGCCCAGCCGAGAGACAGCGACGCCGGCTTCGGAGCGGTCGACAGAATCACGGCCGCCGCACTGACGGCGCCGGCGTTCGCCGGCGGCAAGCTGCTCGCCGGACCTATGCGAGACCGACCAGCGTGCCCGGCACGTCATTACGCAGACCACGGCCAGAGAAGCTGCGCACACTCGCCGGATAGGACCGGCGGAGAAACAACGACGCCCGACGTGGATTCACGTCGGGCGTCGTTGTTGCCGTAGGTCAGCCGGCGTGTGCGGCGGAGCCACCGCCGGTGCCGGAGCTCGCCTTCGCGGCGCCATCCTTCTTCTGCCGCTTGGTCTTCGGGCCGTCGGTCTTGTCCGACGTGTCGGCCTTGGTCGCCTTCTCGGACTTGTCCTTGGCGGCCTTCGTGCCCTTGTCGGACTTCGCGGGCTTGTCGGCCTTCTTGTCCTTGCTCGCGGCCGGCGTGCCGTCCGCATCGTCAGCGGCATGCTTCGGCTTCTTGCCGCTGTCCGGCGTGGACGGGGTGCCTTCCTCGGCGGCGTGCTTGCCCGAGGACTCCTCGGTGCCCGTCTTGGTGTCGGACTTCGGATCAGCCTTGGGATCGGCCTTCGGCTCGGTCTTGGTGTCCTCCGCCTTGGGCTCTGCCTTCGGGTCGGTCTTCGGGTCGGTCTTGGGATCTTCGGCCGCAGGCTCGGTGCCGGTCTTGTCCTTCTCGGCTGCCGTCTGTTCGGTGGCCTGCTTGCCGTCCTTCTTGCTGGTGCCGGTGAGCCCGGTGAGGCTGGCAGACAGCGACTGCAGCTTCGGAGTGGTCGAAGGAATGTCGGTCGCGGCTGTCGAGCTGATGACACCCTCCTTCGCCGCCAGCGAGTTGATCGTCGCGCCCTGCGTGAGGCCGCCCACCGTGCCCAGCACGCTCTTGAGCAGGTTCTGCACCGTTCCGGCCAAGCCGCCGAGCGGGTTGAAGCCGTTGAGCTTGCCGCCGGTGAGCAGCTTGAGCAATGCCTCGACCGCGTTGTCCGGCGCATCCGTCGGATTGGCGCTGAAGAATTCCTTCTTGAACCCCGCCACCAGCGAATTCATGATGTCCGCCGGCACCTTCTGCCAGTTGACGTTCGGGAACGAGAAGAACGGCGTCGGGGTGCCGGGGTCGTTCAGGGTGCGGCTGTAGGTGCCGTCCGGGTTGCGCACCACGTCGGTGTAGCCCAGGTTCACCAGGCTGGTCATGGCCGGCGCGAGTGCGTTGGCCAACTTGTAGACGGGGTTGCCCAGCGTGCCGAAGCTGACCATGTTCAGCACGTCGCCGGTCAGGTACATCGGTTCCATCAACGGCAGCGTGTTGGTCGGGATCGTCAGATAGATGTTGACGGCCAACGGATTTCCGGTCAGCAGACCACCGGTGAGGGCGCCGAGCTGAGTGGTCAGCTGGTTGGTCAGCGTGGCGGTCGAGATGCCGCGCAGCAGGTAGGTCGGCAGGGTTCCGGCGACCAGGTTGTTGGCCAGGCTGAACGGGTTGGGCCAGGCCGCCAGGTCCGAGAACGGCTGGTACTCGAGGGTGGCGTCGACCTTGATCGGCAACAGGTTCGCGCCTCCGATGGACAGGCCGGTGTTCAGCAGCGGGATCCCGCCACTGTGCGCGGCCGCGACATCCGGGGTGATGAGGTTGATGCCCAGCAGGTCGCCGAGCGGGTAGAAGCGCGCCAGCAGGCCGCCGTTGGCGCGGCCCAGGTTGTTCAGCAGGATCATCGGCAGGACGGTCAAGCTGCCCAGGACCGGGCTGGCGCCGGCGTGCGTGGTGCCGCCCGGCTGGTTCGACAGGTCTGCCAGCACCTTCGAATACGCCTGGCCCATGGAGAACGCGCCGAGTCCGAAGCCGACGCTGAGCGGCACGCGCACGTCGATGAGGTCCAGCTTGTCCAGGCCGATGGCACCGCCGACGGTGTCGATAGCGAGCTTCAGGGCAGTGACCAGCGGCCCCAGCACCGGAAGTTGCCCGGCTCGGCCCAACACGGTGTCGAGCAGGCCCATGGCGCCGACATCGAGGTACTCGGTGTTGTTGATCTCATTCGCGATCGCGTTGGCGGTGCCCGGGGTCCAGCCCAGGTCCAGACCGGCGATCTTCAGCAGGGTGAACACCGGACCGGCGGTGACGATGTTGACGCCCGGGATCTTCAAGTCGCTCAGGTCGAGGATGTTGTCCAGGTGGATGCCCAGCACGTCCAGCAGGCCGCTGAGGGTCACGTTGCCCTGCGGGTCCATGATGCCCAGCGCACTCAGCAGCGGGACCAGCGCGCCCGTGAGGAGCGGGCCCAGCGCCGCATTGAGCAGCGGCGTCAGCTTGATCGGCAGCGCATCGAGAATCTGGCTCAGCAGATTCTTCGGCAGCTGGTTGATCAGGTTGGTGAGGTTCAGGCCACTGAGACCGCCGATGCCGCTGAGTGCCTGGACCAGTGGCGGGAGCAGCGCTTCGACGCCGCTCTGCGCCAGGTTGTACGCGGCGTTGCCGACGCCGAAGGTGATGTCGGGCAGCACGCCCGGCTTCGGGAACGGCGTGGTGAACGCGGACAGGTTGACGGCCGAGTGCGACGACGGCACCACCCTGGGGGCCGGCGGGTTCGGTACCGACGCCGTGACCGTCATCGCGGTAACTGTTGCGGCAGTCACCCCCAGCAATGCCGCCCGCTTTGCTTGAACACGCCCAGCCAGATGCGTAACAGCCATTTGCCCCGTCCCCTCAGCCGCCACAATCGGTTATCAACCGGACGGTAACATTAATGCATCGCAGCTCCAACACCCGCCTTGACCTGCCGCTTTCCCAAATCTGGCAAACAGGCGAACGGAGCCCGCACCGCCAGGTGAACACCGGGCAGTCAGCTAATTTTCGCTTCGGGAAAATAGTTTGCTGACTGATTTGTAACGGGCCTTTCCGTCAGGGCCTCGCCGTGGCAAATATTGACGCGAGCCGTCACTGTGACAGACGCCCGCCGCAGGTCCGAACGTGATTCAGGCCATAGTCGATGCGCGGGCAGCGGCCGTCGCCTGCCTTCGCCACGAGGCGAAGATGGCCGGTTCACAGTGTGCTGACAGGCAGTGCGCACCCACCCAGGCAAACACGCCCAACAAGGCCCGCCACTACAGCTGCGGCGTCAGATCCAATTTGGTCAGGGCACTCATCTGACTGACCTTCCAATCGGCGCCGGAACGCTTCAAGCTCAGTCGGTACGACAAGTACCGCAGCGAGGGGATGCCCTTGGTCAGCGGGCTGGTCGCGACCGAGTTGGTGTAGACGATGGCGGTCGCCTCATTTGCACCGATACTTTCCACCGCTGTGCCCATCACCTTGGTCTGGTTGGTGACCTGAGCCTGCTTGTTGCTCGCGACGATCGAATCGACGAACTTGCGGTACTCCTCGGCGAAGCCGCCGGTCAGGTACTGCTGCGCCCGGTCCGCCAGCTTGTCCATGTCGTTCGGCGAGTACGACCACAGCGTGGTCACCGCCGCGGCCGCGGTCTTGGCGACCTCGAACTTGTTCTGCACCAGGGCACGATCGGCCAGATACGGCTGTACCGCGGCACCCGCGAACGCCGTGGCGCCGACGAACAACGCCGCCGCCACCACACCCGCAGCCAGCAGCCTGCGCCCGGCAGGACGGTGCGGCACCAGCACCACCGGGGCCGTTTCGGCCTCGTCCGCCGCTACCTCGTCAACCGTCTCGGTTGCCGAATCATCCTGGACGGCAGCATCTTCCGTCTTTTCGTCAGCCTCGTCAGCCACCTCTGCCGAGGCATCGGTGTCGTCGGCGGCGGCGTCCGCAGGCGCGGTGTCGGCGGTCTGATGCCGGGGCAGGCGATGCCGGCGCCGGGCAGCCTTGCCCTGCGGCGCGTCGGCCGTCCCCTGCGGAGCGTCGGCCACAGACTCCCCGGGGGTCACATCACCGGATTCATGCGGCTGATCTTCCACTGCTGCCCTTCCTGCGTAGCCGTTACCACCCAACGCGATCCGCTTTCCACGGTCGCGTTGCCGTCCGGCGTCGTCGTCGTCAGCTTCATCGCGATCAGCACGTCAGCGCTGCCGTCGTCATTCCACCGTTGCACACCCGCGTCTTCGACGGCCCCTTCTGCAGGCTGCGCACGCGCCACCTGCATCAGGATCTGGTCGTGCTTGTCCTTGAACTGCTTGGCGAAGTCGCCGGTGGCCTGCCCCGCGATGCGTTCGACGTAGGCGTTGGCGTGGAACGGGTCGACCGCGGTGAAGCCCTTCATGAACTCCTCCACGTAACCCAGCACGGCCGCCGACTTTGCCTGACTCGCCACGTCCTTCTCGTGCTCGACCACCAGGTAAGTGCTCGCCGCGATCGCGGCGATCACCAAAACCGTTGTGACGCAGGCAATGACAGTCAGCACCAGCCGACTGGGCGCAGCCGCCACGGCCTTGAAGTAGTCCCCGGCGACGAAACGCTCGGCGGCATCGATCCTGCGGCGCGGGCTCATCAGCGTCCTCCCCGCGGACTCTTGAGGACCGTCAGATTCGACAGCAGCCATTTGCCGTCACGCGACTTCACGAAGTCGACCCGCACGGTGGCGGTGATGAACCGGAGCGAGTTGGTGTCGACGCCGCGCTGGCCCTGCAGCGCGAGCAGCATCGACGCCTGGTCTGTACCGGCGCTCAGGATCGCGCTGCTCACCGCGTAGTACTGATTGGTCGTCGGCTTCTTGCTCACCGTCTGCTGCTGCTTGACCAGCTGGTCGCGGTAGCCGTCGGTGACCAAGGCCTGGGCGGTCTTGAAGTCGTTCTGATACGTATCGACGCCGTAGCTCAGGACGTGCTCGACGATCCTGGGGCCCTGCTCTGAAATCTGGTGCCGCGCCTCGTTGACCGCGCGATCGTGCCGGAACTGCACGCCGTAACTCAGCCCCACCGCCGCCACACAGACCAGCGCGCCGGCCACGAGCACCTGCCCCGCCCGCCGACCGGTGTCGCGCTCGGGAGCCGGCGCAACGCGAACTTCGGTGTGCAGCAACAGATCTGCGAACGTGCGGTGCCGCGGATCCCACAGCGGCCACAGCCAACCCAGCAGCACCGCGACGGTGTCCAGCAGATGCGCGAGGTCCCGCACAATGAGCCGGCCCATACCCGCGGGGACGCCGTCGGGGACCCGCTCCACCCGGATCGAGAACAGCGAACGGCCCAGGCTCCACCCCGTCATCGACGGCAGCAGCCACCGGTTCACCAGGATCGCGGCCGCCGCCAGGGTCGCCACCGAGGCGTACACCCACAGCGTCCAGTCAGCCCGAGCGGCATAGCCCAGCAGCGCCATCACGGCGATGACCGCCACGCCCAGCACGACGTCCAGAGTGAAGGCACCGGCCCGCGCCGGCCAAGAGGCCAACTCCGGGACCGGTTCGAACTCGGACTCGGCGCTCACTGACTCGGTACTCGTCGTCTCGTGACCAACCGTCACGAGGTGACCTGGTCGAGCTTGGCCACCTTGTACTTCCCGTCGACCGGCGCCATCTGCGCCCGCATCCGGTAGCCGACTTCCTTGTCCTTCTCGGCGCTGTTGCTGATCTTCACGCGGACCGCCACCAGGACGTCCATGGATCCGTCGTCGTTGTGCTTCTCGACGGCGGCCCGCATCTGCGAGATCTGCACCTGCACGTTGGCGGCCTTGTACGCCTCCAGCGTGATGCCACTCATGAACGAGGCCTGCGTCGCGTACGCACCGGTGGCGCACTCGATGATCTTCGTCTGGGCAGCGATCATCGCCGACGTGTCCGGGGCCTGGGTGGCCGTCACGCAGTCCTTGGCCGCAGCGATCGCGGCCGTCTCGTTCGCCGCGAGCGTTTGACTCTCCCGATGCGACTTGAGCGCGAACCAGCCGCCCGCGCCAACTGCGGCAGCGAGGGCAACGAGCACCACGCACACCGTCAGGGCAATGCCCCGCCCGATCCGGGCGGGGCGCTGTGCACCCTCTGATTCGCCGGTTACACCCGGCTCCTCGATCGATTCCTCGGCAGACGGCTCTGTCGTCACCACGTCCTGCGACGTGACGTCCTGCTCATCGGTGGGGTTCAGCTGGCTGGTGCCAGCATCTCCTTCCATCCGTCGTCTCCTGGGTTGCTCGAGTTACTGACCGAATACTTCACACCATTCGGTCCGACCACTTGACCGCTCTGCGGGTTGTAGGTGGCCTCTGGTCCTGCTGCCGGAGTGTAGAGGCACTTGTTGGGTTGCTGCCCGCTGCACTCCACTGTGCCCTGGCCCGGTGCACTGATCGGGTCACTGGACGGAGCCGACGCCCGCTCCGGGGGCGGCAGCATGTTGGCCGGCAACGGGTTCATCCCGTTGTTGATCGACGGTGCCGGGATCACCTTGCCCGGATCGACGGGCTGATCACAGCGCGCGGCCGGGGCCGGGCAGTTCACGATCTGGTCCGGGTTGCCGTACCAGGGGTTGGTGCCCAGCGGCTCGTACGGCTTGTTGTCGCGGCACTCCATCGGGCTCGCCGCGCGCTTGGCCGGTGCATCCACACACGGCAGGTTGCGCGAGCCGCGGACCGTGTTCTGAGCGTCCTTCGGAATCTTGCAGTACAGGCCAGATTCCAGCGGCGCGGTCGACGTGTCCGCCGGGGAACGCCACTTGCCTGCAGGCAGGAAGCCGGTGAGGCACGGCGGCGGCTGGTTGATGCCGAGCGCCAGGTTGATCGGGAGTTCCTTCTCGTAGACCGCGGTCAGCGAGTCGACGATCGGACCTGCCATCGGCAACACCACGAGGACCTGCTCGAGGCCCTTGTTGTACCGCTTCAGCATGTCCAGGACGATCTCGACGTTGGCCAGCGACTGCGGTAACGCGTCCCGAACCTCGCCGAACACCGAGTTGAGCTGATCCGCCGTCGGGGCGCCCTGCTGGATGGCGCCACGCAGCGCCGCGTCCTGCTGGGCCGACTGCCCGGCCAGCACGTTCAGGTTCCGGGCCCACCGCGAGATGGCGTCACCGGACTTGACCTGGCTGTCGAGGATCGGCGCCGAGTTCTGGATGATGTCGTCGACCGAACCGATGTTGTCCTTGAAGTCCCCCGCCAGCGCCTGGGTGCCATCGATGAGGTGCTGCAGTGACGGACCGAGCCCGCCGACGGCCTCCGCGGTGTAGTCGAGCAGTGCCCCGATCTTCTCCTTGGGCAGCGCCTTCAGGCCGTTCTCGGCCGAGTCGAGTGCCGGACCGACTTCCTTGGGCACAGTGCCCTTGGTGATGGTCTGGCCTTCCTTGAACACCTGGCTGGGGTTACCGGGCGACACCAGGTCGATGAACTGCTCACCGACCGCCGACACCGAGTGGACGTTCGCGACCGAGTCCACCGGAATCTTGTACTTGTCGTCGATGTCCATCTTGATGCGGGCGCCGGTCTCCGTCGGCTCCACCGCCAGCACCTTGCCGATCGTGATGCCCTGGTAGGTGACGTTGGCCGTCTTGTACAGACCGGCCGAGTTCGGCAGGTCGGCGTACAGCCGGTACATGCCCACCCCGAGGTAGGTCGGCAACTGCAGGTAGATCAGGGACAGGCCGACGAGCGCGGCCACCGTGAGAATGCTGAAGATCACCAACTGCATCTTCAGAAACCGGGTGAGCATCGGTCACTCCCCCCTTTCCACTCGCGGCCCGCCCGGCGCGGTGGCCGGGTTCGGGGTGAATCGGACATCCGGGATCATCGTCGCCGGATCGCGGCCCCACGACTGTTCCAGAGCGCGGGCCATACCCGACAGGCCGGTGCCGGTCAGGATGCCGTTGTCGATCGCGCTCAGCGTCAGGTCGAGGTGCAGCGAGATGTTCATGTAGTCGCCGCGGATGACCTTCGGGATGTTGTCGATCGGGAACGGGAGCGTGAACAGCAGCTTCATGGCCGGCACCAGGTTCGGTGACGTCTTGGCGATCTGCTTGAGCGCCCGCTGCAACGTCGCCAGGTTGGTGTGGATGTTGGCGTTGCTGTTCGACAGCGTCGTGTCAGCGGCCTTCGACAACCGGCCCAGCGCCAGCACCGCGTTGGTGAACAGGTCCTGGGTCTTGTTGAAGTGCTCGATCAGCGGCGGCGTCTCGGTCAGCACCCGGTCCAGGGTGTCGTTGCGGTCCGCCACGACCTTCAGCAGCGTGTCACTCGACCGGATCGCCCGCGCGATGTCGTCACGCTGCTGGTTGAGCTCGTCGGTGAAGGTGTCCAACCGGTGCAGGAACTCTTTGATCTGATCCGCGCGCCCGTTGAGGATGTTGTAGACCTCGGACTGGATCTTCTCGATGTTCGGCACACCGCCGCCGGTCAGGATGCCGGAGATACCCGCCAGCGTCCGCTCGATGGTCGGGAAGGCCGACGAGTTCTTCAGCTCGATGGTGTCGCCGTTTTTCAGCTGCTGCGACGACGGGTTCGCCGGCTCGTCCAACTCGACGTGCTGTGAACCCAGCAAGCTGGTCTGACCGATCTTCGCCTGGACGTTGCGCGGCAGGTGGATGCCGGGGTTCAGATCCACCGTCAAGGTGGGAACCCAGTTCTTCAGCTCGATCGACCGGACGCGCCCGATGAACACGTCCGCCACCCGGACTCGGCTGTTGGCGTTGAGGCCCAACGTTTCCGGCATCTGGATGTAGATCGTCGAGTGGCCGTCCACCGTGCCCGGACCACCGGGCAGCGGCACGTTGGCGATGCCGCGCCAGCCGCAGGAGCTGAGCACCAGCGCCGCGGCCGACAACACACCGACCCGGCGGGCGTTACGCGCCCACCCGCGGCGGTGCCGCGAAGATGCCGAGGGCGACTTCGTCCTCATGGACGCGGTCATCATTGGCCTCCAACTTCGGCAGGAAGGACGGGTCCGGCCGGCGCGGGCGCCGGTCCCGGGGCAGGCCCAGGTGCCATGGCACTCATCGGGCTCGGATCGTTACCCGGTCGCGGCGGTGAGACCGGTCCCGGCTGCGGGTACCACGGCGGGGGCAGTGGACTGCTCTCGTTGTAGGCATCCGGCGGACCCGCCATGTTGACGCCACCGGTCGGCGGAATGATGTCCGGCCCACCCATGAGCTCACTCAGCGACTCCGGGGTCAGCAGGTCCTGGGTCGACTGCCCGACCTTCAGCCCCTGCATACCGGGAGCGGTGATCCAGCCCGCCTCGTGCTGACCGTGCGACCACGGGGTGTCCCGCGAGAACACACCGGGCACCGTGGTGTCCTTGAACCCGCCCGGAGGCTGCAGACGCGGCTCCGAGTAGGTGACCAGCTTCGGCAGCGTCATGGCGGTCGTCGCCATGTTGATGCCGAACGGCAGGTAGTTGAACTTGATCGCGTCCATGACCGGCGCCAGGTACTGCGCGCACAGTTCGGCGGAGTCCTGGTAGCCCAACCGGCTGCCGGCCTGGATCGAGCTGCAGATGAACTGCAGCGGGTTCGAGTAGTTCGTGATGCCCGGGAGGACACCGGAGGCGATCAGACCGCCGGTGGCCGGCGAGTAGATGTTCTCGAGGTTGGCCAGGAAGTTCGGGTAGGCGTGCAGCGCCCGCTCCAGACCGTCCCGCGGCTCCGGCTGCAGGATGGCCGTCGTCGCCTCGGACACGTTGTTGATGTCGTGCGCGAGGACGCTGCCATTCTTGTCCAGGAAGGTGCGGGTCGTCGCCATCACCTTGTTCAGGTCCTTGAGCGCGGTGGCCAGTTCCTGGTCGGTGTTGGTGAACTTGTTGGTGAACGAGGCCAGATCGTTGTTCAGCGAGACGAACTGCTGGTCGCTCTTGTGCAGGGCGTTGACGAAGACCGCCAGGCTCTTGATCACCTGGATGAAGTCACCGCGGCCCTGGTTGAGGGTGTTCACCGCATCAGAGAGGCCCTTGAGGGTCTTGTTGATCTGCGCGCCCTTGCCCTCGAAACCGTTGGCGAACGACTCGATGATGTCGCCGAACGGACCCTTGGGCTGTTCCTTGGTCGGACCGAGCTCGGCCAGGATGCGGGTCAGCTGGTTGCGCAGCTCGTCGTACTCGATCGGAATCTGGGTGCGCTCGATCGGGATGACGGCGCCGTCCTCCATGACCGGCCCACCGGTGTACGGCGGGGACAGCTGGATGACACGGGACGCCACCAGGCTCGGGTTCAGCACCGAGGCGGACGCGTTCTGCGGCACCTTGTACTTGTTCGAGTAGTGGAAGACGACCTTCATCTTGCCGTCGTGCGTATCGAGCGTGTCGATGGCGCCGACCTCGACCCCCATGATGAGGATCTTGTCGCCCGGGTAGAGCGCGAGCACCTCAGGGAAGTACGCCGTCACCGTGGTGGTGGTGAGCTTGCGGTACGCCTGCAGGCCGAAGAAACCGGCGAGCACGATCACCACGAGCGCGACGGCACCGCCGATGACGGTCCCCCGAGACAGGTTCGGCTTCTTGATGTTTCGGATGTTGAAAACAGTCGACATCGTGGCGGCCCTATCCTTGCGACCCAGGCGGGAGGAACGGCGGGTTGCCCGGCAGCGGCGCCGTACCAGCCGGTGCTGCGTTGGGACCCGGCCCCGGCGGCGCCGGCGGGGCGATCAGCGGCCCGGGGATCGGAGCGAATCCGGGAGCGATGTCGCTGTCGCCAGGCTGCGGCGTCAGCGGAACCGTCCGGGCACCGACGGGAGCGGGCGGCAACGGCACCGGGGTACCGGGCACGTTCTCTGCCGGTTGTCCCGGGAAGGCGGCCGACGGCACCCCCGGACCGGTGGGCACACCGGCCGGGTTCGGTTGTGACGCAATAACATTCGGCGCGCCGTAGTTGTCGCCGTACGGGTTGTTACCGAACGGGCCGACGGTGAGGTGCGAGCACGGCAACGGATCGGCCGGCGACGGGTCGGCACCGGGTCCCGGGGTGTACGAGCACGGCGAGCCGGGAGGCACCGCGGGGCCGGGGTGCTCCGGTGTGCCTTCGAGCTTGGGCGGAGCCGGCGGCGGCGCACCGTTGGCGAAGCGCTTGCCGTTGGGATCCGGCCACTGGGCCTCGGGCAGGCCGGCGCTGCGCCAGAAGTCTTCGGGGTTCAGTCCGCGCTTCTTGAACGCGGCGTCCACGAACGGCTGCATGAGCTGCGGCGGCAGGATGTTCTCGACCATGACCTTGAAGTACGGGCCCGACGCGATGGCCTCCGACAGCGAGGCCACGAACTTGCCCGCCGATACCAGCGTGTCGGACAGGTCCTGCTTGCGGGCGACGAGGATGTCGCTGATGGTCCGGAGCTGCTCCAGCACGTGGTTGATGTTCGGGTTCTCGTCGATGGTCGCCTGGAGCTGGTTCGACACCTTGGAGACCCGCTCGAGCAACAGGCCGACGGCCTCACCGCGCTGGTTCAGGGCGTGCAGCAGCGTCTGGGCGTTGACCAGCAGTGCGTTGACCTGACCACTGCGGTCGCTGAGGACCGTCGCGATCTTGTTGGCGTTGGCCAGCAGCGACCGGACCTCGTCATCGCGCTTACCGATGGTCTCCGAGAGCTTCTGCACGCCTTCGAGCGCCGCGGTCAGGTGCGGCGACGTCTGGTCGGCGGTCTCGGACAGCACGTTGAGCGAGTCCTTGATCGTCTTGGTGTCCCAGCCCTGCGAGGCACGGGTGACGTCGAAGATCGCGTCGTAGATCTGGTACGGCGTGGACGTCTGGCCGAGTGGCAGGACGCCCCGCGGCGGCAGCTTGTGGCCGCCCTTGGGCTCGATCTCGATGGCCTTGCGGCCAAGGATGGTCTCGGTCTTGATCAGCGCGCGGCTGTCCGAACCGATGGTGTTGGTGCCGATCTGGAAGCCGATGATCACCTTGTCGCGGTCGATGTCCATGGTCTTGACCTGGCCGACATTGACGCCGTCGATGCGGACGAAGTCACCCACGACGAGGCCGCCGGTGTCAGTGAACTGGCCGTAGTACGTCGGCGCCGCGAACAGCATCGGCACGGTGGTGACGGACGCCCCGACCGCGGTGACCAGCGCAACGGCGGCGAGGCCCATCATGCCCCTGCGGACCCGGTCGGATCCCTCTATGGTCCTCACTTCGGCGTGCACCTTCCGGACGGCTGGTTTGTGAGCTTGACCGTGCGCACCGGCCCGCCAGGCTGCAGACCGTTCATCTTCAACTCGATGTCGCAGACGTAGAAGTTGAAGAAGTCGCCGTAGACACCGCCGGAGCGGCCCAGAATCTTCAGCGCCTGCGGCACCTTCTGCAGGGTGTCGTTGAGCTGTTCCTTCTGGTCGACCAGCGACTGCTGCGTGGTCTCGAGGTAGCCGAGCGTGTCGTGCAGCAGCGGGCGGTTGTCGCCCAGCAGGTCACCGAGGGAACCGGCGGCGTTGCTGATGTTGGCGACAGAGTCGGCGATCGGGTCGGAGCGGTTCTTCAGCCCCGTCACCAGCGCCTCGAAGTTCTTCAGCGTGTCGTCGAACTGCTTCTGGTGCTTGACCGTGGTGTTCAGCACCGTGTTGAGGTTCTTGATCACCTCACCGATGGCCTGGTCCTGCTCACCGACGGTCGAGGTGAACTGCGCCGTCTGGTCCAGGATGTTGTTTATGGTGCCGCCCTCGCCCTGGAAGATCGTGACGATCGACGAGGCGATGGTGTTGACCTTCTGCGGATCCAGCGAACGGAACAGCGGCCGGAAGCCACCGACCAGCGCGTCGAGGTCCAAGGCAGGTTCGGTGCGCTCGACCGGGATGGTGCCGCCCGGAGGCAGCACCTGGTTGCTGTCGCCTCGGGTGAGGTCCAGGAACCGGTTGCCGAGCAGATCCTGGTAGCGGATGTGCGCCGAGGTCTTCTGGTACAGCGGAACCGACTTGTCGACGTTGAAGTGCACCCGCACCTTGCCGGCGGGGATCAGCTCGACCTCGGTGACCTTGCCGACCTCGACGCCGAAGGCGCGCACGAACTGATCGGCCTTGAGGCCACTCGTGTTGTCGAAGATCGCGAAGTAGTCGTTGTTCCGGCTGAACCGGAACTGACCGAACACGATGAAGATGCCTGCGGTGAAGGCCAGCAGGACCGCGGAGAAGATGGCGAGTTTGAACGCCGTGCCCTTGATGCTCATGGGTTGATCGTGTTCTCCCCGTCTTGACGACCCCAGACGTATTCGGACGCGAATGGCGAGCCGAGACCGAAGTGGTTGTACGGCGCGATCGACGCGCCAGTGTCCATCACCATGTAGGGCATCGGGAGGATGTCCTTGGTAACCGTCCAGCAACCCGGGCGACCCATCGGACCGCCGGAGGCGTTGATCCGCGGGAGGTTGTCCGGATACACATACTGATTGGCCGCACCGACGAGCTCGGTGTGGGTCACCAGCGAGTAGCCATTGCCACCCAGGCCCTTGGCCGCAGC
Organism: Mycolicibacterium llatzerense; assembly: GCF_000878195.1. GTDB lineage: Bacteria > Actinomycetota > Actinomycetes > Mycobacteriales > Mycobacteriaceae > Mycobacterium > Mycobacterium llatzerense. Next base: position 4,682 of record NZ_JXST01000012.1, on the reverse strand, counting down.
CGGCGCACCGGCGGCGAAGCCGCGGAACAGGCAGTCGAGCTCAGGGGCGTACTTGTCCAGCACCCGGGCGGTCGGCAGCAGGTCCTGCGCGCCGCGGACCAGGTACGGGCCGCCGCGCTCGAGGATATCGCCACCGGTGTTGCCGAACCCGACCGCCGACATCAGCGCCTGGTCGATGTTGCCCCGCTGATCGTTCAAGGTGCGCTCGGTGGTCACGGCACTCTTGAGGCCGTCCCACAGATCCGGCGACGCCTTCGAATACACCTCGGTCAGGTCGGCGATCGCCTTGGTGTCGTGCCGGAAGGTCGGCATCCGCTGGTTCAGGTCGGCCAGGATCGTGTTGCCGTTGACCAGCGACTGACCGAACTTTTCACCGAGCCCGTCGAGCGCCTGGGCGGCCGCGGTCAGCGTCGCGTTCAGCTTGATCGGGTCGACCTGCTCGGAGATCGCGGTGATGGTCTCGAACAGCGTGTTGAACTCCGTGGTGACGCACGCGGTCGGCGGCGTCGGCGGCGTCGGCGGCGAGCAATTGGACACGTCGACGGTGTCGCCGCCCCGCAGCCGCTGCGACGCCGGGTTCGACGGGGAGGTGAACGAGACGTACTTGTTGCCGAAGGCCGTGGTGGCCAGCAGCTTCACGTCGACGTTCTTGGGCAGCAGGTTGAGGTACTGCGGGTCGATGTTGAGCACCAACCGGGCTTCCGGCGCCTGGCCTGCGTGGCCGACGACCTGGACGTCCTTCACCCGGCCGATCGGCACGCCGTTGTAGGTGGCCTTCGACCCGGGGTCCATCGAGAGCCCCGAGCGCGGAGTCAGCACGTAGAGCTGGGCCTTGGTGTCGAAATATCCACGGAACTGGGCCCAGGTCAGGCTCAGCACCACCGCGGCGACGACCGCCAGAATCACGCCGGCGATCTTGTACGGCGGCGTGCGGTCCTTGTTCAGCGGCGCATGGACCTGGCCCTCGGCAACGGGTGGGGTCGGCATCGATTTCGTCATCGCGTCACACCGTCAGGTTGAAGTTCGGGTCGGTGCCGTAAAGCGCCAACGAGAAGAGCAGGACGACCGTGACGATCGAGATCAGCGAGGTGCGCATCGAGCGTCCCACCGCTTCACCCACGCCGACGGCACCGCCGCTGGCGTAGTAGCCGAAGTAGGCGTGGTTGAGGAGCACGACCACCGACATGATGATCACCTCGAGGAACGACCACATGACGTCGTCCACGCGGAGGAAGGTGTGGAAGTAGTGCTCGTAGGTACCGACTGACTGTCCGTAGAACAGCGTCGTGACCAGCTGGGCAGACAGGAACGACAGCAGGATCGCCATCGCGTACAGCGGCACGATGACGACCATGCCGGCGATCAGCCGGGTCGACACCAGGAAGGACAGGGACTTGACGCCCATGACCTCGAGCGCGTCGACCTCTTCGCTGATGCGCATGGCGCCGAGCTCGGCGGTGGCGCCGGCGCCGACCGTCGCGGCCAGGGCCTGACCGGTCACGACCGGAGCGACGACGCGGATGTTGGCCAGGGCGGCGAAGAAGCCGGTGAAGGCCGCGACACCGATGTTGCCCAGGGAGGCAAAGCCCTGGATGGCGATCAGGGAGCCGGCTGCCAGGGTGACGAAGCCGATGATCGCGACCGTGCCGCCGATGACGGCCATGGCGCCGGTACCCATGCCGACCTCGGCGATGAGGCGCAATACCTCTTTGCGGTAGTAGCGGAACGCGTGCGGAATGTGCCCGACGGCCGAAACCACGAAGACCGCGACGTGGCCCAGGCTGTCGAACAACCGGGCCGGCGCGGCGCCGATTTCGGCGACCTTGGAGAAGGCGCGGGGAAACCGGCCGCGGAGAACTGTCGATGTACTCATATCGCTACCCGGCCTGCGTTCCGAACTTGACACCGATCGTGGTCAGCACCACGTTGACCCCAAACAGCGCGATGACGCAGAGGACCAGCGTCTCGTTCACCGCGGTACCCACACCCTTCGAGCCGCCCGCCACGGTCAGCCCGCGGAAGCAGCCGACCAGGCCGGCGATCAGGCCGAAGATCGTCGCCTTGAGCACCGAGATCACGACCTCGGGGAAGCCCGTCAGCAGCGTCAGCGTCGAGACGTAGGCGCCGGCGTTGACGTTCTGGATGTAGACACCGAAGAAGTAGCCACCGACCAGACCGATGATGATCACCGCGCCGTTGAGCATGAAGGCGACGAACGTGGAGGCGACCACGCGGGGCACCACCAGGCGCTCGATCGGATCGATACCCAGCACCTCCATGGCGTCGATCTCTTCACGCACGGTCCGGGCGCCGAGGTCGGCGCAGATGGCCGTCGACCCCGCGCCGGCGACCACCAGCACCGTCACCAGTGGGCCCAGCTGGGTGACTGCACCCAGGGCGGCACCGGCGCCGGAGACGTCGGCCGCACCGAACTCCGCGAGCAGGATGTTCAGCGTGAAGATGATGAGCACCGTCAGCGGGATGGAGACCGCCAGCGTGGGCAAGAAGGCCACCCGGATCAGGAACCAGCACTGAAGGACGAACTCCTTCCACTGGAAGGGCCGGGAGACCAGCGCCTTGAAGGTCAAGATGCACATCTTGACGAAGCCACCGATCTTGGTGAATGGCTTGTCCAGCTGGTCCTTGAGATAACCGACCAAGGTGTTGTCTGAGGCTGTCACCGATCAGCCATCCCTTCCGGAATACGGCCGTTCCGCGGTTTCACGCGTGGCACGCCCCCTCCTTAGCCCCTAGCACAAACTGAGTGATTTCTGTCTCGCTACTCCCGAGTAGTAAGACGGACCACAGGAGAGTACCCGATACACCGCGTACCTCGTGACCCAACTGAGGGATAATTGCCTTCGGTTTCAGCAAACGCGACATGGGCACATCCGCCCTCCACTCAGGTGGTCGAATTCGTCCGCGTGACGTCACTTGCCACGCTTACGACACACTTGTATCACCGAACCGCTCGCGGAGTTCCGTTTTAAGGACCTTGCCAGAAGGATTTCGTGGCAGTGCGTCGACGATTTCCAGCGCTTTGGGGTGTTTGTACCGCGCCAGTCGTTCGGTCAGGAAATCGTCGAGATCCGCCAGGGTCAGGGCACTTTCGCTCCCGGCGTTCGTATTGGGCGTCACAGCAACGACCGCGACCGGCACCTCACCCCACTTTTCATGCGGGCGTCCGATGACCGCGACTTCGGTAATCGAAGGATGCGCAGCCAGAATGTTCTCTACTTCCGCGCAGTAAATATTTTCGCCGCCGGAAATAATCATGTCCTTTTTACGGTCGACGACCCAGATGTAACCCTCGTCGTCCTGGCGAACCAAGTCTCCGGAATGGAACCAACCGCCGGCGAACGCCTCGGCTGTCGCTTTCGGGTTGTTCCAGTACCCGGCCATGAGAGTTGGGGCCCGGTACACGATCTCCCCAACCTGGCCCACCGGAACGTCGTTCATGTTGTCGTCGACGACGCGGGCGGCGACGGTCGGGATGACCCGTCCGACCGATCCCAGCTTCCGCAGCGCGTCCTGGCTCAGCAGCATGCACGTCACCGGCGACATCTCGGTCTGACCGAACGCAGCAAAGATCTGCGCGCCGGGGAACGTCGACGCCATCTCCCTCAATAGAGTGTCCGACGCCGGCGCGGCACCCCAGGACAAGACGCGCAATTTCACGTCGCGGGGCTGGGCCTGCTGCGCCGCACAGACGGCCTGCCACTGCGCAGGGACCAGGAAGATCGCCGAGACGCTCTCCGCCTCCAGCACGTCGAGCAGGGCACCGGGATCGAACGCGCCGAGCGGGTAGATCACCGTCGGCAGGCCCAACAGCAGGCCGCTGATCATGTTGCCGATGCCGGCGATGTGGAAGAACGGCACACCGATGAAGCCGACGTCGTTGTTGATGTCCGGCGCGATGGTGAACAGGCCCGTCATGCCCTGGCCCATGATGTTGACGTGTGTGAGCACCGCACCCTTCGGATATCCGGTGGTGCCCGAGGTGTACATGATCAGCGCCGGTGAGTCCTCGGGGATGTCAACAGGTGCAGGTGGCGCTCCTTCCTCGGCGAGCACGTCCTCGTAGCCCAGCACGCCGCCGTCGGTCGCGCCCCCGGCGACGATCACGGTGCCCAGCGACGGTTCCAGCTCCCGCACCGCGGTGGCGACCGGGGCGAGCACCTGCTCGGTGATCACGGCCTTCGGGTCGCAGTCCCGGACCAGGTAGGCGATCTCGGGCGGGGTCATGCGGAAGTTGACCGGGACCGCGATGGCGCCAAGGAGGTTGGCGGCCAGGAACGCCTCGACGTATTCGGTGCGGTTCAGCATCAGGATCAGCACGCGGTCACCGAACCCGACCCCTCGACGGCTCAGGGCTCCCGCGAGCTTGGTGACGCGTCGCTCCAGTTCACCCCAGGTGACCGTCTGGCCCACGAACCGCAGCGCGGTCGTCTCCGGCTGCATGAGGGCGTGGCGGGCGAGGTGCGTGGTCCAGTTCTGCCGACGGGCCAGGTAGGGCTGCTCGAGTGCTGCGGATGACACGGTCTGCTCCTGTGTCTCGATCGGCATCGCAGCGGAAATGGAGTGGTCGCGACAAGCGATGCTGATATTTGATCAAATATAGTGTTGCCGCCGTCACAATAGGACGACCGCACCATCCGGACAACCTCCGGGTACCCCCGCCC
>NZ_JXST01000011.1 GCF_000878195.1 Mycolicibacterium llatzerense | reverse complement strand
GTCACCACCCCGCGCCTGGAATGCGGAGACCCCAAGTACGCCTGGGTAAACCAGACGATCTTCGTCGGACAGGGACGGATCCAACCCGGACCTGTCGTCGAATTCCAGGTCTTCCGAGTCACGCTGTGACACCGACTGACGGCGCCACCAGATTTCGGCTCGGGAGGTGAAGTCGCCTATGAGTGTGCTCCATCCGCAGGCCCAACGGCTTGTCGATTCGCTATCCGCGCACGCTGCCGTACCACCGTGGGAAATGTCGGTTTCGGACTACAGAGTCTCCGGCGAGAGGTTGATTGGCTTGGCCGGTGATATTGATCAGCGTTGCACAGTATGCGATTTCACGATCCCTGTGCGTCACGGGTTTGTCACGGCCCGCAGTTACCACCCGCTAGGTGCAGGTTCCGCGCTGCCGGGTGTTGTTTATCTGCATGGCGGGGCATTTGTCCGAGGCAGCCTGGACACGCACGATCGGCTTTGCCGAAAGCTGTGTGTCCGGGGTGAACTCATCGTGATTTCCGTTGCATACGGTCTAGCACCAGAAGGCAGGTTTCCCCGGGCTCACCATGACGCGGCCGACGCCACTTCCTGGGTGAGTGAGTACGGTGATCTCCTCGGCATCGACGTCGAATCGCTTGCGGTCGCGGGCGATTCTTCGGGGGGGTCACTGGCGGCAAGCGTTGCGCTCGCCTCGCGCGAACAGAGCACGCCGATGAAGGCACAAGGCCTGCTGTGTCCCGCACTCGACGCGACCATGAGTAGTGACTCCGTCGAACGGCACCAAGACGGCCCGTTCCTCACCCGTGCTGCACTTGAATGGGCCTACGACATGTACGTGCCTGATATCGACGACCGCCGTTCGAGCCTTGCCTCACCGCTGCTGACCGAAGATCTCAAGGGCGCCCCGCCTGCGGTGATCGTCAGCGCTCAGGTTGACCCCGTTGCCGATGACGCAGACCGTTACGGCAAAAGACTCGCTATCGCAGGTGTTAAGGTTCGCGCCCACGAATACGAGGGCATGCCACACGCCTTTCCCTTACTAGCCGGCGTGCTCGACGCCGGCGATCACGCCATCACTGTCTTCGCCCGAGAACTCGCGGCATTGCTTAGATAAAGACCCCGTACGACTTCGCCGAAGGTCGTCGGCTGATCAAAAGCGCACCGCCACAGAGCTTTTACGGTACCCGTGGTGCTATCCCCGCCCCCAAAGGGTGCGGCGTCACCATCGAGCGGAGTCCGTCGAAACCTGGTTGGAACTGTTTGCATTCAAATGTCGAATTCGACGTCATTTTTCTTGCGCCGCTACTGTTACTGTCCGGCGAACGTCGAACTCCGGATTCAAGAGCGCGTGTGGAGCTGGGCCTGAGCGTCGTAGCGGTTACTTAGGTAATCTCAGCTCTTTGCATTGCGGGTGGCGGATACGCCAAACTCCGCCATCTCGGAATGCAATCCGCCACGGAGAAATGCGACCTACAGGAATCCGCCGAGCGCGACGGGCTGGCCCTGACGTGGCAGCAGGGCGACGCCGAGGCACTTCCATACGGAGACAGCGAGTTTGATGTCGTCATGTCCTGCCTTGGCGTGATGTTCGCCCCGCACCACCAGGCCGGCGCCCTTGAGCTGGTCCGCGTGTGTCGCCCCGGCGGCACCATCGGCCTGATCAACTGGACGCCGGAGGGCTTCATCGGCCAAATGTTCGCCACCATGAAGCCGTACGCACCGTCTCCGCCTCCCGGCGCGCAGCCGCCTCCGCTGTGGGGCAGCGAAGAGCATGTCCGTGCATTGTTCGGCGAGAACGTGACGGACCTGAAGGTCCAACGACAGACGGTCACCGTCGACCACTTCGCCCGGCCCGAAGACTTTCGGGATTACTTCAAAGCCCGCCACGGGCCGACGATCTCCGTCTACCGCAACATCGCCGACGATGCCGACCGCACCGCCGCGCTCGATGCCGACCTCACCGCGCTGGCCCGAAAATTCAACCGGGGCACCGACACCGCCGTGCTCGATTGGGAGTTCCTCCTCATCACCGCGCGAAAGCTCTGAGATCACAAAGGAACTGATATGACGTCATTCACCCCGCTGACCCATGTCGCGGTGACCGTCCGCGATCTCGCGGTCAGCGTCCCGTGGTACCGCGCGCTCTTCGGGACCGAACCGGTGCTGGACGAAGACACCGACGCAGGCTTCCGCCATGCCGTCTTCGCGCTTGGCGACAGCACGCTGTTCGGCCTGCATCAGCACGCCGGAGACGTGTCGGGAGAACGGTTCAGCGAGTTTCGCGTCGGCCTGGACCACGTGGCATTCGGTTGTGCCGACCGCGACGCCCTTGAGGGACGTGCGCGCCACCTCGACGCATTGGGCATCACCCACGGCGGCGTCGTCGACGCCCACTACGGCTCGGGCGTCAGCTTCCGTGACCCCGACGGCATCGCCCCGGAGTTCTTCGCGCCGCCGCCATAATGCGACGATTAGGCCATGACCGCAACGCTTGTCACGAACAATCTGGCCGGCGGATTTGCCCACCGCACGCTCTTCGAGCGGCTCGACCTGACGGTGGCGCCCGGCGACGTGATCGGTGTGGTGGGCTCCAACGGTGCAGGTAAGAGCACGCTGCTGCGGATTCTGGCGGGGGAACTCGCACCGCTCGATGGGGTGGTCAGCCTGGCGCCGGCCGACGCGTTCGTCGGCTGGCTGCCGCAGGAGCACGAGCGGGTGCCGGGGGAGACCGTGGCCGCGTACGTCGCGCGGCGCACCGGATGCGCCGCGGCGACGCTGGCGATGGACGCGGCGGCTGAGGCGCTCGCGGATTCGGCAGCGGACGCCGATAGCTACTCACACGCGCTGGATCACTGGCTCGCGACCGGCGCGGCGGACCTCGATGAGCGACTGCCGGCGGTGCTGGCCGATCTGGGGCTCGATTCCGACGCGGTGCGGCCGGAATCGACCCTGATGACTGCATTGTCGGGCGGCCAGGCCGCGCGCGTGGGGCTGGCGGCGCTGATGCTGTCCCGGTTCGACATCGTCCTGCTCGACGAGCCGACCAACGACCTCGACCTCGACGGACTTACCCGGCTGGAAGAGATCGTCGGCAACCTGCGTGGTGGGGTCGTGCTGGTCAGTCATGACCGAGAGTTTCTGGCCCGCACCGTAACCCGCGTCCTTGAACTCGATTTGGCGCAGAACAGGACCACCATCTTCGGCGGCGGTTACGACAGCTATCTGGAAGAACGCGAGGTCGCCCGTCGGCACCGTCGCGAACAGTACGACGAATTCGCTGATAAGAAGGCCGATCTCGTGGCGCGTGCACGCACGCAGCGGGAGTGGTCCAGTCAGGGTGTGCGCAATGCGATGCGCAAGGCGCCCGACAACGACAAGAACCGGCGCAGCGCACAAACCGAGTCCAGCGAGAAGCAGGCGCAGAAGGTGCGGCAGATGGAGAGCCGGATCGCCCGCCTCGAGGAAGTCGAGGAGCCTCGCAAGGAATGGACGCTCCAGTTCACCATCGGTGCCGCACCGCGGTCGAGTTCCGTTGTCGCGACACTGGACAACGCCGTTGTGCGCCAAGGCGATTACGTGCTGGGGCCCGTGTCTCTGCAGGTCGACGCCGGCGAGCGGATCGGCATCACCGGTCCCAATGGGGCGGGAAAGTCGACCCTGCTGCGGCTACTGCTCGGCCGGCAGCAGCCCGATGAGGGCCGGGCGAGCCTGGGCGCGAACGTCGCCGTCGGCGAAATCGACCAGGCGCGTGCAGATTTCACCGGTGCCAGCCGGCTCGTCGATCGCTTCGAGCAATTCGTACCGTCCTGGACGACCGCGGATGTGCGCACCTTGCTCGCCAAATTCGGGCTGCGCGCCGACCACGTGGAACGCACCGTCGACGAGCTGTCTCCCGGTGAACGAACCCGCGCAGGCCTCGCCTTGTTGCAGGCACGCGGGACGAACGTGTTGGTGCTCGATGAGCCGACCAACCATCTCGATCTGGCGGCCATCGAGCAGCTCGAGGAAGCGCTCGAGAGTTATGACGGGGCACTGCTGCTGGTGACCCATGATCGCCGGATGCTGCAGAACGTTCGGCTGGATCGCTCGTGGCTGGTCGACAACGGGCGTGCTGCAGAGCTATAGCTGGTGCTATCGCCTCAGGGATGCAGGTTCCACTGCCCGACGTCGGAGGCCAGGGCGTCGCTGACGTCCACTTCGAGCCCGCCCACGACCGGGCCCGGGTTCGACGCGGTGCTCACGATGCGTTGGTACATCACGGCGGCCGGGTAGATCTTTCCGCCGGACCAGGATCGGGTCTGCCACGCCCACACGTGACCGGGCGTGGTCGAGCGGCCGATGACACCGTCGGCCGCGGCCCACTGGCAGGTGTTGATGCCGCCGTAGACGCCGGTGCGCTGCGCGCCGATCACCGAGTTGATGCCCCGAAACCAGGGCAACGCAACGTTGTTCCACGTTTCGCGGTTGATGTCGTCGTCGACGGAGAAGAAGATCGGCGCGCTCTGGCCGCCGCCCGCCGCGGTGTGCAGCTGCCAGGCGGTGCGCGCATCGGCGACGCCGCCCGCATATCCACGGGTGAAGTCCGACGGCGCAGTCCCACCCGGCTTGCCGTATTGATAGTTGCTCACGATCGCCAGTCCCGCCGCGGCCAGCGACTTGGCGTAGGGCAGGGTGATCGGCTTGGCGCCCATGGTCGAGCCGGGGCGCGACGTCGAGACGTAGTTGACGACGCCGGCGTGGCCTGCGGCCCGAATATCTTGCGCCGGAATCTGCTTCATGGCGAAGTCGATCAGCGTGGGAGCGGCGGCTGACGCCGTCGGCATGCCGAGCCCTGCTGCGCCGAGGCCGGCCAGCGCCGATGCGGCGCCGGCATAGCGCAGCGCGTCACGTCGCGAGAACGGGCGCCGAAGGCCGGTGGTCTCCGGGAAGTCCTGCATCTCGAGATGTTAACAATGCGACAGATGTGAAAGTTGTGGCCGGTCCTTGCTGAGTTCAGATCGTGACCGGACTGTTTCATCGGTCAACGCGACGGCTCGCTTCGATTCAGAGTGACGCTAACGATGTCGATGGCGACCTTCCTCGCGGACACTTGAGTCCGGATCGACAAGGGAGAGTGGATGTATCAGGGCCGCACTGTCCGGGCATCGCAGCTGGTGCTGACGGTGGAGCTTGCCACCGCGTCCGGCGATGCGCTGGCACAGGTGACGGCCCTGATGGACGAGTTCAGCGCGTATCTCGCGTACCGGGTGCCTGGCGCCCGGGTCGAGAAGTCGGCCGTCGCCGCGGGCCCGGCTCGTAGCGCTCCACCGGCGCCGATAGGTGGATTGGTCATTGACCGAACTACCCGGCAGGTCAGCGCCGACGGTCGCCTGATCGCGATGGCGTACAAAGAGTTCGAACTGCTGGCATATCTGGCGCAACATCCCCGGCGGATCGTCTCGCGAGAAGAGCTGATCGAAAACGTGTGGGACGCGGGGTTCGCCTCGATGCGGACCATCGATACCCATGTGCGACGGCTCCGGGTGAAGCTGGGTGTCCATGCTCTGACGTTGACGACTGTCCGGGGCAAGGGCTATCGCTTTGATCCGCAGCCTTCGACGCGGTTCCGGGATCAGTGTCCGATCCGGTCTGCCTGATCGTCAGAACGCAGGCACGACGAGGTCTCCGTACGACCGGGCGATGAACGAGCGTACGGAATCTGATTGCAAGGCTTGGGCCAACATTCTGATTGGTTCGCTCTCGTGGTTGTCCGGTCGCGCGACCAGGTATTCGGCATAGCCGCGATTCGCGCGATCGCAGTAGAGAGCTGACTGCAGGTCGATCTGGCGGTCCATGGCGTAGTTGCCGAAGAGGAAAACCAGATCGAAGTCCGCGAGGACATCGGCCAGATGAGCACTGGCGATTTCCTTGAACAGCAACTGCTTTGGGTTCTCGACGATCGAGTCGACGCCGGGGGTGGACAGCTCGTCATCACGCAGAGTCACCAGCCCCAGGTCATGAAGGATGCGCAAGGCCCGCCCCACGTTCGCGGGATCGCCGGGCAGCGCGACCTGCGCGTACTGCGGTACCTCGCCAACGGCGGCAATCGATTCTGAATAGAGCGCGAACGGTTCGATGTGTACCGGTGCGACAGCGACCAGCCGCTGGGCCGCCGAGGCATTGAACTCGTCGAGGAATGGCAGGTACTGAAAGAAGTTGGCGTCGACCGCGCCGGCGACCAGGTGCTGGTTCGGTTCGTCGAAGGTATCGAACACTTCGATGTGGAGGTCGATTCCGGCGAGCGCCAGGGCGGGGCGGACGTGCTCGAGGATTTCGGCGTGCGGCACCGGGGTCGCGCCCACGCGTAGGACGCGGCCCGCGCGATGTATCGATCGAATGGTCCCCACGGACAACCCCTTTGGCTATGCGCACACGGCGCTGTGTCACGAAGACTACCGACCCGCTCCCGAATCTGACGTGCCGAGTGTTACCGCATGTGACGCATTGTCAGCGCCGGTGTCCCGCCGGCTGGAGCGGGACGGGTGTGGCCAATAGCTTTTGCATACAACAATATTCGCCGAATAGTGAGGGGTCCGGCCATGTCGGTCGAAGATACTGCGGTGCGTACCGGCGGTGGGCCTCCTGCCGTCGCTCAGCGCCTACGCGGGAATTTGGGCATTCCGGCCATCGTCTTCATGGTGCTGGCCGCGGCGGCACCGCTGGGCGTCATCGGGGGACCGGTGCCGTTGGGCATCGCCACCGGCAACGGACCGGGGTTCCCGGCCACCTTCGTCATTGCCACCGTCGTGCTGCTGCTGTTCGCCATCGGCTTCACCGCGATGACGCCTTTCGTCCGCGAGGCCGGCGCGTTCTTTTCGTATGTGCAGCAGGGCTTTGGGGTTACTGCTGCCATCGGCGCCGCCTTCGTGGCGATCCTCACGTACGCCTCGATGGAGGCTGCGGTCTACGGCTTGTTGGGGCCGCAGCTCGGTGGATTGTTGAGCTTGGTCGGTGTGCCGCAGTTGCCGTGGCCGGTGTGGGCGTTGGCAGGGCTGGCGGTGATCACCTACCTCGGCTATCGCAACATCGAGCTCTCCAGTCGAGTGCTCGCGGTTCTGCTCGTCGCCGAGATCGCCATCGTCGTTGTCCTCGACGCGGTCATCATCGGCCGCGGTGGCGACCATGGACTGTCAACGGGATTGCTCAACCCGGCGCAGATCGCCTCGGGGGCACCAGGAATTGGGCTGCTCTTCGCGATCATCTCGTTCCTCGGATTCGAGGCGACAGCCATCTTCCGGGATGAGGCTCGCGATCCGGACCGCACCATTCCCTATGCGACCTACCTCGCGCTGGCCGTGATCGGCATCTTCTACACGGTGTCGAGCTGGGCACTGATCTCGGCGTGGGGTGATCACGAAGCCGTTGAGCGCGCGACGAATTCGGGTGGCACCATGCTCGTGGACACCGCACAGCGCTACCTGGGTGTGGTGGGAGCCGACGTCATTCAAGTCTTGTTCGTCACCAGCCTCTTCGCTTGCATCTTGTCCTTCCACAACGTGGTATCCCGCTACCTCTTCGCGTTGTCTGGACGTGGCGTGCTGCCCGCTGCCTTCGGTCGGCCGCACACCCGCCACGGCTCGCCGCACGTCGCATCGCTGGCTCTGTCCGCACTGATCCTCGCGGTCATCGGCGTCGCGACGGTGACTCAGCTGGACCCGAGCACGGAGTTCTACACCTGGCTGTCCGGGATCACCACGGTCGGTGTGCTGGTTTTGATGGTCCTCACCAGTGCGGCGGTCCTGACATTCTTCGCGAAGGACCGACGGCATCATTCGGTGTGGCGTGTCCGGGTTGCCCCGGCCCTCGGCTTGGTCGGCCTGGTGGCGTTCCTGGGACTGATCCTGGTGAATCTCAAGGACCTGGTCGGCGGCTCGTCGGGTCTGGCGTTGGCCGTAATCCTGGTTCTCGTAGTGGGTTTCGTGGGCGGTGCCGTGCTGGGCTACCGCCGCGCCCGAACTGAGTCGCTGACGCCGGCCGGAGAGGAGGGCTGAGATGTCTGTGACCACCGAAGCCGCAACGGACCAGCGGCACAGGAGCGTTGTCGATCTGCTCGACTCCGGAGTCATCACCGAGGTCGAGGTGGCGTGGAGTGATCAGTTCGGCCACGCGCTGGGCAAGCGGGTGCCCGCCGACCAGTTCCGCAGTCGCGCCGAAACATCCGGGTTCGGCTTCTGCGATGGCGCGCTCGCGTGGAACTCCAACGCGCGAGTCATCGAAAGCCTCCGGTCGACCAACTGGAACACCGGCTACCCCGACGCTTTCGCGGTTCCCGACCTGAGCACCTTCCGGGAGTTGCCGTGGCGGCCGGGCGTGGGACACGTCATCTCCGACATCGTCAGCCACGACCGGACGCCGTCACCGCTCGATCCCCGCGGTGTCTTGCGGCGCGTCATCGAGCGTCTCGAGGCGCTCGGATACACGGCCAAGGTCGGCGCCGAATTCGAGTTCTACCTGCTCAACCCCGACGGATCGATCTTCCAGAACGACGTCCATGCCTACTCGCTGCAGAACGCCAACACTCTCGAACCCTTACTGAGCGAGCTCTATTCGGTGTTGCGCTCGTTCACCTCCTTGGAGGGCCTGCTCACCGAATACGGTCCCGGACAGGTCGAAGCAAACCTGGTCTACAGCGACGCACTCGATGCCGCCGACAACAGTGCTCGGCTCAAGTACGCGGTCAAGGAGATCGCCCGGCGCAACGGCAAGCTGGCGACGTTCATGCCCAAACCGTTCTCCGAGCACTCTGGAAGCTCTGCGCACCTGCACATCTCGTTGTGGCGAGACGGCGAGCCGGTCCTCGCCGGCGCCGACGGTACCGAGAGCCAGGTCAGCCTCCATGCCATCGGTGGCCTGCTCGAACACCTGCCGTCGATCACGCTGTTCGGGGCCCACTCGGTCAACGCGTACCGCAGGTACGTTCCCGGATCGTTCGCCCCGGCAACCCTGACCTGGAGTCGGGACAACCGCACGTCCGCGGTTCGGTCCCTTCTGGAGTCGACGCCGCAGGCCACCCGAATCGAGCTGCGCACGGGCGCGTCCGACGCAAACCCGTACTGGCTCATCGCATCCGCTTTGGCTGCTGTCGTGGCGGGCCTGGAGGCCAGACGCAATCCGCCCGAACCACTGACCGGCAACCTCTACGACGTGGGGGTGCGGCTACCTGAATCGCTTGGCGTCGCCATCGCGCTGGCGCGTAGCGATGACGCCATCGTGGACATCTTGGGCGGGGACTCCGTGCACGACTTCGCCGAGATCGCACAGAGCGAGTGGGATGAGTATTCCAGTGCGGTCACTGACTGGGAGTTCCGGCGCTACCTGGAGAATTCATGACTGCCACACTGACCGCGCCCCGGTTCGGGGTGTGGGCGCCCGTTTACGGAACTTGGGGCGCCAGAACGCATCCCACCGAGATCCCCGACGCCAGCTACCAGCGGACGCGCGATCTCATCGTCAGGGCCGAGGAGCTGGGCTTCGATTCAACGTTGGTGGCCCAACACGTGCTCCATCCTGGTGGCGCTGAACACGATGTGCTGGAAACCTGGTCGACGCTGGCCGGGCTTGCCGAGGCCACCAGCCGTGTCGAATTGATCGGCGCGATCAAGCCGTTGCTGTTCAATCCGCTGGTCTTCGCGAAAACCGTTGCCAACATTGAACAGATCGCCGCCGACCGATTGGCCATCAACCTCGTCAGCGGTTGGTTCCTCCCCGAGTTGGAGGCGATCGGCCTCGGGGACGTCACCCACGGCGACCGCTACGAATACTCCCGTGAATGGCTCGACGTCGTGGGCCGGCTGTGGCGTGGCGATGCCATCGAGTCGGGACTGGATGGGGCCGTGGCGGCGGGTGCTCAGTTGCGGCCGGCGCTCGAACGCACACCCCGGGTGTACCTCGGCGGCGAATCCGAAGCGGCGCGCGCCTTGGCGGCAGCGCAGGCCGACGTCTTCTTCCTGAACGGACGCCCGCCACAGGACGCCGCAGACCTCATCGATGACATGCGGCGTCGTGAACGGAACAAGCCGGAGCCCTTGCAGTTTGGCTTGTCTGCATTTGTGATCGCCCGAGAGTCGGCGGAGGAGGCGGAGCACGAGTTCCGGTACTTGCAAAGTCTCGTCGGCGGAGAGGGGCAACGGGACCGCACCGCGGGAGCCGATCCCGCCACCGCGATGTTCAAGGTGCATGAGGGTGTCGCGCGGGTGGGCACCAACGGCGGCACCTTGGCCGGTCTCATCGGCAGTTATGAGCAAGTAGCCGAACGGATCACGATCTTCGCCAATCTCGGTATCGACCTGTTCATGCTGCAGTTCCAGCCTCTGGAAACCGAGATGGAACGTTTCGCGACCCACATCCTGCCCCTGTTTCGATGAGCTGAGAAGGAAACCCCATGACCGTTACGGCGTTGGCCGCAGGCTCCGTCGCTGACCGGCGGGCGCTATTGGCGTCCGTCGTCAAAACGCTCGGCGACGACGACGCCCACCATGAACTGAACCGCACCCTGCACCACGAGTCGACTCGGGCGATCGCCGACACCGGCATACTGGCACTGCGGATCCCACCGGAGTACGGTGGCCCAGGCGGTTCCATCGTCGACGTCGTCGAGACGGTGATCGACATTGCGCAGGCCAGCTCCAACGTCGCCCAAGCGCTCCGTGCCCATTTCGGATTCGTGGAACGGCTCCTGGGCAACCGGGGCGATGAAGGTCTGCGTGCCCAGTGGTTTCCTGAAGTCCTCAGCGGAAAGATCGTCGGCAACGCGATCACCGAAGCGGTGGGCGCGTCCCCGGCGGCAGTCGGCACCACATTGCGTTCCACCGGTGACGGTCGATATCGGTTGGACGGCAAGAAGTTCTACTCGACCGGAACCCTGTACGCGGATCTGATCGCGGTCTCCGCCGAACGGGAAGACGGTCGCGAAGTGCACGCGATCATTCCCGTCGACCGGCAAGGCGTGACGCTGTACGACGACTGGGACGGCTTCGGACAGCGACTGACCGCCAGCGGTGCAACAACATTCGATGCCGTGCCGGTCTACGACGATGAGGTCTCGCTGGTCCCTGAGGACCACCGGCTCGCCCACAGCCAGACTTTCCTGCAGCTGTACCTGACTGCGGTGGCAGTGGGAATTGCCAACGGCGTCCTACGCGATGCCATCTGGTTCGTCCAGAACAAGGCGCGCCCTGCGGCACACGCGCTCAGCCCCACAGCGACGCAGGATCCGTTCATCCTGCAGGCAGTTGGGGAGATCGCGGCCTGGACGTCGGCGGCCACGGCGGTCACCCTCCACGCCGCGGAGGCACTGGATCGCGTGGTGGACGCCGGCCAGATCGACGATCAGCGCGCCATCGGTGAGGCCGCGATCGAGGTGGCGAAGGCCCAACTCGTCGCGGAACGACTCACCCTCGACGCCGCGCAGCGGCTGTTCGACACCGGCGGTGCGTCGGCCACCGCGCGAACACTGAACCTGGACCGGCACTGGCGCAATGCGCGAACCATCGCAAGCCACAACCCGCTCGCGTACAAGTCCTGGGCGACTGGAGATTTCGTTGTCAACGGCGCGCTTCCGCCCAACTCCGGATACTTCTGAACCCGTGGCGACAGGAGTGGCCTCGCCCGTTGTTGTCGTGCCGCGCCGGTTCTCACTGGGAGACGACCCACGAGTCGTCGCGGCGAATGAGCTCTTCGACCGGATTGTCGATCTGGTCGCCGATGCCGGACTTACCCCGCTGGTGGTCGACGACCCGTTCGTCGCACTGTCCGGCGTCAGTGGACTCGTGCTGCCCGGTGGCGGCGATATCAACCCGCAACGGTACGGACAGGCCACTACCGATGCGGTGTACGACGTCAACGACGAGCAGGACGAACTCGACTTCACCTTGGCGGCGCGGGCACAGGACGCCGGCTTGCCGGTGCTCGGCATCTGTCGTGGAGCGCAGGTACTGAACGTACTTCGGGGTGGCGATCTCCAGATCGACCTGGTACCAAGCGAAGTCCCGCACCGGAGCGTGACGGCCGGCGAGCTGTTCGGTTGGCACTCGGTTGCCCTGACAGCAGATAGCCGAGTCCACGCCGCACATGACTCTGGCCGGATCGTCGTGGCGTCGGCGCACCACCAGGGCATCGCATCGCTGGGCGCCGGGCTGGTGGCGACGGGCTACGCGGCCGACGGCCTGATCGAGTCGTTCGAGGCCGTCGACGGTTGGGTGCTTGCGGTGCAGTGGCATCCGGAGGCACCGGGCACCAGTGACGCGGTTCAGCGCGCGCCATTCGTGGCGTTGGCGCGGAGGATCGAATCAGCTGCAACGCCCGACCGCAGCGCACCGACAGCCTGCTACGACAGCCGTTCGACGATGGGGCCCAACGCGAGTGCCGGGAGGTACTCCAGTCCGACCACGATCAGGGCTGCGCCGATCATCAGTCCCACGAACGATGGTTGATGAGTGCGCAGAGTGCCGTCGGTGACTGCCCCGGAACTCTGCCTGGCGAAGCTGGCGGCCAGGGCGAGCACCAGCATCATCGGCACGAACCGACCGATGATCATTGCCGCTGCCAGACCGATGTTGAATCCTGTTGTATTTCCGCTGAATCCGCCAAACGCGCTGCCGTTACCCGCGACACAACTGGTGAACGCATACAGCACTTCGGACAGCCCGTGTGGGCCGGCATTGGTCGTGGCGTTGGCGCCGGCCGGCAGCGCCATCGAGATCGCGACACCGGTCAGTACCGTCACCGGCGGGGTGAGCACTGCCAGGCTGACCAACTTCATCTCCCGGGCGCTGACCCGCTTGCCCAGATACTCCGGCGTGCGGCCGATCATCAGACCGCCGAGGAACACGGCGAGCAGCGCGATGACGACCAAACCGTACAGCCCACTGCCCGTGCCGCCAGGGCTGATCTCGCCCAGCATCATGTTGGCCATCAGCACGCCGCCACCAACGCTGGTGAAACTGTCGTACGACGAGTTGGCCGCGCCGTCCGCGGTAGCGGTGGCCACCTGGCCGAACTGCGCACTACCGGGCATTCCGAAGCGAATCTCCTTGCCTTCCAGCGCAGTACCGACCGCACTGGCGACGGTGCCGTGCGGCATCGCTTCCGACATCCCGACGGCTGCGGTGCCCAATCCGAACAGCGTGACAACTACGGCCAGCAAGGCCCAGCCCTGACGCCGGTCGCCGACCATGACACCGTAGGTGCGGACCAGCGATACCGGGATGACGGCCATGGTCACGATCTCGATGACGTTGGTCAGCGGTGTCGGGTTCTCGAACGGGTGCGCGCTGTTGGCGTTGAAGGCACCACCGCCGTCGCCGGACATCAGTTTGATGGACTCCCACGACGCAACCGGCGCGGACGGCAAGGTCTGCGAGCCGCCGGCCAGGCTGCCGATCGCCTGTGCCGGACCGAAGGTCTCCATCACACCGAGTGCGGTGAGCAGAACCGCAATGATCAGCGCCATCGGGATCAGGATCCGGATGATGCCGCGCACCAGGTCCACCCAGAAGTTGCCGAGTTCGAATGTCTGGCGACGCACGATGCCGCGCATCAGCGCGATGGCCACGGCGATGCCGACAGCGGAGCTGGCGAAGGCCTGCACGCCCAGGCCGACGGTCAGTCCGAAATGACCGAGCGTCGACTCGCCTGCATAGTTCTGCCAACTGGTGTTGGTGACGAAGCTGACGGCAGTATTCAGCGCGAGCAACGGCGTCATTCCTGGTGCGCCCCAAGGTGCGGGCAGCTGGGTCTGCAGCATCAGCAGACTGAACAGCGCGGCCACGCTGACCACCGAGAACGCGACCACTGATGCCGCGTACCAGACCCAATGCTGTTCGCGATCCGGCTGCACTCCAACTATTCGATAGATCAATCGCTCAGCGCGCCAATGCCTTTCGCTGGAATAGACCGATGCGATGTAGTTGCCCAACGGCACGTGCAGCAGTGCCAGGATCGCGACGATCGTGATGAGTTGCAGCCACGCCGCCGGTCCCCAATGCATCACTGCCCCTCCTGAGTCAGCCTGCGGCATGCCACGCGCCGCGGGGGCCGACGTTAGACCCGCATCCGAGGAATATGACCTGGTCTTGACGCGATCTGAACACCCGCTGTAAAGATCGCCGCCAGCTGCGTAAGGATTCCGTACACATCCCGTCCGCCCCGCCGGCGAGCGAGTAGACCGACATACATGGAGAACCCGCACCACTGGGTCGGCGGTGATCGCTGGCCCCAGCCGCTGCCCAGTTGGGCGCCTGCCTCCAGGCGGTGGTGGACTCGCCTGCTGGACGGTGACCACGTGTGGGGTTCGTTGAGCGTCTCACCCACCCGCTACGGCGTCACACGCTATTGGCTGGTCGTGTACCCACCTGGCATCGACAATGTCGAGCGCCGTTGGCTGCGCGCGTGGCGGGCGTGGCCGACGTGGGGCACCGTCCTGTGGTTGTTTTCCCTTCTGCTGCTTGGCGCCGCAACATCGTGGATGCAGTTCGCCGTTCCCACCGTCGTGTGGCTGGGAGTTGGGGTCGCGCTCTTCGCCCGGGTCGCACGCTCGCACGCTCAGATTCGGACACGGTGCGTCACACGGTTCGCCGGCCGAACAGACGAACAATTCGAAGCGGAGTACGCCGAGCTGAAAGTACTGGTGGGCAAGCTCCGGGCCGCGGACATGTTGCGTGATCACGGCCGATTGTCGGTAAGCGCTCACGAAGCGATCTGGTGGCAGGTCTACGACCGGCTCGGAGCAGCCCAAACCGCCAACGAACATCACTGTCCCTGAACGGTTTTCACTCGATCTAAGAGACGGCTGTTCCACCTCACATCAAGGAGATTCTCAATGGTCATGGTTGCACGCCACCACCACGCAATGACGACTTCGCTGCCAGCAACGTGGATTGCATTGGCTCGTCAGGGATTTCGACGGCTGTGGGCCCGACGGAACCTGACCCTCCAAGAACGGGCCAACTTGTTCGCCTCCTACACGCCGCCGGCCCTGATCACGGCGTCGCTGGGCGGGCACATCCGCTGATCTGCGGCGGGCCGTCCAAGGGCACATGGCCTGCAACTCAAGGCGCGGTGACGACGCTGCTTCCTGAAGGCGCTTGCGCCGCGGATTGCGGTCACATAGTGACTGCGATCCGCGGCATAGGCGTCGGTAACCGGCCCGCACTCAGCGCGAGCGTGAGGTATGGCGACCTTCGATGCCGAAGATCGGGCTCTCGCCATCCGTGGCCGCGAATTTCGAGTAGTTGATGGACGTCGCCAGCCGCCCGAAGACCATCTCAGCGTTGACCAGATTCGATAGCAGCGACGATTTCTCCGGCCTCCGGTCCGCACACTCGATGTAGGTCAACACCGCCAGCAGTGACGAGATCGTTGATCCGCCGCATTAGATCGCCGGAGGCTAGGTGCGTGTAGAGGTTCGCGCCCGGACATGCGGTCGACGCGAGGTCGCGATGTCCCGCCAAGGTGCTCGGAGCAGCGCCGAATGTCTGTGCGGCCCATGCGAACGCCATTGCAGTGCTGGCGATCTGGGCCTCGGCGAGAGGTTCTTTGTCGAAGTCACCCTCGCAGACAACCAGGAAGTGTCCGGTCGTGTCGTAGTCGGTCGCAGTGTCGCCCGCGAGCTGCGGCGCCCGAAGCTCGTAGATGTGTCCGTTGCGGTCGACGCTAACGTGGTACGCGATGTCGATCCAGCCGTGGCTGTCCTGGTGGTAGCGCTGGTGTTGACGCAGGCGCGACGGTGCATGGGTGTTATCGCCTAGAACGACGCCGCTGTGATGAAGTGTCAGCCGGCTCACGGTATGCGGCAGGCCGCCAGGTCGCGCAGGTCGAGCTCCCCACGAATCGCGACACAGCCACGCCGCGGGCGTCGGCTTCACTACCGGTCCGCCTGGCGAAACTGATGCAGGTGGTAGCGCTTGCGTACTCGCGGCAGAGGACGCGGTTGTCCCGGTGACCACTGTTGGGTTGTTGCCGCAAGCATCGAGTGTGGCAGCGAGTCCTGCACTACCGATCCAACGAAGCGCCTGCCTGCGGGTCACACTGCCGCCGACTGCATCGGCGGTCGGCAGGTTCATGTCGCACACCCTACGTAGGCCCGACGGTGCCGACATCAATTTCGCGAATGGTCGGGGACTCGCTCGATAGGATGCCGGCATGCCGGTCGCTGAGGGGGAAGTATTCGCTGGCTACACGATCGTCCGACTCCTGGGGTCGGGCGGAATGGGCGAGGTGTATCTCGCCCAGCATCCCCGGTTGCCCCGGCGCGAAGCGTTGAAAGTTCTTCCTGTCGCAGTCAGTGTTGATGACGAATACCGGCAGCGCTTCGCCCGCGAGGCTGACATCGCCGCGTCCTTGTGGCATTCGCATATCGTCGCCGTCCACGATCGAGGTGAACAGGACGGTCAGCTGTGGATTGCGATGGATTACGTCGACGGCACTGACGCGGCGCAATTGTTGCGAGAACGCTATCCCCACGGGATGCCACCAAAAGAGGTGGTGGACATCGTGTCTGCGATCGCAGATGCCCTCGACTACGCCCATGAGCGGTACCTGCTGCATCGTGACGTAAAGCCCTCCAACATCTTGATGACCGACCCTCGGGCGGCAGACCGACGAATTTTGCTGGCCGACTTTGGCATCGCTAGAGGTATTCATGACACTGGTGGACTCACCGCAACGAATATGACTGTCGGCTCTGTGGACTACGCGGCCCCTGAGCAGCTCACCGGTGGCGCAGTGGACGGCCGGTCCGATCAATATGCGCTGGCGTGCACGGCATTCCATCTTTTGACCGGTGCGCCGCCGTTTGTTCATTCCAACCCGGCCGTCGTAATTGGCAGCCATCTGTCTTCCGTTCCACCGTCCTTGACGTCGGTGCGCCCCGACCTGGTCGGCATGGAAGAAGCCCTGGTGAAGGCGATGTCGAAGGAACCGGGTCAGCGGTTTGGTACATGCAGGGAATTCGCGACGGCGTTCGCTCGCTCAAGTGTGGGCACAGTTAGTTCGTCCGCTGCAACCCAACTCGCGACACCGGTGTCAGCCTCCTCGATTGGGGCGCAACAGAATCAGGCCACGGCATCACGCCAAAGCGCGAACCGCCGGACGGCGCTGTTCGCCGGCGCGGCTGCACTTCTCGTTGCCGTCGGGTTGGTCGCGTTCTTTGGTGCTCGGTTAGGGGGCACCTCGTCTAGCCCGCCGTCAACGTCGACAACTAGTGCGGCTTCAGGCGCGGCCGACGAGCGAACCATGGCTGAGACGGTGACTATGACAGCGCCTGCTGTGACCGTGACGCAACCCGGTCTACCGCCCGCAACTAGCGCACCGCAATTACCGCGCTCCCAGCCGGTTCCCACTGGTGATCTCGGTTTGGCGACGCCGATGACTTCACCACGGTGCAACGGTCAGGCCATCGTGATTCTGGGTTCGGTGACTACTCCAGGTGAATACGAACAAGGCGTGCAGCGGCTTCTGGATGCCAATCCAGGTGCGGGCTACCTGCGAACAGATATGTCGTGCCCATCTCTTCGACAGGCGACTGACGCTGGGAATCCGATCTACGCCGTGTACGCACCTGGCGGGACTACACAAAGTCAGGTGTGTGCCCGGGTGCGCGCCGTGGGCGGAATTGCTTATGGAAAGTGGCTGGATTCGGCCACCGACCCGGGTTACATCATTCCGTGCTGACTTAGCGGACGGTCATTTGGTGGCTGGCACGATGGACCCATGGACCAGTCTGCCGTCGTCGCGGCCAGCTCTCTGCCGCTGGCTGTGCAGTTCAAGGACCTGCACCACGCCGACGAACCCCTCCTGCTGCCGAACGCGTGGGACTTCGCTTCTGCGGCGGCGTTCGTCCACGCCGGCTTCCGGGCGGTCGGCACAACGAGTCTCGGCGTCGCCGCTTCCCACGGGCTCCCCGATGCGGCCGGCGTCACGGGGCCGGAAACCCTGGCCCTGGCAAGAACATTGGCTCGCCTTCCGGTTCCGGTGACGGTCGATATCGAGGCCGGCTTCGGCATGGACCCGGCAGAGTTGGCCGCGGAGTTGACCGCGATCGGCATCGCGGGGGTCAACATCGAGGACGCCCGCGGCGATCACCTCGCCGCCATCGACGAGCAGTGCGCGCTGATCGCGGCATTCCGGGCGGCCACGCCGGAGCTGTTCATCAATGCCCGCGTCGACACGTACTGGCTCCATCTCCCGACGGACGACACCACCCGACGGGCATTGGCCTACGTCGACGCCGGCGCCGACGGCGTATTCGTGCCGGGTATCGGCGACGAGCGCCAAATAGAGCAGCTCGTCGCCACCCTCGGACGAACTCCGCTCAACCTCCTGGCCCAGCTCCCATTCCAGCGGCTCCGGGAACTGGGCGTGCGACGCGTGAGCACCGGGTCACTGCCGTTCCGCGTCGCCATCACGGCGGCCGCGTCAGCGGCGACGGCATACGCCACCGGCGCCCCGACTCCCGCCGCGATGTCCTACGAGGAAGCCCAGGCGCTCACTGGTGACGTGAATCGCTCACGGTAACAACAGAATTACGCGGCTGCTGCCAGCTCCGGCGTGGCTGCCGGTGCCCGCCGCAACCGGAGGCGCGGCAAGCGCATCGTCGCGTATCGGTTGGGCAGGGAGAGCCGGAACACCTTCCACCACGCCGACGCGACCTGTCGCGGCAGTGAGCCGCTGGTGTAGGTCAACCCGTAGCGTTCGAAGAGTTCGGCGACCTGCGGCGCGATCTCCTGGTAGCGATTACTGGGCAGATCGGGGAACAGGTGGTGCTCGATCTGGAACGACAGGTTGCCGGTCATGAAGTGCATCCACCGCCCGCCGGAGATGTTGGCCGAGCCGAGCATCTGCCGCAGGTACCACTCGCCGCGGGTCTCGCCCTCGATGGACGCCTTCTCGAACGTCTCGACGCCTTCGGGGAAGTGTCCGCACATGATGACCGAGTGGGTCCACCAATTGCGGATGAAGTTCGCCGTCAGATTCGCGGTGAGCGTGGTCAGCGCCGACGGTCCCGACAGAAGCGGGTGCAGGACATAGTCTTTCAGCGCTTGGCGGCCGGTCTTGGCCAGCACTTCCTTGCCCTGACGGCGGAACTCTTCCTTGTCGGTCTTGCCCTTGAGGTAGCGGCCGATCTGCAGGTCGTACGCGGCGATGCCGTATTGGAAGAAGCAGGCGTTGATGAAGTTGGTCAGCGGCTGCATCAGGTAGAAGGGACTCCACCGCTGATCTTCGTCGACGCGCATGATGCCGTAGCCGAGGTCATGGTCCTTGCCGAGCACGTTGGTGTACGTGTGGTGCAGCTCGTTGTGCGAGTGCTTCCACATCGCGGCGGGCGACGCGCTGTCCCATTCCCACGTCGTGGAGTGAATCTTCGGGTCGCGCATCCAGTCCCACTGGCCGTGCATCACGTTGTGGCCGATTTCCATGTTGTCGATGATCTTCGACACGGCGAGCCCGGCGGTGCCGGCGATCCATGCCGGCGGGAACAGCGAGAACAACAACACGGCGCGGCTGGTCAGCTCGAGCTTGCGCTGGCCGGCGATGACCTTGCGGATGTAGGCGGCGTCTTGTTCGCCGCGGCTGGCGATGACATTGGCGCGGATCGCGTCGAGCTCGATGCCGATGTTCTCGATATCGGCCTCAGAGAGGTGCGCGACGGGGTTGTTGAGTTTGCGTTGCAGGGCAGTCATGGCGTAACTCCTTGTGTGAAGGCAGTTTTCGATCAGATGTCGATATCGCAGGCGCCGGCGGCTGCGCTGATGCAGGTTTGGATTACGACGCCGTCGCCTTCGACGGCGGTGGTGAGGTCGCCCGAGCGCACGTCGCGCACTGCTCCGCGGCGGAGGGGGACGACGCAGCCGAAGCACACGCCCATCCGGCAGCCCGAGGGCATCAGGACGCCGGCGGCCTCTCCGGTGTCGAGCAGCGTCTGATCGCCGGCGGCCTCGGTGGTGGTGCCGCTCTTGCTGAATGTCACGGTGCCGCCGTCGCCGGTGGCGAGGATTTCGGCGCGGAAGCGTTCGGTGTGCAACCGGTCGACCATGCCGGCCGCAGTCCAATGCTGTTGCAGCGCATCGAGTAGTCCGGCGGGTCCGCACGCCCAGGTGTGGCGTCCGGTGAGGTCGCCGACCAGTTCCTGCAGGCGCGTCACGTCGAGCCGACCGTCGGTGGCGGTGTGGACCTCGATGAGACGGACCCGGCCGCGCGCAGCCAGTTCGCGCAGCTCCCCGGCGAAGATCATGTCGTCGGGCGTCGGCGCGCAGTGCACGACCACCGCGTCGGTGTCCGTGCTGTCGGCGAGGTTGCGCAGGATGCCCATGATCGGGGTGATGCCGCTGCCGGCGGCGACGAACAGCAGCTTGTCCGGCGCAGCGGCGGGAAGGACGAAGTCGCCGGCGGCCTGGTCGAGGTGCACCAGCGTGCCGACAGTGGCGCGATGCACCAGGTAGTTGCTGACCGTTCCGTCCACGACGGCTTTGACGGTGATCGCGATGTGCCCATCGGGGCGATCGGTGTGCGAGGTCAGCGAGTAGGTGCGCCACTGGCGTACCCCGTCGACATCGATCCCGATGCGGGCGTACTGGCCGGGGATGTGCGATTGCCATCCGCTGCCGGGCTTGATCGTCACGGTGACGCAGTCGCGCGTCTCGGGATGTACAGCGGTGATCCGGCCGCGCAGCGGGGCTCCGGAACGCAGGGGTGCGACGAGGTCGAGGTAGTCGCCGGGCAGCAGTGGGGTGGTGATCCGCTCGGCCAGCTCGAGCACACGCCGGCGCAATCCTGCAGCGGTCGGGCGAACTGATGTCGTGGTCATGCTCTTAGCTTCCATGAGCAAGCGGTACAAAGTCCTATGCTGGGAGGGTGATAGATCCGGAGCAATTTGTTCGGAAAGAACAGTTATGACGGATCCCGCTGCCCGATTCAGTGGCCTGGACCTCGATGAGGAGATAGTCCGGGCCCTGGAAGGGGTGTTGCCTCAGATGGCCGAGCGGACCGTCGCGGCGGTCACGGCCGAGGTGCCGAGCTACACCGACGCGTTCAGCGGACCGATGGGGCAGACCATCGAGAACGCGGTACAGCTGGCGCTGGGCGCGTTCCTGCGTCTGACCACCCGGTCCCATGACACCGATCCGGGGCCGAGGCTGTCTCCGGCGCTCGACGGCGCCTACGACCTGGGTCGGGGTGAGGCCCGCACCGGCCGGTCGATCGATGCCCTGCTGTCGGCCTACCGGGTCGGCGCTCGAGTGTCGTGGCGAGAGCTCTCGGCCACTGCGGTCGCGGCCGGACTCTCGGCGGCGACCACCGCGAGGTTCGCCGAAATGGTGTTCGCGTTCATCGACGAACTGTCGGCGGCCAGCGTGTCGGGCCACGCAGATGAACTCGCCGCCGCCGGCCGGGTCCGGCAACGCCACCTCGACCGGCTCGCCGCGGAACTGTTGGCGGGCGCGCCCATGAACCAGCTGCTCGCCACTGCCGAGCAGGCCGACTGGAAGCCGCCGAAGACGCTGAGCGCCGTGCTGCTGCCGGAGGTTGACACCCGCAAGCTGTCAGTCCTTTTCGCCCAGGAAACCCTCCACACCAGTCTTGACGTGTCCGAGGTGGACGCCGGTGAATCGCTGGCCGTGGTGCTCGTCCCCGACGCCGACGGTCAGCAGCGTCAGCGGGTCCTCGACGCCATGACGGGCAGCCGCGTGATTGTCGGACCCTCGCGTCAATGGTGGCAGGTGAAATCCTCCTACCTGCGCGCGTTGCGCACTCGCGCCTTGGTGGCAGGTGGCTCCGGTGTCGTCGACACCGAAGAACACCTCGTCGACCTGGTGCTCAGTGCCGACCACGACGCCGTCGACGACCTGCGTCGGCGCGTGTTGGCGCCGCTCGCCGGGCTGCGACCGAGCACAGCCGAACGGCTCGAGGAAACGCTACGGGCCTGGGTCCTGCACCTCGGCCGCCGAGATGCCGTCGCCGAGTCGCTGTTCGTGCACCCGCAGACGGTGCGTTACCGCATGACCCAGCTGCGCGACTTCTACGGCGAGCGGCTCGACGATCCAGACGCGGTATTGGAAATCACTGTGGCACTTGGCCTTACCGGCGTGCGGGCACCTGCAGCCACCACGACGCCGGAATCGAGCAGCGGATCAGCTGGCGGCGTTGGGTAGCAACGGAGGGCAGTCCCCGTGGGCATCGGTGGCCAGCTCGAAATGCCAGAGTTCGTTGGCGTAGATCCGACACAAGCCGAAGCGCCCACCATTGGCGATCAGCCACTTGTCGGCGCTCTGGCCGCCGATGTCGACGGCCTGGCCGCTGACATGTTTGGACTGCTGCGGCGTCTGGACGTACTGCCGCGCGGCGTTGTAACTGCCGTAGGTCTGGATCGCGTCGTCGAGCAATTGCTGCTGGAACTCTGGAGAGCGCCAGCCGGAGGTGATCGTCATGGGGATTCCCTCGGCAGCCGCCGCGGTCGTCGCATGCTGGACCGCTGCCAACAAGGCCGGATCAAGCCGGCCGACCGCCGGATCAGAAACATCGAAGGGGCTCGCCGCATCGGCGGACGCGGATGGCATCGGTCCGAGCAGCGTGAGCGCACCTGCCAAGGCCAACGTGGTTGCAGCGAGTCGCATGGGAGCCAACACTACCCGGCCGCGCCGATCCTATTCTCCCGCAGCGAGATCGGCGGCGTAACGGCGGCTGCGAGCGATTGCGCGTCGATCGTCTGACACCGGTACGGGAGTGTCTCCAGCCGTGCCGTCATCGTGCCGAGCGGATCCTCGAGCACCCCGGTGGTTCCCGACAGGAACGCCCACTCGTGCTCGTCGCTGCCGAAATAGACCACGGTGGCGAAGGTTTCGCCGAAGCGCTCCCACGATCGGATGAGCGTCTCGTTGCGCCAGAGCGTGGGGCAGCCCGCCTGGCCGACCACGATGGCGCCGATGTCGCCGCACAGCTTCATGAAATCGGCGCCGTAGAGGCGGTTGTGTTGGGCGGGCTCGGGTCGTTCGTCCGGCAGGTCGATGACGACGACGTCGTAGCGGGGGCCGGTGTGGTTGGCGACGAACTCGTATCCGTCGGTGTAATGCACCGTGACGGGGCCGAGTCCGGCTTCTGCGCTTGCCAATTCAGCGGGGGTGTAACCGTAGGGCAGATGTTCGGCACAGAGCCGGACGGCGTCGCGGTCGATGTCGACGTGATCGACGTGGGTGGCGCCGGCAGCGACCGCCATCTGGCTGGCCACGCCCTCACCGGAGCCGATGATCAGTACCCGATCGACCGCCTCGGCCAGCAGCATCGCCGGCACCATCAGAGCTTCGTGATAGACGAGCTGGCTCAATTCGGTGCTCTGCCGGTCCGAGTCGCTGAACAGTGAAATGCCCTGCTCCGTCTGGCCGATCACCAGATGCTGGAACTCGGTGTGGACGTCACACAGCACGTCGGTCAGCTGCCAGGTGCGGACGATGCCGGGTGCCATCGGCTCGACGATCTGCTTACCGGCGCCGCGAAACACGGTGTGGACGTGAGCATCTGCTGCGCCGACAGCGTGGCGCAGCAGCCGGACGGCCTCCTCGGCGTCGGCGGACTCGCCGCAGGTGAAGACGTCGACGAACATGGCGCCGCGCTCCGGGTAACTGTGGATCGAGGCGTGCGACTCAGCGAGCAACGCCAGCACCGTCACGCCGTGCGGTTCGAAGCGCTTGTCCACCATGTCGCACACAGTGGCTCCGGCGCGTTCGACCGCGGTGCGCAGTAGGTGGCGCAGCCGCACGCGATCGTTGGCCAGTTCGCGATCGACGCCAGTGAATTCGGCCAGCACGTGACAGCCCGCGAAGCTGCTACCCGGTTGTGACTGCATCATCGACCTCCACGAATTCTGTTGCCAAAAAAGCAAATCCATTGAATGACGACGAATAGCTCGTCGTATACGCGCCGGCCGATTCGATCTCGGCCAGATCGCCCGGACGTAGCGTCACCGGCAGCGGATACCGCCGATACAGCACGTCGTCGCCGTCGCACGTGGGGCCGGCGACGACGGCGTCGTCGACAGGATCACCATCGCGGCTGGTGCGCAGCCGGTACCGGATGTATTCGTTCTCGGTTTCGGCGAGCCCGCCATAGCGCCCGATGTCCAGGTACACCCAGCGGCGGCCGTCGGTACCGGTGCGCACCGACACCACTTCGCAGTAGAGCGTGCCCGCAGACCCGACGATCGCGCGGCCCGGTTCGATGACGATGTGGGGGAGCATCGGGAAATGGCGCTCGAATGCGTCGGCGATGGCGTCGCCCACGACCTGGACGCTGGGCACGCGCGATTCGTACGAGACCGGGATGCCGCCGCCCAGGTTGAGCGTGGCCATGCCGGGTACGGCATCGAAAACACCACGTGCGCAACGGATGCCGATCTCCCACGCTCCCGGGTCGAGCTGCTGTGAGCCGACATGGAAGGCCAGCCCGTCCCCCCGCAGACCCAACCGCGCAGCCTGGCTCAGCAGCCCCACCGCCTCGTCCGGTGCACAGCCGAACTTGTGCCCGAACGGTGTCACCGACGACGGGAACGCCGGTGCGATCCGGCATTCGACGCTCGACCCAGGTGCGTTCTCGGCGATCGCCTCCAAGCCGGCCGCGGTGTCGAACGTGAATCGCCGCACGCCCCGCGCAAACGCGTACGCGACCTCGGCGGGCTTCTTGAGCGGGTTCCCGAATGTCATTAGGGCGCCGTCGACCCCGGCTGCCGCGCACAGGTCGATCTCGCCGACGGACGCGACGTCAAACGTGCAGTCAAGGTCGGCGAGGAGCCGGAGGACGGGTTCTGCCGGATTGGCCTTCACCGCGTACCGAATCTCGGCCGTGGGCAGCGCACCGCGCAACGCAGCAACGTTCCTGCGCACCGTCGCGAGGTCGATCCTCAGGTAGGGCCTACTGGGCACAGGCGGCAGACTACTGAACGGATCCATCGGTCGCGCGGTGATGGGCAGTCGCGCTGACACACCGCCAAGATTCACCAACGGACTCAGCCGACGAGGTTGATGACCAGATTGATGGTGCACGCGATGATCACCGTGCCGTAGATGTAACTGAACAGGCAATGCCGAAGAACTTCGGACCGAATCACCGAGGTGGTGACGTTGGTATCGGACACCTGGTAGGTCATTCCGAGGTTGAACGAGAAGTAGAAGAAGTCGCTGTACTGCGGATCGAAATCATGGGTGTTGAAGTCGATGCCGCCCGGGTCGCCGTCGTAGTACAGACGGGCATAGCGCGCCGTGTACATGGTGTGGAGCATTGCCCACGTCGCGAGGATTGCGGCAAGCGACATGCCCGCGTATGAGACTTTGTCCGCGTCGTTGGCGGACCGTAGGAGTATGCCGATGGAGGCAAGGCTGGCGGTCACGATGAGGAGCAGGACGAGATCACCGATCTCGTCGTCGACGTCGGCTTCACTTGCGTGCGCGTTCGTCCGCTCGGGGTCCATTCGCCACAGCACGGCGACCGCCCACACGACGTAGGTCGTGGCGGTGATGATGACGACCGCCAGCAGGCCGACGGGCCAACGATGGGACAGCACCCCAGTTGCGGCGCCGCCGACGAGGCCCGCTGCCAAGCTGACTCGGAATCTGTTGGCGCCTGAGAGTGTCGTCACCCCATGCATTCTCCTGCGGCGACGGTGATTTCGGCGCGCTTCTGGCGGCGTCAGTTCCCGTAGAGCCGCAGGGCTCGGGCGGCCTCCGTGGCGATGTCGCCGCTCAGCCGCGCGATGGGCGGACCGCCGCGTTGGTGGATCACGTTCGCCAGCACCACCACGTAGGTGTCGGATCCAGGGTCGATCCAGAGGGTGACGCCGGTGAAGCCGGTATGGCCGAAGCTGCCGACGGGAAACACCATGCCGCGCGGTCGCGAATGCTCGGTGTCGATGTCCCAGCCGAAGCTGCGCAGTTCCTGTCCCGGGATGGCCGGGTAGCTCGGTGCCAGCAGCGGATCCGTTGTGTTGGGGTGCTTTTCGATGGCATACCGACTTGCGGCATTCGCCGCCTCAGCTTGAGACTCCGTGTGCCCGGGCTGTTGCGGAGTCGCCATCAATGCCGCGGTCGACTGCTGGAGTGGGAACGGGCTCGGGCGGCCGGCGAGACGGTCGAGCAGAGCCTGCGCGTAGCGGCCGATGTCGGCGACCGTCGAGAACACGCCCGCGCTCCCTCCGGTGCCGCCCATGCGTCGGGCCGTCGGGTCGTGCACCGTCCCGCGGATCAGGTGATCGAAGTCAGGGTTGATGCCCGGGGTGTCATCGTCATGCGCCGTCGGCGCGACGCGCGCCAACAGGCCGGTGCTCCACGTCCCCGCCGGGCACGGACCGGAGGGAACGCCCTCGAAAACGATTGCCGTACCGCGCACTTGGTGCGGACCACAGGCCTTGGTGGCCGGGAGGTAGCGGGTATCGGCAAGCCCGAGCGGCGCAAAGACATTGTCCTGCACGTAGTTGTCCAGAGATTCGCCGGTGATCTTCTCGATCAGCGCGCCGAGAATGATGAAGTTGAGGTCGGAGTAGTGGAATCCCTCGCCGGGGCCGAACTCCAAAGGCGCGGTGAGCGCACGACGAATACCCTCGGCCTTGTCGGCACTCGTCAGCCCCCACGGGCCCTGGTGACTGAGGTCGCCGCCGGTACCGGACGTGTGGGTCAACATCATCCGCACTGTCACCTGGGCACGTCGCGGGTCGTTGGTGGCGTTGAATTCGGGAAAGTACGTCTGGATGGGCTCGTCGACCTGCACCAACCCTTTTTCGTACAGCTGCAGGAAAGCCACCGTCGTCGCGATGCTCTTCGACAACGACGCGAGATCGAAAATGGTGTCGTCGGTCATCGGCTCGGCCGGGGACGCAGACCCGTCCAGTCCGGGCTCGTCGCCGAGCCTGCGCGCACCATAGGCCTGCCGGAAGACGACCTGTCCGGCGTGCCCGATCTGAATCACCGCGCCGGGCAACCGATGTGCCGCGATCGCGTCATTGACCAGGCGGGTGACGGCAGCGAATGGGCCGGCGGGGACGACGGTCGGTATCGGGACGGGACTCGGCGCCGCGGCGGCCGCGGGCGAGGCCGGCGGTGACGTGACGGATGCCGGTGGCGGCGTCGGACGCTCGCACGCCGCGAGGGCAAGCGCGACGGCGGCTACCCGTGCGCAGCGAGACACCTTCACAGGTCCGACGCTAGCGCCTGACTCTGCTGAGCACGAACCCGACGATGAGCAGCCCGCAGAACCACAGAGGCAACGCGATCGCTCCGGATTGCGACGACGGGTCCTGGGTCATCAGCAGGTAGATGAGCGCGAAGTACCCGAGGCACAGGTAGTTCGTGATCGGCGACCATGGTGCCTTGAAGACGCCCGCGCCCTCGCGGGCCCGGAATCGCAGGTGGCTCAGCACGATGATGCTCCAGGTGATCAGCTCGCTGCCGACCACGACGGGAATGAGGATCGCGAGGGCCTTGCCGGGCAGCACGATGTTCAGCAGCACTGCCACGGCGACGAATCCGGAGTTGAGCAGGAGCGCGCGCACGGGCACGCCCTGCTTGTTGGTGTGCGAGAGGAACCGGGGGGCCTGGCCGCTGGCGGCGAGGTCGTACAGGACTCGCGCGTTGCTGTAGGTCATGACGTTGGCGACGGACAACGCGGCGGTCAGCACGACAACGTTGAGCAGCGTTGCGGCGCCGCCGATTCCGAGGCCGACCAGCATCAGCACGAACGGGCTGCCCTCGGTGCCCACCTGGTCCCACGGCCAGATGATCAGCATGACGCCGATGGCTCCGACGTAGAAGACCAGGATTCGCAGCAGAACCTGGTTGATGGCGCGGGGGATGTTGCGGGCGGGTTCTTCGACCTCGCCGGCGGCGGTGCCCAGCGACTCGATGCCGCCGAACGAGAAGGTGATCGCGACCAGCGAGATCATGAAGGCGCCGAGCCCCTTCGGGGCGAAACCGCCATGCGCCCAGAGGTTTTGCAGGCCGTGCACGTTGTAGTCGCCCGCGCCGAAGATGATCGCGATGCCGAGCCCGATCATCGCGATGACGGCCGTCACCTTGATCAGCGTGAAGTAGAACTCGAACTCGCCGAATGCCTTGACGTTGATCATGTTTGCGGCGGTGATCAGCACGAGACAGACGGCGGTGGTGATCCAGCGCGGCAGGCCCGGGAACCAGAAGGCCATGAATTCCGAGGCCGCCGTCAACTCCACCATGCAGACGACGACGCAGACGTACCACCAGTTCCAGCCGGCGATGAATCCCGCTGGCTTGCCGAGGTATTCGCGCGCGTAGGCCGACCATGACCCGGCCACTGGATGTGCGACGGCCATCTCGCCGAGCATCCGCATCACCCCGTAGAGCACGATGCCGGCGATGGCGTACCCGACGAGAACGATCGGCCCCGCGGTCTGCACCGACGTACCGGAGATGAGGAACAGCCCGGTCCCGATCGCCGAGCCCAGCGAGATCATCTGCAGGTGCCGGTTCTTCAGCTCGCGGTGCATCGGGGCGTCAGTCGCGGTGACGGCGACCTGCGGTCCCTGAGTGGGACGGGTGCTCGGAGCCATCGGGTTGCCTTCCATTCGCCAGATGAGTCCGTAGAGGCTATCCCGACGCGCTGGTGTACCGATCTGAATCACGGCACCGGAGTGAGTGCCACACTGGTGCCGTGACGACACCGGACCCGATCGAACCCGATACCAAAGACTGGACGTGGGTGCTGTCGCGCGCCTGCCCGGGCTGCGGTTTCGACGCGTCGTCCCTGCAGCCCGCCGACGTCGCCGCCAGGATTCGCGACGATGCCGCCGACTGGGTGCACCGACTCGCATCACCCGCTGTCCGAACTCGACCCCAGCCCGGCGTGTGGTCGACCCTGGAATACGGGTGCCACGTCCGCGACGTGCACCGAATCTTCGAGCACCGCGTCCGGTTGATGCTCACGGAAGATGACCCGCGGTTCCCCAACTGGGACCAGGACGAGACGGCGCTCGCCGATGACTACCCGTCCCAGGACCCTGCCGTCGTCGCGACGGAACTCTTCGATGCGGCGAACATCGTCGCCACCACGTATGCCAACGTGCCCGCTGATTCCTGGGGTCGCCGCGGATTACGCAGCAATGGAAGCGAATTCACCATCGCGACCATCTCGCTGTACCACCTGCACGACGTCGTCCACCACTCCTACGACGTCACCCGCTGACTACTCGGCGGCGGCTTTGATCGCCCGCAGGGTTTGACGCATCCCGTCGCGCATGGATTCGGTGAAGGCGTCCTGACCGCCGAGGTAGGCGTCGATGACCTGGACCGTCGCATCCGGGCTGCCGTCGGGGCTCTCGCGCCGCTGCGTCAGCTTGGTCCCCTCCGGGGTGGGCTCCACGTGCAGAGACCAGATGGCCCAGTTCTCCTTGATCCGGAACGCGATCTCGCGACCACTGTCCAACCGCACCACGGTTCCGTGCGTCGTCCACTGGAAGGAGCCATTGGTGTTCAGGTTGGTGAACTCGACGCCGTCGGCGACCTGCTCGGCGCCGTTGCGCAGCCGGGTTGATTCGACCTGTGGGCTCCAGTCCGCCATGCGGCGGACATCGCTGACCAACGTCCACACCGTGTCCGGAGCGGCGGCAATGTCGACGCTCTCCTCGAGCACCGGTTGCGGATTCGAAGTCATGTGGGCACCCCAATCGCGAAGTTAAGCGTCCGATCGGACGTATTTGGGAGCCTAGCGATCGCAGAGATTTACGTCCAGTCGCACGTATAAAATGCGGAGGTGGCAACCGACGATCAGCTCGATGGGCGACGCGCCCGCGGCGACGCGACGCGGCGGAAGGTCGCTCGTGAGGCGGCCATGATCGCGACGACGCACGGGCTCGACTCGATCACGGTGGGCGCGTTGGCCACTGCCACTGGGGTCAGCAAGAGCGGCATCCTCACGGTGTTCGGAAATCGTGAGGCCATCCAGATCGCCGCGGTGGCCGAGGCACGGCACATCTACCGCGAAACCGTGCTCGCCAAGGTGTATGAGGCCGCCCCCGGGGCGCCGAGACTCCGCGCATTCATCGACATCTGGACCGACTATCTGCTCGCCGGGGTGTTCCGGGGCGGATGCTTCATCGCCGCGACCACGGCCGAATACGGCCGCCGCGACGGCCCGGTCGCGGACGAGGTCAGGAAGCTCAAGCGCGGCTGGCTGACGTTCTTGGAAACCGAGCTGACGGCTGCGGGCTCGCCGAACCCAGCTGTCGACGCATTCAAGATCGACGCGTTTCTCAACGCCGGTAATGCCCGGCGGGAACTGTTTGCCGACGACACCGAGTTGGTGTGCGCCAAGGACCTCGCGCTGGGAGTGGTTGACGTCCTGCCGGGCGGTTAGCCGCAATCCGCAGATTCCGGATACTCGCGCGCTTTGCCGGCGTAGCTTCAGGTGCATCTGACGATGGGAACTGGGGGTTGCTATGGCGTCGAGAACGAGTGGCCTGCTGGCCGCTGGCGTCGGGCTGGTGGCCGTTGCCCTATTGGGCGTGAACCCGCCGGCGCACACGTCGCTGGCGATCCAGCCCGCTCCGGCCTGCTGGCCGTGGGAACCGCACTGTAGTGCCGGGGACTGGAACACGCCGGCAGATGACGGCATTCCGGGAGACAACGCGTCAGAAGGCGGCATCCCCGCCCCGGCCATGGTGCCCAACGTCGACGGTTCCATGAGCCCGCCTGGCATGCCGGGCGACGTGTAGCCCCAACGCGGGTTGGCGGTGCCGTCAATTAATTCGCCAATTCCGATTTCGTGCGGGTTGTCCGGCGTAACTTGAGCTACGCCGAACGTCCGAACGAAGGGACGACTCTCATGGCGGCCGATGTCGACTTTTGTGTCGTGGGTGCGGGCTTCGCCGGGTTGACGGCGGCGCTGCGCCTGAAGCAGGCGGGTCATTCGGTGGCCCTGTTGGAGGCCCGGGACCGGGTTGGGGGCCGCACTTTCACCGAGATGCTCCCGGACGGGACGTGGATCGACCGTGGTGGTGCGTGGGTCGGTCCGGGGCAGGACCGCATCAAAGCGCTGATGGCCGAATACGGGGTCGGCGAATACAAGGAGTACGTCGACGGCGACGCCATGATGATCGTCGACGGCAAGAAGCACAGGTACTCCGGGACGATCCCCTGGGCGATGAGCCCATGGGCCATCGCGAACCTCGGCGCCGGCCTGCTCGAGATCGGCCAGATGTGCAAGGCGATTCCGTTCGATGCCCCGTGGGAGGCCAAGAAGGCCGCCGAATGGGACCGAATCACCTTGGGGGAGTGGCTTCATCGGAACATCCGCTCGCACCAGGCGCGCGAGATGCTCGACATGGCCATGGCCGGCATCTACACCTCGGCGGCTTCGGAGACGTCGTTGCTGTGGGCGCTGCACCAGATGGGCTCGGGTGGCGGACCGACGTTCGTCATCTCCAACTCCGGCGGCGCGCAGGATGCCCGGGTGCGCGGCGGCATGGGAGCCATCTACGGGCCGATTGCCGCCGAACTCGGTGACGCGCTGCATCTTTCGCGGCCGGTGGACCTCATCGCGCAGGACGACGACGGTGTCACGGTGCACGCGGCGCGGCTGACGGTCCGTGCGCGGCACGCGATAGTCGCCGTCCCGCTGGCCGTCGCCACCCAAATCGATTACGAACCAATGCTTCCCGTCGACCGGACCTTCCTGCACCGGCGCATGCCCGGCGGTGCGGTCTACAAGATCTCGATCGTCTATGAAACGGCGTTCTGGCGTACGGACGGTCTGTGTGGGCAGTCGGCCGCACCCGGCAGTCCGGCCACCCTGACCATCGACGCCTGCACGGACACCGGTACCCCGGGCATCATGTGCGTCATCACCGAAGGCCCCGCCGCACGAAAGCTCGGGCTGCTCGATCCGGCGGAACGCAAAGCCGTCGTCATCAACGAGCTGGTCGACCGGTTCGGGCCGAAGGCCTCGTCTCCGATCAGCTACCACGAGCAGAACTGGACCGTCGAGCGCTACTCCGGTGGCGGCATGATCAGTCACGCGCCGCCCGGCGTGCTCACCGAGTTCGGCCACGCTCTGCGCACCCCGTGCGGACGGATCCACTGGGCCGGGACCGAGAGCTCGGCCATCATGTGCGGCTGGATCGACGGCGCGGTGCGGTCGGGCGAACGCGCCGCGGCCGAGGTGATGGCCGCCGAAAGCGTTGTGGCCCAGTAAGTCAGCGACTCGCGCGCCAGCGGGCGATCTCGCGGCCGATCTCGGTCTCCGGTGGGCCGTCGAGGAACCACTCCTGGCCGATCCGGTACCAGTTGTTGGTGCTCTGCAGATGTCCGAGGGTGCCGAACGTGAGGAAGTCGGCGCGCCGGGAAAAGACGTGCTCGGGCGGCAGCATCTGCTGCTTCATCCCGGCGAATTCGGTCTGGCGTGGGTCAATGGCTGACATGACGGCACCGGTGGCCAATTCAGGGGTGATGGTGAGGTCCTCGTCGACCATGTGCCATTCGCTCGCAGCCCAGATGTAGTCCAGGCAATCCTGCGCTGTCACGCCGGATTCCGCGTCGACGATCCCGCGGTCGAGCATCAGGCGGTATAGGTCGTCGGCGCGGCCTTCGATGGCGGTGTGGAAGCAGTCCAGCTCGAATGCGACGTTGGCCGGATCTATGCGGTTGTACAGCCCGAAGTCGACGAAGCCGACCCGGCCGTCGGCGGCCAGCATGATGTTGCCGGGGTGTGGGTCGCCGCAGAACTCGTGGTTGGTGAACAGTGACCCGATGTAGAAGCGGTAGATCAGTTCGCCGATGTGGTTGCGGTCCGCGGCCGGCAGCGTCCGCATGTGCTCGAAGCCGGCGGCGTCGAGGTATTCGGTGACCAGCACCCGCGGCGTACAGAACTGCGGCACGCTGTCGGGGACGACGATGAACGGGTGCCCGCGATACTGCTCGGCCACCAGGTGCTGGGTGTCGGCTTCGCGTAGGTAGTCGAGTTCGCTTTCGAAGTTTCGGGTTATCTCCTCGAGCATCGCGGTGTTCGCCGCCGGCCATAGCCGCCAGAGCTTCATCAGCAGCGCGAGGTTGCGCATGTCGGCCTGGATCGCCCGGTCCACACCCGGGTACTGCACCTTGACGGCGACCTCGCGGCCGTCGTGCAACCGGGCTCGATAGACCTGGCCGATTGACGCTGCGGCCGTGGGGGTTTCGTCGAAATCGGCGAACGCCGCCGACATCGAACCCAGGTCGGCTTCCATCACCTCACGCATGGCGCTGAACGGCGCTTGCGGTGCCTGATCACGCAGTGCGGCAAGCTTTTGCCGGAATTGCTCCCGATGTGATTCGGGCACCAGGTCCAGTTCGATCACCGACAGCATCTGGCCGAGCTTCATCGCGGCGCCCTTCATGGACCCCAGCACCGTCACGAGGTTCTCGGCCATCTCGATGGTGGCGCGCTCCGACAGCAGCTCCTTGGCGCGTTCCGACCGGCCGACCATGGACAGTCGGGTTCGGCCACCGCGCACAGCCTGTTTGGCGGCCAGGGCGCCCAACTTCCCGCCCCGCGCAATACGACCCTCAGGTAGTCGGCGTGCCACGCTGCCTCCCACGGAGTCGGTGCGACGATCCCCTCAACGTACCGGCCCGATCAGGCGGGAGTCTCGTGCGCCCAGGACTCGGCTTCGCGGGCGATGCGTTGCCAGGCTTCCAGGCCCGCGAGCCGGGCCCGGGTTTCACCGTCCAGCACGGCGGAAAGCTCGAGCGCCTCCACAACAACGCCTTCGGCCATGGCCACCTCGAGTACGTGCACCACGACATCGACGTCGGAGTGCCCGAGCAGTTCGGTGACCGCAGGCTTCGCGAGCGCGGGGTCGATCCGGTTCAGCAGCGACAGCAGCGCGGCCAGCACGTCTGGTTTGCCCTCCGCGGCCGTCCGGGCCATCCGCAGCGATCGGTCCGGTCCGGCCGCTCGCATGATGTCGTTCATGACCTTGGTGTCCGATACCAGGACGCCGGTCAGGATGATGCCTTCGTCATCGTCGATGGCCTGCTCGAACGCCACGATGTGGTCATCGGTGGCGAATTCGACGAACCGCGACGCCGTCAGGTAGTCGCGCCGACGCAGCAGCTCCTTCGCTGCCGGGATCAACAGCTTGGCGGGCAGCCGTGGGGCGAAGTGCGGGATGACGCGAGGATCGACGTACGGTGCCGCGTCGGCGAGGTAGGCCGGCTTCATGCCGGACAGGACACCGATGGCGCGGTCTCCGTGCGCCAGTCCCACTGCACCGCCGACGCGCCCCGCGACTTCCGGCGGCACTGCTCGATGAGCGACGGTAACCACCAAGGCATTTGGCACCAGTGGCGCCAGCTTGCTCACGCGTGCGAAGGCCTCGGCCTGTTCGTCGAACAGGGCGTCGGACAGTGCGCTGCGTAGGGCTTTGAGGTCGTCGGCGCCGAGCCGCTCGAGG
The DNA here is from genome assembly GCF_000878195.1 of Mycolicibacterium llatzerense. GTDB lineage: Bacteria > Actinomycetota > Actinomycetes > Mycobacteriales > Mycobacteriaceae > Mycobacterium > Mycobacterium llatzerense. The sequence goes on along the minus strand of NZ_JXST01000011.1, from coordinate 109,566 downwards.
CTGGTCAGGTTTGCGGCATCGGTCTGCAGCAGCGCGGCGAGCAGTGACAGCTGTGCGCGGGTCAGGATGTCGGCCATCAGTGGGTCACCTTCCGAACAGGATCTTGCGGGCGGCGGGCCGGATGAGCCTGGGCAGGATCTTGAGCCCGTCGTCGAGTGAGTCGTTCAGGCTGCGCTGATGGGCAACCCTGGCTTTCCTGAGCAGACCGAGCAGCTGCGCTGATTCCTCGGGCGTCAGTTTCTCCAGCACCGCCCTTGGTTGTCCGAGCTCGTCGAGCAGGGGATTGTCGGCACCTGCAGTGGCCATGTCCATCCTAAATAACTAGCACATTGGGATTGTAATGCTATCCGAAGGTGTGCGGTCTAATGAAAAAGTGCCCTTAAGCTGGCTCGTTATCTGGATAGCGGTAGTATCGAGGCTCGTTGCACGGAGGAATCGGAGGACGTGGTGGCTGCTCGGAAGGTGCTGACTCGGGCAGAGAGCCAGGCGCAGACGCGGCAGGAATTGCTGGACGCCGCGGAGCAACTGTTCTACGCCAACGGGTACCACGCCACGTCCCTGGCGGCGATTGCGGCGGAGGCCGGACGCACCATCGGCGCGGTGTACAGCAACTTCGAGGGCAAAGAAGCGCTGTGCCTCGAGGTCATCCGTAATCGTTCCATGGCCGAGCTGAATCAACTCCTGGGGCCGCTGGTGGCTGCCGGTGTCTCGACTGACGAGCGGCTCGCGGCCCTCGCGAGCTGGTGGGCGCGCATCGGCGCCGAACCCAACCTCGTCGTGCTGACCGCTGAATACGTGACCAGTACCTTCCACAATCCAGAGCAACTCGCCAAGGCCCGTGAGGCGCTCGAACGGTTCAAGGAATCGACCCGGGTCTTGCTCGAAGATGCGGTGCCGGAAGGGGTTCCGGCCGATCACCCGCTGATGGACGACGCCATCGAGGTGGCCGTGGCCACCGGTGCCGGCATTGCCATGGCGCAGGCGCTGGGGACGATCGACGCCGCGCGGGGTGCCTCGCTGATGGTGGCCAGCATGCGGTTGTGGTTCGACGCGCTCGCCAACGGCACGTCTGACTAGGCCGTCACCCTCGGCCGGGCGGCGACGCGAAGTGCGTCGACCACGTCGGCCCCCGCGGCCAGGTCGGCGGCGTACCGTGCCCGGTGTTCCCAAGTGACCCGTCGGCCGCCTTGTTCGACGACGAACACTCCACCGAGCCGGTTCGGATCGCCGGTGCGTTGGTACGGGTAGATCCCGGCCCGGACGAAGTTGATGAAGGCCGTCGCATTCCGGATCGGATTCAACAGTCGCCGTCGAGAAGTCAATCCCATTGTGCGATAAAGCGTGTGGTCCTGGGTGACCATCACCGGAAAACGGGAACCGGCACGTTTTCGAAAGGTGAAGCCCTGGATCGATGTGCCGATTCCGATCAGGATCACCTGTGCGCCAAGCGCTTCCACTTCGTCGAAACGTGCGGTCAACGCTCTGGCCTGCGCCAGGCCGAAGGTGCTGCCGAACTGCGGCAAGAACGCCAGAGCCACCGGCCCGTCACGCCAGAAGTCCCGAAACTCGTGCAGGTGGTGACGGTCATCGAACACGCGCTCGTTGCTGATGACGTCGACCCGGCTCATATCCCCACTCCCACAACGGTGTTCGTCTCGTCGGCTGAGTCGGGGGTCGCGGGCGCAAAGGGGCACATCGTGCCGCGTTTGCCCTGCTGCAACTTCAGGCCCGGATCGTGCGTCATCTCCACGAAGCCGGTGCTGTCGGCGTGCCGGATGACGTTGTGCAGGTAGCCCCACATCTCGGGGCCGAAGTAGGGGATGAAGATCCGGTCGAAAATCGGATTCTCCAGGGCCTTGACGGTCGCCCGCACCAGGACCGAGCCGAGTCGTGGGCGCATCCGGTAGTCCTCGAGGCCGCAGATCTGTCGCACGTACGGCGTCAGTAGCGGGATGGCTGCCCAGATCGCCACCCGCATGAGTATCCCGATGACCAGATTCGGGTACAGCGGCGTGACCGGCGGATGGGTCATGAAATCGGTGAGTTCCTGCGCCGGCCGCGTGAAGGCCATGAGCTCCTGCTCGGCGCGCTGCACCCAGGCTTCGACATCCTCGGGGGTGTCGGGCAATTCGTCGGCCGGCATCCCCATCAGCTGGCAGACCTTGACCTGCTCCCGGTAGAACTGCCGCTCGTCTGCGTCCGTCGCGTTCGGGTCGCCGAAGGTCTTGTACGCCCGCCACAGGTGCGGCCAGCCGACCACGTAGGTGAACTTGAGCGTCTCGACGTGGTTGGCTTGAAACAGCTCGCCGGTCGCGGGGATCTCGCCGTTGATGTGAGAGTGCTTGCGGAACAGGTCAACTCCCACTTTCTCGGCGTTGACGGTATCGCCGGCGACGGCGCCGGCGAAGAAGTGCAGGCTACGGCGGATTCGGCCGATCGTGTCGTAGTAGTAGGTCGTGTGGTGGCCGACGCCGTACGCACCGTCAGGATCCAGGACCGAGATGAAAAGCCCTGAGAGGGCGCCCATTCCGGCGACCATGACGTTCTCGTAGACCTTCCAGCTGATCGACTCGGGCCCGAAGTAGCCGTTGTCGATCCGCGGGGCCTCTGCGATCGCCAGCGCCTTCTTCCCGTTCTTGCCGTGCAGCTTCAACAAGAAGTCGTACCGCCGGTCGATTCCCTGCCGCTCCGCTTTGGGCATCGCGACGTCCTGCAAGCGAACTGTCTTCATGGTTCCTCCTGCTTTGAGATAGCCATGCTATTCGAATGGCGACGTTACCTCAAAATAGAGCGACCAGACAAGGGTTTCCTGTCGTCTGTTCCGTCTCGCGGGACGAAAGCAGGAGTCGGCATTCGACGCCCCATAAGATGCCGGGGACCAACGCGAGGAGGGTCGGGTGTCAGGAGATGTACTGCCGGTTGCCGTGCAACGGCTGGTGGACACGTTCCGCCGGTACCTCGAAAACTGCGGTGGCACACAGCATCTCATCGGGTCTATCCAAGTCGAGGTGCGCGACGACGATACGGCCGTGACCCGGGCGTATGTGCAGGCCCGCCATCAGGGCCTCGGGCCGCTCGCGGGCGATACCTTCGACACCAACGGTGAATACACCGATACTTGGGCTCGCCGGCCCGAAGGCTGGCGCATCGTCAACCGGATCAGCCGGTGGTCGGCGATGTCGGGCAATCCGGCGGTGCTGTTCGCGCAATAGTGCGCTCGCCCGAGATCAGCGGAAGCGGACGTCCATGGTCGCGAGGCCGAAGATCTTCTTGCCGCCCGACTTCGCGCCGACGATGACCACACCGGTGCGGGTCGCCGGGTCCAGCGACTTGATCTTGCCGGTGAATTCAATGTCGCAACCTTCGGTGGCCGGCACGACCGCGGGCGCGGACAGCCGCACCGTGTAGCGGGTGACGGCGCCGGGGTCGCCGGACCACGCCGACGCGTATCCGCCACCCAGGCCCATGGTGAGCATGCCGTGGGCGATGACGTCGGGCAGGCCGGCCAGTTGGGCCAGCTCCTTGTCCCAGTGAATCGGGTTGGCGTCGCCGGCCACGCCGGCGTAGTTGACGAGGTCGCCGATGGACAATCGCAAGTGGCTGCTGGGCAGCTCATCGCCGACGGCCACGTCATCGAACGACAGAGTGCCCGGCGTGCGCGCCGAGTCCTCGGCGATCCGGACCTCGCCCTCGGGGCGCACCGTCTTGTGGTACGCCTCGCTGCCGATGTCGAGGATGTTCATGTCGTGCATCATGGCCTTCTGCGCGGCTGCCTTGATGTCGGCGTCGACATCTTCGGCCGTCACGCCGACGACGGTGGTGTGCAGGGTGTGGACCCGCTCGCCCTTGGTGTCGGTGAAGGTGTTGGTCACGGTGATGAAGTCGCGACCCGCGGTCCGGCGCACCGCTGTCAGCTCGACATCGATGACCAGTTCATCGCCCGCAACGATCGGGCGGTGCTGCTCGAAGACTTCTTCGGTCTGCAGGTAGGTGTCGTAGCCGACGACAATCGACTCGAACATCCGTCGGTTGCACTTCATGCCGGGGGTGGAGGTGAACGTGATCGGCGCGATGACATCGGCGTAGCCGAGCTCATTGGCAGCAGCGACGTCCCAGTGCGCGGGGTGGTAGTCCTGCACCGCGCGCGCGTACTCCCGGAGCTTCTCGCGGCCGACCAGATAGGTGCCATCCATCTGGTAGTGGTGGCCGATCCGCGCTTCGAGCGGCGACGCGTCTGCTGCTGTCGTCATAACTGTGCCCAACTTTTCTATCGGCATGTTCGCTGAGGCCGACCAAAGCACACTACGTGGCGAGGTGCCGACAACACACGTCGATCAGTCGTCTACCTGCGCCGAACAGGCACAATTGTGCGGAAAACCACGCGATTCACCGGACATCCGTGGCTCTTCGCGGGTGTTGGCGGGTCCGTGCTTGACTGGCAGCATGGCCCGCACACCCACTTTGGCCCGTCGGTTGTTCGAGCGATTCGAACCCGTGCACGCGATCACCTACTTCGCGCCCGAGTCGCGGGCCGCTGCCGTCGACCTCGGCTATCGCAGTTTCTGGAGCGGATACTTCGTCACCCGATCGGCGCCGCTGGGGCCGGTGCCTCCGCAGGTCGTCACGGCGATCTTCTACAACTTCGCCTCCCACCGCGTCGCGAAGTCGCTGGCCGGCGCGTGGGACATCGCCACGCCGCAGCAGGCGCTCGCAGCCAGGGAAACGGGAGCGGTCGCCGCATTGAGCCGGTACGGCCTCACCGCTGACGACAACCTGCGCACCGCCGCCGACTTGCTCGGCCGCGTTGCCCGCGACGCCGCGGTCGACGGCAGGCCGCTGTTCGCCGCACTGTCGGCGGTGCCGTGGCCCGACGAGCCGGTCGCCGCGCTGTGGCACGCGGCGACCCTGCTGCGTGAACAACGGGGTGACGCCCACGTCGCAGCCCTGGTGGCTAGCGGCATCACGGGCCGCCAATCCAACGTGCTGCACGTCGCCGCGGGGCGGACGACCAAGGAGAAGGTCATCACCACTCGCGATTACGACGAAGCCGAGTGGGCGGCGGTGACCGCACAGCTCGTCGAGTGCGGTCTGTTGACGTCCGACGGTGCGCTCACCGACGACGGACGTGCCCTCAAACGCGACATCGAGTACCGCACCGACGCTGCCGCATTGCCCACGCTCGACGTGCTGAGCGACGACGAGGTCGAGACCCTGTTCCAGGTGCTCACCCCGATCGCCCGACAGGTGGTCGCCGGCGGGGACTTACCGGTGATCACCCCGATGGCGCTGCAGCACAGCGATCTCGAGGATCCCAGCGCGCGCCTCGGCTAGGCAGCCAGGGCGCCGCGCTTGCGCAGCAGCGGCAGCACACCTTCGGCGAACCAGTAGGCCTCTTCGAGGTGCGGGTAGCCGGAGAGGATGAACTCGTCGAATCCGAGGTCGTGGTACTCGGAGATCAGCGAGGCCACCTCCTCGTGGCTGCCGACGAGTGCGGTGCCGGCGCCGCCGCGCACCAAGCCGACGCCCGCCCAGAGGTTGGGGTAGACCTCGAGGTGGTCGAGCCGTCCACCGTGCAGCGCCGTCATTCGTCGCTGTCCTTCTGATTCGGAATTGGCATGCAGGGCAGTGGCTTTGGCGATCTGTTCGGGCGTCAACTCCGCGAGTAGGGAATTGGCCACGGCCCATGCGGCCTCGGAGGTGTCGCGGGTGATGGTGTGCAGCCGGATCCCGAACCGCAGGTTGCGTCCGCGGGCCTTGGCCAGTTCGCGTACCTGCGCGATCTTGGCGGCCGCCGCGGCCGGTGGTTCGCCCCAGGTCAGGTAGACGTCGACGTGCTCGGCGGCGATGGGCAGCGCCGCCGGCGACGAGCCGCCGAAGTAGAGCTGCGGCAACGGGTTCGGCGGTTCGGAGACCCGGGCGTCGGTGACGGAGTAGTGCCGGCCGCGGTAGTCGACGGGCTGGCCGCGCCAGACGTCGCGCACGATTTCGAGGAATTCTCCGGTGCGCTCGTAGCGCTGGTCGTGGCTGAGCCAGTCGCCGAATCGGCGCTGCTCGACGTCGTCGCCGCCGCTGACGATGTTGAGCAGCAGCCGGCCTTCCGAGAATCGCTGGAAGGTCGCGGCCTGTTGAGCGGCCAGGGTGGGCGGCACCAGTCCGGGCCGGAAGGCGACCAGGAACTTGAGTCGGTCGGTCTGTTCGAGCAGTGCAGCGGACGTCAACCAAGCGTCCTCACACCAGGTCCCGGTGGGGGTCAGCACCCCTTCGAAGCCGAGCCGGTCGGCGGCCCGGGCCACCTCGCCCAGATAGCGCAGGCTGGGCTTTCGGTATCCGGCAGGGACGGTGTGGTGCGACGACGCGTGCGACGCGCCGACGATCGAGCGGCTGTCACCGTTGGTGGGCAGGAACCAGAAGAACTTGGCAGACAAGGTGACTCTCCTATTTCTCGGTGTTCCAGAACTGCGACAACTGGTCGCCGAAACGGTTGTCGACGAAGTGCGAAAAGGTGGGCTTGTGCTCGATCTGTCCGGACTGTTCGAACACGTCGGCCAGCTGCTGCTCGGACGCGATCACCGCGTCGTTGATGGGGATGGCCAGGCGCAGGCTGCGTGACTGCGCGACGCGGGCCACCTGCGGATCGATTCCGATTGCGGCAGCGTACTTTTGGTACCACTGGTCAGGATGGTCCTTGGCCCAGCGCGAAGCCCGGGCCACTCGCTGGACCAGATCGGCCAACGCGCTGTTGCGCTTGGCGTCCTGCAGGGCGGCCACCGAAGCGATCCCGAATCCGTAGCCATTGGTGACGCCTTGGGCGGTGACCAGGGTGCGCACCTTGAGCTGGTTCTGGGCCAGCGCCGTGTACGGATCCCAGATGGCCCACGCGTCGGCCTGTCCTTGGCTCAGTGCGGTGAAGGCGTCGGCCGGCTGCAGGAACACCAGCTGAATGTCCTTGACCGTCAGGCCGGCCTTCTGCAGTTGGAGCAGCAGATGGCCGTGCGCCGAACTGCCCTTCCCGACAACGACCTTCTTTCCGCGGAGTTCGGCCACCGAGTGGACGGGCGAGTCGGCGGGGATGAGGATCTGGTCGCCGCCCGCATCGTTCGAATATGCGGCTATGACACGAATTTTGGCGCCGGCGGCGGCTCCGAAGACCGGTGGCGTGTTCCCGGTGACGGCGAAGTCGATCTTGCCTGCGGTGGCTGCCTCAACCTGCGGCGGCCCGGAGGTGAACGTCGAGAACTGGACCTTGTAGGGCACATTGTCGAGCTCTCCGGCAGCACGCAGCAGCGCTTCGGTGCCGCCCTTCTGATCGCCCACCTGCAGCGTCAATCCGGACAGGTCCGATACCGGAACCGTTTGGGGCACCGCCAATTCGTCTTTGGCGTCGCGACTGGAAACGCAGGCAGTGAGCAGTGCGCCGGCGGCCAGAACTGATAGCAGCCGCGATATTCGTGAATGCGTCACAGTCTTCTCCTGTCAGACACCGAGTTGCGTCAGCAGCTCGGCGCGGTGTTCGTCGGTGCGTTGGTCCCGTACGCCAGGGGGCCGGCGGGGGTTGTCGATGTGCAGGGTGTGGGCCACTCGCCCGTACTCGAGAACGACGATGGTGTCGGCCAGCGCGATCGCCTCGTCCACGTCGTGCGTGACCAGCAGTACCCCGAAGTTGTGCTGGCGCCAGAGGTTCAGCAGGAGGCGGTGCATGGAGAGCCGGGTCAGCGCGTCGAGTGCGCCGAACGGCTCGTCGAGCAGCAGCAGTTGTGGCTCCGCCACCAGCGCGCGGGCCAGTGACACCCGTTGCGCCTGCCCACCCGACAGGGTCAGCGGCCACGACTCCGCCTTGTCGGCCAGGCCCACCTCGGTCAGGGCCTGGTCGGCTCGTGAAAGTGATTCGCCGCGAGACAATTTGGCCCGCGTCAGGCCGTAGCGCACGTTGTCACGAACGGACCGCCACGGGAACAGCCGCGGCTCCTGGAAGGCGACGGCCGGCGCGCCCTGCACCTCGCGCTGGCCCTGAAAATCACCGGCCAGGCCGGAAAGAACGCGCAGTATCGTCGATTTGCCCGAACCGCTGCGCCCGACCAGCGCGACGATCTCACCGCGTTTCACCTGGAGATCGACGTCATCGAGCACCCGATTGCCGCCGTACCACTTGGATACCGAGCGCAATACCGCCGCGGGCGGCTCGGACACTGCAGGCGTCTCCACGGGTACTTCGTAAAGTGCTGTCATGGTGTGCCTTTCAGACTCGATAGCGCAAGGCGCGGCGCTCCAGGATTCGCACCAGTGCGTCGGTGATGATGCCGAGCAGCGCGTATACGACGAGCCCGAAGATGATCACGTCGATGCGCAGGAAGTCGCGCGCGTTGTTGATGAGGTAGCCGACACCGGAGTCGGCGTTGATCTGTTCGGCGACGATGAGCGTGAGCCACGCGATGGCCAATGACTGCCGCAATCCGACCAGGACCTGGGGAGCGGCGCTCGGGATGACGACGGTCCGTAACCGCTGTAGCGGTGAAAAGCCGAGTACTGCAGCGGTTTCGAACAGCTTCGGGTCGACCTGGCGAATCGCCGAGGACGTATTGAGATAGAGCGGGAATGCCGCGCCCAACGCGACCATCAGCACCTTCGGTAGTTCGCCGATGCCGAACCAGAGGATGAACAGTGGGATCAAGCCGAGGTGGGGCAGCGCGCGGATCATCTGCATCGTCGGATCGACCGTGGCATCGGCCCACCTCGAGAAGCCCACGAGAGCGCCGAGGGCGGCGCCGATGACTCCACCGAGGAACAGGCCTTCGGCCGCGCGGATGCCGGAAATGCGCAGTGCTTCGGCGAGCTGGCCGTTTCCGATCAGCTCGATGCCGGCCTCGGCGATGGTCTGCGGCGCCGGCAGGATCGCGGGATCGATGAGGCCCCAGGCGCTGCCGGCCTGCCACAGGATGAGGATCGCCAGCGGCGACAGCCAGCGGAGGATTTCCCAGCGCCGTGCATGGACGCGGCCCCGCCAGGAAATCGCCTGCACCGCAGCAGGTTCGGTACCGGGGGCCACCTGCGCTACAGCGGCCACCGGGGCCTCGCGGGTGGTCATCACGCTCCTTACGTCGACGGCAGTTGGTCAGGCGGGTACGCCGTGACACCGAACGTAGGAGGCCGGCCGCGGGACGTGAAGATTTTGGGTCGCCCTGATTCCACGGGAACGTCGCGGAGGAGATTGTCGCGGTGTTGGCGTGAGTGATGCGATGGGTTGGTGTGCCTGCCAGCCGATGCTCTGCCGAATGTGTAGGTATCGGTCGATGTTTCACGAATCCACGTCCAAAAGCTGCACATTCGGCGTAGTGCCCGAAAGCGAAGGTCTAGACCTGACGCCTTACGGTCACTGCGTGTCGAGGTCCTTCACCTCTGGTCAGTTGACCAGGCCGGCCGGATCGACAGCCAAGACGATCACGCATGAATCTCGGACGAAAGCGCATTGATCGTCGCGGTTGGCGTGTTTATGTTTGACCTATGAAGACAGTGCTGATCACGGGTTGTTCGTCGGGCTACGGGCTGGAGATCGCGCGTCACTTCCACGCGCAGGGCTGGAACGTCGTCGCGACCATGAGAACCCCACGGCCCGAACTGCTGCCGGACTCGGACCGCATCCGGGTGCTGGCCCTCGACGTGACGGACTCGCAGAGCATCGCCGATGCGATCACGGCGGCCGGCCCGATCGATGTGCTGGTGAACAACGCGGGCGTCGGGGTGGTAGGCGCGTTCGAGGCCACGCCGATGGCGACGACTCGGGAGGTGTTCGAAACCAACACCTTTGGTGTCATTGCGATGACGCAGGCGGTTGTTCCGCAGTTCCGCGAGCGGCGATCTGGTGTCATCGTGAATGTGACCTCCAGTACGACGTTGGCGCCGATGCCGCTCGCCGCGGTGTACACCGCGAGCAAGGCGGCCATCGAGGGCTTCACCGGCTCGCTGGCGCTGGAGCTCGAATTCTTCGGTGTGGCAGCCAAACTCGTCGAACCGGGCTACGGGCCTGGCACCAATTTCACGGCTAACGGCGCTTCCCGGATGGACGGCTTGCTGCCGCCGGAGTACGAGGATTTCGCGGCACCGGTCATGTCCGCGTTCGGGGATATCGACGTGTTCACGACGGCGTCCGACGTCGCCGAGGTCGTCTACGCGGCCGCGACCGATACGTCGGGCCAACTCCGGTTCGCGGCGGGCCCGGATGCGCTGGCCCTGGTCGCTGCGCAGGCCCATTGAGTCTCGCGAGTACCGTGTCGAAATGGCAACGGACCCGCTTGATTTCACCATCGCCGTGTTGCAGCCACGCGCGGTTCGATCGAAGATCGTGGCGGGTGGCGGGCAATGGAGCATCCGCAAGCCTCGATACGCCGATCCGTCCTTCTCTCTGATCCTCGACGGGACGTGTTGGTTCATCCCGGAGGGCGGCGACGCCGTCGAGCTGCGTGCGGGTGACTTTCTGCTCCTGCCGGAGACGCCGAGTTTTGTACTGGCCAGCGATCCGGACCTGGCGCCGACGGACACGCCACTCGGCGCCGACGATGATGCGGCCTACGGCGATGGTGCGGCGACGATGCGAATGCTCGGCGGATACTTCCAATTCGACCGCGCGAACACCGCACTGATCGTGCAGCTGCTGCCGGCCGCGATCCTGATTCGCCGGGACGATCCAGGCGCCGCCAGGCTCGGTCGCATGGTGGAACTGATCGCCGAAGAGGCCGGCGAGCGAAACCGGTGCCGGGACCTCATCCTGGAGCGCCTGGTGGAGGTGCTGCTCATCGAGGCATGGCGATTCGAGACCGAACACGGTGCCGTGGAGCGGGGCTTGCTTGGGGGACTGGCAGATCCAGCGCTGGCCCGCGTCCTGCGCGCGATACACGCTGACCTGGCCGAGCAATGGACGGTCGAGAAACTCGCGCGCACCGCGGGGATGTCCCGGGCCGTCTTCGCCGAGCGGTTCTCCCGCACGGTCGGGATGCCGCCCATGCAGTACCTCACGGAGTGGCGGGTCGTGCGGGCCAAAGAACTGATGTTGGGCGGGAAGCCATCGCTGTCTGCCGTGGCAGGACAGGTCGGTTACGGCTCGGCGAGCGCCTTCAGTGCGGCTTTCACGCGGGTGGTGGGGTGTTCGCCGGCCGAGTTCGCTCGGCGGGCAAACCGCGATCGCGGCTAGCGCCGCACTTCATCGAAAAAGCTTCAGAGCCGGTACATTTCGCGCTCCATCGCGGCGTCACCGAGCAACCCGACCAGTGAGGGCGGGTAGTACTCATGTTGTCGTGGTCTTCGTGGGGCCCGGGTCCGGGACCACGAGGCTTCAGCAATGATTCGTGCGATCCAGCCCCGCAGCTGATGTCCGAGAGCTGGGACGTGTGCCTGTGTCATGTCATCGACGCTACGAACACCCGCGGCCGTAGGCATCGCGCCGCGGACTGATCTTTGTCTCCGCCTACGGTATGGCTCGGCATTCGATCAGGGACGGATGCCGCCGCCCGCGACTGGCCAGATATCACACGCAGCTGCTGAAAAAGCGTGCGCCAACTGGCCGCTCGGCGTTCGGTGCCTAACGCGCGGGACCGACGAAATCGTCGAGCGCCGAATCGATTTCGTGCGCGAGTCGCTGCGGGGCGTCGGCGTCTCCGGTGATCAGGTCGCGCAGTGCGCGGTGGAAGAGGCCATCGGCCGTCGCATAGACGATGGCAGGCGTCACGATGACAGAACTACCGGTCAGCCGCGCGTAGGCGGTGACCGCCTTCCAGGTGAGCGCGGCGAGGCTGTCGTCGATCTCGTTGATGCTCAAGGCGAAGCGATCGTCGAAGAGCGCTTGGGTGCGCAGGTCGTACCAGAGTCGGTGCATCACGGCCGACTCGCGCAGTGAGTTGCTCAGCGCGGTACTGATCCGGGTCTTGAGCTCCGGGCCGGAACCGCCGTCGATGACGATGGAGCTGTACCGGTCGATGAAGTGATCCTTATATTGCTGCACGCAGCACATGACCAGGTCGTCTTTGTCGTCGAAGTAGTAGTGCAGAACGCCGAGTGATATCGCGCAATGCTGAGCGAGCTCGCGCATGCTGGCCCGCGCGAAGAGCAATGATCAGAACCTGTGGATCCCGGGCGGGCGTGCCTTCCCGGAAGATGATCTGCAAGGAATCCGAATTCTGATCAAGACCAGCGTTGGCGCGCTGGCGGGAAGGCACGCCCGTGCTCACGGTAGTAGACAACAACGACGACTCCAACGAGACCCGCAATGCGGCCGGTGCGGGCCGGTCGTTGCTCGACCAGATCGTCCGCGACGGTGCCCGGCAGATGCTGGCCGCGGCGTTGCAGGCCGAGGTCGCCGACTATGTAGCCCGGTATGCCGGTGAGGTCGACGAACACGGCCACCGACTGGTGGTCCGCAACGGATACCACGCCGAACGTGAGGTCGTGACCTCGGCGGGTGCGGTGGCGGTGAAGGCGCCCCGCGTGAACGACAAGCGGATCGACCCCGATACCGGCGAGCGCAAGCGGTTCTCCTCGGCGATCCTGCCCGCCTGGGCTCGCAAGTCCGAGCAGGTATCGGAGGTGCTGCCGCTGCTGTACCTGCACGGCCTGTCAACCAGTGACTTCGGGCCGGCGCTCGAACAGTTCCTCGGCACCGGCGCCGGACTGTCCGCATCCTCGATCACCCGGCTCACGGCCCAGTGGCAGGACGAGGCGAAGGCCTTCGGCACCAGGGACCTCTCGCAGGTCGACTACGTGTACCTGTGGGTCGACGGCATCCACCTGAAAGTCCGGCTCGAGCAGGAAAAGCTCTGCCTGTTGGTGATGCTCGGGGTGCGGGCGGACGGCCGCAAGGAACTCGTCGCCCTGGCCGACGGCTACCGAGAGTCCACCGAGTCCTGGGCGGACCTGCTGCGGGATTGCCGCCGCCGCGGGATGCGCGCGCCGGCGCTCGCGGTCGGGGACGGAGCTTTGGGATTCTGGCGGGCACTGCGGGAGGTGTTCCCCGCCACCCGCGAACAACGCTGCTGGTTCCACAAACAAGCCAACGTTCTTGCTGCACTCCCGAAATCGGCGCATCCGGGTGCGTTGGCGGCGATGAAGGAGATCATCGGGGCCGAGGACATCGACAAGGCGCAGTTGGCGATCGCAGCGTTCGAACGTGACTACAGCGCGAAGTACCCGAAAGCGGTGAAGAAAATCGTCGATGACGCCGACGTGCTGCTCGAGTACTTCCGGTATCCCGCCGAGCACTGGGTGCATCTACGCACCACGAACCCGATCGAATCGACCTTCGCGACGGTTCGGCTTCGGACCAGGGTGACCAAGGGCCCGGGATCACGGGCGGCGGGCATGGCGATGGCCTACAAGCTGATCGAAGCAGCGCAGTCGCGGTGGCGGGCGGTCAACGCACCACACCTGGTGGCGTTGGTGCGGGCCGGCGCAGTGTTCCACCAGGGCAAGCTCCTCGAACGTCCGGTCGACATCACCCCGGAACCATCGCCCGACACCCCAGTGTCCGAGGTCGCCTGACGACCCTCGATCCACAGGATTTGACTATTTCTCCCGCGCGAAACCGAGCTCGGCAAGCCCACTGGTGGCCTGGGTGGCCAGCGCCTGACGGCGCGCAGCGAACTTTTGCCCGCGCGGACCCGTGAGTCGCCCAGCAACGCGGCTCGAAGGGGTATCCACAGGGCTCCAGTGGCAGATGAGGTGTCAGTGAACTGGCGGGAAATTCTAAGTCTATTCCTCTGAGCAGGCACTTCTGCACTCGGCGGCAAAGTTTGGACGATCGTCTTGAAATGCCCCCGAAGAGTGGCGCAGATCACTATCATGCTCCGCGGGTGCTCGATATTCAACGGAAATGGTGCCGATGAGCGAACGAGAAACTGCCGCGAGTTCCGCTGCGGACGACAGGTTGGCGTGGTTGCGGAAATCGGCGGCGGAGGGTCAATCGGGGGCAGTTGACTCGGCATGGAGCTGGATCGTCGAGCTGTCCACGTTGGCCGACAACGATGCGGACGCAGCCGAAGCGCAGCTCAACGACCTTTTCCGGTTGGGGACACCGCCGGTCGATCTGGACGGCCCGACGGAGGGCATCCTGGTCATGACGACAACGAACCCGGCTCTCGACACCGTGACCCGGGCTGTCACGGCCTTGTGGATGCCGTGGCAAGGCAAACGCTTCGACTCGGACAGTGGTACGGGAGACAACCGGCTGACCCGCAGCACTGGCCTGGTCGGCAAATTGTTGTGGCCGCTGTACTCGATGCGTGACGCCGAATCCGGCAAACTCGCTTTCGATTTCGCCACGTACGTCGAGGCCGGTAAGGACGACCCCGACCGCCAGGTGATGGTCATCGACTACGCCAACGTGGAATCCAACCCGCGCCTGGTGATCCGCAGCATTCGCGACGAACTGGTGGAGCTGGTACCCGGCGTCTACCTCGGCAAGATTCTGTTCAATACCGGCTCCGACCGGTACAGCAAGATTGGATATTTTGCGCTGCGCACGCCTCGCTGACGGACCTCAGATGATCCGACGACCACCGACAAACTTCGAAAGAGAAACGGCGACAACATGATTCCGTCCCAGTGGCACGAATACCCCTCTCTCCTGCTGCAGCTGAACGCGCTGGCGAAGACCCGCGATGAGCTGCGCGAGCACAACTTGTACGAGGCCTACGGCATGCGGCCGTCCGACGACTTGGGCCAGCCCAACGACGAGGTGCGCCGCGCTCGTCAGCCTGACGGCACCTGGAACGATCTCCAGGATCCGCATATGGGTGCCAAGGGCACCGGCTTCGGGCGCAACGTGCCGCTGTCGATGACCGTCACCGACGTCAAGCGACTCCTCAAGCCGGATCCGCGCGTCATCAGCCGCAAGCTCATGGCCCGCGACGACTTCAAGCCTGCCGGCATCATCAACGCCCTCGCCGCCGCATGGCTGCAGTTCGAGAACCACAACTGGTTCTTCCACGGCGACGGGGTGCCCGACAAGACCATCGACATCCCGCTGAGCGCCGACGACCAGTTCCCCGAGAACCCGATGAAGATCCGGTGCACCATTCCGCTGCGCGGCGAGATCGCGGATGGTTGTCCCGCACCGGTTTTCGCCAACGCGGAGACGCACTGGTGGGACGGCTCCCAGGTCTACGGCAGTGGCAAGGAACGCCAGTCGGAGGTCCGGACCTTCGCCGACGGCAAGGTCAAGGTTGACCCGAACGGCCGCCTGCCCGAGAGCGACATTCCGGGTATCGACCTGACCGGTATGAAAGAGAACTACTGGGTCGGCACCGGTTTGCTGCACACCATGTTCGCGCGTGAGCACAACGCCGTCTGCGACGCGCTGAAGAAGGCCTACCCGAGCTTCGATGACCAGCGCCTCTTCGAGATCGGGGTGCTCGTCGTCTCGGCGCTGATCGCCAAGATCCACACCGTGGAGTGGACACCGTGCGTGCTGCGCCACCCCGCGTTGCAGATCGGCATGAACGCGAACTGGTATGGCGCACTGGGGGAGACGTTCCAGGAGAAGTTCGGCCGGATCAGCGACAACGAGGCGATCTCGGGCATCCTCGGCTCACCGACCGATCACCACGCGGCGCCGTTCTCGCTGACCGAGGAGTTCGTCTCGGTCTACCGGATGCACCCGCTGATCCCGGACGACTGGAACTTCTTCTCGCTGGAGTCCGGTGAGCACCTGGTCAAGGCGGACTTCACCCAGCTGCAGGGCAGCTACACGCGTGACTTCATGGACAAAATCCAGATGGGCGACATGTGGTACTCGTTCGGCCTGGCCAGCGCCGGTGCCGTGTGCCTGCACAACTACCCGAACGCGCTGCGCAACCTCAAGCGCGTCGACGGGCAGGTCACCGACCTCGCGACCCTCGACATCGTGCGCGACCGCGAGCGAGGTGTGCCGCGCTACAACGACTTCCGTGAAGCATTGCGGATGCCGCGCCGCAAGACCATCGACGACATCACCCCGAACAAGCAGTGGGCGCGGGAGATCAACGAGGTCTACAACGGCGACGTCGACGCCGTCGACCTGCAGATCGGCATGCAGGCCGAGCAGCCGCCGAAGGGATTCGGCTTCTCGGACACCGCTTTCCGCATCTTCATCCTGATGGCGTCGCGCCGGCTCAAGAGCGACCGGTTCTTCACCAACGACTTCAAGCCCGAGGTGTACACGCAGGTCGGGTTCGACTGGGTGAACAACAACACGATGAAGGACGTCATGCTGCGGCACTACCCGGAGCTGGATCCGGTGATCGGCGACGTCGAGCGGGTGTTCGCGCCGTGGCCGAAGCTGGGTGCACCGGTGCCGGGGAAGAAGAACCCGGTGGTGCAGTTGGCCGACTCTGTCCGCGCCTACCTGCCCTGGGGCTGACGAACAATGGCCGAGGATTTCCCGCACGCATCCATCGTCGAAGGTGTTCGGTTCACCGCCCAGATCGGTGTGCCGAATGTCCTTCTGGGACTGTTCAACAAGCGAGAGTTGCCCACGCGCATCGCATCTGGGCTGAGTTCGGACTATCTGGGATACCAGCTGGTCGAAGGCATGGTGCGCAGTTACGGCCCCGGCCCGTTCTACGTCCGGGTCGTCGCCGACGAGGCGCTGCTGGTGCACCACCCTGATGATCTGGAGTTCGTGCTGGGCGGGTCGCCCGACCCGTTCGCCTCCGACCCTAAGCCCAAACGCGAGGGCATGGCGGCGTTCCAGCCGGATGCGCTGACCATCTCCCGCGGTCAGCCGTGGGAGGACCGCCGCCGGTTCGCCGAAGCAGTCCTGGACACCGGGCACCCGGTGCACCGACTGGCGCAGGCGTTCGTCGAGAAGGTCGCGCAGACGGTGGCGGGCCTCGAGCCCGGGGTGCTGAAGTGGTCGGACTGGAATGCCGCATTCCAGCGACTGACCCGGTGTGTGGTGTTCGGGGACAAGGCCGCCGACGACACCCGCCTCACCTCCCAGCTCAGCGAACTGATGTCGGCGGGCAACGGCATGCCCGGCGAGCCCGCGCCGGGATATCCGGAATTCCTGTCGCACATCGAGTCCTATCTGCAAAACCCGGAGCCAAACAGCCTGGCTGCGCTCATCGCGGAGACCACCCCGCCCGAGACCGCGAGTCCCGCGAGCCAGGTGATCCACTGGCTGTTCGCGATGGGGGACACCCTGGCGGCCAACGCTTTCCGTGCCCTCGCGGTGCTGTCCACCCACCCCGAGCAGCTGCGCGAGGTGCGGGCGGAACTGGAGTCGGCCGACATCGCGTCGGGGCAGGGCATCGCCTCGCTGAAGTACCTCGGCGGGTGCCTGCTCGACACCATGAGGCTGTGGCCGACGACGGGGTTGTTCGGCCGCGTCGCGACCCGGGACATCGAATTCCCCAGTGGTGCAGTGCTGCCCGAGGGGAAGCAGGTGCTCATCTACAACGTCTTCAACCACCGGAACCGGGACCGGATCCCGTACGCCGACCGGTTCTCACCGGGTGAGTGGGTCAGCGGGGATGCGGGGAGCGACTGGTCGTACAACTTCTTGAGTCACGGCCCGCAGGGCTGCCCGGGCGCGGGCTTGTCGGTGTTCCTCGGACAGGCCTTCCTGGCGCACGTGTTGAAGGGGACCACTCCGGTGCTGCGCGGGGCTACGCTGAACCCGCAGAAGTCACTGCCGCACAGTATCGATCTGTACGGCATCAGCATCGAACGCTAGATGGACCATTCGGTCGTCAACGCGACCGTGCCACGGAGGGGACCCTTGTGACGACGACCGCCGAACATCTCCGCTATGCCCTCGACGGGCGTTGGCGCGAGGTGAAAGACCGTATTCGGCAAGAGCTTTCGGTTGACCTGTTCAAGCCGCACTACACCCCGGACACCGCGGTGGCCCGAGCCAAGGTCACCGAGCAGATGAAGTACATGGCGTCGCGGGGCGCCGCCGAGGATGCCTTCGCCAAGGGCCACGGCGGCAACGGCGATGCGGGCGCGACCATCGCCCGCATCGAGATGCTCGCCATGAGCGACCTGTCGCTGATGGTCAAGGCCGGGGTGCAGTGGGGTCTGTTCGGCGGCGCGATCGACAATTTGGGCACGGAACGCCATCACGAGGCGTACGTGCGCAAGGCCATCGATCTGGATCTGGTCGGCTGTTTCGGAATGACGGAGACCGGGCACGGCAGTGACGTGCAGTCCCTGGAGACCACCGCGACGTACGATCCGGCCACTCGGGAATTCGTCATCGATTCCCCGACTCCCACCGCGCGCAAGGATTACATCGGCGGTGCCGCCGAATCTGCCCAGGTGTCAGCGGTTTTCGCGCAGCTGATCACCGGTGGCGAGAGCCAGGGCGTGCATTGCTTCATGGTGCCGCTGCGTGATGAGTACGGCAACGACCTGCCCGGTATCCGGACCTCGGACTGTCACTACAAGGGCGGGCTGCCCGGGGTCGACAACGGCCGCATCCAGTTCGATCATGTGCGGATCCCGCGGGAGAACCTGCTCAACCGCTACGGCGACGTCGCCGAGGACGGGACGTACACCTCGCCGATCGACAACCCGAACCGGCGGTTCTTCACCATGCTCGGCACGTTGATCCGCGGCCGGGTGACGGTGGGCGGGAGCGCCGCGGCCGCCGCCCGCGTCGCACTGGACATCGCCACCCGGTATGCGTTGCAGCGCAGGCAGTTCGAGGCGCCGAAGACCGACGACGAAGTCCTCATCATGGACTACCTCGTGCACCAGCGTCGACTGCTGCCGTTGATCGCGAAGTCGTACGCGCTGCAGTTCGCGCAGAACGAGTTGGTGTCGGACCTGCATGATCTGCAGGATGTCGAAGAACCCGACGGCGAGGTGCAGCGCGAACTCGAGGCACGGGCCGCGGGTCTCAAGGCGGCGGCGACGTGGCACGCCACCCACGCCATCCAGGAATGCCGCGAAGCGTGCGGCGGCGCAGGCTATCTGGCGGAGAACCGGCTCATCGCGCTCAAGGCCGACACCGATGTGTTCACCACCTTCGAAGGTGACAACCACGTCTTGACCCAGTTGGTGGCCAAACACCTGCTCACCGAGTACGCCGACGACATCAAGGGCATGAGCCCGTTCGAGTGGGTGAAGTTCGCCACCAGCACGGCCCGCGAGCGCGTGCGCCGGAGCACCGGCACCGAGACCATCCTGCAGAGCCTGCTCGACACCCGGCAGGACAACGAGGAAGCGGGCAGCCTCTTCAACCGGGGCACCCAGGCGAAGATGATGGAAGACCGGGCCGACTATCTGCTGTCGACGGTGGCCCGCCGATTGCAGGCCAATTCCAAAGAGATGAGCGCGTTCGAGGCGTTCAACTCCGTGCAGGACCATGTGTTGCACGCGGCGTCGGCGCACATCGACCGCATCGTGTTCGAGTCCTTCGCCGCCGGCATCGACGCGTGCCCCGATCCTGAGGCCCGCGAGATTTTCGGCCTCGTCTGCGATCTGTACGCGCTGTCGGTGATCGATGCTGACAAGGCGTGGTACATCGAGCACCGCTTCCTGTCCATGGACCGGGCGAAGGCTGTCACCGCAGGGATCAATGACCGCTGCCGCAAGCTGCGGCCCTACGCCGAAGTGCTGGTCGACGGTTTCGGGATTCCCGAGCAGTTGCGCTACGCCGAGATGCTGCATCCGGAGCGGATTCCGGACATCTAGCCGACCGTCAGAAAATTCGTTCCGAAAAAGTGCGGGAATGGCGGCTGATCATCGCTCCTAGGTAGTGAACGGGGCCTACAGAGGCACCGATCAGCTAAGGAGAACGCCATGACCACCAAGCTCGTCCCCTCGGTACGGCGCCGGTCAGCCGCCGCAGCTGCCCTGGTCGCTGCCGGTGCCATCGCCGGTGCGCTCGGTTCCGCCGGTCCGGCCACGGCCGCCGTCAACCGCTATCTCGCCATCGCTTTCTCACCTGCGACCGGGCAGTGGGGTTACACCCAGAGCCTGTTGGACGCCAACCAGGCCAAGTACGACGCCGTGGGCTACTGCCTCAACAAGGGTGGTACCGACTGCCGGATCGTGGTGTGGGGAGACAACGAGTGCGCCGCGCTCGCGACGAGTCCCAACCCGTTCAACCACAGCCTCATGTGGGGCACCGGCGTGGCTCAGACGCAGCAAGAGGCTGAGACGAAAGCCCGGTTGTCGACATCGTTCGGTGCCACCGTCGTCCTGTCGTTCTGCTCGCTGGGTACCCAGCACTGACCGAGCGGCAGCGCACAAACTTGGTCGGGTGACGGTAGCTTCGTCCCAACAGCTTCTGATGGGGAAGGAACCGCCATGGATCTCAAGAAGAGGGCGGCGCTTTTCGCTGCGGCAGGTGTGGCGGCGGGCATCCTTGTCGCCCCGGCCGCGCAGGCCGACATCTGCGACCCGTCAGCCACCGTCTGCCAGGGCAGCGAAGTCGGCGGTGCAACTTCGGTGCCGGCCGCGTCGCCGTCGGTCATCGCGGACAACGACGAGTTCCCGTTCGGCGACGACGAGTGGTACCTCTATCCCGGCGCGGGCGTGATCAACCACTGGGGTGGCGGCGGTGGCGGGCACCGCTAGATCGAGCGCAGCTCTCCGTCGACATGTTTCGTCGGGAGCCGTCAGGCTTTCCTTGACGTCAAGGAAAGCGAAAGCTGACGACCTCAGATCGGGAGTGATGAGGGAGCGCCGACCCGCCGGCCGAGCTCATCCAGCGTCGTCGGTGCTCGCGACCTTCTTGGCCAGGGCGGCGAGTTTGTCGTCCAACACAAGTGCCGCCGCCAGCAGCGGCGGGTTTTCCTCGACCACCATCAGCGTCGACGGCTTGACGTAGGTCAGGGCGCTCCGGTTGTCGTCCTCTTTCGTCAGAAGAACCTCCACAGGAGCGAACAGCCCGGCTGTGAGGTCGTGACGAATCATGGTGATGGCGATGAGCGGATTGCCGAGTATGACGCGGAGGGCCTTGCGTTCTACGCCGGCTGCTGGGAGCCAGGAACCGTGGTCGATCAGGTGCATCAACATGAAACCGCTCGGCCCGGCCTGGCGCTGGACGTCTGCCGCGAACGCGTTCCAGTCGCGATCTGCCAACGCCTGGAGATCCGTTATCTGCGCGGGCCCGGTACCGATATCGGCCAGCAAGTCGGCACTCAGTTCGTCGAACGTCTTGTCACTGTCGAACCGCACCCGGACCCCGCTGAAGGGGAGCTCGTGAGCCTCACTTGTCGCCATACACACATACTCCGACTGTCGGAGGCGCGCAGGAAGGCCGAGATGATCCTGGTGTTCGCGGGGTCAGGATGCGGGTCACCTTGCAGGCGAGTAGGCGTGGCAAGTCGCCACATCGATCACTCGCACACCAACTTTGGCCCCCGATTGGCGCTTATTGACCAACTCGAACTATTTTCCTTGAGGTGATCTCCTCAGCTGTTGGCGTTGTTGCCCGCTGGACTGCTCCTTTCCTCGCTGTTGCCGCCGTCACGAGCGTGGGCCTGTCCGTCGATCCGGCTCCGCGCGCCGACGCCCCGGCGATCCGGCTGGTCGATGGCGGCAACCCGCTGGCCGGCCGGCCCTTCTACGCGGACCCGATCTCGAAGGCCAAGCTTGCCGCGGACCACGCCGACCCGCCCAGCGCCGAGCTCACCGCCATCGCAAATACGCCGCAGGCCTACTGGCTGGATCAGGCGTTCCCCGCCTCCACGGTCGGCGGCACCGTCGCCGGGCTCACCGGTGCCGCGAACGCCGCGGGCGCCACGCCGGTGCTCGTTCTGTACGGCATCCCGCACCGCGACTGTGGCAGCTACGCCGCGGGCGGCTTCGGATCGGCCGACAGCTACCGGGGCTGGATCGACAGCGTCGCGGCTGGCCTGGGTGGCTCGCCCGCGGCGATCATCGTCGAACCCGACGCCCTCGCCATGGCCGATTGCCTGTCCGCGGGTCAGCGTCAGGAGCGTTTCGACCTGATCCGCTACGCGGTCGACACCCTGACCCGCGACCCGGCCGCGGCGGTCTACATCGACGCCGGACACTCGCGCTGGGTCAGCGCCGAGACGATGGCCTCGCGGCTCAACGACGTCGGTGTCGCGAAGGCGCGTGGTTTCAGCCTCAACACGACGAACTACTTCACCACCGGTGAGGAAATCGGCTACGGCGAGGCGATCTCCGGACTGACCAACGGCGCGCACTACGTCATCGACACCTCGCGCAACGGCGCCGGGCCGGCCGAGGGCGACCCGATGTACTGGTGCAACCCCGATGGCCGTGCACTGGGTGCCGCGCCGACCACCGATACCGCCGGCGCACACGCCGACGCGTACCTGTGGGTCAAGCGGGTCGGAGAGTCCGACGGGTCGTGCGGCCGTGGGGAGCCCGGCGCGGGCACCTTCGTGCGGTCGTACGCCATCGACCTGGCTCGCAACGCGGCGCACTGATTCCGCGCGCCGGGACCGCGGTTTCGGCGAAAGGGCGATACCTTGCGGTCATGCATGGGTGTGGCCCTGACTGCGCCGACAGCGTCGACGCGATCTCCCGGCGGACCGCGATTACCGCCTCGGTGTCCGCACTGCTCGGCGGCGCCGCACTGGCGACGTCGGCGGGCAGTTCAGCCGAGCCGCGGGGTAGTGAGCTGCCGCAGAACGCACTGATCACGCTCGGGGTGCAGGCGGGTCCGCCGCCTGTGCCCAACCGGACGGGTATCTCGTCGGCGCTCAAGATCGGTGACGACGTCTATCAAATCGACTGTGGCTTGGGCTCTTTGAACGCATTCACCAATGCGGGCCTGAGGTTCGACCAGCTGCGCAGCCTCTTCATCACGCACCTGCACACCGATCACATCGTCGACTACTACAGCTTCTTCCTGTCCGGCGGCTACACCGCCTCGCCGGGCAAGGGCGCGGTGACGGTGTACGGGCCCGGCCCGGCCGGTGGTCTGCCGCCCAGCGAGGTCGGCAACCCCAACCCACCGACCGTCGAGCCGGCCAGCCCCACGCCGGGGATCGCGGCCATGACCGACGCGTTGCACCGGGCTTTCGCCTACACCAGCAACATCTTCATCCGGGACATGGGCACCGACGACATCCAAAGCTTGGTCAACGTGAACGAAGTCGTCGTGCCGCCCGGGTCGGACTACCGGAACAGGTCGCCGCGCACCGACCCATTCCCGGTGATGGTGGACGACAACGTGCGGGTCACCGCGACCCTGGTGAGCCACTACGACGTGTACCCGGCCTTCGCCTTCCGGTTCGAACTGGTGAAATCTGGTGTGTCGGTGACCTTCTCGGGCGACACGACCAAGTCCGACAATCTGATCGCGCTGGCGCAGGGCACCGACATCCTGGTGCATGAGGCGCAGTTCAGCCTGGCCGACGGCGGTAACAACAGCAGGTTCCCACCGGGATATCTGGTCCGTTCGCACACCTCCGCCGAGCAGGTCGGTGAAGTCGCGGCAGCCGCGGGCGCCAAGCATGTTGTGTTGAGCCACTATTCGCCCACCGACCTGCCCGACTCGAAGTGGCGAGACGCGATCGGCAGCCGTTACCAGGGCAAGATCACCGTCGCGCGCGACGGCCAAGTGTTCGCTCTCTGACCTATCCTCGGCCTATGCATCTGATCGCGCTGGAAGAGCACTACGCCTGGAATCCGGTGAGCGACGGCAACGTGGTCGCGACGTGGCTGGAGTCCAACAACCGAACCGGCTTTGACCGGCTCTACGATCGCGGGCCGCTCCGGCTGGAGCAGATGGACACCGCCGGCATCGACTTCCAGATCCTGTCGCTGTTCGACCCGGGCGTGCAGGAATACGACGACGCCGCGCTCGCAGTCGACTACGCGCGCCGCGCCAACGACGATCTTGCCGAGACCGTGCGCCAGTACCCCAACCGGTTCGGAGGCTTCGCCACGCTCGCCACCCAGGATCCCGAGGCGGCGGTGGCCGAATTACAAAGGGCCGTCGTCGATCTCGGACTGGTGGGCGCCCTCATCAACGGCCACACCCACGGCCGCTACCTGGACGACCCCGCCTATGAGCCGCTGTTCGCCGCCGCTGAGACGCTCGGTGTCCCGCTCTATCTGCATCCGACCACCCCGCACCCGGCGGTGATGGATGCCTGGTTCGCGCCGTACGTCGACCAGGGTCTGCACTTGGCGTCGTGGGGGTTCGCCGTCGAAGCGGGCACGCACGCGCTGCGGCTGATCTACTCGGGGCTGTTCGACCGCCACCCGAACCTGCAGATGATCCTCGGTCATCTCGGAGAGATGTTGCCGTTCACGGCTTTTCGTACCGATCGCTACTACGGGCTGGGCGGCTCGGGCGGCCACTTGGAGAAGCTGCCGTCGGAGTACCTGCGGAACAACTTCTACTTCACCACGAGCGGCAACTTCTCGCCGCCGGCCATGGCATGCACGTTGTCGGTCATGGGCGCCGACCGCGTCATGTTCTCGGTGGATTATCCGATGGACGACAATGTCGATGGGGCGAACTTCCTGGCGTCGTATCCGATGGACGAGCCGGACCGGCGTAAGGTGGGCTACGAGAATGCGTTGCGGCTCTTCGGAGATCGCATCCCGGCAATCGGCGGCTAGAGCGCGCGGCCCAGCCGGCTCAGGTTGAGCGACTTGCCCACCTGGTTGAGTTGGCTGATGGCCTCTTCGATCCGCCGCCGCGGCACCTCGACCCGCCACTGCGGCATCCGGCCGGTCAGCTGCAAGGTTTCCGGACTGAAGCTGACGGACGTCGGTGTGAGTTCGCGGGGCAGCTTCGGCAGCTGAATCCGGTAGGCAGGCAAGCGGTTCGGCAGGTGCCACCGGGCTTTGCGCAGCGCGACCATTTTCGGTTTGATCAACAGCGTCGACCCGTCGATGGTCGCGTCGACCTCGAGGTGACCGATGTCAGGCATTCTGGCCCAACGGATTTGAGCGACCCCATCGGTGTCGATCTGGCCGAGCAGCCCCGGCGCGGCACGACCCAGCAGCGACGACGCCTTGTCGATCATCTTGTCGAGCGCCGTGGTGGAAATTTCGATGGTCAGGTCGAGCGGTGCCGCAACCAGCACCGGCGTGTTGCTGGGTTTGATGTGCACGTTGTGCAGGACGGCAGTGGTCTTGTCGAATTGCCATCCGTTCCAAACGATCTCGGACGCCGAGATGGAGACGTCGCCCAGTTGTCCGACCGACAGACTGCGCATGTCGAGATAGGCGTCGATCGCGGTGACCGTCAGCGTCATCTCGCCGGACTTGAGCTTGACGGTCATCTGGCGGCCGACGACCTGTTTGCGCAACGTGTCGAACAGACTCTTGTAGGCCCCGGCCGGCCCGCTGGTGAGCGCGCTGCCAGCGGTCGATGACAAGAACGACGACAGTGCGTCCAGCGGCTTGAACGCATCCCAGTTGGGGAGCGAGTCCCAGGACGGGAACGGTCCGGAGTTTGCCATGATCAATCATCGCTACTGCGTCAACCGTCGGGACGCGGTGTGTGCCGCTGACCGGGATACCGGACTAGGCGGTGCCCGGCGACTCCCGGAAGCGATGGCCCAGAATTCCGCGAGCTATTGACCCATCACGTACTTGACGGTGGGGCCCGTGGTCCAGCCGCCGTCGACCGCGATCTCGGCGCCGGTGACGTACGAGGCGGCGCGGGAGAGCAGGTAGGTCACGGCGCCGGCGATCTCGTCAGCCTCGCCGACGCGACCCATCGGGGTGTTGGGGTAGTTGCCCTCGCCCTGCAAGATGCCGACTTGCGCGGTCATCGGCGTGTAGGTCATGCCGGGATGCACCGAGTTGACCCGGATCCGGTCGGTGCCCAGTTCGACGGCGGCGATCTTGCTGAGGCCACGCACCGCCCACTTGGAGGCGCCGTAGCCGGCGGTCAGGGCCAGGCCCATCAGGCCGGCGGCCGACGAGATGTTGACGATGGAACCGCCGCCGGCAGCACGCATCGGCGCGATGACGGCCTGGATGCCGTTGAAGACGCCGACCAGGTTGACGTCGAGCACGGTGCGGAAGTGATCCAGCGGCTCGTGCTCGATGAACTGGCCGGTGGAGATGCCCGCGTTGTTGACCAGACCGGTGATCTTGCCGAACTCGGCGACCGACAGTGCGACGGCGGTGTCCCACTGGGCGCGGTCGGTGACGTCGAGGTGCGCGTACCGGGCCGCGTCCCCGAGTTCGGTCGCCAGCTGCTTGCCCTCGTCGTCGAGAACGTCAGCGATGACGACCTTGCCGCCGCCGGCCACGATGTGCCGAGCCATCGACGCGCCGAGACCGCGTGAGCCACCGGTGACGATCGCCACCACGTCCGACAAGCTATCCGAATCTGCCATCGCAGCAACTTCCTTTCGATGTCGTCAGGGCGCGGATCGCTGTCGCGTCCGCCCTCGTGTGCAGGCAATCACATCTATTCGGCGCTGCCGGAAGAACTCCCACCCGGTGGGACTGCGGCGTCTGCTTTTTGCTTGGCGGCCGGAGCGTCCGTCTTCGGTGCGGGCGCCACCCAGCCGGATGCGGCGAGCAGCCGGTCGAGTTCGGCCTTGGCGCCATCGAGGATCTCCCAAGGGTCCTCGACGAGGTCCGGATCAGCCTGAATACCGACGTCGACGTTGCCGTCGTAGCTGAAGACGGTGACGTTGATGCCCATGCCGACGGTGAGTGGACCGACGGGCACGATGTGCTCGATCTTGGCGCCGGCCATGTACAGCTGGAGCTGCGGCCCGGGCACGTTCGAGACGATGAGGTTGCTGGCCAGCGGCAGCTTGTCCTCGAGCTTGGCGGCGCGGAAGCCCTTGAACACCAGGTTCAGCATGCGTCGCTGGGGTCCAGAATCATCAACCCCAGCGTGTGCTGAGGCCATTCGGTGCCCTCCATGGACAAGAACATGGCATCCATGCCGGACAAGCGCTTCACCGAAAACTCCCCTCGCGATACCACGGACGTGTGGCGGCAATAACGTATCGACACGGGCGGGCTTTACAATTGCTACTTCCCAGTCAGCGAGATTGAAACTCGCCGCCTATCAGCGGTTCTCCACTATTCAGCGGGTCGCTGCCAAGTGAACCGAGTTGGTTGTTGCACTTTTTCTGCAATTGTCGGAACGACGTAGAACTATCGCATTCGTGTGGAAAACGTCAGCTTTATGTCTGCTCGCGAGAAATATCATGAATGCGCTTTCGCGGGGGTGATGCCCTGCTCGAACTGGAATGTATTTTCCGGATCGTACTTGGCCTTGATGGCACGCAGCCGGTCGACATTTGCTCCCCAATACGCATGCTCCCAGTCGGGCATCCCGGCGTTGGGGACATTGGTGTAGGCGCCGGTTGTGAAGGGCTGCAAGGCTTCTCCGAACTTGGCGATCCAGGTCAGGCAGGTCGCCGTCAGTGGGTCAACGGATGCGGGAATGTCGCCGCGAACGCCCCACCCCGCGCCGGGTTCGGCGTAGAAGAGGGCGTTGCGGTGAGCGTAGGCCGCGCCGCCGCGTGGCTCGCTGATAGTGACTGCGCCACCCAGCGCATTGGTGAAGTAGTTGCAGGTGGAGGTGGGCGCAGCCGCCATGTAGGTGCCGATGACCTGCACGGCCTCGGGCGGAAAAGGCTGAGAGATGAACTGTGACAAGAACTTCCAATTCGCGGCTTCGTCTTCGGCGGGTATCTGAAAACCGGCGTACGTGCCGGCCCAATCCGCGGCCGTCGCCTCGACGCGGGGTGTGCCCACAGACAGGATCGGCGCCAGGATCTGCAGCGCCTCGGTCTCCGAACCGGACACGAGGACGCCGATCATCGAAATCTGGTCACGCAGGATCTCCAATTGAGTGGTGAGGCGATGATCCAGGAATGGTGCGCAGTGTTGCCATGCCTGGAAAACCGCCGGCAGGTCGTCGAGTCCGGACCACTTGGCGACGATGTAAATGGTCTGTGCCAGTGGATGAATCGCGTAGGTCAGTGACGTCACGATGCCGAAATTGCCGTTGCCGGCGCCCCGGAGGGCCCACAACAGATCCGGGTTGGAGTTCAGGTCCGCGGTAACCGACTCGGCGCCGCCGGTACCTGAGGCGACGACGACCTCGGCGGCGACCAGGTTGTCGCACGCCATCCCGAAGGCCCGGGTAAGTAGCCCGAAGCCGCCGCCGAGCGTCGCGCCGACCAGCCCGACGGTGCCCTCGGTTCCGGTCGCGGTGGCGAAGCCGGCCTCGCCCAGTGCGGCGACCGTCTCGGACTGATTGAGACCGGCGCCGACCGTGGCGGTCCTGGCCGCGGCGTCGACGGTCACCGACTTGATCTCGCTGACGTCGATCACCAGACCGTCGTCGACGGTGGACCAACCTTCGAGGCAGTGCCGTCCGCTGCGCGCGCGGACCGGCATACCGTGGTGGCGTGCCCACGCCAAAGCGTTGACGACATCTGTTGTTTCCCTGGCAAATACGATGGCCGCGGGCCGGTTGGTGTAGAGCAGATTGTATCCGGCGCACGCTGTGGCGTATTCGGCGTCATCCGCGCACACCACCCGTCCGGTGAGCGTCCCCGGTCGGGACGACAACGGGATCATCGGTCGGCCGCTGCCACGGCGAATTCGTCGATACCGGGCTCGGTGTCGAGCACCTCGCGATTGAAGACCAACATCTTGACGAAGTATCCGAGGCCGACGGCGATGAGGCCGAGCACGATGAAGCTGGGTACCCGCGCGGATTCGGGTGTCACGAGAACGAAGAGTGCGAAGACCACCCAGATCAGTGCGACGGCGGCGACGGGCAGTTCGAAGCGGCCCAGCCCAAACCCACCTTCCTTGTGCTCCAGACGTTTCCGGACGGCGAGGTACAGCACGACGATGGCTCCGTAGATCAGCGCCGGCAGGATCGTCGACGCAATGATCAGCTGGATGAGCGCCCCGCCGCGCAAGGTCACCATCAGCACCACCCCGACGATCAGAATCAGCAAGGTCGCGGGAACCGGTGTCTGGGTGCGTGGATTGACCCGACGCATCAGCGCGTGGGCGGGGAAGCGGTCGTCACGTGCCATCGCGAAAACCTGCCTCGAACACGCCGCCATCACCACCATGCCGGCACCGAACATGGCAAAGGCAATGCCTGCCAACAGGATTCGTTCGGTGAAGGATCCGAGCTGCTCGCGGACGATCATGGCCACCGGCGCACCACTGTGGCTCACCGCGCCGACGTCCTTGATCGCGATGGTCAGGGCGATGAGGAACACCAGACCGGCCACACCCGCCGCAATGACCGACGCCACGATGGCGCGCGGCACGCTCCGGAACGGATCCTTGGCCTCCTCGGCCAGGTTCGCGGCCGAGTCGAAACCGACAAGCGTGGTGAGCCCCATGACCATGCCGGCCATCAACCCGCCGCCGACCGCGAAGTAGTCGGGGGAAGACGACGCGATTCCACGGCTGGTCAGGTTGTCGACATTGCTGTCGCCGGTGATGGCCATGACGATCCCCAGCGCGACCACGATCAGCACGATGATGGCGAGTTCCAGTCCCACCGCGCCGGAGGTGATCAGGCCGAGCAGGCGAGTGGAGGCGATGACCAGGATCGTCTGCGCGATCAACACCGCCACCGTGATCACTCGTGCGGTGTCTTCGTTGGCGGACATGCCGAGTAGCGGCATGACGGCCTGGCTGGCCAACGCGTTGTCCACGGCCACCACCGCTATCGCGAGGTACCAGAACGACAGCCAGCCGAACAACCAGCCGACTTTTGGATTGGCCAACCGCGACGCCCACTGATACGACGATCCGCTGAGCGCGATGCGGGCGGCGAACTGTGCGACCACGAGGGCCACCAGAGTCTGTCCGACGGCGACCAGCACCCACAGCCAGATGCCCACTGGGCCCGAAGTACTGAGGAGGTCGTCGTAGGTGCCGAATATGCCGACCGCCACCGACTTGAAGGCGAACGAGACCGCGAAGACCTGAAAGCCGCCGAGGGTCCGTTTCAGCTCTGGTGTGTATCCGCAGTCGACACATTCTTCGTCGGCTGCGGTCTGGACCGCTACTCGCTCGGTTGTCATGGGTTGCCCCTTCCGTGGCGCCGGCCGTAATTGTCGTCCTCGTCAACCTTGGATGTCGGGAAACCGCAGATGTCGGCAGGTATTGCCGGTCGCCGGTGGCGCGCGTCCCGCTGGCCGGCATCTCGATCGTCGTCACATTCCGTGACATCGGGTAGCCAATCCGTGACGAATCTTTGACCGAAATATTGACGCGCCGTACGGATTTCGGCGTTCGTCGGCCCATACCATGACGGAGTTCAACCATGCGGCCAGCGCACGAAGGGGTCGGATAGATGCGGGTGTTTGTACACGGTGTCCTTGCCGTGGTCGTGGTCGCCACGACCACCACTGGCGGCGCGCTCGGTATCGAGACGGCAGGCATTCGACTGCCACTGGGCTCGATCATCGAGTCGACGCAGCCGACGCAGGGCGTTCCGGTGGGCGTCGCACACCCGATCGTGGTGACGTTCAAGCGGCCGATCACCAACCGTGCGGCCGCCGAGCTGGCGCTGGACGTGACATCGACACCCGCGATGACGGGCAAGTTTGAATGGCTGGATAACAAAGTGGTGCAATGGGTTCCAGACGGTTTCTGGCCCGCGCACAGCACGATCAAGTTGACGGTCGGCGGTCAGCCGATGGCGTTGACGACGGGCCCGGCGGTCATCGGGACGGCTCACGTCGCCGATCACACCTTCACCGTCACGATCGACGGTCAGACTCCGCCGGACATGCCGGCGCCGCACCATCTTCCGCATCTCGGCGAGTCGGGCGTGCTGTTGGCGACCATGGGTCGGCCGGAGTACGAGACACCGCCTGGCAAGTACACCGTCTTGGCGAAAGACCGCAATGTACTTATGGATTCGAGCAGCGTTGGCATTCCCGTCGATCATCCGGACGGGTACATGACGGAGGTCGAGTTCGCGGTACGGATCAGCCAACGCGGGCTGTTCGTGCATTCGGCGCCCTGGGCCGTCGAGTCGATGGGCTTCGAGAACGTCAGCCACGGTTGTATTGGTTTGGCGCCCGCGGGAGCCGAGTGGTACTTCAACACCGTCAACGTCGGCGATCCCGTCATCATCGAGCCATAGCCTGCGCCGCAGGACAATTCGCACTCTCGCGCCGCGTTGACCCTGAGGCCACGGCGGTCGTCGCTCGCACAAGTGCGCCCTGAGTACAGGGTCACTGGGTGTGGGCTGCCGCCGTCGGTTGACCCTGAGGCCACGGCGGTCGTCACTCGCACAAGTTCGCCCTCAGTACAGGGTCAACGTGGGGTGACTGTTGACCTTGAGTCCACGGTGCTCGTCACTCGCACAAGTTCACCCTGAATACAGGGTCAACCCCCACAACGCACGAAGCACCCGAGCCGCGAGGGCTCGGGTGCTTCGGTGAAAGCGGTTGTGCAGCTAGATGGTTCAGTTCTGCGGGCCCGGCTGGGTCGGCAGGTTCGGGGTCGGGCCGCCGGCGTCGACGGGACGTAGGGTGCGGGCTTCCTTGCCGTCGGCGATGCCGCCCATGTCCATCGGGATCGCGGCGGGAGCCGCGGCGATCGGGATCGGGGCGCCGAGCGGCAAGCCGGCGGGGATGGGCGGCACGACCGGAGGCACGCCTACCGGGACCGGCGGGACCACCGCAGGAACCGGCGGGACCGCGGCCGGGACCACCGGAGCGGCGGCCAGGGGGCCGATGATGCCCGACGATTCGACGGCGGGGGCGGCGCAGGGCGCGGCAGCTGCTGCCGCGGCGGGTGCCCCGGCTGCAGGCGCTGCGGCGCCCGTGTCGCACGCGTATCCGCCAGTCTTGAGTGGGACTGCCGCTGCAGTCGGGCTCACGGCCACGGCGGCAGCGCACACACCGGCGCTGGCAACTACTTTCACAGCGATTCGACCAAAGCTGATCATCACCGGCGTCTCCTTGAACGTGCCCTTAAATTACCAGCGCCGAAAATTTGCGCAGCTGAACCGTAGGGCACCGCGGGAGGCCGGTTCAAGACATGTTCTCAATCGGATGCGCGCTCGACATGGGACTGAGCTGCGACCGTGACCGCACCGTTTCAATCGCCTCAAAGTCCTCACAGAAAGGTCTCAGAGGGTAACGGGTTGGTACTGGAACCCGTTGTGGCGCCAGCAAACTCGGCGCCATGCCGAGTGAGGAAGTTACCGGGCGTCGGAGCTGTCGGCCAAGAGCCTGGTCAACTCGTCGTCGGCACGTCGCTCGACGAGGAGCGGTACGAAGTCCCGAATCGTGCTGCCGGCGAACTGCTCGCGCGCGCCGTCGATGACGGTAGTCACGCGAGCCGGAGGCAGGTCCGCAAACTTGGCCGTCAGGCGGCTCTCAATTTCGTTGAATACCTGTTCTTCAGTCTTGGCGGACACGCCGTCGATCCTTCTCGGCGGCGTTGACAGCTGTCAACGCAGATGGGGTGACGTGTAGGCGAACTAACAACTACGGGTGACGTGTGAGCCGCAGGAAATGTCGACGGTGCTCCTACGGTTGTGAAGGGCGGCGGGCCGTTGGGTCCCGCCCTTCACCTGACGAGAGGCTCGCCCATGTCCGGCATCCCGGAGTCCCGACCACCCTTCCCGCCGTTCGACGAAATGTCGGCGCTGACGAAGGTGCAAGCGGCCGAGGATGCGTGGAATACCCGCAATCCCGAGCTGGTGGCCACCGCGTACACACCGGACTCGGTATGGCGTAACCGCGACACGTTCGTGACGGGCCGCGCGGCCATCGTGGAGTTCCTGACGGCCAAGTGGGAACGTGAACTCGACTACGTGCTCCGCAAGAGCCTGTGGGGTTTCCGGGGGAACCGCATGGCGGTCCGCTTTCAATACGAATGGCACGACCACGACGGGCAGTGGTGGCGCAGCTACGGCAATGAGCTGTGGGAGTTCGACGACAACGGGCTCATGCGGCGCCGGGAGGCCAGCATCAACGATCTGCAGATCACCGAAGCGGAGCGACGGTGGTTCGGCGTGCGGCCGGAGTCGGAACGCGGTCCGGGGCACGACATTCCGCTGCAATAGCTATCGCTGTCGCAGCGCTCCGATGCCCTCGTCCAGGGCGGCCTCCAGATAGGTGAGGTCGCCGGTCGCGAGCATGATCCCGACGCCGCCCTGGATGCCGGCCAGCAGCGCGGCCGCCGCGCGCTCGGGGTCGACGGTGCCGGCGATCCTCTCCTGTTGCTGCATTGCGGTGATGCCGGCGGCGATGGCGCCCCGCCATGAGTCGATAAGTTCGGTGGTGACGGCCTGCGCGCCGCTACTGGTGCGTCCGATCTCGGACATCAGCACGGCGATCGGGCAGTTCTGGCCCTGTCGGCGGTACCGCTCGACCACGATGTCCCGCCAGCGTTGCCAGGCGGCCCACGAGGTGAGGGAGCTGAGGTGGGGCTGCTGGTCGTCGAGTACCCGCTGCGATTCGAGGGTTGCGACGGCGAGCAGCAGCTGGTCTTTGCCGTGCGGAAAGTAATGGAAAATCTGGCTTTTCGAGGTTCGGGTACGTGCCATCACGTCTTCGATGGTGGTCTGCGCGACGCCGCGTTCCCGGATTTCGGCTGCGGCGCCGTCGACGATCCGGGCGCGGGTGGCCTGCCCCTTGGCCGTCAGTTTCTGGACTTGCAGGTCCATTTTGTCCCGTGCAGCATGTGGACTCATGAGTCCAGAACATACGCGATTGTCCGGCCGCACAGCACTTGTCACGGGTTCCACCGGAGGACTCGGAACAGCCATCGCACGCAGGCTGGCCCAGGAAGGCGCACATGTCGTGGTCAGCGGCCGGAACGCAGAACGCGGTGCCGAGCTGGTGACGGCTATCCGTGTTTCCGGCGGCGACGCGTCGTTCGTCGCGGCAGACCTGGCGGGTGGTGACGACGCGATCCGCGACCTCGCCGAACGCGCCACGGAGGCGGTGGGTGGGCGCCTTGACATCCTGGTGAACAACGCCGCCACGCTGCTGATGCCGACCCCGACGGGTGACATTGCGCCCGCGGTGCTGCGAGAGGCGTTCGAGGTCAACGTCTTTGCGCCATTCCTGCTCACCGGTGTGATCGCCCCGGCGATGGTGCGTGCTGGTGGCGGTGCCGTGGTGAACATCGGATCGATCACCGGGCTGCGTGGGGCAAGCGGGTCGGCGATCTACAACTCCAACAAGGCGGCGATCCATTCGCTCACCACATCCTGGGCCGACGAGTACGGACCGTTCGGAGTTCGGGTCAACGCGGTGGCCCCGGGGCCGATCGCAACCGAGCGGCAACAGGAGTTCGCAGACCACATCAAACCGGTGCTGGACCGGTTGCCCTCTCGGCGGATGAGCACACCGGAGGAGGTCGCCGCATCGGTGGCGTTCCTGGCCAGTGATGACGCCGCCAACATCCACGGCGCCGTCCTCAGCGTCGACGGTGGGTGGGCGGCCGTCTGACGCAACGCTGTGACCAGCCATCATCTCTGAAGTAGATGTCAGCCATCGAAATCTATCGTTGGACACGATGCGCAACGGCGGGTGAGATAGGTGCCGTGCACCGCGGTGGTGAATCGTGGGCAGCCTACCGAGACGCTCTGGAAGGAACGACGAACCGTGAACGGCTTCAGCAGAAGACAGTTCGGCTTGATGGCGACGGCAGCGGTCGGCGCCGCGTCGCTGGCGGCCTGTGGGTCGTCGTCCGAGCAGTCGGCGGCCGTGAAGACGACGCCGCCGCCTGCACCGGAGCACAACCTGAATGCGGTCAAGCAGGTTCGCGCCGGCGACCTGAACGTCGGATACGTCGAAGCGGGGCCGGCGGACGGTCGGCCAGTCATCCTGCTGCACGGCTGGCCCTACGACATCCACAGCTACGCAGACGTTTCCGCGCTCCTGGCGGATCAGGGCTTCCGGGTGATCGTGCCGTATCTGCGCGGCTTCGGATCGACCCGCTTCCTGGCAGATACGACGGTCCGGAACGGGCAGCAAGCCGCGCTGGCCGCGGATGTCATTGCCCTGATGGACGCGCTGAACATCCCGCGGGCGATCCTCGGCGGCTTCGACTGGGGCGGACGGTCAGCGAATGCCGTTGCCGCGCTGTGGCCGCAGCGGGTCGCCGGTCTGGTTGCGGTCAGCGGGTACATCGTGGTCAATCGCGCGGCCAACCTGCAGCCGCTGGAGCCGCAGGCCGAGCTGGGGTGGTGGTACCAGTACTACTTCGCCACGCCGCGCGGTGAACTCGGCTACCGCAAGAACACCAAGGAGTTCAATCGCCTGATCTGGGAGAAGGCCTCACCGCTGTGGCACTTCACCGACGCGACCTACGGACTGAGCGCCGGGTCGTTCGACAACCCGGACCACGTCGCCATCGTGATCCACAACTACCGCTGGCGACTCAGCCTCGCTGAGGGGGAAAGTCGTTACGACGCAGACGAACAACGCCTGCAGACCAAACCGCTGATCCATGTCCCCACCATCACGATCGGCAGCGACTTCGACGGTGCGGCGAAAGACGGCGCGGGATATCGCTCCATGTACACCGCGGCGTACGAGCACCGTGTCCTCGACGGCATCGGTCACAACGTGCCGCAGGAGGCGCCCGCGCAATTCGCGAACGCCATCATCGACGTCAGCCGGATGTAGTCCGGCGGACGGCTACTTCGCCAGGCTCCGGCTGATCACCAACCGCTGAATCTGGTTGGTGCCCTCGAAGATCTGCATGATCTTGGCTTCGCGCATGAACCGCTCCACGCGGTAATCGCGGGTGTAGCCGGCACCGCCGAGTACCTGGACCGCGTCGGTGGTGACCTTCATGGCCGCGTCGGTGGCGACCAGTTTGGCCACCGAGGCGTTGCGTGAGTACGGCAGCCCGGCATCGCGCCGTCGGGCGGCATCCAGGTAGGTGGCCCGTGCGGAGTCAACTGCCGCTGCCATGTCGGCGAGCAGGAAGCCGAGGCCCTGGTGATCGATGATCTTGCGGCCGAACGTCGTTCGTTCCTGGGCGTAGGCCACCGCCTGATCCAGCGCGGACTGGGCCAGGCCGACGGCGACCGCGGCGACACCGAGTCGGCCGGAATCGAGCGCGCTGAACGCGATTGGCAGGCCCTGGCCTTCGGCGCCGATCAGGCGCTCGGCGGGCAGGAAAGCATCGTCGTAGTGCGCGGAGGTGGTGGGGACCGCGTGCAGGCCCATCTTTTCCTCGGGCCGGCCGAAGGACAGTCCCGGTGTGTCCTTCGGCACCAGGAAGCACGAGATGCCTTGGGAGCCTTCGCCGGTGCGGGCGAACAGGGTGTAGAAGTCGGCCAAGCCGCCGTGCGTGATCCATGCTTTCGAGCCGGTGACGCGGTAGCCGTCGTCGGACGGAACGGCCTTGCAGGCCAGCGCCGCGGCGTCGGAACCGGCCTGCGGTTCGGACAGGCTGTAGGCGCCGACCAGGGTGCCGCTCAGCATCTCCGGCAGCCAGCGCTGCCGCTGCTCGTCGGTACCGAACGTCATCAACGGATGGCACGACAAGCTGTGCACGCTGACCGCGATGGCCACCGAAGCCCACCGCGCCCCGAGCTCCTCGAGCACCTGGAGGTAGACCTCGTAGGGCTGGCCTCCGCCGCCCCACTCCTCGGGGTACGGCAGGCTCAGCAGCCCGGCCTCGCCAAGGGTGGGGAACACCCCGTCGGGGTACGTCTCGTCCTTCTCGTGCTGGTCGACGATGGGGTCCAGCACCTTGTCGGCGATGTCGCGGGTGAGTTCGATGAGCGCGTGGGCTTCGTCGTTGGGCAAGAGGCGATCAACAGGCACCGGGTACTCCACTAATACGTCAGACAGTACTGAATTACCTCAAACAGTACTGTTTGAGTAGTACTGAGTAAAGGGTCCGCAGTACTATGCCGATGTGAGTGCGCGCACGTCCCCGGCATTCGGCACCCGCCGACGCACCGAGCTGTTCGACGCCCTGATCACGCTGTTCCTCGACGAGGGATTCGCGCACCTCACGCTCGACGACATCGCCGGGCGGCTGCGGTGCTCGAAGTCGACGCTGTACACCCTGGCCGGCAGCAAGGAACAGTTGGTCAGCGCCGCGACCGTGCAGTTCTTTCGCCAGGCGACCGACGAGGTGGAGCGACTCGTGGCCGGAGTCGATGGCGCCCGGGCCCGGATCACGGCCTATCTGTCGGCGGTAGGGACGGTGCTGGACGCCGCGTCCGACCAGTTCATGGCAGACCTCGACGCCTTCGCCCCAGCTCGCAGCGTCTACGAGAAGAACACCCAGATCGCCGCCGGCCGGGTGCAGGAGATGATCGCCGACGGCGTCGAGAGCGGCGAATTCCGCGATGTCCATGCGGCTTTCGCCGCCGACCTGGCATCGACCATGATGGTGCGCATCCAGCAGCGCCGGGTCCGCGAGAGTACCGGACTCGACGATGCCAGCGCGTATCGCGAGCTGGCCGCGATTCTCACCGCTGGGATCAACGCCTGACCCGTCGGCTTCAGCGTCACTGCCCGACAACTGGTTGATTGCAACTCGATAAGCACGGCCCGATAGCCCCATCAAGATCAGTAGCCTCGTGCGGTGGACCGCAGAACCGCTCTCAAGGTGCCGCTGCTGCTGGCAGCGGGTTCTGCCATGGCCGGATTCTCCGGACCGGCCCTGGCGTCTGCGGCCGGGGCCCGTTGGACGCCCGAGCGGGCCAACAGCTGGTACCAGGGGCAGGGCTGGCTGGTCGGGGGGAACTACATCACCTCCACCGCGGTCAATCAGTTGGAGATGTTCCAGTCGGGTACCTATGACCCGGGCCGGATCAACGCCGAGCTGGGTGCCGCCCGCTGGTTCGGGTTCAATACCGTCCGCGTCTTCCTGCACGATCTGCTGTGGGCGCAGGACCCGCAGGGCTTCTCGCAGCGGTTGACGCAATTCGTCAGCATCGCTTCGAGCAACGGCATCAAGCCGCTGTTCGTGTTCTTCGACTCGTGCTGGGACCCGCATCCCAAACTCGGCGTGCAGCGGGCCCCGACACCGGGCGTCCACAACTCGGGATGGGTGCAGAGCCCGGGCGCCGACCGGATCGGTGATCCGAATTACCGTGCCGTACTGCAGAACTACGTCACCGGTGTGCTGAACCTGTTCCGCAACGACAACCGCGTGCTCGGCTGGGATCTGTGGAACGAGCCCGACAACCCGGCCGCGGTCTATCGCAAGGTCGAGCGCAGCGACAAGATGAAACTCGTCGCCGACCTGCTGCCGCAGGTGTTCGCGTGGGCGCGGGCCGTCGACCCCGTGCAGCCGCTGACAAGTGGTGTGTGGCAAGGCAGTTGGGCCAACCCCGCGCAGCGCAGCGCCATCTCGTCGATCCAGCTGGACAACTCGGACATCATCTCGTTCCACAGCTACGCCAAGCCGGCCGACTTCTCGGCCCGGATCGATGAGCTCGCCCCGATGGGCCGGCCCATCCTGTGCACCGAGTACCTGGCTCGCAATCAGGGCAGCACCGTTGAGGGAATTCTGCCAATTGCCAAGCAGCGCAACGTCGGTGCGTACAGCTGGGGGCTCGTGGCAGGCAAGACCCAGACCTACTTCCCCTGGGATTCGTGGGACCACCCGTACCCGTCGGAGCCCAAGACCTGGTTCAGCGACCTGCTCTACCCCAACGGGCGGGCGTTCCGGGACAGTGAGGTTCTCACCGTCCGCAAGCTGACTGGGGCACCCGGCCAGACCTAGTTCCTCTTGCGATTTCGGCGTGATTCGTAGCGGCGAACGTTACGAATCACGCCGAAATCACCGGTCAGTGCGCCAGCAGCAGGATCAACTGGGCCTGTAGCTCACCGAACAGGAAACCGAGGGTGGCGCCGAGCACGACGACGATCCACTCGTCATCCTTGAACGCCGGCCGCAGCAGGTTCTCGAACGACAGGGAATCCAGCAGCATCATCTTGGTCACCATGACGTTCTCCAGATCGAGGCGATCCCGCATGTATCCCTCGATGTAGGTGGACGTTTCGGGCAGCTTGTCGATGATCGAATCGGTGATCTGCTTCTTCATGTCCACGTACTGGCGGCCGCCGACGGACTTGATGATCTTGCCGGTGAAGCCCATCTGGGTGTCGATGGTCGCGCTGATCTCGGTGGAGATCATGTCGAAGAACCGGTCCGACGACGGGCCGTTCAGCATGCTTTCCATGATGGCCTGGGGCGTGAAGATCTCGCGGGCCATGAGCGCCGCGTAGCCCTCGACGACCTGCGCGCGCTCGCGCTGGAAGACGCCCTGCCATTTGATGCCGAGGAAGACGTTCTTGCGCTCCAGTGGGCGGAAGATCATTTGCAGCGCAACGTAGTCGGTGAGACCACCGGTCAGTAGGCCGAACAGCGGCAGGGACCAGTGCCAGTTGGTGATGCCGAACACCACGGCCTGGACCAGACCGATCAGGAAGCCGAAGAGCAGGCCGGACATGATGAGGAACTTGAACGCCGGCTTGCCGATGTCCTGGAACACCGTGTTGAGCGTGACCTTGTCGCGCACCAGGTTGGTGACGACCATGTGCTTGATGTCGAAGATCTGGTCGACCTGGCCGCGCAGCTTGTCGAACATCGCGGCCATGGCCGTCGGGATGCGCT
Source organism: Mycolicibacterium llatzerense (assembly GCF_000878195.1). Classification (GTDB taxonomy): domain Bacteria; phylum Actinomycetota; class Actinomycetes; order Mycobacteriales; family Mycobacteriaceae; genus Mycobacterium; species Mycobacterium llatzerense. The sequence continues at coordinate 70,047 of NZ_JXST01000011.1, read as the reverse complement.
TCTCGACGTTCTTGACTACGACGTCCTTGAGTTGGTCGGGCGTAGCGCGCCAGACCTGCGGCTGGAACGACATCATGATGGTGTCGACCATCTCCGCCGACGTCTGCCGCAGTGGTTCGGCGAGTTCGTTGATCAGCTCGTTCGGATCGATCTTGTCGAACATCTCCTCGGGTTTGAGAATCTCCGAGGTCAGCGAATCCACCGCTACCGCAGCCATTTTCGGCGCGCGCTTGGGGATCTGGCCCTGCCAGCCGAGGTAGGGCGGGATGCCCTTGAATTCGACGGGATAGAACATCATCTTCAGGGCCATGATCTTGGTGATCCAGCCGACGAACGCCGCGCCCAGCGGGATGGTGACGTACACCCACCAGGGGTAGGCGAACGCGTTCGCCATGAGATTCTCCACCTGGCTGTCTCCCATCAGTCGCGTCCAGCGAGTAGCTGGACTACGTTAACCGGCGACTACGTGCGAGAAGACTAACGGGCACGTCAGATCCTCGGGCGCGGGATCGCGTATTTTGTTAACCCCGCTCGAACCGCCTGATAATTCGGTATTGCGTGCGGAAACTGCGCACAGAAACAGTCCGCTGTTCGCCGCTGAGTGCGGCGAAACAGCGGACGATTTCGCGGCGTGGCCTAGAGGTCGAAGACCGTCGACCCGTTTGCGGTGGAGTAGTCGATATAGATCCGGTTGTGCAGGAACGGCATTGCGCCGGTGTTCATCAACTCGGCGTTGTAGGCGTCGGAGGTCACCACCGGTGTGTACGACGACGTGGTCTTGTACGAGTACAGCAGCGTGCCGTTGCTGTCGTAGACCGAGATGACGGTGCCGACGGGCACGGTGCTGCCCATGATCGTCGACGGCAGGGTGCCGGTGACGCCTCCGGAGTCGATCAGCAGGTTGATCGGCGTCTTCGACCCGTTGTTGATGCTGACGGAACCGATCACGTTCGGTGAACCCGACGTGGTGACGCGGGCCGGCAGCGGGTTGGGGCCGAACGTCAGCGTCTTGGCGGCCTCGTCGATGTAGATGCCGTTCTTCAGTGCGCCGGGCAGGCCGGTGGTGACCAGCCCGGGGCCGGGGCCGACCGCGTTGGTGCCGACACCCAGGACACCCACGACGCCGTTGTTCTTCAGGAAGTTGGCGAACGCGGCCTGCTGCGTCGGGTCGGTGATGACGTCGACCGAGACGGGCGCCGTGACGATGCCGCTGCCGAAGTTCACCGTGGTGTTGTAGGTGTTGTAGTTGTAGGTCAGGCCGCCGCTGTAGGCGCCGGTGCCGGTACCCACCGAGTTGCCGAGGCCGGTCTGGCCGACGTTCTTGGCGTTGACCACCAGGCCGGACGATCCGGTGTCCACCAGCACCTTGATGCTCGGCCCGCCGTTCACCGAGATGGTGACGATCGGCTCGACGCCCGCGTACATGGACAGCGGGACCGAGGCGTAGATGCGCGCGTTGGTGGTGGCGTCGACGATGACGGCCTTGATGTCGCGATTCGCGGCCCAGTAACGCGCTGTCTTCAGCGCGGTCACGGCCTTGCCGACCAGCGCCTCGTTGTCCTTGAGTGCCTTCAGGGCTGTCGTATTGGTGGGATCTGCCGCGTAGGCGTCCATGAGGGTCTGCTGGTTCGCCTGGTACGTCGTGAGATAGGTGGCCGCCATCCTCAACTCGTACCGCGAGTACCCGTTGACCCAACTGGTGCCGAGGAGGGTGCGCGCCTGCGCGATCTCCGTCAGCGCGGTGTTGATGTACTCGTCCGCGGTTACGGTTTGGCCCGGCTGCCACGTCTCGGTGGGTGCCGGCGTGAGAGTCGCTGCGGCACTAGTCTTTTCCGTGGTGGCGGCCAGGGCGGGGGTAATGCCCAGCAGCTTGCTCACGGTCTTGGTCGTGCCGACCACGGCCCCGGACAAGGACTCCTCGGTGGCCAGGGTGGCGGCGCCGAGTGCCTGGCCGACGGCGGCGAGCACCGAGAGCAGTCCGGACACGTTCGCGGGGATGGTCGGTGCCGCGACGCTGCTCAACGCCTTGGTGCTGGGAATGGAAGTGATTGTGGCCGAGGGCGTTTCGGCTGCGGCGACGGTGACGTGCGGGGTGCTGGGTGCTGTTGCTTCCGGTGCCGACGCGGCGGCCGGCGTCACCGAGCTCGGCGCGTCCTTGGCCGCGGTGTCCGTGGTCGGCTTCACCGCGGCCGCGGTCTTCAGCGGATTCTTCGTCGACGGGGTGTTGGCTACTGCCTGGGCGGCGGCCGACGGGAGCTTCGCGACGGTCCCGGCATTGGGGGCGGTCGTCGACCGGCCGTTGTTCTCGGCCTTCGTGCGGCGATTGCGCGCCGGCTTCGCATCGTTGTCGGAATCCGCCGATGCGTCAGCCGAAGCATCGGTGTCCGAGGCGGCCTTGGTGTCCGACGCCGCCTTGGGGGACGTCGCGTCGGCCGCGGCAGCGGCGTCCTTCTTCTTGTTCTTGGTGTTCTTCTGCGCAGGTGGCTTCTTGGGCTGCGCCGGAGCTGACGAGGACGACGAGGAGTCCGAATCGGTGGACGGGGTGGCGCTTGCGACCGCCGCGCTCCCCAGCAGTGCCGCGCTGACGCCGACAGCGGCGACTCCCGTGCCCAGCCACGTCGATACGGCTAACTTCCGCGGCTGCGAACGACGGTGCGCACCAGGCATTTCGGATCCTCCAGAGTCACGCCGCGCGGCCTTCTGACCCCGGCAGATCAACCGCTGCTGCGGCATTACCGCATAGCAGTGTGGCAGACCGGCGTCGTGCCGCAGTACTACAGAAAATTAACAGTTGTGAACGACTGCCGCAGCGCTTCTGGCAAAGAATTTTGTTAACGCCGTCAATATTGTAAGGCGGCGGACAACGGGGATCCGCCGCCGGTAGGTAGTGCCGACTCGCTCTGTAGCTGTGCGCTGGATGAGAGGACTCCGGCAAATCGCCCACGGGTTACCATCCCTCGACGTAAATTTGCCTTGAGCGGTGACTTTCGTGTCGCACCGATGGCACTTTCGAGGGGGTTTCAGTGGCTGGACGGATCGGCAGACTCGGGCGCGGCTTAGCGCACCGGATGTTGACCGTGTTGATTCCGCTGGCGGTGTTCGGCGCGTATGCACTGCAGCCCGTGCAGCCCGTCTCGCATACCGCGGTGACGCCGACAGCGGAGATTGTTTCGGCGCCGTCGACCATCGGGATGGCTGACTCCAGCCTGTATGGGATGTCGCGGCAAGACATCGACACGACTTTGGACATGCTGCAAGCCATGGGAGTGGAGAACGTCCGGGTCTACATCCCCTGGGTGTACACACAGCCGCTGCCGAATCAGTACAACTGGGCGCCGATCGACGACATCATGAATGCGGCGAAGGCTCGCAACATGGGTGTCCTCGCGATGGTCAACAGCACGCCGGTGTGGGCCGGGACGGCAGGGAACTTCCCTGGGGCGAAGACGCCTGACCCGGTCGCCTACGCGAATTTCATGACTCAGGTCGCCACCCGCTACGGCAAGACCATCTCGGCGTACGAGGTGTGGAACGAGGTCAACTGCGTCTGCTTCTACGACCCGATCTCGCCGGCCAGCTATGCCCAACTGCTGCAGGCTGCCTACCCGGCCATCAAAGCGGCCGACCCCACGGCGACGGTCATCGCAGCCGGGCTCGGCAGCGTCTTCACCGTGAACGGAATCACCATGAACCCGGTGGATTACGTGAACGCGATGTACGCCGCCGGCGCCAAAGGCTTCTTCGACGCCCTCGCGTTCCATCCGTACCAGGAGACGTTGAAATTCTCCGACGGTGAGGGTGTGCCACTCTCGCCGCTCACCCAGATTCAGAAGATCTACGACCTCATGGCGGCGAACGGCGACGGGGCTTTGAAGATCTGGATCACCGAGTACGGCGTGCCGACCGATCACGTCAGCGAACAGACGCAAGCCGACTTCATCAAGAACCTCATCGAGACCTGGCAGACGATGTCCTTCGGCGGGCCGCTCTTCATCTACACCACCCGTGACGACCAGCCCGGCAGCGGCAAGTTCGGCGTCTTCTATGCGGACTGGATCCCCAAACAAGCCGCCTTCGTCATCGCACAAGAGATCTTGCGGCTCAATGGCGTCGGAGGTGTCGAGGGCATCTTGGCCCGGGTGTTGGCCGGAGTGCGGCTGGCGATCGGGGCGGTTGTGGACGTGGCTGTCAACATCGGAAAAGCAGTGGTGAAAGTCGTCGATGCCGCCTGGAACGCGTTTGTCGACGTCACCAAGGCGGTGACGCAAGCGGTGGTCAACACGGTCAAATGGGTCACCAACGCCGTCGTTCAAGGCGTGAAATGGGTTGCCAACACAGCGGTCGACGTGACGAAGGCCGTGGTCGCCGGTATCTCGAACGTGATCAAGAAGATCGGCGACATCATTCGTCCGCCGGCATCGGTCGCCGCAGTGAACCCGACGGCGGCGTTGAAGGCAGTGGCCGCGATGAAAGAGGTTGCGGCGGAGTTGGATTCGCCGAAGGCAACTGCTGCCACCAAGTCCGCGGCCGCCCAGGCCGACCTCAAGGTTGCGCCGGGCAAGGGAGCCGTGGCGAAGGACGCCGGCAGTCAGGACGCGGTGAAGTCACCGACCGCGGAACCTGCCAAGGCACCGGCCGCGGAACCTGCCACGGAGCCGACGAAGGAACCGGCGACCGAGCCCGAGGTGAAGCCCGCGGGTGCGAAGAACCCGGCGAGCGGGGAACCTGAGGCGAAGACGCCTGATGCCAAGGACGCGGTGAAGCCGGAGTCCGATGGCAAAAAGTCTGCGGATCAAAAGGATTCGAAGGATCCGACGTCTGACGCGCCGAAGGGCGCCAAGGGCGCGAAGCCCGGCCAGCACGCCGGCGGCAACGACAAGGCGGCGAACAGCGCGGCGTCCGGCGACAGCCCGAAGGGCAAGACCCCGAAGTCGTCGTCGAAGCCGAAGTCCAAGCCAAAGCCGGCGAAGACCGCGGCGGCCACGGACGAAACTGCGCAGGGCGCCAAAGCCGGCCAGAACTGAGCTACGACTGGGCCACGCACAGTAGGTTTTGGCTCAGCGCGATTCAATCCGGGTGAACCGAAGCAATTGCGCCCCGTCGACCTGCATCTTCGGTAATTGACGACGTCTCATGCGACTTCTTTTGCATTGACAGCAAACTGGTGCCTTCCTAACGTCCGGGCCAAGCTCGACGAAAATTGGCACTGGGAGGCAGCTTGTGGCGCAAACGCTTCAGTCGTCTCCGCGCGCCTCCGCGGCCTGGGCGCGTCCCGCTGTGGCGGTCGGCGATTTCATCGTCCTGACCGGCGAGACGTTCGCCGCGATGCTGCGTCCGCCATATGCCTGGCGTGAGCTGATCGAGCAGATCTGGTTCGTCGCCAGGGTCTCCGTCGTCCCGACTGTCGTGCTGTCGATTCCGTACACCGTGCTGATCGTCTTCACGCTCAACATCGTGCTGATCGAGGTCGGTGCCGGCGACCTGTCCGGTGCCGGCGCTGCGCTGGCCTCGGTGACGCAGGTGGGGCCGGTGGTCACCGCGATCGTCGTGGCCGGTGCCGGTTCGACCGCGATGTGTGCCGACCTCGGCGCGCGTACCATCCGCGAAGAGATCGACGCCATGAAAGTCATTGGTGTCAACCCGATTCCGGCATTGGTCGTGCCGCGCGTCCTGGCCGCGACGTTCGTCGCGGCGATGCTCTATTCGATGGTCGCCGTGGTCGGCCTGGCCGGCAGCTACTTCTTCGTCGTTTATATCCAGCATGTGACCCCCGGCGCGTTCATCGCGGGGATGACCTTGCTGACCGGCCTGCCCCAGGTGATCGTCTCCCTGGTCAAGGCGTTGCTGTTCGGTCTGTCGGCCGGATTGATCGCCTGTTACAAGGGGCTTTCGGTCGGTGGCGGCCCGACCGCGGTGGGCAACGCGGTCAACGAGACCGTCGTCTTCTCCTTCATGGCGCTGTTCCTGATCAACATCCTGGCAACCGCCTTCGGCGTGAAAGTCGCGCCATGACAATCGATGTGGATGCCAACCGCCCATCTCAGCTCAGCGAACTGGCGGACCAGGCGATCGCGGCGACCCGTCGGCTGGGGGAGCAGACGGCCTTCTACGGCAGCGCCCTGGCCGCCACCGCAGACGCCGTCCGGCGGTATCCGGGCGAGGTGCTGCGGCTGATCGCCGTGATGGGTATGGGCACCGGGGCACTCGCGGTCATCGGCGGCACCGTGGTCATCGTCGGGTTCCTCACCTTGTCCACCGGCGCGTTGATCGCCGTCCAGGGCTACAACACCCTGTCCAACGTCGGTATCGAAGCCCTCACCGGCTTTTTGGGCGCCTTCCTCAACGTCCGCTTCATCGCGCCGGCCACCGCCGGGGTGGCACTCGCCGCCACGATCGGCGCCGGCGCGACGGCACAACTGGGCGCCATGCGCATCAACGAGGAGATCGACGCCCTGGAAGTGATGGGCATCCGGGTCGTCACCTACCTGGCCGCGACCCGGATCGTGGCCGGTGTGGTGGCGGTCGTCCCGATCTACACCGTCGCGGTGCTGATGTCGTTCCTGGCCACGCGCTTCGGGACCACGATCATCTACGGCCAGTCGCGCGGCGTCTACGACCACTACTTCACGACGTTCCTGCACCCGAACGACCTGGCATGGTCGTTCTTCGAGGCGCTGGCCATGGCCGCCGCGGTGATGGCGGTGCACACCTACTACGGCTTCACCGCCACCGGTGGGCCGGCCGGTGTCGGCGAGGCCGTCGGCCGCGCGGTACGGACCTCGATCACCGCGGGCGTCTTCATCCTGCTGACCATCACGCTGTCCGTCTACGGGCAGTCCGGCAACTTCCACCTGGCGGGCTGAACGGAATGGCGAAGGGCGCTAACGAAACTCGGCGTGAACAGATCGACCCGATCTGGTGGGCGCCGGTGCTGGTGATCGTGGTCGTGGTGATGACCGCGATGACCTGGCTGCTGTTCTCCGGCTCGCTGCGGGGATTCGTGCCGTTGACCCTGGTTTCGGATCGGGCCGGTTTGGTGATGGAAGACGGCGCGAAGGTGAAACTGCGGGGCGTGCAGATCGGCGAAGTGGAATCGATCGGCAGCCGCACCGACACTGCGGGACACGTACTTTCGACCCTGAAACTGCGGATGGACCCCGGTCCCTTCGCGCAGCTGCCCAGCAACGTCGAAGCGCAGATCAGGTCCAGCACCGCGTTCGGCGCCAAGTATGTCGAACTCAACGTGCCCCCGACCGGTCCCAGCGGAGGCCACCTTCGGTCAGGTGCGGTGCTGCAGTCGCGGAATGTGACCGTCGAGGTCAACACGGTGTTCGAGAACCTGCAGTCGGTGGTCCAGGTGATCGACCCGACGAAGCTCAACTCGGTGCTCTCGGCGGTGGCCGAATCATTGCGAGGCAAAGGCGATGTCATCGGACAAGCCATCACCGACGCGAACCAGGTACTGCTGGCGGTGAATCCGCGGATGGACACGGTGCGCAGGGACTGGCAGTTGTTCGGCCAGACCGCGCAGGCGTATTCGACTGCGGCGCAGGACATCGTGTCCACCCTGGACTCGTTCTCGACGACCGCCACCACCATCGCCGGGCAGTCGAAAGAACTCGACGGACTCCTGTTGTCCGCCGTCGGATTCTCCCGCTCGGGCATCGACACCATCGGCGCGAACCAGACCAACCTGGTGCTGGCGACGAATCTGCTGAGGCCGACCACCGCGCTGCTCGACAAGTACTCACCGACCTACACCTGCTTGTTCCAGGGCGCCCAGTGGTTCCTGGACCACGGTGGTCGGTATGCCATGGGCGGCAACGGGAAATCGGTGATCATGGATGCCGCGCTGCTGGCCGGTGCCGATCCCTACCGTTTCCCCGACAACCTGCCCGTCGTCAATGCCAGCGGCGGACCGGGCGGCAAACCGAGCTGCGGTTCGCTGCCCGACGTCAGCAAGAACTTCCCGGTCAAGTATCTGGTGACCGACACCGGTTTCGGTGACGGATTGGACATGCGGCCCAACCCGGGCATCGGATTCCCTGGCTTCGCCAACTACTTCCCGGTGACCAAACCACAACCGGAACCGCCGCGAATCCGGTACCCCGGTGGCCCGGCGCCAGGGCTGCCAGGGGCCACGATGGGTGAACCCCAACCCGATTCGGGGTCACCGTGAGAAGCCGCCTCCGCGGGACCGTCACCCGCGTCGTGATCTTCACCCTGGTCAGCCTGCTCTTCATGTTCGGCCTGCTGACGGTCTTCGGGCAGTTCCGATTCGATTCGCGCGCCAGCTACCAGGCGGTGTTCACCAACGTCTCGGGTCTGAAGGGCGGCAACTTCGTTCGCATCGCCGGCGTCGAGGTAGGGAAGGTCAAGAGCCTCGCCCTGCACAAGGACGGCACCGTCACCATCGACTTCGCCGTCGACCGGCAGCTGACACTGACCGAGGGCACCACGGCGACGATCCGCTACGAGAACCTGATCGGCGACCGCTACCTGTCGCTCGACGAAGGGCCCGGGTCGGTGCGGAAACTCCTTCCGGGCCAGACGATCCCGTTGTCCCGGACCGCGCCAGCCTTGGATGTCGACGCGCTCATCGGAGGCTTCCGGCCACTGTTCCGGGCGCTCGATCCGGACCAGGTCAACGCACTGAGCGGCGAACTGCTTCGGGTGTTCCAGGGTCAGGGCGGCACCATCTCGTCGGTGCTGGCCCAGACCTCGGCTCTGACAACGACATTGGCCGGTCGGGATCAGCTCATCGGTGAGGTCATCACCAACCTCAACACCGTGGTGGGCACCTTCGCCGCCCGCGACACTCAGTTCGCCGACGGCTTGGACAAGCTCTCACAGCTCGTTCAGGGCCTGGCCGAACGCAAGTCCGACATCGCCACCGGGGTCGCCAACATCAACGCGGCGACGAAATCAGTGGCAGATCTGCTGACCGCGGCTCGTGAACCCATCAAACAGACTGTGCAACAGACGGATCGGGTGTCGGGGCAGATCATGGCGGACCACGACTACGTCGACGACCTGGTGAGAACGCTGCCCGACGCATACCAGATCCTCTCGCGCAACGGGCTGTACGGCGACTACTTCGGCTTCTACCTCTGCGACGCGCTGCTCAAGCTCAACGGCAAAGGCGGACAACCCGTGTACGTCAAGGTCGCCGGCCAGGATTCCGGACGGTGCACACCGAAATGACGCGAAAAAGGTTCAACATCAAGCCACTAGCCGAACGCAACCGGTTGGCGGTCGGTGCGACCGGCATCGTACTGATCATCGCCATCGTCGCCGCCGCATTCAGCTACGACAAGATCCCCTTCATCAAGGGGACGTCCGACTATCAGGCGTACTTCGCCGATGCCGGCGGCATCAAGACAGGCAGCGACGTGCGGGTGTCGGGCCTCGGGGTCGGGCGCGTCTCGGGAATCCATCTGGAGGGTGCCAAGGTTCTGGTCGATTTCACGGTGCGTGACGGCGTCGAACTCGGCGACCGCACCGAGGCCGCGATCAAGACCGAAACGGTGCTCGGTACCAAGGTGCTGGAGCTGACACCGCGCGGCGACCGAAACCTGGCCGGTCCCATCCCGATTGAACGCACCACGTCGCCGTACGATCTGCCCGCAGCGCTGGGTGACCTGACCACCACGATCAGTGGCCTGGACACCACCCAGCTGTCGTCGGCGCTCAAGACGCTGGCGCAGACCTTCCAGAACACCCCGCCCGATCTCAAGCTGGCGTTGGAGGGCGTGGCGCGCTTCTCCGATACCCTCGGCACCCGCGATGCGAAGCTGCGCCAGCTGCTCGCTGACGCCAACAAGGTCACCGGAGTGCTGGCGAAGCGCAGCGACCAGATCGCACGACTGGTGGTGAACACGGACGCGCTGCTGGGCGAGATTCTGTCGCAACGCAACTCGGTCGAGACGCTGATGGTCAATGTCAGCGCGGCCACCCAGCAGCTGTCCGGTCTGGTCAAAGACAATCGGACGCAACTCAAACCCGCCGTCGACAAGCTCAACGGCGTACTGGGCATCCTCGACAACCGCAAGAAGGAACTGCAACGCACGCTGTACCTGCTGCGCCGGTACGCGATGTCGTTCGGCGAAGTGCTGGGTGCGGGACCGTTCTTCAAAGCGTCACTGGTCAACCTGTTCCCGGGACAATTCGATCAGCCGTTCGTCGACGCGGCGTTCTCCGATCTGGGTCTGGACCCGAATGTACTGCTGCCGTCGCAGCTGACCGAGCCCGGTGCCGGCCAGCCCGGTATCCCGCCCCTGCCGACGCCCTACCCACGTACCGGTCAAGGGGGACCGCCGAATCTGTTTCTGCCCGACGCGATCACCGGCAATCCGGGAGATCCGCGCTACCCGTATCGCGAGCCGCTGCCCGCACCCGCGCCGGGTTGTCCGCCGCCCGGACCGCCGGCGCTGGCCCCGGCTCCCGGTGAGGTGCCCGCACCGACCGTCCCGCCGCCCACCCCGCTGCCGCCGCCGAACCACTCGCCCAGCGGTTCACCGGGCGTGGTTTCGGATCCGGTTTCCCCGGTGGGAGGGCGGTGACGATGGCTGTCGACCTCGGTACGAAAGATTCTCGCGGACGCGGGATTTGGCGGATTGCCATCGCGGTGAGTCTTGCTGTGACGCTGACCGTCGCGGTCACCGGACTGGCCCGATCCTGGTGGGTCACCGCCACGACGAGCACCTACGTCGCGTACTTCGCGAACACCAACGGCCTGTACACCGGCGACGACATCCGGATTCTGGGCGTCACCGTCGGCACAGTCGAAAAAATCGAACCGCAGCCGCGTGCCGCCAAGGTCACTTTCTCGGTGGACTCGCAATACGCACTGCCCGCCGACGTCCGCGCCGCAATCTTGTCGCCGTCACTGGTCAGCGCGCGGGCGATCCAGTTGGTGCCCGCCTACACCAGCGGCCCGAAGCTCGCCGCGGGGTCCACCATCGCATTGGATCGCACCGTGGTGCCAGTGGAGTGGGACGACTTCCGCCAGCAACTCGAGAAGCTGACGGACTCGCTGCAACCGGCCAGCCCCGGCGGTCCCAGTGCGGTAGGCGAATTCATCAACAGCGCCGCGGACAACCTGCGTGGCCAGGGAGACACCGCACGCGACACCGTGATCAAGCTGTCTCGCGCGATGTCGGCGCTCGGCGACCACAGCACCGACATCTTCAGTACCGTCCGCAATCTGCAGATGCTGGTGTCCGCACTGTCGTCGAGCAGCGACCTGCTCGCGGACTTCAACACCAACATGGCCGCCATCACCACCGCGTTGTCGAGTACGCCGAACAACATCGCCGACGCGACACGCGATCTGAACGCCGCGGTCAAGGATCTGCGCGGGTTCATCGCGGAGAACCGGGAGGGGCTCGGGACCACCTTCGACCACCTCAATGCGATCACCACGGCACTCAACGACAGCCGCACGGACCTCAAACAGGTCCTGCACATCACGCCGACGGTGTTCCAGAACTTCACCAACATCTACGACCCCGCGCAGAGCGCCATCACCGGCATCCTGGCGCCGGTCAACTTCGCCGATACCGTGCAATTCCTCTGCGGCGCAATCCAGTCCGCGGCGCGGGAGAACTTCGCCCAGTCCGCCAAGCTGTGCGTGCAGTATCTGGCGCCGATCATCAAGAACCGGCAGTACAACTTCCTGCCGATCGGCGGGAACCCGTTCGTCGGTGCAACTGCCCGGCCCAACGAGGTCACCTACAGCGAGCCGCGGCTGCGGCCGGGCGGGGCTCCGCCGCAAGAGGCCCCGACGCCGGGTCCGCTGCCGGCAGAGGCGCCCGCGGCCGCGCCGACCGACCCGAGCCAGGGACTGGCCGGCCTCATGGCGCCGCCGCAAGGGACACAGCCATGAAACGACTCGTGACCGTGACGCTCATCCTCGTCAGCGTGCTGGTGCTACCGGGATGCCAATGGCGTGGCCTGAATTCGCTGACGCTGCCCGGCACCGTCGGCGACGGACCGGGCTCGTATGTGATCCAAGCGCAGTTGCCCGACGTCGTGGTGATCCAGCAGAACACCCGGGTGCGGGTCGGCGACGTCAACGTCGGCAACGTCACCAAGATCGAGGTGCAGGACTGGCACGCGCTGGTCACCATGCGGATCGACGGAGATGTCCACCTGCCCGCCAACAGCACCGCCAAGGTCGGGCAGACCAGCCTGCTCGGTTCGATGCACATCGAGCTCAGCCCGCCCACCAACGAGCCGCCGCAGGGACAGCTCACGGGCGGCGCGGTGATCCCGTTGTCCAGGGCCGCAACGTATCCCACCACAGAGCAAGCTCTCGCATCGGCGTCGATCCTGCTCAACGGTGGCGGGTTGGCTCAACTCCAGGAGATCAACCAGACCTTCGCGAAAGCGTTGGCCGGGCGCGAGAACGACATGCGCAGCCTGCTGACCCAGCTCGACACGTTCATCGCCCGGCTCAACGCCCAGACCGACGACATCATCTCTGCCACAGAGAATCTGAACTCCCTGGTCGGCCAGGTCGCGGCGAACCGGCACACCGTCGACAAGGCGCTCACCACCATCCCGCAGGCATTGGCTGTGCTGGCCGAGCAGCGCGCGAACCTGGCCAACGCGATCGACGCCGTCGGGCGGTTCGGCGCCGTTGCCTCGTCGACGGTGACGCAGACCAAGGAGAGCCTGGTCGCGAATCTGCGGAGCATGGTGCCCGTGCTGCGGTCGTTGGCCGATTCAGGGCCCGCGCTGACCAAGGGACTGGACTTCCTGTCGACGTACCCGTGGGTGAAGAGCAATCTGGGCAACTGGTTCCGGGGCGACTTCGCCAACATCACGATGGTCATCGACCTGACTCTGAGCAGGCTCGACAGCAGCCTGTTCACCGGAACCCGGTGGGAAGGCAACCTCACCGAACTGGAGATGCAGTGGGGCCGCACCATCGGTCAGATGCCCAGCCCGTACACCGCGGGCAACCCACTGATCGCTCCCTACCACTTCGGGGGGTACTGACATGTTGCGTCTGCGCTTGTCCCGCACCGTCTGGACCCAGCTGGCAATCCTCGGTGCCGTCACCGTAATTGCTTGCAGCGTCATGGCATTCGGGTTCGTGCACGTGCCGACGTTGCTCGGGTACGGCCGCTATACCGTGACCGTCGAACTGCCCGAATCGGGTGGCCTGTATCCGACATCGGTGGTCACATACCGCGGCACCGAGATCGGCCGGGTCAGCGCGGTCGATGTCACCGCGGGTGGCGTCCGCGCCGAGCTGAACCTCGACTCGTCGATCAAGGTGCCTGCGGACGTGTCGGCCGCGGTCCACAGCCGCTCGGCCGTCGGCGAGCAGTTCGTCGAATTGATCCCTGCTGCAGGCCAATCCGGCAGTGGATCGGAACTGCGTAGCGGCGCGACCATCCCGGTCGCGAAGGTACGAATTCCGCCCGATATCGGCAACCTGCTCGACGCCACCAACCGGGCGTTGGAAGCCATCCCGCAGGACAACCTGCGCACCGTCGTCGACGAAGCCGACAAGGCGGTCAGTGGGCTCGGCCCCGAGTTGTCGCGCGTCGTCAACGGCTCGACGGCGCTGGCCATCGAGGCCGGCAAGAACGTCGGCCCGATCACGCAGCTGATCGACCAAAGCCCCGCGGTGCTGAACTCCCAAGTGCAGACCGCGGATTCGATCGCGACCTGGGCGCAGCGGCTGGCCTCGATCACGGGCCAGTTCAAAGCTCAGAACGTCGCATTCGCCGAACTGCTGAAGCTGGGGCAGCCGACCCTGGACGAGGGCCGGGCCCTGTTCGACAGGTTCGCCCCCGCGCTACCGCTGTTGCTGGCCAACATGGTGAGCCTGGGTGACATCGCGATCACCTATCGGCACGACATCGAGCAACTGCTGGTGTTGTTCCCGCAGGGCACCGCGCTGATGTCGGCGATCGCCGTCGCCGACTCGGACCTCAAGACGCCCTACCGCGGCATCTATCTGGACTTCAAACTGAACATGAACCTGCCGCCACCGTGCAACACCGGGTTCCTGCCGATCAAACAGCAGCGGATACCCAGCGAGGTGGACTATCCCGAGCGGCCGGCCGGTGAGCTGTACTGCCGGGTGCCGCAGGATTCCGATCTGAATGTTCGCGGCGTGCGGAACATTCCGTGCGAGAACAACCCCGCCAAGCGGTCACCGACGGTTGAACTCTGCGAGAGCAACGAGCCGTATGTGCCCCTCAACGACGGTTACGTCTGGAAGGGCGACCCCAACGCCACCCTGACGGGGCAGGGGGTTCCGCAGTACGCACCGGGCACCGATCCACGGCAGAACCCCGGCGCTCCGCCCGGACCGGCACCACCGGTGGCCTTCGTGCCCTATGACCCCGCGACCGGCGGGTACGTGGGTCCGGACGGTAAGCCGTATACCGACTCAGACCTGGCCGCCACCACGAAAGGCAAGACATGGCAGAGCATGCTGACGCCGAACAACTAGACGCAATTGCCGATCTCAGTGACACAGTCGACGAGACGGGCGTAGCGGCCAAACCGTCCTTGCGGCAACGGTTGCCGCGCATCTCACCCGTGGTTGCGGTCGGGCTGACGCTGGTGGTCGCCGTCGGCGCCCTCGTGGGCTGGCTGGGTTTGCGCGCTCACCAGGCGCAGGAGGGGCAAGCGCTGAAGAACTTGTACGTGCAGACCGCGCGCCAGGCAGCGCTGAACCTGACCACGATCAGCTACACCGAGGCGGACACCGACATCCGGCGAATTCTCGATGCATCCACCGGTGCGTTCCGGGAGGACTTTCAGCGTCGTTCGGAGCCGTTCGTCGCCGTGGTGAAACAGGCCCGATCGAAATCCGAGGGCACTGTCACCGAGGCCGGCCTGGAATCGGTGACCGGTGATGGCGCACAGGTGCTTCTCGCGGTATCGGTGCGGACGTCGTTGGCCGAGGCGCCGGCCGGACCACCGCGAAACTGGCGCATGCGGATCAGCGTCGCGAAAGACGCTGCCGGCGCGCGGATCTCCAACGTCCAGTTCGTGTCGTGAGACACCGGACGATCAGGGCAACGTGAAGGACAGAACATGACAGTGGACATCGAAGAACGGCCGGTATCGGTCGAGGCGGCCGAAGCCGTCGACGCCGAACCTGCGGTAGTGCAGAGTGATTCGGGGAAACCGTGGGCGCGGTGGGTTGGGGTTGCGCTGGCGGCCGTGGCAATGCTACTCGCCATCGCCGCGGGATACCTGAAATGGCAAGATGATTCGGTGCGGCTGGCGCAGACCGCGGCTACCGAGTCGGTGCGGGCCGCCAGCGAGGGCACCATTGCCATGCTGTCCTACCGCCCGGACACCGTCGACACGGAACTCAAGGCCGCTGCTGACCGCCTGACGGGAGGTTTCCGCGGCGAGTACACGAAGCTGGTCGACACCGTTGTGGCCCCTGGGGCCAAGCAGAAGCACATCTCGGCGGTAGCGACGGTGCCTGATGCCGCTTCGGTTTCGGCCACCGAAAACCATGCGGTGGCACTGGTTTTCGTGAATCAGACCACCACCATCGGCAATGACGCTCCCACCGGTTCGACGTCGACCGTGCGGGTGACTCTCGACAAGGTGCACGATCGATGGCTGATTTCGCAGTTCGACCCGGTGTGATCCCCGGGATTCTGGTCGTGGTCGCTGCCGGATTCGGGTGGACGGCGCCGCCGGCCCTTGCCGATCCGGTGACGTACGTCAACAGCGTCAATGCGCGGCCCGGGTTCGCATTCCCGAGCGGCGAGGCCGCCATCGCCTACGGGCGCGGCGTGTGCGACAAGATCTCCGCGGGCCGTAGCTATGCGCAGATCATCGGTGACATCAAGGTCGACGTCACGGGCGGCGACGAAGGCCAAGCCAATTACCTTGTCGGACAGGTTGCCAACGAACTGTGCCCCGAACTGATCGGGCCGCTGCGCGATTCCGCGGCCAACTACCGGCCGAGGGCACAGTGAGCACCCGGTTGGCCGGGGTGATCCTGGCGGTCTTCGCGTTCGGCGCCGCGCTGCCTGCGGTGGCCCACGCCGACAACGCGCGCCTCAACAACAGCGTGGTCGCGAACGTCTTCACCATTCAGCACCAGGCCGGGTGCACGAACGATGTCGCGGTCAGCCCGCAGCTGCGGCTCGCGGCGGAGTGGCACGCCAACGACGTGCTGAACAACCGCGACCTGGACGGTGACCTCGGCTCAGACGGGTCGACCCCGCAGACGCGGGCCCAGGCTGCTGGCTTCCGGGGCAAGGTGTTTCAGACGGTGGCGATCAACCGGTCGATCGCCATCAACAACCTGGACGTGCTCAACCAGTGGTACTACGACCCGCCGACCTACGCGATCATGGCCAACTGCGCCAACACGGTCATGGGTGTGTGGTCGGAGAACAGTTTCGACCGCTCGGTGGTCGTTGCCGTCTACGGTCAGCCGGGGGCGTAGAGACTCACCGTTTGTCCCCGATCTAGACCAGGTCGCGGAGCTCCTCGATGAGCTTGACGCGGTCGGCGGTCGTCGCGCCCATCGGCACCACGTTGAGCACCGTGACGCCGGACTCCCGGAACGCGGCCACGCGCTCCTTCACGAATTCGCGGCTACCGATCAGCGAGATGTCCCGAACCAGTTCGTCGGGAACGACTTTCGCCGCGCCGTCCTTGTCGCCGGCCAGGTACAGCTCCTGGATGCGGTCGGCTTCGGCGCCGTAGCCGTACTTGGTGGCCACGTTGTGATAGAAGTTCTTGCCCTTGGCACCCATGCCGCCGATGTACAGCGCGATGTGGGGCTTGATGAATTCGCGCATTCCCTCGACGTTGTCGCCGATGGCGAGTGCCGGTCCGGCGTAGATGTCCATGGGCGGCAGCGAGGCGTCACGCTTGGCGTACCCGGCCTCGAGTGCGTCGCCCCAGACGTCCTTGGCGCGCTCCGGCAGGTAGAAGATCGGCTGCCAGCCTTCGGCGATCTCCGCGGCCAATTCGACGTTCTTCGGGCCGAGGGCTGCCAGCAGCACCGGAATGCGTTCGCGCACAGGGTGGTTGATCAGCTTGAGTGACTTGCCGAGCCCGGTGCCCTGGCCCTCGGGTAGCGGGATGGTGTAGTGCTTACCCTGGTAGGCGAGTCGCTCACGGCGCCACACCTGCCGGCAGATTTCGACGACCTCGCGCGTACGCCCGATCGGGTTGTCATAGGGCACACCGTGGAAGCCCTCGATCACCTGCGGGCCCGACGCGCCGAGGCCCAGGATGTACCGGCCTTCGGACACGTAGTCGAGGCCGGCGGCGGTCATGGCCGTCAGGGTCGGCGTGCGCGTGAAGAGCTGCAGGATGCCGGAGGCCAGTTCCACCCGCTCGGTGGCGGCGGCCAGATAGCCGAGTGCGCTGACGGCGTCGAACGAGTACGCCTCCGGGACGAAAACAACGTCCAAACCGGCCTTTTCGAGGTCGGCGACCTCGGCCACGACCTCCTTGAAGCCGCCGGCGTAGTTGATGCCCAGACCGATCTTCATGTCACTGCTCCTTCGCGGCGAGGGCGGCGATCTCTTCGGCTGCCTCGGCTTGGATTTGCGGGAACTGGGCGCCCATCGCCTCCGACAGGGCCTGGGCGCCGGACAGCGGCCGGACCATCACCATGAAGTCGTCGATCAGGCCCTCGTCGTTCACGTGGATGAAGTCGCATCCGGTGATCTTCTTGCCGCCCACGGTGGTCTCGAAAACCAGTGCGTGACTGCTGGTTTCGGGGTCGTTGATCTCGCGGACGTAGCGGAAGTCCTCGAAAACCCGCATCACACCGCGCAGGATGGCTGCGGTGATGGGCTTACCGGGATAGGGCTTGAACGCAACGGGGCTGGTGAACACCACGTCGTCGGCCAGACAGGCCACCATGGCGGCGGGGTCGTGGGTCTCCACGGCCTTGCGGAATGCCTGCATCGCATACCTCGCATAGTCAATTTGTTGATTAGGTATCGGTGACGCTAGCGGGACAAGCTCAGCATGTCTATATGTGACTAATCACTTTGTTGACTACTAGACTCACGGGCATGGCTCTGCGTGACGCCGTCTTGGCGGCCCTGCTCGACAGTGAGGCCTCGGGATATGACCTGGCCAAGGGCTTCGACGCGTCCGTTGCCAACTTCTGGATGGCCACCCCCCAGCAGCTGTACCGGGAGCTCGACCGCCTCGCAGCCGACGGGCTGATCGAGGCCCGGGTCGTGGAACAGGAGCGGCGGCCCAACAAGCGGATGTTCACGCTGACCGACGCCGGCCGGGCCGCGGTATATGAGTTCACCGAAGCGACTCCCAAGCCGCTGGCCATGCGCGATGACTTGCTGGTCCAGGTGTCGACCGTCGACAGCGGCAACGATGTGGCGGTGTGCGCGGGTCTACGGGATCGAATCCAGTGGACCACAAAGCAACTCGAACTCTATGAACGAATCCGCGCGCGGATACTGGGTGGCCGTAGCGAAGCAGTGTTCTTGGCCGAGGCGGATCGGGTGGGGCCCTACCTGACGCTGATGCGCGGTATCTCGTTCGAGCAGGAGAACCTGCGGTGGGCGCAAACGGCGCTGGCGGTCATCGAGCGGCGGCAGCCGCGGCGTTAACATCGGGTATGCCCGTCTGGGAGCTGGGTCCGGCGCAGATGATGGTCGTCGGCACCTTCGGCGACCTGGACCTTCACCACCATCCCGCGGTGCAGGTCGGCGTCGGATTGACCGGCCCGCTGACTGTCCGGACGGACGATGTCGCGTCTCGGAGCGGATACGTCGTCGTCATCGCGAGCGGCGCCGGCCACGCGGTCTGGTCCGAACCCACCGATCAGACGTTGGCGCTCTACCTGGCGCCGCATAGCTGGCCCGGGGCGGCACTGCACGCCTTGAGTCTCAGCGAGTCCCGCGACGGCATCTGGTTTCCGTCCGGCGGTCAGCAGTTGGCGCGCACCGTCGAGTCGATGCTCGATGCCGGCCCGGAAACTGCCGCCGCACGTTTGGTCGACGGTCTGTGCGGTGCCCCCGAGGAACAGCCGGAACTTCATCCCCAGCTGAGGCAGGCAATGGACCTGATCTACAGCGGAACAACTGATTCCGTGGATCTGGCATCGGTCGCCCATGAGGTGGCGGTGTCGCCCGACTACCTCGGCCGCCTATGCCGGCAGCAGACCGGGGTGTCCTTCTCGGCAGCCACCCGCTGGGCCAGACTGATTTCCGGGCTGAAGCATCTCGCCGACGGTGAACAGGTCACCGATGCCGCACACCTGGCGGGATTCGCCGACGGGTCCCATGCCAACCGGGTGTGCCGCGAGATGACCGGCGCCGCACCGTCGGAGATCGCCCGGGCGCTGCGGAATTCGACGGATCCGTCCAAGCAGTGATGGCACCGGCGGCTCCATACTCGAAGCACCCTACGAGGAGGAGACCGCAATGCCGGTGATGTCCAAAGTCGAGCGGGCGTTCTGCTGCGGGGCCATGTGGCGAACCACCACCCGTGCCGTCCTCGACATGCTGCCCACCGATCGGCTGGGGGAGCAGCTGCTCGAAATCGGTTCAGGCAGTGGCGCAATAGCGGAGGGGCTGTCATCGGCGCGTCCCGGCGTGTCGATCACGGCGACTGATCTGGACCCCGTCATGGTCGACGCGGCGACGCAACGACTGAAGGACAATCCGCACGTCACGGTGCAGAGCGCCGATGCCACCCGCTTGCCGTTCGACGACGGTGAATTCGATTCGGTGGTCAGTTGCCTGATGATGCACCACGTCATCGAGTGGGAGGCCGCGGTCGCCGAGATCGCCCGGGTACTCAAACCCGGCGGAATGTTCGTCGGCTACGACCTCACACGGACACCGGTCGCCACCGTGGTTCATCGGGTGGACCGGTCGCCGTTCCGGCTGGTGAACCCCGATGAGCTGGTTGCGGAGGGGCGGAGCAATGGGCTCCGTATCGATACGAGTACCAAGGTGTTTGGGCATGTGATGCAGTTCAGTGCCACCAAGACCTGACGGTGAGTAGGTTGGTCTGAAGTCGGCGGGGGAGGAACACATGCGGAGTCTGGTCAACT
Source organism: Mycolicibacterium llatzerense (assembly GCF_000878195.1). Taxonomy (GTDB): domain Bacteria; phylum Actinomycetota; class Actinomycetes; order Mycobacteriales; family Mycobacteriaceae; genus Mycobacterium; species Mycobacterium llatzerense. The sequence continues at coordinate 49,997 of NZ_JXST01000011.1, read as the reverse complement.
GCGGAGCGGCACTCGTGGTGGCAGTGCTGGCTGCGGGCTGCGGCGGCGGGTCTACGCAGTCCAGTCCAGCCACCTCGTCCGCCAAACCGGCGACCTCGACGGCACCGCCACCGCCGGCGATCGTCGCCCCGGCGCAGCTGAAGCCGGGGGCCTACCCGACCAAGGCGCATGAGCCCTACGGCACCGCGGGTGCCCCGGAGGTCGGCGCGAAGGTCGAGGCGCAACAGCTGGCCGGCTACGTGGTGGGGCCGTGGGAAGTCGACAGCACCCTCACCGAGCCATATCTGTCAACGTATTTCGTGATCGATGCGCCGGGTGCGCTGGCTCAGTTCGGACCCGAGAGCATCGCCTCCGCTGCCGGCCGGCACAATTTCATCGACGGGTTCGCCTCGGCGCGGGAGTCCGCGACCAAGTCCGTGTTGATCAACGGCGTGCTGCGGTTCGCCGGTCCGGCGGATGCGACCGCGGCGGCCAGTGAGATGAATGCGGCCGCCCTGCAGCTCAAGATCCGCGGCGCGGAGCCGAAACCTGTTGCACTCCCCGAGCATCCGGATGCGCTGGCGTCGACGTACGACGTCGATTCCCGTGGCGCGAAGGTGACCACCGCCCGGTCGTTCACTGCGCGCGGCCCGTATGTCCTGATCCAGCTGGCGCAGTCGACAGGCGGTCCGGATCCGGCCATCGCGTTGGTGGCCAAGGCGATAGGGGCCCAGGTCCGTGCGATCGAGCCGTTCAAACCGGCGGCTGAGCTCGCGGCGGTGCCGGTCGACCCGACGGGACTCCTGGCGTTGACGTTGCTGACCGATGCGCCCCGCAACTCCCAGAACGCCGTCTACTCCGGTACCGGGGCCTTGCACTTCCAGAGCAACCCGATTGCGTCGGGCAAGGTTTTCCAGGACAACGGCGTGACCGGGTTCGCGCGGGGGAAGACCAGTGTGTATCAGGCCAAGGACCCGTCGTCAGCGGTGAACGTGGCGAACGCCTTCGGTAAAGAGGTGTCGGTCGACGGGACCGAGACGGCCGATCCGGTGCCGGCACTGACGCTCAGCCGCTGCATCTTGTTGGCCAACCCGAAGCAGTTCTACTGCGTCGCGCCGGCGGGCAATTACGCCATCGAGGCGCGTGGCGCCGAACTGAAAGACGTGCACGAACAGGTTGCCGCGCAATACATTCTGTTGACGGCTAAGCCTTAGCGGAGCCGTTCAGCGACAGGCCGGTGGTCGACTGCAAGAGGCAGATGACCGTGCTCGGTAGCGGCGTGTGTCCCGTCCGGTCCATGTTGGAGTCGATCAGGTAGGTCGAGGTGTACCCGCCGTTCTGGCCGGTGTACTGCGTCAGACCCGCCGCGCACCGCTGATCGGCGACACCGGAGACGGCGTCGTTGACCGCGACGCTGGCCCGGAGGAAGACCTCGGCGATGTGTGGTGCGGAACAGTCGACCAGGGTCACCTCCACGACGCTCGGGTCGGTGGGCGGGGGCGTGTTCAGGCAGTCGCCGACCTGCAGGTCGACCCACTTGGCCTGCCGCGCATTCGGTTTGATCGGCACGATGGGGACCGGTGAGGGTGACGGGGCCGCGGTCGTGGTCGCGGTCGCGGCGGGCCCAGCGGGCGCTGTGCTCGCAGTGCTCGGCGATGGTGTCGCCGACGTATTCGAACCACAGGCCGCGAGCAGCGACACTGCCGCGACCTGCCACACGAGCCGATGTGGGCGTACGGTCATGCTGATCATGTTAGTGCTTTGGGGCGGCAATCATGTTGATATCCAACGTGATTGCCGTGGCGTGAAGGTCACCTGCCCGGGCCGGATCGGATTCCGAAGATGTCGGCCAGCACCCCCGACAGCGTCGCGGCCGGATCAGGTGGCAACGTCTCGGCACGCCACGCGACGAACGCGTCCGGTCGGATCAGCAGGGCGCCGTCGGTTTGCAAGTAGGTCGCGGCGAGCCACGCCGGCCGATCATTTGCTGGAATCGTCTGCACAGCAACGCCTTCCGGTGCAGCACGATGCCAGCTGCCGGTGTCGTCCGAGGTCAGGAGGGCGCACTCGGTGCCGACGAGATCCAACGTGGAAACGCGGCCGCCTTGCAGCCACACGTGTGGCATCCGGGTACCCGGCTGTCCGCGCAACTCGGTGACGAGCTCGGGTTGCGCCCCGCTGGGTGGGGTGTCGGCGATGACGGCCGTCGACCGGTACCGATACCCCGCCAGCAGCGCGAACATCGACTGTTCTTCGTCGACGTCGAAGCCCGAGGGGGCATCGAAGTCCAGGGTCGCGAGGATCGGTCCGGTCAGCGACTGCCGGCTGCTGAACACCCCTACCGGATGCCGTTCGTCGTGATAGGTGGCCAGGAGTGCAGGGTCGGCGCGGCCCTGCAGCACAGCAGCCAGTTTCCAGGCCAGATTGTCTGCGCTCTGGATCGCGACGTTGGCGCCACCGGCCCGAAACGGCGGCATCGCATGGGCGGAATCGCCGACGAAGAAGGTGCGGCCGCACAAGAATGACGCGGCCACCCTTTGGTGCGGCTGCCACGGTGCGACGTCGATGATCTCGATGTCGATCGGCTCGCCCACTGCCGCCAGGATCAGGTCGCGGCAGCGTTGCTCGGTGAACTGCTCGGCGGACTGCCCACGCTGCGGAAAATAGGTGGTGATGAACAGGCAGAGATCACTGTCGGCCGGGACGAAGATGCCGTCCACCCCGGTGTTTTTCACTTGCACGCTGGCGCCGTCGCCGAGGTGCGGGACGAACTGGAGCCAGGGGCCGCGGAAGTAGATGAACACCACGTAGATCGGCAGCGTGTCGAGACCGGCCGTGTCGACGTTGAGGGTATTTCTGATGCTGCTGTGTACACCGTCGGCGGCGACGAGGTAGTCGGCGCGTATCGCGGTTCTTTGGCCGGACGCGATGTCACGCAGCACAGCGCTGACTCCCGATGCGTCCTGGTCGAGGGACACCAATTCAGTTCCGTATCGGACTTCGCCACCACGATTTCTGATGTGGCGCAGCAGGATTGGCTCTAGTCGACTCTGTGGACAGTATTGGATCACCGGTTCGGGGCTGAGGTCGTCCAGCCCGGCGAAGATGGCGCCGATGTCGAGGGCGGGCAGCTCTTCTGAACTGTTCAGGGCCGGCTTGATCACCATGTCCGAGGTCTGGGCGCCGACCGCGTGCACCTCGTCGGACAGTCCCAAGCCGCGCAAGATTTCCAGCGTGCGGAAACTCAGGTTGCGGGCCTTCGGGTAAAGGAAGAGCTCTGGGCGCTTCTCGACGACGAGGGACTCGACACGGTGCTTGGCCAGCAGGGCGGCGGTTGCCAGCCCGGCCGCACCGGCTCCGACGATCAGGACCGGCGTGCGGTGGGTAGTCATCGGGGCCTCCCGAATTTGAATGGAACTAAATAGTTCCGTTCAACGGTGACACGGTCTCCGGCCAGGCGCAAGCCCTGACGGTCAGGAAGGCGACGCGGTGGCCAGCGGCAGCACCACGTCGTCCAGCACCCGCCGGACGTAGATGCGGTCGATGGGGCGTCCGGAGATCATCCGCAGGATGTTGAGCCCGAGGACTGCGTCGGGCAGCAGCGTCAGATCGCGCGCGGTGGAGATCTCACCGCGGGCGACTGCCCGATCGAGGATCGAGCGCAGCACTTGGCGCGGCACGCTCAGCACCAGATCGTCGAGGGCTGCCGACAGTACGGGGTCGCGCATCGCCGCCGTCGCGACCCCGACCACCACGCGAATCGTGTCAATGTCCTTGGCGTCGTAGTCGGGAACAGCATCCACCAGGGCGTCCAGGTCGCCGCGCAACGAGCCGGTGTCGGGGGCGGGCGGCGTCCCGAGCGAGCGCCGCCAGTGCGCGATGGCCTGTGCCACGACCTCGCCTTTCGACGACCAGCGCCGGTAGATCGCCGCCTTGCCGACCCCGGCGCGCGCCGCAAGGTCATCCATCGTCATCCGGTCGTAGCCCAGCTCGGTGACTGCCGCCAGGGTCGCGTCGAGGATCGTGGCCTCCAGCGTCGGATCCCAGCGACCGGCCGCACGCTTGGGAGCTCGACTGGTCGGCATGGGACGCTCCTCGTTTCAGCGGAACAAGACAGTTCCGCAACTGTAGAGCGACTTCCCGCCGATGTCCGCGATCTCGCCCGGCCTCTCTGCGTCGAACGCCGGCGATGATCGGCCGATACCATCGCAGTACCCGCGAATCCAGGAGGCCGGCATGCCCGAATACACCGTCGGTGACTACCTGCTGGACCGGCTCGCTGAACTCGGCGCCACCGAGATATTCGGGGTCCCAGGTGATTTCAATCTGGAGTTGCTCGACCATGTGATCGCGCATCCGGATATCCGGTGGGTCGGCAGTGCCAATGAACTCAACGCCGGATACGCCGCCGACGGCTACGGGAGGCTGCGGGGGATGGCGGCGCTGATCACGACGTTCGGCGTCGGGGAGCTGTCCGCCGCCAACGCGATCGCGGGCAGCTACGCCGAGCACGTGCCGGTGGTCCACATCGTCGGCACCCCATCCATCGACGTCCAGGGCTCCCGCCGGGTGATCCACCACTCGCTCGGCGACGGCGACTTCGACCACTTCCTCCGTATCGCCCGCGAAATCACCTGCGCACAAGCCAAACTCGTGCCGGCCACCGCCACTCGGGAAATCGACCGGGTGCTGTCCGAGGTGCACGAGCGCAAGCTGCCGGGCTACCTGATGCTGGCCACCGACGTTGCCCGGTTCCCCGTGGAACCTCCGACGGGACCCCTGCCGCGGTACACCAGTGGCACCAGCCCGCGGGCGCTGTCGCTGTTCACCGCGGCGGCTGCCCGCCTCATCGGCGAGCATCAGCTGACGGTGCTGGCCGACCTCCTCGTGCATCGACTGGAAGCCGTCCCGCAACTGGAGGCACTGCTGGCGGCCGACGTCGTCCCGCACGCCACGCTGATGTGGGGCAAGAGCCTGGTCGACGAGTCGGCGCCCGAATTCCTCGGCATCTATGCGGGCACCTCCAGTCAGGAGTCGGTCCGCCGAGCCATCGAAGAGGCCCCAGTGCTGGTCACCGCAGGGGTTCAGTTCACCGACATGGTGAGCGCATCGTTCACGCAGCAGATCGACCCCGCGCGGACCATCGACATCGGCCCCAATCAGAGCGTCGTGGCGGGTGAAGTCTTTGCACCACTGGACATGTCGGCGGCGCTCGACGCGATCACCGGCATCCTGAAGGGCCGGCCCACCCGGTCGCCGGCGGTGCCCCAGCCCGTGCCCGATGGGTCTGATCCGGTGCTCGAGCCGGATCAGCCGCTCACGCAGAAAGCCTTGTGGGACAAGGTTTGTGGCGCCCTCACCCCGGGCAACGTGGTCTTGGCCGAGCAGGGCACGTCGTACTACGGCATGGCCCGACACCGACTGCCCAGCGGCGTGGCGTTCATCGGTCAGCCGCTATGGGCGTCCATCGGATACACCTTGCCGGCCGCACTCGGCGCGGGCCTGGCCGAACGGAGCCGTCGTCCGGTGTTGCTGATCGGGGACGGCGCCGCACAGTTGACGATCCAGGAACTCGGGCAGTTCGGGCGCGAAGGCGTGCCCGCGGTCGTGATCCTGGTGAACAACGACGGCTACACCGTCGAGCGCGCGATCCACGGTCCCACCGCGCCGTACAACGACATCGTCAGCTGGCGGTGGCGCGACATTCCGGCAGCGCTCGGCATCCGAAACCCGTTGTCCCACCGGGCCACCACCTGCGGAGAGTTGGACGCCGCCTTGGCCGACGCGGCAGCGCACCCGAACGATCTGGTCTTCATCGAAGCCGTGGTGACCGCTCTGGACGTGCCGCCGCTACTGGAGGAACTCGCCGAGGCAATCGCCAAGGCGAACGAGGCTACTTAGCTCCCAGATAGGCATCGGCCCAGGCGCCGATGATCCGTCCCGCTCGCTTGGCCTGGCCAGGTCCGGTGAGCAGGTGTTCGGTGCCCTCCAGCGAGACGAAGCTGCGCGGGTGCCGGGCAGTCCGGAAAATCTCACTGGCGTTCTCGATGCCCACGGTGTTGTCGGTCGGCGAGTGCAGGATCAGCAGCGGCAGGTGCAGCTCCTTGATCTTGCTGTGCAGCTTGGCCGCGCGGACATCCTCCACGAAGTCGCGCTTGAGGGTCAGTTCACGCCCGCCGACCATCCACTGTGCGCTGCCGTTCGCGAGCACGCAGTCGAGGATGTCGTCGTACTGCTTCTCGACATGCGACGGGTCGATGGGCGCACCGACGGTGACGACCGCGCGGACGCCGGGAGCCTGCCGGGCCGCGGACAGGACCGACGCCCCGCCGAACGAGTGCCCGACCAACAATGCCGAAGGCGTGCCGCGCTCGGTCATGAACTTGCACGCCTCGATGACGTCGTTGGTCTTGTGGGTGAAGGACCCGTCGCCCCAGTGGCCTTCTGAGTCACCCAGCCCGATGGCGTCGAAGCGGAGCATCCCGATGCCGTCGGATGCCAGCTGCTTGCAGATGCGTGCCGCGGCGGGGGAGTCCTTGCCGAGGGTGAAGCCGTGGGAGAAGACCCCCCAACCGCGCGGGGTGCCTTCAGGTAGGTCGATGATCCCGGCCAGCATGGGGCCGGTGGAACTCTGGAACTTGACGCGTTCAGCCACGGGACGGGTTTATCACGTGTGGCAAGCCGGACGTGGCCGATTCTTTGCTGGAGGCCATCGGTAGGGTGGAGGTTTCACGGGAAACACGGCCTGCGGGTCGTAGCGGTCAGTGACGCCTGCGCCCCGTATGTAGTCCTGAGATCCGGAGCAGAGTCGTGACCCTGAACACCATCGCCTTCGAACTGGTCCCGCCCAATATTGAGCGCGGTCCCCAGTTTGCGGTCGACGAGGCGCACAAGGTGCTGCTCAACGCCGCGGAGGTCGGCCTCGAGGGCCGTATTCGGCACGTGATGATCCCGGGGATGATCGAGGAAGACGGCGATCGGCCTGTCGAGATGAAGCCGAAGATGGACGTCCTCGATTTCTGGCAGTTGATGAAGCCTGAGCTGCCGGGGATGCGCGGCTTGTGCACGCAGGTGACGTCGTTTTTGGATGAGGATGCGCTCGGCAAGCGCCTGAGCGTGCTGCAGGAGGCGGACTTCGATGGGATCGCGTTCGTGGGCGTGCCGCGCACGATGAGCGACGGTGACGGTACGGGTGTGGCCCCGACTGACGCGTTGACGATCTACCGGGATCAGGTGCCCAACCGGGGTGTCATCTTGATCCCGACGCGTGACGGTGAGCAGGGGCGCTTCAACTTCAAGATCAACCAGGGCGCCACGTACGGGATGACGCAGCTGCTCTATTCGGACACGATTGTGGGGTTCTTGAAGGAGTTCGCTGCGACCACCGAGCATCGGCCGGAGCTGTTGTTGTCGTTCGGGTTTGTGCCGAAGATGGAGTCCAAGGTCGGTTTGATCAATTGGCTGATCCAGGATCCGGGTAATCCGTTGGTGGCCGCGGAGCAGGAGTTCGTGACGCGGTTGGCGGGTGAGGAGCCGGCGGTCAAGCGGACGTTGATGCTCGATCTGTACAAGCGGGTTATCGATGGGGTTGGTGAGTTGGGTTTCCCGATCAGCATCCATCTTGAAGCGGCGTATGGGGTGTCCAGGCCGGCGTTTGAGACGTTCGCCGCGATGTTGGATTACTGGGCACCCGACCAGCCCTAGCCTTCGTCGGCGAAACCGCGTTTCGGCAGACCTTGGGCGCTCAGAGAGAGCGGTTCCGGACCATGGTGAGTTTTCGACGGTTGATGCGCCACCCTTCGTCGGTGCGGACCAGTTCGTCGTCGTAGAACCCGGTCGCATTGACGTCAGATGTCTTGTGTGGCTTCGCGTCCCGAGCAATCAGCAACACGTCGACGTAGGTACGGGCGGTGGCGGTGTCGCCATCGATTTCGATGGCGTGATTGCTGAGCCGGTGCAACGTGTGCTCGAACGGCACGTGCACCTGGATCATGTAGTCCGTCACGCCATCGACTCCGTGCCACGACCCGATCTGGCCGTAGTCCAACACGCAGTCGGCGGTGAACACGGAGCGAAACAATGGCCAGTCCTGCCGGTCGATGCCGGTGGCGTACCTGGTCAGCAGGTCGATGATGTCTTCGCGGTCGGCCATGGGGTTTCTCCATTCGGGTGCGCAACGGGCGGCGACTTTGAGACTACGTAGCTGCGCCCATGCCTCCGGACGAACGGACAGCATCGGCGGGCGTCATACCGCTTGGCATTGACGGAGTCCTTGGTTCCGCGCGATGTGCGGTGTCGCGCGCCCCACTGGCCGGATCCGGGCCGGGCGCTGGGCTTTCGGCACGGTTCGTCGATGACTGTGGAGTACCGCCGGCGGTCTGCTGCGCGCTGATCGACGTCGCCGGCTGCGACCGCGGTATGGCGCCCGGCGCCATCCGCTGAGCGGGGCTCACCGGAGCGGTAGAGATGCGGCCGTCGTTGTTCTGCGCACTGAGGGAACTGGTCGGCTCGGGGCGGTCGATCACGGGACCGGGATGCGGCCCTTTCGCGCCGGCGGGCGTCGCGAATGCGATCGACAGGGCCGAGACTCCAATGACGCCTGCTGCCACGAGGCGAGCGAAGTGCTGGTTGCGGGTGGTGTTCATGGTGCCGCCTTCCTAGATAGTTGCTTAAACAAGTATCTTGAAAAAGCTATTCCACCAGTGGTTACTCGGCGTCTAGGTAGGGTTATGATGGTTGGACAACTAATGAAGACCGGGGGTGCGCTGATGGCTACGGAGAGCGTTGACGGCCAGGAGACGTGTGAGGCGCTGGCGTCGCCGACGGCGGCGCGCAGTGGCCCGGTCAGTCATGCGGTCTTCCAGCTCACGCGACTGACCCGAACGATCGTTGCGACGCTGCTGCGCCCACTCGGTCTGTATCCGGGGCAGGAGCTGGTGATGATGTACCTGTGGGACCGCGGCCCGCTGCGGCAGACGGATCTGGTGCGTCTCACCAGCTCCGACGCCCCCACGATGACGCGCATGATCCAGCGCCTGGAGCACGCCGGGTTCGTGCGTCGTTTCCCGAGTCCCGAGGACAAGCGCGCCCACCTGGTGGAAGCAACGCCCGCGAGCCGCGGATTGCAGCAACAGATCGAAGACGTGTGGAGGCAGCTCGAGGAGATGACCGTCGGCGGTCTGAACGATCAGGAGCGGGACACGGTCCTGCGCGTCGTCGAAGGTCTGGGGCATCGGCTCGCCGGTGCCGCTATGGGCTCCGGCCGCGATCTCCTCGCCCCGTGATGTCGGATTGTGTTGCCGGTTGCTGAAACTCGTTCAGCCCCAGCCTAGTTGACTGTCTGATCGGTCGTCGTGGTGGTGTTGCGAACCATCATGTAGGACGACGTGAGCGCGGCGAGTTCGTCGAGGAATTCGTCATGGTCGATCGCCGGACGGTCGAGCACGTATCTGATGGTCAGATGTTCGACAGCGCGGACGGCAATCCAGACCCGGGTGTCGGCGTGCCGAGTGGGCTCTGGGCGCATCCGCAGGTGGGCGATCGCGAGCTCGCCGACGCGCTGTTCGAAATCGGCGATCTTGCTCCCCAGGCCGAGCCGGGGAGTGTGTTCGATGAGCGCCCGGAGCATCTCGGGTTGATCCATCATTGCGTCGAGCAGAATCGCGATGAGGTCGCGCAGGGAGCTGACGTCTTCGGGTTGGCCCACCTGCGCCACGAGGCGCGTGGTCACCGTGCGCAGGACGTGGTCGGTGTAGTCATCGATGATCGCCGCGATGATGGTGTCCTTGTTGGGAAAGTACTGGTAAAGGGACCCCGGACTGATACCCGCGACCTCCGCGATCCGATTCGTCGTGGCTCCGTCGTAACCGCGCTCGATCAGCACTTCTCGGCCGGCGACGAGGATGCGGTCAACCATCAAACGCGAGCGTTCCTGCCGCGGCGTGCGTCGCGGAACCCCCGAGGTGCTGCTCATTGGGCTGTCACGACACGAATTGTATGCGAGTAAATGCTCGTGTCAGCATTTCATCATGGCCTCATCGACTCAAGAACAATGGCGTTCTGTTCCAGCTCGGCATCCTGACCACCCCCGCGATGTCCCGGCTCTGGTGCGGACGTTCGCGCTGCTGCTGGGTATCGGCAACCCCAACGCGGAGCAGTGGGAGCGGCTCGGTCAGCGACTTACGGTCGGCGACGAGCCGGCGGATCGCCTTGTCGATTGGATGGTGACCACCGGGACACAGCAGGCCCGGACCCTGTTCGACCTGGCCCTGGCTGAGGGCATCGCCAACGTGCCCGATGCGCCGGAACCGTTGCGGGAGTTCTTCGCTCAGATCGAGGACACTCCGGACTGGGTGGACCAGGACAAACTCCGCGTCGGTGCGCGGGCCTTGCGTCGAGGCGGCGCTGATGGGATGTACATCGCGCGCGATGTGTCACTGCTGGGCGGCTATCAGTTCTCCGGCTTCAACAAGACGCTGCTGCGTACCGGTGCGCTGGAGAAAGGGTCCTACAAGCGTTTTGCCGAGACCATGCAGTGGGCCCTGGATGTCATCGCCGAAGATGGCCTGGAACCGCTCGGGGTGGGTTACCGGTCCACGGTCCGAGTGCGGCTGATCCACGGGTTCGTGCGCCGCCATGTCGCGGCGATGCCGGACTGGCGACCCGACGAATGGGGTATGCCGGTCAACCAGACCGATATGGCCGCCACCCTTGTCGGCGCACTCATTGCGCCGCCCGCCGCATCGATCGGCATGGGATTTGTGTTCTCGCCGGCTGAACTTGACGGTCTTGCGCACCTGACCCGGTATGTCGGGTGGTTGATCGGGGTCCAGGATGAGTGGCTGCCCCGCAGCTTCCGTGACGGTATTCGGATTCTGTATCACACGCTCACCGCATTGGCCGAGCCCGACGAATCAACGAAGCAGTTGGCGATTCCGATGGCTGAGGATCCGCTGGCCTGGCATTACCGCGTCCTGCCGGGCCTGCGCCGCCGCATCGCAAAGGTCCAGCATCTGTCGGTCACCAGTGCCTTCCTGGGACCACGCGCGATGCGGAACCTGGGCCTGACCTACGTACTGCCGTGGTACCCGGTAGTGCGCATCCCGGTAAACCTGGCTCTCAGTGTGGCTGCCCTGACTGTGCCCGGTGCGATGGCCCGCGCTGACGTGCGTGGGCAACGGGAGCAAGAAGTGTTGCTACGCACCATGATCGGCGACAGCGTGACAACGATCGGAGAATCGGCCGCGCACGTCAGCCGTGTTGCATGACAGCAGGCGCCGCTGCGAATTCGAAGAGCGCCAGGGTCCTCGATCTCTGAAGCCAACCGACCGTGCTGCAGGTCACCACCTATCCTGGGACTGGTGTCCGACCTTCAGCTGCGCGATCTGCGCGACCGTCTCGATGGGCTGACCATCCGTGACGCCGCGCGGCTGGATCGTCGGCTGAAGAACCTGCGGGGCGACACCCCCGAGAAGATCGCAGAACAGATCGCTGCGGCGGAGGGCGTGATCGCCGGCCGTCTCGCGGCGGTGCCCGTCATCACCTACCCGGACCTGCCGGTCACCGACCGGCGCGCGGAAATAGCCAAGGCCATCACCGAGAACCAGGTGGTGATCGTCGCCGGCGAGACCGGATCGGGCAAGACGACGCAGCTGCCCAAGATCTGCCTGGAACTCGGCCGCGGCATCCGCGGCACCATCGGGCACACCCAGCCGCGCCGGCTGGCGGCCCGCACCGTGGCGCAGCGCATTGCCGACGAAACCGGCACCGCGCTCGGTGGTGCCATCGGCTACACGGTGCGCTTCACCGACCAGGCCAGCGACTCGACCCTGGTCAAGCTGATGACTGACGGCATTCTGCTCGCCGAGATTCAGAGGGACCGGCGGCTGCTCCGGTACGACACTCTGATCCTCGACGAGGCTCACGAACGCAGCCTGAACATCGACTTCCTGTTGGGCTACTTGCGCGAATTATTGCCGCGGCGCCCGGATCTCAAGGTCATCGTGACGTCGGCGACCATCGAGCCGGAACGGTTCGCCAAGCACTTCTTCGATGCCCCGATCGTCGAGGTCTCCGGCCGCACGTACCCGGTCGAAATCCGTTACCGCCCTCTGGAAGTCCCTGTTGCGGTGGATGACAGTGACGATCCGGACGATCCGGACCACGAGATCGTCCGCACCGAGCCGCGCGACCAGACCGAGGCGATCGTCGACGCGGTGCGCGAACTGGAATCCGAACCGGCCGGCGACGTACTGGTGTTCCTGTCCGGCGAACGCGAAATCCGAGATACCGCAGAGGCATTGCGCGACGCCTTCTCCGGCGACGTGTTTCCGACGGAGATCTTGCCGCTGTACGCCCGGCTGCCCACGGCGGACCAGCAGAAGGTCTTCAATGCCAAGCCGGGTGGCCCGCGCCGGATTGTGTTGGCCACCAACGTCGCCGAGACGTCACTGACTGTCCCGGGTATCCGGTACGTGGTCGACCCCGGCACCGCCCGCATCTCCCGTTACAGCCGGCGCACCAAGGTGCAGCGGCTGCCGATCGAACCGATCTCACAGGCCTCGGCCGCCCAGCGGTCCGGCCGGTCCGGCCGTACGGCACCCGGTGTGTGTATCCGCCTGTATTCGGAGGACGACTTCGAGTCGCGGCCCCGGTACACCGATCCGGAAATCCTACGCACCAACCTGGGTGCGGTCATCCTGCAGATGGCGGCCCTTGGGCTGGGAGACATCGAAGCGTTCCCGTTCCTCGACCCGCCCGATGCGCGCAGCATCCGCGACGGCATCCAATTGCTCCAGGAACTGGGCGCTTTCGACGCCAAGGGTGCCATCACCGACGTCGGTCGCCGGCTGGCCCGGCTGCCGTTGGACCCGCGGGTCGGCCGGATGATCCTGCAGGCCGACACCGAAGGCTGCGTGCGCGAGGTGCTGATCCTGGCGGCCGCGCTGTCGATTCCGGATCCGCGGGAACGGCCGTCGGACCGGGAAGAAGCGGCCCGGCAGAAGCACGCCCGCTTCGCCGACGAGCATTCGGACTTCGTGTCCTACCTGAACCTGTGGAACTACCTGCGTGAGCAGCGGAACCAGTTGTCCGGCAGCGCATTCCGCCGGATGTGCCGCGACGAGTTCCTGCACTATCTGCGGATTCGCGAATGGCAGGACCTGGTCGGCCAATTGCGCAGCATCGCCGGCGATCTCGGCATTCGGGAGTCTGGTGACGATGCGGACGCTCTGCGCGTCCACACCGCGCTGACCGCCGGGCTGCTGTCGCACGTCGGGTTGCGGGAAGGCGAGACGCGGGATTACCAGGGCGCCCGCAACTCTCGGTTCGTGTTGGCGCCGGGCTCGGTGCTGACCAAGAAGCCGCCGCGCTGGATCGTCGTCGCGGACCTGGTGGAAACCAGCCGGCTGTTCGGCCGCATTGCGGCTCGGATCGAGCCCGAGACGGTCGAGCGGGTCGCCGGAGATCTGGTGCAGCGCACCTTCAGTGAGCCGCACTGGGATGCCCGCCGCGGTGCCGTCATGGCGTTCGAACGGGTGACGCTCTACGGGCTGCCGTTGGTGCCGCGCAGACGGGTTGGATACGCGCAGGTGGACCAGGTGGTCGCCCGCGAGCTGTTCATCCGGCACGCGCTGGTCGAGGGGGACTGGCAGACGCGGCACCATTTCTTCCGGGACAACACGCGGTTGCGTGCCGAACTGGAAGAGCTGGAGGAACGCGCCCGGCGCCGTGATCTGCTGGCGGGCGACGACGAGGTCTACGCCTTCTATGACCAGCGCGTGCCCGAAAATGCAGTGTCAGCAAAGCATTTCGATGCCTGGTGGAAGAAGCAGCGGCATGTGACGCCGGACCTGCTGACCATGACACGCAGCGACCTGCTCCGTGCGGACACCGATGCCGATCAGCCCGATGCCTGGCAGACGGGCGACTTGTCGCTGCCGCTGAGCTACCGGTTCGAGCCGGGGGCCGCTGATGACGGTGTGACGGTGCATGTCCCGGTCGAGGTGCTGGCCAGACTCGGGGGCGATGGTTTTGCCTGGCAGGTGCCCGCGCTCCGCGAGGAATTGGTGTCGGCGCTGATCAAGTCGCTGCCCAAGGATTTGCGGCGCAACTTTGTGCCGGCACCCGACACCGCACGGGCGGTACTGCCGGACCTGAATCCCGGCGACGGCTCGCTACTCGAGGAATTGCAGCGGGAACTGCGCAGGCGCAGTGGCATTCTGGTGCCGATCGACGCTTTCGACCTGAGCAAGGTTCCCGATCATCTGCGGGTCACGTTCGCGGTCGAGAAAGACGGCACCGAGGTGGCGCGCGGCAAGGACCTGGGCGCGCTCCACGACAAGCTGGCCGGATCGGTGCGGCAGGCGGTTGCCGGTGCTGTTGCGGGCGATCTGCAGCGGACCGGTCTGAAATCCTGGCCCGAAGACCTCGCCGAATTGCCTCGGACAGTGGAGAGCTCGGCCGCTGGCCATACGGTGCGCGGATTCCCGGCATTTGTGGATACCGGAGCAGCGGTCGATATCCGGGTGTTCCCGACGGTGGCCGAACAGGCCGCGGCCATGGGCCCGGGGCTGCGACGACTGCTCCGCCTGGCCGCACCGTCGCCGGTTAAGGCAGCTGAGCGTGGGCTGAATCCTCGTGCGCGACTGTCGCTCTCCAGCAATCCGGACGGCAGCCTGGCTGCGCTGCTGGAGGATTGTGCTGATGCCGCGATGCGGGTGTTGGCGCCCAAACCGGTCTGGACTGCCGCTGAATTCGGGTCGCTCCGTGACGCGGTCGCAGCCAAGTTGGTCCCGACGACGCTCGACGTCGTCGGCCGCGTCGAGCGGGTGCTGGCGGCTGCGCATGCGGCGCAGGTTGCCTTGCCCGACAGGCCATCTGCCCTGCAGGCCGACGCGGTCGCCGACATTCGCGCGCAGCTGGCTCGGCTGTTGCCCGTGGGGTTCGTTGCGGCTACGGGTGTCACCCACCTCGCTGACCTGACCCGGTATCTGACCGCGGTCGGCCGGCGGCTGGAGCGGTTGCCCCAGGCTCTGGCCGCGGACCGCGAACGGATGGATCGGGTCTATGCCGTCGAAGACGCGTACGACGAACTGCGGCAGGCACTTTCACCCCTACGCTGCCAGGGCGACGACGTCCGCGACATCGCCCGGCAAATCGAAGAACTGCGCGTCAGCCTCTGGGCCCAGCAGTTGGGCACCCCGCGGCCGGTCAGCGAGCAGCGGATTTACCGGGCGATCGACGCCGTCGTCCCGTGATTTGTGCACGATTTTCCGCGGTCGGCGCAAAAAATCGTGCACAAACCGCTCAGGAAGGCGAGGTGGGGGCGTCCGCGATCTTGACCAGCTGCACTTCGGGCCGGTCCGGCACCTGATCGGTGAGGAACCACCGGAATGCCAGAATGCCCTGCGGATAGCCCAGTGTGGTCAATGAATTCGGGTGCGCGGTGGTGCCGCCGGACAGGACTACCGTCACCGTGCCGTCCGAGTTGGGCACCGCGCTGTACCCGTTGACCGAGCTGCGGGCGTCACGGACACCCGGGTTGGCCATGAACTGGTTCCACACCACCAGGTTCCAGAACCGGCACGCCGGCGGTCGATGGGTGATGACGAGTGCTTCGTCCTCGGCCAGCACGAAGCTGCCGTAGGAATAGCAGGCATCGCGCGCCGACCAGCCGAAGTTGGCGTCCGGCACTTGGTAGGGCGCGGCGAATTCGTTGGCCGAGTGGGCGACGGAGTGGCCCAGGGAAGTCTCGTCGGGCCGGGTGCCCACCGGCATCGGCATGATGGCGAACAGTGTTCGGAGCCAAGTGGCGCTGGCCCGTAGCGCGGCAGCGGTGGCAACATCGTTGTGCCGCAACGGCTCAGGTGCGTCGAGTGCCTCAATGTTCCAGGTGGCCGCTCGGCCGGTGTCAGGGTCCGCCTGATAGTCGCGGGTGAAGAAGACCGCGGCGTCGGGCAAGGGCCCGATCTCGAAGGAGAAGTTGCCCTCGTCGTCGAAATCCATTTCGTCGTCCCGGATTATCGCCACCACGCGATTGGACCAGGCGCCAGGGGAGGGTTCGTTGTACGCGGTCAGTGACAGATAGACGCTGTCCCCCTTGTTGCCGCTGATCCGGTAGCGGCCCTGCGGGTCGACCGGGCACATGTAGTAGTGCGCATCGGTGTTGTCGCCGCCCCAGCGACGGTCGTGCCGGAACGGTGAATTGACCAGGATGAACTGTGGCCGTCCGGGTTCGGGATACAGGTAGCAGTCGAGCGCCACCCCGAGTCCGGTTGCGAGCATCCGGTAACCGTCGGCGATCTGGCGGTCGTCGGTGACGGCACGCGGACCCTCGAGGAAGGAGGTGTCGAGCTCGCGAAGGGTGTCGAGGAGTTCCCGCCAAGCGGCAGCGGATTCGGTCATGCGCCAATACCTTTCAGAATGAGTGTGGTGTTGCGGTCGATCCAGTCGTCATCGGGGGCAGCGCCCCGTGTGAGTGCGGCGAGCAATGCGATACCGGTGATGACCTCGGTCAGGTCAGTGGAGGTGACGTCCGCGCGGAGTTCGCTGCGCGCTGCCGCGGCGTCTAGTCGGGCGTGTAGTTCGGGCCCCAATGCGTCGGCGAACCGGCCCAGCAGAGCGCTGTGCAGGGTGGCGTCGGCGGTCATTTCACCGAGCAGTCCGGGTAGGGCGGCGCGAGCCGCGGGAGTGCTGAACACTGCAACGGTGCCGCGGACCATGGCCCGGACATCGCCGGCCAGCGACCCGGTGTCGGGCAGTTCGGTGGCGATGCCGGCGGGGAACACGGCCTCGTGGACGAGATGTGCCTTGCTGGGCCAGCGCCGATAGATCGCCGGCTTGCTGGTGCCGGCCTGCTTGGCGATGGCGTCCACCGACAGTGCGGCATAACCGACTTCGCCGAGCAATTGCACGGTGGCGTCCAGCACGGCGTCGTCGATGCGCCGATCACGAGGTCTACCAAGTTCTTTCGCCATTACGAAACTCATAGTAACATAAATAGGGTGACTGACACCACAGACGTTGTCCGGCTCGATGACCTGGCCGATCCCACCTTCACGGCCGAGGCGCAGCAGTTCCGGGACATGATGACGATGATGGCCGCGGACTGTCCGCTCGACGCGGCTGCGCTGCACGCAAGGGCAAGCGCCGACACCGGCCTCGATGACTTCGGTCCTACCGACTACTGCGAGCGCCTCGACGTGCTGCTCAAAGCGCTGCGGGAAATCGACGGCCTCAACGGCCCCGGCGTCGTGAACTTCTACGGTCAACTACTGCAGCTGCTGAAGAACCGGCTGCTGCTGACCGATCTGTTGAGGCGCCACCCCGAGATTCACGATATCGACCTACTGCCACCAGTCGTGATCGTCGGGCTGCCACGCACCGGCACGACGCACCTGCACAACCTGCTGGCTGCCTCCGGGACCTTCCGGACCCTGCCATATTGGGAGTCGATGGAGCCGTTCCCGCTGGCTTCCGAGGCCGGTATCGAGCCGGACCCGCGGCGGACCCGGATGGACGTCGCCGTCAGCGTGATGAACATCGTGATGCCGCACTTCCCGCTGATGCACGAGATGACCACCGACCATGTGCACGAGGAAATTCAGTTGTTGGCCAACGACTTTTCCACGATGTACTTCGAGACCTTGGCGGACGTCCCCGCGTGGCGTGACTACTACGAAGCCCACGACCAGACGCCGCACTACCGGCACATGGTGACCCAGCTGAAGGCCTTGCAGTTCCTGCGTGGCGGCCGGCGCTGGTTGCTCAAGTCGCCGCAGCATCTCGAACAACTACCGGTGCTCAATGCCGAATTGCCCGGTGTGGTAGGCGTTTTCACGCATCGCGATCCTGTGCCGGTGGTGCTGTCGATGATCGCGATGATCACCTACTCGGCGCGTATGCACCGCAGCCCGGTTCCGGTCGAACACATCGCGGCGTACTGGGTACAGCGGCTGGAGCACATGCTCGCGGGCCTGGTCCGTAACCGGGAGATCATCGGCCGGGACCGGTCCATCGACATCCGCTTCGACGATTTCATGGCCGACGATCTCGGGACCGCAGAAAGCGTGTTCGCCCTTGCGGAGGAACAACTTTCGGAAGTCGAACGCAACAAGATGGCGGATTACCTGGCCGCTCATCAGCGCGGCCGGCTGGGCCGGGTCGAGACGTCCTGCGAGATGTTCGGGCTCGACCCGGAAGACCTGGAGGCCCGCTTCGCGCCCTACACCCAGCGCTTCCTGGCCTAGTTTCTCCCCGCGAACAGACATAAAACTGTCGTTTTCGCGCCGAAATCGACAGTTTTGCGTCTGCTCGCGCTTAGGGCTGCTCCATGGTCGCCGGGTCGGCCAGGGGCACCACCAGGTGCGATGCGTGGATGCCGCCTTGCGAAATCCGGTAGACCCCGCCGGCCAGCGCTGCCCGCTGCGGGCGGGTCGGCACCAGATGTGGGAAGTCGTAGGTGGTGATGGTCAGCCGTAACCGATGGCCCGAGGCGATGATTGCCGCGGTGGGAAAGACCTCGATGTCGTAGCGGGTCAGCTCACCGGGCACGACGGGTTCGGCCGCCGCCTTGGTGCTGATGTGCTGTGGCCGGAGCACGGTGCCGTCGGGCAGCAGCCAGCTGGCCTCGGGGTCGAGGGCGCGATGCGAACCGAGGAGCGCCCCTTGCGTCAGCGGCCTGCTGACGCCATCCGGAGAGAGGTCGTCGAGGTGTGCGACCCACAGGGTTTCGGTTCGATCCGCAGTGGCGAAGATTGTCAGCCCAACCGGCCCGGCCAGCAGTTGTTCGGTGTCGAACGCCTCGCTGGTGTAGGTCAGGGCCTGGCGCTGCAGCCGGGTGTTGTCCTGGTCGTAGCGGACGCTCCGGCCCGTCTGAGAGACCATGAAACTGCCCATGCCGAGGCTCCACTGCTCCAGGCTGCGTCCGGAAACCGGTCCGCGAGAGAGGTATTGCAGCGTGGCGGTCGACTCGTCCGTCGACGGCGTGGCATGCAGGCCGCCGCCCAGACCGAGGTAGAGCCTGGTCGGTTTTGCTTCCGGGAACGGATAGGCGTTGGTGCGGAACCACTTTGAGCTCCCGATGGCCCGGAACCGCACCGGATCGCCCGCGACGGCGGCGGTGTCGTCGTCTTTGAGCCAATGTTCGAACCAGCGCAGCTGCAAGGCCTGCAGATGCTGGCCGTCGAGATCCGAGACGTGGTACCACGGGCCGGCCATCAGCTGGAACTTGTCGGAGACAGGCTGGTCGGCCGTCATGGCAGCGCCGGCGGGACGGCCGGCGAAGGTGTTCTGCAGTGCGGCGTAGTTCAGCGGCGCTCCGCGTTGGAACGCGTCGTGCCACCCGGCCACCAGAAAGACCGCGACACCGTTCTCGGCGATCTTCGGCACCACATCCGCCGGGCGCATGGTGTCCCAGAAGGCTCCGTCGAATGCGGTGTCGCCGCCGGCGATCGCGTCCTTGATCAGGTTCTTGAAGTAGCCGCGCTGGTCGCGACCCCGCTGCCGCACGGCGGAAATGCCGCCGGCCCTGGGCCTTTCATGCCCACCGCGATGCGCGAACTCCAGCGCGGGGTTGACCACGTTCAGCAGCGAGTAGGTGGCGCCGTAGGCGCGGACCGTACGCATATGCGGGACGCCGCCCATGGTGACGACGTCGCGATAGAAGTCGTTGGCGGCCATCGCCGGGAAGATGGCCTTGAGCGGCGACCCGGGGCCGACCGCGGCCGCCGTCATCAGCTGGTTGATGGCCAGATACGAAATACCGAACATGCCGACCCGGCCATTCGAATTGGGCAGCGACGCAGCCCAATTGACCAGATCGACGCCGTCCTGGACCTGCTCGGGTCCCAGCATCTCGAAAGAGCCGCCCGACACACCGGTGCCCCGCACGTCGGCCATCACCTCGATGTAGCCACGGCGAATCAGATACGGTGTTGCGCCGCCGCCAATTTGGGCAGCGGGAGGGGGTGCCTTCTTGCCGTACGGCGTCATCGACAGCAGCACGGGGAAGGGCCCGGCCGCGGGCTCGCCCGTGCCCGGATCGGTCGGATAGTGGATGTCCACCCGCAGCGCGATGCCGTCACTCATCGGCACCGCCACGTTGTGGTGGACACCGATGCCGTACTGCGCCGGCGGGGCTTCCCACGCTGGCAGTAGCGGCGATGGACTGGTCTTGCGGGTGCGGGTGGCGGCCCAACCGGCTATGGCCTTGATACGCGCCCCCACGCCTGCTGTCTCGACGTTCGTCTCCACGCCTCGACCGTACGCCGAACCCGAAAGAAGTTATGGCTTCGTGACGGAACCGTGTCTGGGCGCTCGGGGGTGTTCCCAGGGTCGGTCCGTAGCATCCAATCAGTGACCAGTAGTCCGTGTGAAAGAGACGACGAGGCCAAGGGCGTCGGCTGCATCTCGCGCCGGCGCATGCTGAGAATGGCTGCGGCGGCGCCGGTCCTGGTCGGTATGCCTGCCATGATGTCGTCGCTCACTGCGCCCGTGGCGAAAGCAGCTGGTCTCGCCGGGGCCGTCGTGTTCCTGGACCCGGGGCACAACGGGGCCAACGACTCGTCGATCAGCAAGCAGGTGCCCACCGGCCGCGGCGGTACCAAGGACTGCCAGACCAGCGGAACCTCCACAACGGCAGGGTTTCCCGAGCATTCGTTCACCTGGAACGTGGTGCTGCTGATGCAGCAGCAATTGGCGAATGCCGGCGTGCAGGTCCACCTGTCTCGCAACAACGACAATGCCCTGGGGCCATGTGTAGATCAGCGGGCGGAGATGGCGAATTCCCTGCGGCCGAATGCGGTTGTGTCGGTCCACGCCGACGGCGGCCCCGCTGGCGGCCACGGTTTCCACGTCAATTACTCGGCGCCCCCGCTGAATCAGGTACAGGCCGGGCCGTCGGTGCAATTCGCGCAGATCATGCGCGATCGCATGGTGGCAGCGGGGCTGACCCCAGCGACCTATATCGGTAGCAACGGCCTCTACGGCCGGGCCGACCTGACCGGGCTGAACCTCGCTCAGTTCCCATCGATCCTGGTCGAGTGCGGCAACATGAAGAACCCTCAAGAAGGCGCGGCGATGGCCACCATGCAGGGGTGGCAGACCTACGCGAACGCCATCTGCCAGGGGATCGCCGCGTTCATCCAGGCGAGCTAGAGCTCAGCCAGCGCGACACCGGTGACACCGGGACCCAGTTGCGCCAGCTCGCGGTCGGTTCCGTCGGCGAGATTCACCGCGCGGATACCGCCGGAGCGCAGCTCGCTCACGTAGTAGGTCGTGCAGTCGGTCGTGGCCAGACCAATCGCCTCCTGGTACCCGCGGGACAGGATCTCGTAGGCCCCGGCCGCAGGCTGGACCTGTCCGCGATTGAGCGTGTTGCCGTCCGGTTCAGCGCCGCGGTCCGTCCAGACCAAGCGCCCCGAATCGTCCAGATCCAGATCGATGGGCTCGGGCAGGTCCTGCCACAGCAACTCGATGTCGTCGCGGTCAGCGGCCGTGCGGCCCACCGGAATATTGGTGCCGCACCGGAAGATTCGGCCCTGACCGGCGTCGGGCGCGCCCTTCTGCGTCCAATAGACCAGGCGATTGACCGGGTCGATGGCGATGCCCACGCAGTGATTGCGCGCATCCTGCGCGTCGGTTCCCGCCACCACCAGCGTCTCCAAACCGGAACCGTCCAGCCGGCAGCGCAGCACCTGCATGCCTTCGCGGTCGCACCAGTAGAGCAACCCCGCGCCGAAATCAGCCGTCAACTGCTTGCCCGTGGTGAACGCACCCCGCGGCACGATGGTTCGCCGGTCCGAGCCGTCCAGAGTCACCCGCTCGAGCGATCCGTTGCGCGTGAAGAACGTCGACCGGGACCCTCGCCCTGAACCGGGGTCCGGGGTGCCCATGTTCGTCCAGTAGATGTGGCCCCGGGCCTGGTCGACGACGATGCCGTCGGGTGTCTCATCGACATCGGCGACCAGCGTCCGGACCCGCGAACCGTCCAGCGACACGGCCTGAATCTCGCGCTTGGCGATGTGCAGCACCAAAAGTTCGGTCATGCCCCGGATTATTCAGCGGGGTCGCTAGCGTTGTGTGACCGGAGTATTCATTGGAGGCTGATTGTGCACATTGATCTGACCGGTAAGACCGCCCTGGTAACCGGATCCACCCAGGGCATCGGGCTGGCCATCGCCGAGGGACTGGGTGCCAGCGGCGCCCGCGTCGCAGTGAACGGACGCAGCGGGGAACGAGTCCAAGCGGCCGTCGCCGAGCTGACCGCCAAAGGCCTCGCCGATGTCGTCGGCGTCGCCGCGGACGTCACCACCGCCGAGGGCGTAGCTCAACTCACACAACAACTTCCGGATGTCGACATCCTGGTGAACAACCTCGGCATCTTCGGGTCGATCCCGGCCCAGGAGATCACGGACGACGAGTGGCGGCGGTATTTCGAGGTCAACGTCCTGTCCGCGGTCCGGCTCATCCGCACCTACCTGCCGGGGATGACGGAACGCGGCTGGGGCCGCATGATCCAGATTGCCAGCGACTCGGCGATCGTCATCCCCGAGGAGATGATCCACTACGGCACGTCCAAGACCGCACTGCTGGCGGTGACCCGCGGTTTCGCCAAGGACGCGGCAGGCACCGGCGTCACGGTGAATTCGGTGATCGCCGGCCCGACGCACACCGGCGGCGTCGAGGACTTCGTGTACCAGCTGGTCGACAAGAACCTGCCGTGGGACGAGGCGCAGCGCGAATTCATGATCAAGTACCGCCCACAATCGTTGCTACGCAGGCTGATTGAACCCGAAGAGATCGCCAACATGGTGGTCTACCTCAGCTCGGAGCAGTCCTCGGCCACCACGGGCGCCGCGGTCCGCGCCGACGGTGGCTACGTCGACTCGATCCTGCCCTGACGTGCGCAAACGCGTCGTCATCGCCGGGCTGGGGGATAGCGGCATCCTCGCGGCCGTCCGGCTGGCCCGGCACGCCGATGTCGTCGGCATCTCGGTCAAAGACGGGCTGGTCAGCGGGCAGGAGCTTGGCATGCGGGTGTCGCGGCCGCACGACTGGGCGCGGGACTACTTCATCGGTTTCCGCCGGTTCCGGGGCCTCGATCCGGCGCGCATCGTGCACGGTGCCTTGACCGGTGCCGATCTGGACGCCCGCACGGTCACGGTCGTGGCAGCCGACGGCACCGAGACCATCGAGCCGTTCGACGTGTTGCTCATTTCCACCGGAACCACCAACGGGTTCTGGCGCCGGCCCACGCTGCAGACGGCCGATGACGTCGCGGCGGAACTGCGGGACACCCACGAGCGGCTGGCCGGTGCCCGGCGCGTCGCCGTGGTGGGTGGCGGTGCCACGGCGGTGAGCAGTGCGGGGAATCTGGCTCGCACCTGGCCCGACAAGTTGATCGACCTGTATTTCCCTGGCGCCCAAATACTTCCGGGCTACCACTCCGGAACCCAGGTGCGCGTCGCGCAGCGGCTGGCCGAACTCGGCGTCCGGCTGCAGCTCGGGCATCGCGCGGTCCTACCCCCGGATCGCGACGAAATAACCACCGGACCAATCGAATTCAGTACCGGCCAACCGGACGCCGACGTTGATGCGGTGCTGTGGGCCGTCGGCCGGGTGCGGCCCAACACCGCGTGGCTACCGTCGGAGATTCTCGACGACGACGGCTTCGTCACTGTCACCCCGGAGCTGGCGGTACCCGGACATCCGGGGGTCTTCGCGGTCGGCGATGTCGCGGCCACCGATCCGCTGCGGACGTCGGCCCGCAATGGCGGCGGTGCACTGGTGGCACGAAACATCCTGGCCCAGTTGAAGTCTGGCAAACTGCGCCGCTACCGCCCGCCGTCCGTGCGCTGGGGTTCAGTGCTCGGCCCGCAGCCGGACGGACTGGAGGTGTTCACCCCGTGGGGACAGGCGGTCCGGTTCCCCGCGTGGACCGTCGACCGAGTCCTGCAACGTTTCGTGGTGCGCCGCCAGCTGTATCGGGGTGTTCGGGACTAGGGTCGTTTTTCGATATCGGCCTGTTGATCGACATCACTGGCGGCCACGGACTGTTGTGTCCCGATTTTTGTCGGACCCCTCTGCGATGATGGTGTTATGTCCACCGCAACAACGGCTTTCGATGTTGAGGCGTCGCCGTGTGAGCGGATGGATGCGTACTTCGCGGAGATCGGTGAGCTGACCGGGCAGCGCAACGCGATCGACGCGCGGCTGGTGCAGATTGCGGCCGAGATCGACCGCGACGGGCTGTGGGGTGCGATCGGTGCCCGGTCGCTCACGTCGTTGGTGGCGTGGAAAACGGGTGTGTCGCCGCGCAACGCGGAAGTCCTGGTTGCGGTCGCGCACCGGCTCGAGGAATTCCCGCGTTGCGCTGAGGCGATGCGAGAGGGTCGGTTGTCGTTGGATCAGGTCGGCGTCGTCGCCGAACACGCCGCTGACGGTTCTGATGAGCATTACGCCCAGTTCGCGGCCAGCACCACGGTCACCCAACTGCGCACGGCGGTGAAACTGGAACCGCGACCCGAGCCCGAGCCGAAGCCGGATCCTGAGCGGTCGATCAAGAAGACCACCCACGACGACGGGTCCACGACCTACACGATCCGGTTGCCGAAGCTGGAGGCCGCCAAGCTCGACGCCGCCATCGCATCCCACCAGGATGCGTTGGTCGCTGACTGGAAACGTGACCACGAGAACGACGAGCGTGTGTCGGATGAGGCGCCGCCGTTCCCGAATCAGGTGGACGGGTTCATGAGCGTGGTCGAATCCGGCTGGGACACCGATGTCGCGCGCCGCCAGCATGGGCAGCACACCACGATTGTCGTGCATCTGGATCTCGACCACGACAGTGCCGCAGTGCATCTGGGGTCGGTGCTCACCGATGACGAACGTCGAATGTTGTTGTGTGATGCGACGTGCGAGGTGTGGCTCGAGAAGCACGGTCAGCCGATCGGTGCCGGACGCAGCACCCGCACCATCAGCCGCCGGCTGCGCCGCGCCCTCGAGCACCGCGATCGGTGCTGCGTCGTCCCCGGGTGCGGGGCCACCCGGGGCTTGCATGCGCACCACATCATCCATTGGGAGGACGGCGGCGTCACCGAACTGCGCAACCTGGTGTTGGTATGTCCCTACCACCACCGGCTGCATCACCGAGGTGGCATCACCATCACCGGCCCCGCCGACCGACTCGTCGTGACCGACGCGGCCGGACAACCACTGAGCAACCGATCACTGGCCCGGCCACCCACCACACCGCCGCCTGATGTGCCGCCGTGCCCCGGACCCACCGGGGAACGCGCCCAATGGTGGTGGTACCAACCGTTCGAACCACCACCAACACCGTCAACCAACTAGACCGCCACCCCGCAACACCGCGGGTCGCATACGGCTGGCCACCAAAGGAATTCGCGCCTGCTGGAGGTCTGTCGAATCGGGTTCAGGTCAAGGGCGATGATGGCGCAGGTCGGCAGCTCGACTGAGTCCCAACGAAACTCACCAGGTGTCGACGAAACCCCGGCGCGGCGGTAGCCCCGCCGGCGCGGCCGTCGCCAGCGTCGCGGCGATCAGGGACCGGGTCTCGGCGGGGTCGATGACGTCGTCGATCTCGAACATCGACGCCGAGTTGAGCGCAGCGGCATTGGCCTGCGCGGCGGCGGTCGCATCCCGCACCGCCTGCTCACGGGCGTCGTCGTCCGCGATCGCCTCAAGTTCCTTGCGCAGCCCCAGCCGCACGGCGCCTTCGAGCCCCATCGGCCCGAGATGCGCCCCGGGCCACGCCACCGTCAACAGCGGCTCATGCAGGCTGCCACCGCACATCGCCTGTGCGCCAAGGCCGTAGCCGCGACGGAGGATCACCGCGATGAGCGGGACCCGCAGCGCCGCACCGGCGACCAACAGCCGCGACCCGCGCCGCACCAGCGCTTCGGCCTCGGCCGCGGGACCCACCATGAATCCCGGGCAGTCGACCAGCGACACCACGGGAATCCCGAAAGCGTCGCATAGTTGCAGGAAGCGGGCTGCCTTGTCGGACGCCGCCGCGGTGATGGCCCCGGCCATGACCATGGTGTTGTTGGCCAGCACCCCGACCGGCCGACCCTCGATGCGGGCCAGCGCGGTCACCAGCTCGGGGGCGAACTTCTCCCGCAGGAACGTGACCGAGCCCTCGTCGGCGAGCGTCTCGATGATCGGCGCGACTCGGTAGGCGCGCCTGGCGCGCTCGGGAATGATTGTGCGCAAAGCATTTTGGTCTGACTCTGCGCCGGGAGTGGTGGGCCCCCGGAAGTAGCCGAGCAACTTCCGGGCAACCGAGACTGCCTCGGCCTCGTCGGGTACCACCACGTCGACGACACCGTTGGGAGCCTGCACCGAGATCGGGCCGACGGCGTCCGGTGCGATGTCACCGAGGCCGCCGCCGGCGATCATCGCCGGGCCGCCCATGCCGATCGAGGTGTCCTCGGTCGCGACGATCAAATCTGAACAGCCCGCGATCACGGCATTGCCGGCAAAACAGCGGCCCTTCACCACGGCGATGCGCGGCACCACCCCGGACAAGCCGGCCCACAGCGCGAACGCCCGGACATCCAGAGACGACACCGTCGGGTGGTCGGTATCGCCGGGGCGTCCACCACCGCCCTCGGCGAAGAACACCGTGGGCAGCTTCATCCGGTCGATCAGTTCGAACAGCCGGTCCTTCTTGAGGTGCCCGAGGGCGCCCTGGGTGCCGGCCAGCACGGTGTAGTCGTAGGACAGCACCGCGCAGGGGTGGCCGTCGACGTGCGCGGTGCCCGCTACGAGGCCGTCTGCGGGGGTGCGCGCGATCAGGTCGTCGAGCTCACGTCGCGCGCGCTGGGCGGCGATCGCAAAGCGCCCGTATTCGACGAAGCTGCCGTCGTCGACCAGGTCGAGGACGTTCTCGCGGGCCGTGCGTCCACCGGCGTCATGTCGACGCTGCACGGCGTCCGGCCGGGCCGCATCCTCGGTGAGCGCGCGCCGGCGCAGGAGTTCGGTGTGATCGTCGCGGAACGGTACTTCGGGCATTGGGCCGGGCATGGGGACAGCCTGCCAGGCGGCGCAGGTGGGGGTGGGGCATGATCGAGCCATGCAATCCACAGCAACCACCACTGTTGCCCGCCCGATCGACGCTGTTTGGGCGACCCTGATCGACCATGAGGGCATGTCCAACTGGGGCCCGGGTATCTCCGTGACCATCGATCAGCCCGGCACCCCGGCGCCGAACGGCCTCGGCGCCGTCCGCCGTATCTCGGCGCCCGGACCGGCACCGGCGATCGTCGAAGAGGTCGTGACCTTCGACGCGCCCAACGTGTTCGGTTACAAGGCCCGCTCCGGCGTGCCGTTCCCGGGCTACTCGGGTGAGGTGCGGCTGACCTCCGAGGGGTCGGGCACCCGCATCGACTACACGCTGAACTCGACCGCGTCGTTCCCGCCGGTGAAGCTGGCGCTGACGGCCATCAACCAGGTCCTGCTGCGACTGTTCGCGAAGGCCGCCTCCAAGGCTTAGTCCACGCTCAACGGCCAGTTATGGCACGGATTCTGGTGAATTGCGTGCCGTAACTGGCCATTCGGCGTCTAGTGGAGTTCCCTGGCGATCGCGTCGAGCAGCGCCGGGTACCGGTTGGCCTCGGGATGCCCGCCGGGCTTGCCGCTGCTGACCACGGCCGCGGCCAAGTTCCGCTCCGGGTCGGCCCATACCGCGATGTTGGTCAGCCCGGTGTGTCCGAAGGCCTCGGGGGCGCCCCGGCCGAACGGGCCGAATCGCTTGGACCCCAGCATGTATCCGGTGCCCCAGCGCATCGGCATCAGTCCGACGGCGATGTCCGGCCGCAGTCGCCGGCAAGGGGTGGTCGCGGCGCGCAGCGTTTCCGGCTTCACCACTCGAACTCCATCGAGTTCCCCGCCGCGACACAGCATTTCGGCGAAGCGGGACAGTTCGACGGCATTCGACACGGTGCTCGACGACGGCACCACGCTGGTCAGGAAGTCCGGGGTGTTGCTGAACGGGATGATCTGGCTCGGGGTGCCGCCGACGGCCTTCTTGAAGGCTGCCGCCATCGGTGCGGGCAGCGGCTTGCCGGTGACGTGGCTCGGCGCGACCAGCGGAACATCTTCCGGCGCAACACCGTAATTGGTCCAGCGGAAGCCCAGCGGGTCGAGGATCTCGGTGGCCAGGATGTC
This sequence comes from Mycolicibacterium llatzerense, assembly GCF_000878195.1. Lineage (GTDB taxonomy): Bacteria > Actinomycetota > Actinomycetes > Mycobacteriales > Mycobacteriaceae > Mycobacterium > Mycobacterium llatzerense. The sequence goes on along the minus strand of NZ_JXST01000011.1, from coordinate 21,827 downwards.
GCGGATGCTGCGACCCGTTGCGGCCGAGACGATCTCGCGAATCAGCGGCCCCCAGGTGAGGCCGTGGTACATGTGCACCAGGCCCGGCCGGTAGATCGGCCGCAGATTGCCCAGCATCTCGCGGGCGTACTCGCTGTCGTTCATCCGCTTGAGGTCCGGCCGCGGGCCGGTGGCCAACGGAACCCCGGCGCTGTGGGTCACGACGTGCCGCACGGTGGTGCGGTCCTTGCCGTGGCTGGTGTACGTCGGCAGGTAGTCGCAGACGCGGGCGTCCAGATCGAGCTCACCGCGCTCGACGAGCATGTGCACCACCGTCGTGCTGATCGCCTTGGCCGCCGAGTACACGCAGAACGGGGTGTCGACGCCGACGGGGATCTGCTCGGCGTCGACCGGATCGTCCGGTCCGTTGCCCCAACCGTGACCGATCGCGCGGTTGAGCACCACCCGACCGTTCTGGCGCAGGCAAACCTGGATGGCCGGGTGCATACCCGCCGCGTACCAGTGCTGTGCGGACTGCCAAATCCGTTCCACCGCTTGGGGATCGACGCTCGAGTGATCCTCGGCTCCGATTGCCGTGACCGAGTCCAGGTCGGTTGGTACCCGAATGCGGCCGGTTTGAGGCTCGGTCATGCGTCCTTCCGATGCAGAACTGCCGCGAGGTGGTGGCGCAGCGGGATGCCCACCGCTGCCATCCGGACGTTGTAGCTCAACGTGTCTCCGTCGAGCCGGAACCAACGACGCAGGGCGTCAACCTCTTTCGCGGAATCGGTGCGCCCGATGTTTGTGGTTTCGAGGTCCAGCACGAACTCCCCGTCGGTGCTGAGCGTGCCCTGCAGGATCTCGGTGATGCCGGTGGGGTGGGCCAGCACCCACTCGATGCGGCCCGGCGCGGGCACGCGCAGGTAGCCGGTCTCAGCATGCAGCGGACGGCCGTCATCGGCCGCCTTGGTCCGCTGGCTGTAGGCCAGGAACGGCTTTCCGACGTGGCCGAAGGTGACCTCTTCGAGGTAGTCGAACGAGGGGATCGTCGGGTACTCGCCGGAGCCGGTGCCCGCCCAGGTGCCCAGCAGCGGTGCCAGGACCGCGACGTCGGGATGCAGATCGGGCATCTCGGTTACTTGGTTCCGACGGTCAGCAGATCGGAGACGATGAGCGTCAACACCGCCGGTCGTTTCACCCGGTGCTGCTCCGAGACGGTGAAACCGGCACCTTCGAACAGTGCCCGCATTGCCGAGGGCGACGGGCCATGTGCGGGGTTCAACAGGTGCGATGTCAATGTGTGCAACGGCAGCTCTCGCCGCGCGCTGAAGGTGGTGACGGCCGCGATACCGCCCGGCTTGAGCACCCGATGGAACTCGCGCAGCGCGGCAGGGTGATCGAAGAAGTGAAACGCGGAGGTCGTGACGACCGCGTCCAGCGCGCCGTCGTTGAACGGCAGGTCCTCGGCCGGGGCGGTGAGCCAGGTGACGTTCGAGGACCGCGCCTTGGCCTGGGCCAGCATGCCCTCGGACATGTCCACCCCGGTCACGACGGCGCCCAGCTCACGCTGGATCCGGTCGGCGAAGATGCCGGTGCCGCAGCCGATATCGGCGATGGTCAGGGAGTCGTGCGCGCGCAGCTCTGCCAGGACCTCGTCCTGCGCGGGTTCGTAGACCCAGCGCTGCAGTACTTGGGTGTCGTAGGCGGGAGCGGCGAAGCTCCAGAATCGGGTGACGGTCTCATTGAATCCCCGGCGTTGAACCATGGCCTCAGCCTAGGCGCGCCGCGTATTGGGCTGATAGATACGCTGCCGCTTTATGAGTTCTACTGCGCCCAGCTGGATTGCCCAGCTCCTCGACTTTGCGCGCGACGGGGACACCTTCATCGCACCGCAGCCGACCGAGGGGCCGGGACGCTCCCTGTTCGGCGGGCTGATCGCCGCGCAGGCGCTCGGCGCGGCCGGCCGCACCGTCGAGCCGGACAAGCTCCCGCAGTCGCTGCACCTCTACTTCGTCCGCGGTGGCCAGTACGGCATCGACGTGGAGTTTCACGTGGAACGGACCCGCGACGGCCGGTCGTTCGACACGCGGCGCGTCACCGCGAAACAGGAAGGCAAGACGATCCTGGAGATGATCGCGTCGTTCCACGTCCCCGAACCCGGCGCCGACTGGCAGCGCCCCGAAGTCCTGGGCGTCGAGTTCGACGTGGCAGTGCCCAAAGAGCCGAGCCTGACCGCCGCCGACTTCTTCGATATTCGGGTACGGCCCGACGACGTCGGGGCCTTCGCGGTGCCCCCGTTCTGGATCCGCACCAAAGACGAGATCGAGGACGACGCCTTGATCCGGGCGTGCACGCTGACCTTCATGTCCGACTTCGGGCCGGTGCCTGTCGCGCGGCCTGACGGCACGGATCTGCGTCAGGGCTTCGCCGCCAGCCTGGACCACGCGGTGTGGTTCCACCGGCCGTTCGTCCCGCGCGACTGGCACCGCTACGAGGTCACCCGGCTGAACAACACCGACTCCCGCGGGCTGGTGACCGGAGCCCTGTACGACACTGGTGGGGTGCTGATCGCCAGCACCAGCCAGGAAGCCCTGTGGCGGCTGTAGTCCGGAGAAGATGATGACTGCCCCGACGCCGACCTGCTATCGGCATCCCAGCCGCCCGACGTATGTGAGCTGCAGCCGCTGCGCCCGACCCATCTGCCCGGACTGTATGACCGCAGCCGCCGTCGGCCAGCAGTGCCCGGAGTGCGTCAACGAAGGCAAGCGGTCGGTGCGTCAGGCCCGGACCCACTTCGGTGGACGGATCACCCAGGGCGCGTTGGTCACCTACACGCTGATCGCGGTCAACGTGGTGATGTTCGTGCTACAGCACACCTCGACGCAGATGCAGCAGGACCTGGTGCTGTGGCCGCCCGCCGTGGCCGACGGCCAGTACTACCGCCTGGCCTCGTCGGCCTTCCTGCACTACGGCCTGGCGCACATCGTGTTCAACATGTGGGCGCTGTGGGCCGTCGGGCCACAGCTGGAACAGTGGCTGGGGCGCTTGCGTTTCGGGCTGCTGTACGGCCTCAGCGGCCTGGGCGGCTCGGTGCTGGTGTACCTGCTGTCGCCGCTGAACTCGGCGACGGCCGGCGCGTCGGGCGCGATTTTCGGTTTGTTCGGCGCGACGTTCGTGTTGTTCCGCAGGCTGCAGCTCGACGTCCGCGGGATTGTCGGCCTGATCGTCATCAACCTGGTCATCACCTTCGTGCTGCCCGCGGTCAGCTCGCAGTCGATCAGTTGGCAGGGTCACGTCGGCGGGTTGGTCACCGGCACCCTGGTGGCGGCGGTCTTCGCGTATGTGCCTGCGCGGCAACGACTCCTGGCGCTGATCTCGGTGACCGCGGTGCTGCTGGTGCTGTTCGTCGGATTGGTCTTGTTGCGGACTGATCAGCTGCTGACGATGTTCGGGCTGCGTCAGGGGTAAGGCAGCAGCGCCATCTCCCGGGCGTTCTTGATCGCGGTGGCAACCTGCCGTTGCTGCTGGACCGTCAGGCCCGTCACTCGCCGGGACCGGATCTTGCCGCGCTCGGAGATGAACAGCCGCAAGTTGGCCGTGTCCTTGTAGTCGAGCTGGTCCACGCCGAGCTTGGTCAGCATGTTCTTGACCGGACGCTTCGCCTCGGTCGGGCGCCGGGTGGGTTTGCGCTTGGCCATCACCAGCTCGCTTTCCGGATGCCGGGCAGCTGTCCTTCGTGCGCCATTTCACGCACCCGGACCCGGGAGAGGCCGAACTTGCGCAGATGGCCGCGCGGACGGCCGTCAACCGCGTCGCGGTTGCGCACCCGCACCGCGCTGGCATCACGCGGCTGGCGGGCCAGCTCCCGCATGGCGGTGGACTGCTCGTCGACAGTGCTCGACGGGGACGTGATGATTGCCTTGAGCTCGGCCCGGCGCTCGGCGTAGCGGGCGACGGTCAGCCGGCGCTGCTCGTTCTTGGCGATCTTGGATTTCTTGGCCATGGTCAGCGCTCCTCTCGGAAGTCGACGTGCTTGCGGATGATCGGGTCGTACTTGCGCAGCACCAACCGATCGGGATCGTTGCGCCGGTTCTTGCGGGTGACGTAGGTGTAGCCGGTGCCCGCGGTGGACTTCAGCTTCACCACAGGACGAATATCTGTGCGGGACATCTAGATTCGCACTCCGTCCCGGCGCAGCCGGGCCACCACGGCTTCGATGCCGTCCCGGTCGATCACCTTGATGCCCTTGGCGCTGACCTGGAGCCGGACGCTCCGGCCTTCCGAGGGCAGGTAGTAGGTCTTGCTCTGGATGTTCGGGTTCCACCGACGCGAGGTGCGCCGGTTGGAGTGCGAAACCGTGTTGCCGAAGCCGGGCTTGCGCCCGGTGACCTGGCAGTGCGCTGACATGCTCCATCCTTAATGAAAATCATTTTCGACAAGTGCCGGTCGCCACTGTAGCGTGACGGCAACAGAATTGAAAATGATTGTCGATAAGGGGTGGCGATGAGGACGCCGGTGATCGTCGTGGCTGGTCAGGGACCGACCGGATACGTGACCGAGGAACTAGTGAAGGTGCCGGGCACGGTGCTCGTGGAGCACCAGTTCGACGGTCACGTCGTGCGCCGTCGCACCATCACGGCACCGCACGGCATCGTCAACGAGACGGAAGCGGCCCTGGAACTGGCCCACGGCTGCGTGTCCTGCACCGTCCGCAACGACCTGCTGATCTACCTGCGCCTGCTGCACCGGCGCGACGACGTCCACCGAATCGTCGTCCACCTGGAGCCGTGGATGGAACCCGAGCCGATCTGCTGGGCCATCAACCACGTTCGGGTGCACGTCGGCCCCGGGTACATCGACGGGCCGGCCGCGCGGGACGTGGCGATCGCCGGCGTGGTGACGTGCATCGAGGCCGCCGACTGGCTCACCGACGCGCTGGGCGACGACGAGCTGCCCGACGGCCGGACCGTCGCGCAGGTGGCCGTGGGGCAGGCCGAATTCGCCGACGTCCTGGTGCTGACCCATGCCGAACCCGTCCTGCTCGCGGTATGCCGCCGACTCGCGCCGCGGGCGCAGCTCATCACCGAGCCCGCATTGGTTGATCAAGCGCTGCGCACCGTGTGGCCGGACGCCAGGCTGGGTCGCGCCGACGAGCCGCACGGGCCGCTGCTGGCCGGGCAGCCCAGCCTGAATCCCGAAGGGCCCGTTCAGCTTGTCGAGTTCAACTCGCGCCGGCCGTTCCACCCCGAGCGTCTGCACGACGCCATCGATCACCTCCTGGACGGCGTGATCCGGACCCGCGGCCGGATGTGGCTGGCCAACCGGCCCGACCACGTCATGTGGCTGGAGTCGGCCGGTGGCGGCCTGCGTGTCAGCAATGCCGGCCGATGGATCGCCGCGATGACCGTCAGTGAAGCGGCCTACCTGGACCGCGAGCGACGAGCCCTGGCAGACCTCATGTGGGACAACGAATTCGGCGACCGGCACACTGCGATGACGATCCTGGTGTGCGGCGCGCGGCCCGCTGACGTGACCGCCGCGCTGAACGACGCCCTGCTCACCGACGAGGAGTTCGCCGCGCGGGACGCCTGGTCCGGCTACCCGGATCCGTTCGGCGACTGGCACCAGGAGCCGTGCACGACCGGCGATGTGACCGTAGTCGGCGATGGCACCGATCACGGCATGGCGTGACCCGTTCTGGACTCGATAGCCAAACGCATTGATAACAAGGCGATCACGTGGCGCGTTGGTCACCGGGGCCGTGTCGGCTCGGCGTTAGTTTTCACTCGTGTTGGCGACTCTGGTTGGCAGGAATTTCGGCGTGAAACTGCGGCGACTCGCGGTGGCGGCTGTCGCCGCCCTGGCGGTCCCGGGAATGGCGATGCCCGCGGCGCTGCCGCAGGCGCATGCTGCCGCGAAAGCGGTTGAGGTGCTGAACATTCCGTCACCCGCGATGGGGCGCGACATCAAGGTTCAGTTCCAGGGCGGTGGGCCGCACGCGGTCTACCTGCTCGACGGTCTGCGCGCCCAGGACGACGCCAGCGGCTGGGACATCAACACCGCCGCGTTCGAGTGGTACTACCAGTCCGGCGTCTCGATGGTGATGCCCGTCGGCGGACAGTCCAGCTTCTACACCGACTGGTACCAGCCCGCGACCAACTCGGGCGGTGTCACCACCTACAAGTGGGAGACGTTCCTGACCCAGGAGCTGCCGGCCTGGCTCGCGGCGAACCGCGGCGTGCAGCCGACCGGCAACGCCGTCGTCGGTCTGTCGATGTCCGGTGGCTCGGCGCTGACCCTGGCCACCTGGCACCCTGCGCAGTTCATCTTCGCCGGTTCGCTGTCGGGCTTCCTCAACCCGTCGCAAGGCCTGTGGCCCACCCTGATCGGCTTCGCCATGAAGGACGCCGGCGGTTACAACCCGACCCAGATGTGGGGCATCGCCAGCGACCCGGCGTGGCGGCGCAACGACCCGACCGTCAACGTCCAGCAGCTGGTGGCCAACAACACCGCCATCTGGGTGTACTGCGGCAACGGCACGCCGTCCGACCTCGACACCCCGGGTGACATGGGAATTCTGTACAGCGCCCAGTTCCTGGAGAACCTGACGATCAGCTCGAACCGGGACTTCCAGAAGGTGTACCAGCAGGCCGGTGGCCGCAACGCGGTCTTCAACTTCCCGAAGGACGGCACGCACAGCTGGGGCTACTGGGGCCAGCAGCTGCAGGCCATGAAGCCTGACCTGCTGCGCGTGCTGGGTGTGGGTGCTCCGGTTCCGCCGCCGGCTCCTGCCCTGGCCCCGGCTCCTGTGCCGGCACCTGCCGCGATCCCGGCGCCCGTTGCAATGGCGGCGCCTGTTGCGGTCCCCGCGGCTGTGCCTGTTGCGGCTCCTGCCGCCGTTCCCGCTGCGGCTCCGGCCGCGGTTCCGGCGCCTGCTGCGGCGGCTGCCCCGCCGGTCACCGGTGGGCTGGTGCTCGCGCCGACGGGCTAGATCGGCAAGACTCAGGGGTCGGATTCGACTCCTGAAAGGGCGGGACAACCGTGCAGACCACGATCATCCACGGGCCGGGCGACATTCGATTCGAAGAGCGCCCGGATCCGCAGATTCAGTCACCGAGCGACGCAGTGGTCCGGGTGGTGCGGACCTGCGTGTGCGGTTCGGACCTGTGGCCGTACCGCGGGGTGCGCCCGACGCCTGCGCCGCACCCGATCGGACATGAGTTCATCGGGATCGTGGAAGCTGTCGGCGCCGAGGTCAGGAATGTGCGCGTCGGGGATTTCGTCATCTCGCCGTTCACCGACAGCGACGGCACCTGTGTGCACTGTCGCAACGGGATCACCACCTCGTGCGTCAACTTCGGGGTGTGGGGCGGCACCGCCAAGACCGGCGAGCCGCTCGACGGGGCCCAAGGCGAATACGTCCGGGTGCCTTTCGCCGACGGCACTCTTGTCACAGTGCCGGAATCGCCTGACGCAGAACTGTTCCCGCACCTGCTGACCCTGGCCGACGTCATGTCCACCGGTCACCACGCCGCGCGGTCCGGGAACGTGCAACCCGGTGCCACCGTGGTGGTGGTGGGCGACGGCGCCGTCGGGCTGTGCGCCGTGCTGGCCTCGAAACGCCTTGGTGCGGAACGGATCATCGCGATGTCGCGGCACGAAGACCGGCAGCGTCTGGCACGTGCGTTCGGTGCCACGGACATCGTCGCGGAACGGGGCGATGACGGGATCGCGGCCATCGAGGAACTGCTCGGCGGTATCGGGGCCGACTCGGTGCTGGAATGTGTCGGTACCAAGGATTCGATGCACCAAGCACTCGGCGCGGTCCGTCCCGGTGGCTATCTGGGCTTCGTCGGCGTGCCGGCCGGCGCGCCCGAACTGCCGATGCAGCAACTGTTCAGCACCAACATCCACGTCGCGGGCGGCATCGCGCCCGTCCGCCCCTACCTCGCCGAACTGCTGCCCGACGTGCTGTCCGGTGCCATCGAGCCCGGCCGGGTGTTCGACCTGTCCCTGCCGCTGGCTCAGGTCGCCGACGCGTACACGGCGATGGATCAGCGCACGGCCATCAAGGTTCTACTCGAGCCCTGATCAGGCCGGCCGGACCAGATGGTCCTCGCCTCCCACGTACACGGTGTCGCGCAGGTCGCGTCCGGCGGCGGCGACGGTGATGGCGGTGGCGAATTCCTCGATGGTCGGCAGCGGTCCCTGGCTGCGGCGGGCGCCGACCGCCTCGGGATCGCGACGTTCGTACAACCGGGCGATGATCGTGCCTTCGATCATGTCGCCCGAGACGACGGTGAATCCGATTCGGCACCGGTCGAATTCGGGTCGCAGTGCCCGTAGCGCGTCTTCACCGGCCCGCTTGCTGGCCGCGATCGGCACGTAGTCGTCGGGCACGGGCAGGTGCGGATAGCAGTGGGCTTCGTGGCTGGTGACGAACACGATCTGCGCACCGGCGGGCATCAGGGGGAGCGCCAGGTCGACGAGCCGCAGCTGCGCGTCGCGGTTCAGCCGCATCGCGTAGTCGGGCGCGGCGCCGAACTCCAGGCCGCCGGAGGCGTTGAGCACCAGCATGTCCAGGCGCCCGAACCGGCTGTCGATGCGGTCGATCATGGCTTTGGCGGCAGCGGCGTCGGACACGTCGGCGCCGATCGTGGAGGCTTGCCCGCCGGCCGCGCGGATGCCGTCGACGACGGCGTTGGCGCGCTTGGCCTTCTCCCGATAGTTCACCAGGACATGGGTGTCCGGCCCGGCGAGCTGGTGGGCCACGGCGGCTCCGATGCCGCGGGAAGCTCCGGTGACGAGCGCGATCCTGGGGTGCATGGCTTCGACCGTACCCCAAACTTAAGAAAGATAAGGGAAATCTAAGGTAACGGTAAATGCGTTGTCGGGCGCTTTGGCTGGACGCGGCTCGCGACTGGGACGGACAGTCCCGCTCGACTACCCTTTGGGCGTGACGTTTCCGGTGACGCCAGTGGCGCGGTACGCGGCCACGCTGATCGGACGCCTCCGTTGATCGAACACGCACTTGTGGTGCTGTTCGCACTGTGCGCAGCCGTCTGCGCCGCCGTCGGCATCGTCGTGCGCCAGCGCGCGACCATCGACGTGCCGCCCGAACATGGCGTCAGCGTCGTCATGATCTCGACGCTCCTGAGCCGCCGACTGTGGTGGGCCGGGACCGGCGCGGCCGTCGCCGGCTATGTCTTCCAGGCCCTGGCCTTGGCGCACGGCTCCCTGATGTTGGTCCAGCCACTGCTGGTCTCGGCATTGCTCTTCGCGCTGCCACTGAGTGCGCACCAGGCGCACCGCCGGGTGACCCGCGGCGAGTGGTTGTGGGCCGGATTGCTGACCATCGGGCTGGCGGGATTCGTCGTGCTGGCCCGGCCTGAGCGCGACGAACACCTGGCCTCACCAGGGGTTATCGTCCTGGTCGCCGCGGTGTGCGCCGCAGTGATCGTCGGCTGCGTGCTGTTGGCGGTGCGGTGCAGCGGCTGGCAGCGTGCGGTTCTGCTGGCAGTCGGTGTCGGCGTGCTGTTCGGTGTCGTCGCCGTGGTGACCAAGATCTTCATGGCGATCCTGCAGAACCGGGGCTGGCTCGGCTTGCTGACGACGCCGGCGCCGTACCTGCTCATCATCTTGGGCGCGGTGGCGACCGTGCTGCAGCAGTCCGCGTTCCATGCCGGTGCGTTGCAGACCTCGGTGCCGACGATGCTCGTGCTGGAGCCGGTGGTGGCCGTTATCCTCGGCGCCTTGGTCCTCGGTGAGGGCTTCGACACAACTGGAGTCGAGGCCGTCGCGCTCGTGGTGTCCATCGGCGCCATGGCGGCGGCGACCATTGCCCTCGGTCGAGACGAGGGCGCGTACGAAACGCAGGCGGGCGCGAAGGTGGCGCCGCCGATCGCACCGCAGCAGGTGCAACCGACCTCAGAACGCTGACCTCAGCGGTGTGGTTTGTCACACAGCACTCCCGGGCATATCGTTAGTTTTGCTAACGTTGTATATGGCGACGCTGGTGAACTAATTGATGAAGGTTGTTATGTCGAACGAAGAAACCGCACTTACCGACGAGCTGACGCAGCGCATCGCTGACCTCTGCGCCACCGACCCGCAACTTGCCGCCGCCCGGCCGCTGGCCGCGGTCGGCGCCGCCCTCGACGAGCCCGGAATCCGGCTGACCGACATGATCAGCGCTGTCATGGCGGCCTACGCCGACCGGCCCGCTCTCGGGCAGCGCGCCGTCGAATACGTCGCCGATGACGCCGGCCGCACCGTCTCCCGGCTGCTGCCGCGCTACGACACCATCACCTACGGCGAGGCCTGGCGGCAGATCAAGGCCATCGGCAACGCCCTGCTCACCGGACCCGATGCCGTCGCCGCCGGCGACCGCGTCGCCATGCTCGGTTTCACGAGCGCCGAATTCACGATCATCGATACCGCGCTGGCGCGCGCCGGCGTCGTCGCCGTCCCGCTGCAGACCAGCGCACCCGCCGAGCAGCTGCGCCCCATCCTCGACGAGACCGAGCCCGTCGCCTTGTTCGCCGACGTGAAGTTCCTGGACGAGGCCGTCGAGCTGGTCGCGGGCTCGGGTGCTGCCGTCAAGCGCGTGGTCGTGTTCGATCACCACGCCCAGGTCGATGACGAGCGCGAGGCCGTCGTACGGGCCGCGACGCAGTTGGCAGAGCGCGGCATCGTTGTCGAGACTCTTGCCGACCTGGTGACGCGCGGCACCGCGCTCCCGACCGTCGAGCCCGTCGTCTCAGCGGATCCGGACCCGCTGCTGGTCCTGATCTACACCTCCGGCAGCACCGGCACCCCCAAGGGCGCCATGTACCCCGAGCGGCTGGTCGCCAACGCCTGGCGGACCGGTCTGACGCATCAGCAGCCCGCGCTGCCGTCGATAGTCCTGAGCTTCCTGCCGATGAGCCACATGATGGGCCGCGGCACCGTCTACCGCACGCTCGCCCACGGCGGCACCGTCTACTTCGCCGCCAAGAGCGACCTGTCCACCCTGCTGGAGGACATCGCGCTGGTCCGGCCGACGCAGATGACCTTCGTGCCCCGGGTCTGGGAGATGATCCACCAGGAGGTGCAGAGCGAGGTCGACCGCCGGGGGATGGACGGCGTCTCCGAGCAGCAGGTGCTCGACGAACGCAGCGCCAGCCTGATCGGTGGGCGGCAGCTCGTCGCGATGACCGGGTCGGCTCCGATCTCGCCGGAGCTCAAGGCCTGGGTGCAGAAATTCCTCGGGCTGGAGCTGATGGAGGCCTACGGCTCGACCGAAGCCGGCGGCGTCATGATCAGCGGCCACGTGAGCCGCCCACCGGTGATCGACTACAAGCTGATCGACGTGCCCGAGCTCGGCTACCTGTCGACCGACCGGCCACATCCGCGTGGCGAATTGCTCTTGAAATCAACAGATTTGATCCCGGGCTACTACAAGCGGCCCGACGTCACCGCTGACGTCTTCGACGTGGACGGCTTCTACCGCACCGGTGACATCGTCGCCGAGCTCGGCCCCGATCACCTGCAGTATCTGGATCGCCGCAACAATGTGCTGAAGCTGGCGCAGGGCGAGTTCGTGACGGTGTCGAAGCTCGAAGCGGCCTTCGGCACCAGCCCGCTGATCCGTCAGATCTACGTGTACGGCAACAGTTCTCGCTCCTACCTGCTGGCGGTGATCGTGCCTACTTCGGAAGCTCTGAGCGGCGCCGGCGTTCCGGAGGCCTTGCGTCCCGAACTGGCCGACGCACTGCAGGCGGTGGCCCGCGAGTCCGGGCTGCAGTCGTACGAGATTCCCCGCGACTTCATCATCGAGACCGAACCATTCTCGCTGGAGAACGGGCTGCTGACCGGTGTGCGCAAGCTGGCCTGGCCGAAGCTGAAGGCCCGCTACGGCGCCGAGTTGGAGCAGCTGTACACCGAACTGGCCGAGGGTCAGGCCGCCGAACTGCGCGCGCTGCGTTCGTTGCGGGCGTCCGACGCCCCGGTGCTCGAGACCGTGCTGCGCGCTGTCGGCGCCACGCTCGGAGCGGCCAGTTCCGACGTCGCGGGCGACGCCCACTTCACCGACCTGGGTGGAGATTCGTTGTCGGCGTTGACCTTCGGCAACCTCTTGGAGGAGATCTTCGAGGTCGAGGTACCGGTCGGCGTGATCGTCAGCCCGGCCACCGACCTGGCCGGCGTGGCGGCCTACATCGAAGGGGAGCGCGCGCCCGGCAGCAAGCGGCCGACGTTCTCCACGGTGCACGGCCGCGGCGCCACCGAGGCGCGCGCCGCAGACCTGACGCTGGACAAGTTCATCGACGCCGCGACATTGGCCGCGGCACCGTCGTTGCCGGGGCCGGTGTCCGAGGTACGGACCGTATTACTCACGGGCGCAACCGGATTCCTGGGTCGCTACCTGGCGCTGGAATGGCTGGAGCGGATGGATCTGGTCGACGGCAAGGTCATCTGCCTGGTCCGTGGCAAGTCCGACGCCGACGCCCGGGCCCGCCTGGACGCGACGTTCGACAGCGGCGATCCGGAGCTGCTGGAGCACTACCGGTCGCTGTCCGACCACCTTGAGGTGATCGCCGGCGACAAGGGCGAGGCCAATCTCGGTCTGCCGCCGGAGGTTTGGCAGCGACTGGCCGACACCGTCGACTTCATCGTGGACCCGGCGGCGCTGGTGAACCACGTGCTGCCCTACAGCGAGCTGTTCGGGCCCAACGCGCTGGGCACCGCCGAGCTGATCCGCATTGCGTTGACCACACGGATCAAGCCGTTCGCCTACGTCTCGACCATCGCGGTCGGCGGCGGCGTGGCGCCCGGCAAATTCGTCGAAGACGCCGATGTGCGCGTCATGAGCGCGGTGCGGTCGGTCGACGACAGCTACGCGAACGGCTACGGCAACAGCAAATGGGCCGGCGAGGTCCTGCTGCGCGAGGCCAATGATCTTTGCGGCCTTCCGGTTTCGGTGTTCCGCTGCGACATGATCCTGGCCGATACGACGTACGCGGGCCAGCTCAACCTGCCCGACATGTTCACCCGCATGATGTTCTCGCTGGTGGCCACCGGCATCGCGCCGTACTCGTTCTACGAGCTGGCTTCCGACGGAAAGCGCCTGCGCGCCCACTACGACGGGCTGCCGGTCGAGTTCGTCTCCGAGTCCATCTCGACGCTGGCCGTGCAGGTCGCGGCCGGTGCGTCCGACTCGACGTTCGAGACGTACCACGTGATGAACCCGTACGACGACGGCATCGGCATGGACGAGTTCGTCGACTGGCTGATCGAAGCGGGGTATTCCATTGCCCGCGTTGATGATTACGCCGACTGGCTGGCCAGGTTCGAGACGGGTCTGCGCGGCTTGCCGGACCGTCAGCGCCAGGCATCACTGCTGCCGCTGCTGCACAACTACCAGCAGCCGAGCTACCCGGTGCCGGGGTCCATCGCCCCGGTGGAGCGGTTCCGGGCCGCGGTGCAGAACGCGAAAATCGGTGCGGACAAAGATATTCCGCACATCGGTGCGCCGGTGATCGTCAAGTACATCACCGATCTGCAGCTGCTCGGCCTGCTCTAACGCGTGATTTGTGCACGATTTTCCGCGGTGAGCGCGGAAAATCGTGCACAAATCACAGGAAACTGGCAGGCAATCGCCGGAACAACGGCGGCCGCGCCAGCGTCATTCAATTAGTGGGGATGCAACGGGGCGTACCCATTCGAGATTTCGATTTTTCGTGAGGTTTCTTCATGTCGATTGACCATGCCGACAGTGCTCTTGCCCGCCGGATCGCCGATTTGTCCGCCAATGATCCGCAGTTCGCCGCGGTCGTCCCGATCGAGTCGGTGGCTCAGTCGGTCGAGAAGCCCGGCATGCGACTGCCCGAGATCGTGAAGACCGTTCTCGAGGGCTACGCCGACCGGACCGCCCTCGGCCAGCGCGCCGTCGAGTTCGTCACCGAGAACGGCCGCACCGTCGCACGACTGCTGCCCAAGTACGACACCATCACCTACGGCGAACTGTGGGAGCGCGTCCGCGCCGTCGCCGCCGCACTGCACGCTGACGGCGTCAAGGCCGGCGACCGCGTCGCCATCCTCGGCTTCACCAGCACCGACTACACCGTCATCGACACCGCGCTCGGACAGATCGGCGCCGTGTCGGTGCCGCTGCAGACCAGCTCCGCGGCGTCGTCGCTGCTGCCGATCGTCGCCGAGACCGAGCCGGTGCTGATCGCGGTGAGCGCGGGCTACGTCGCCGACGCGGTCGAACTCGCGGTCGGTGGCCCCGCCCCGGCCCGGTTCGTGGTGTTCGACCACCACGCCGAGGTCGACGACGAGCGCGAGGCTGTCGAGGAGGCGCGGGCCGCGCTGTCGGGTCTGAACGTCACCGTCGAGACTTTCGGCGAGGTACTGGCTCGCGGCCGCGACCTGCCGTCCGCCCCGACTCCGGTCTTCGATGAGGCCGACCCGCTGACCCTGCTGATCTACACCTCCGGCTCGACCGGTGCCCCCAAGGGCGCGATGTACCCCGAGAGCAACATGACGAGCTTCTGGCGGCGGGCCAGCTCGGCGTGGTTCGGCCCGAGCGAGGCTTCGATCAACCTGGCTTTCATGCCGATGAGCCACGTCATGGGCCGCGGCATCCTGTACTCCAGCCTGGCCAACGGCGGCATCGTCTACTTCGCCGCCAAGAGCGACCTGTCCACTCTCCTCGACGATTTCGCGCTGGCGCGCCCCACCGAGCTGAACCTGGTGCCCCGCGTCTGGGAGATGCTGTACCTGGAATTCCAGAGCCGCGTCGACAAGCTGGTCCCGGCCGGTGCCGGCGAGGCCGAGCGTGACGGCATCGAGCAGCAGGTGATGGCCGACATGCGGGAGAACCTGATCGGTGGCCGCTACATCAAGGCGATGACCGGCTCTGCGCCCATCACCGACGAGCTCAAGGCCTGGGTCGAGAAGTTCCTCGGCATCCACGTGCTGGAGGGCTACGGCTCCACTGAGGCCGGCATGGTCTTCTTCGACGGCGTCATCCAGCGCCCGCCGACCCTCGACTACAAGCTGGTCGACGTGCCCGACCTGGGCTACTACCTGACCGACCAGCCGTACCCGCGCGGTGAGCTGCTGGTGAAGACCGAGTACCTGTTCCCGGGCTACTACAAGCGGCCCGAGGTCACCGCGAGCGTGTTCGACGAGGACGGTTTCTACCGCACCGGCGACGTGGTCGCCGAGATCGGCCCGGACCAGATCCGGTACGTCGACCGTCGCAACAATGTGCTGAAGCTGGCGCAGGGCGAGTTCGTCACGCTGGCCAAGCTGGAAGCGGCCTTCAGCAACAACAGCCCGCTGGTCCGGCAGATCTACGTCTACGGCAACAGTGCCCAGCCGTACCTGCTGGCCGTGGTCGTCCCGACCGAAGATGCCTTGGCCCGTTGGGATTCCGCCGAGCTGAAGCAGCAGATCAGCGACTCACTGCAGGAGGTCGCCAAGGCGGCCGAACTGCAGTCCTACGAGATTCCCCGCGATTTCATCGTCGAGACCGAACCGTTCTCGTTGGAGAACGGCCTGCTGACTGGCATCCGCAAGCTGGCCTGGCCGAAGCTCAAGGCGCACTACGGCCCGGTGTTGGAAGACCTGTACGTGAGTCTTGCTGCGGGACAGGCCGATGAGCTGCGCGCGCTGCGCCAGCACGGCGCCGAAGGCCCCGCGCTGCCGACCGTCATTCGCGCGGCCAGTGCACTGCTCGGTGCGTCCGGTGAGGTGTCGGCCGATGCCCACTTCACCGATCTCGGTGGAGACTCGTTGTCCGCGTTGACCTTCGGCAACCTGCTCGAAGAGATCTTCGGCGTCGAGGTGCAGGTCGGCATCATCGTCAGCCCGGCCAACGATCTGGCGGCGCTCGCGGCCTACATCGAGAACGAACGCAGCGGTGGCGCCAAGCGGCCCAGCTTCAGCTCGGTGCACGGCAAGAACGCCGCCGAGGTGCGCGCCGCGGACCTGACGCTGGACAAGTTCGTCGATGCTCAGACGCTGGCTGCGGCGCCGTCGCTGCCGGGACCCGCGTCGGAGGTGCGGACCGTATTGCTCACGGGTGCAACCGGATTCCTGGGTCGCTACCTGGCGCTGGAGTGGCTGGAGCGGATGGACCTGGTCGATGGCAAGGTGATCGCCCTGGTGCGCGCCAAGTCCGACGGAGAGGCTCGTGCCCGTCTCGACGCCACGTTCGATTCCGGTGACCCGAAGCTGCTGGCGCACTACCAGGCGCTGGCCGCTGATCACCTCGAAGTGATCGCCGGCGACAAGGGTGACGAGAATCTCGGTCTGCCGCAGGAGGTTTGGCAGCGGCTCGCCGACGAGGTCGACGTGATCGTCGATCCGGCGGCGCTGGTGAACCACGTGCTGCCCTACAGCGAACTGTTCGGGCCCAACGCACTCGGTACCGCCGAACTGATCCGCATCGCCCTGACCACCCGGCAGAAGCCGTACATCTACGTCTCGACCATCGGCGTCGGTGACCAGTTGGCACCGGGCACGTTCACCGAAGAGGCGGACGTGCGCGCAATGAGCCCGGTGCGTGCCGTGCACGACGGGTACGCCAACGGCTACGGCAACAGCAAGTGGGCCGGCGAGGTACTGCTGCGTGAGGCCAATGATCTTTGCGGCCTTCCGGTTTCGGTGTTCCGCTGCGACATGATCCTGGCCGACACCAGCTATGCCGGACAGCTCAACCTGCCCGACATGTTCACCCGCATGATGTTCTCGTTGGTGGCTACCGGTATCGCCCCGTACTCGTTCTACGAGCGGGACGACGAGGGCAAGCGGCAGGCCGCGCACTACGACGGGCTGCCCGTCGAGTTCATCGCCGAGGCCATCGACACCCTGGGCGTGCGGCCCGCCGGCGAGTTCGTCACCTATCACGTGATGAACCCGCACTCCGACGGCCTGGGCATGGACGAGTTCGTCGACTGGCTGATCGACGCCGGGTATTCCATTGCCCGCGTTGATGATTACGCCGAATGGCTGGCCCGCTTCGAGACCACCCTGCGGGCCCTGCCGGACCGGCAGCGCCAGGCGTCGCTGCTGCCGCTGCTGCACAACTACCAGAAGCCGGAGCACCCGCACAACGGGTCCATCGCCCCGGTGGTGGTGTTCCGCGAGGCGGTGCAGGACGCAAAGCTGGGCCCGGACAAGGACATTCCGCATGTCACTGCGCCGGTGATCGTCAAGTACATCACCGATCTGCAGCTGCTCGGCCTGCTCTGACCCGGTGGTTTGTGCACGATTTTCCGCGGCTGCCGCGGAAAATCGTGCACAAATCGCTCAAGCGCTAGGGGGCTAGGGGGCGATCAGGACACCGGCATCGGACGCAGCGTGCTGCAGTTCGTAGATGTCCAGGTCGCCCCAGTCGTTGATCGGCCCGGTGTAGGAGCCCAGCCAGGGCACCACACCGGGATCCGGCGCGACACCGAGGTTGAAGGCCTGCATGCCGGGCAGGTGGTGCTCGAAGAAGTTACCGAGGATGTCGACGGCGAAGATGATGTCGTTGATCGGGTTCGGGCCCCACAGCGCGGACGCGTTGAACAGCGGGTTCGCCGCCTCCGGGTCACCGATCATCACGATGTTGCCGTAGTGCGGCTTGCTGCCGCCGGTGGGGTCGTAGGCCGGCATGAAGGGCTGCAGCCCCGGCAGATCGGTGGAGAAGTACGCCGCGGTGTCGCCGTAGGTCTCGATATTGACGAAGTTCTGCGCTGCGCTGTTGTTCCCGGGCACCGACGTGTTCAGGCCGGGACCCTCGAAGCCGATGCCGCCACGGCCCGTCTTCTGTGCGACGAACTGGGCTTCCCAACCACCTAGCGAGTGGCCGGTCACGAAGATGTCATCGGTGGTGTAGCCCTGTTCGAGAGCCGCGGCTTCGACCTTCCGCTCGAACGCCAGCGAGTCCCAGAACGCCTGCGGCGTGGTGTGGGTGAAGATGACCTGCATGTCCGTGAAGATTTGCGACAGCGCGATCAGCGGATGGAACAGCAGATTGGTGCCACCCGTCGTGCCCTGGTAGGCGACGATGATCTGGCCCTCCGGCGTCACCCACGCCTTGCCGACGGCGCCCGACAGCGGATTGAAGGTCTGCATCTGAAAGCCGTTGACAGTGAACGGTTTCAGATCACCCGGTTGGGCCCCGAGTACGTAGGCGTTGGCCGAGGCATTCAGGAACTGCTCCACGGTCGGGGTGTCGCCGCTGGTCGGGCCGGTGTAGGTCAGCTCCGGCACCACGGGCTTCGAGGTCGGGGTCTTGCTCAGCCCGAGCATGTCCTCGATGCGCCGGAACCCCGCGAACAGCGCCTCGGAAATGGGCGACCAGTTGAACGGGCTCTTCGGGCCGGTCTGCGCGACCGTCAGGTCCAGCACCTGCAGGACGGTGTTGATGATGCGTCCGGGCAGCTGGATGATCTTGGCGATCGGGTTCAGCGGCTGCGGTGGCGTCGGTGTTGTCAGGGTGCCGACGGTGTTGTTGGTGGCGGACAGGGCCGCGAGGCGCGTGGTCGGTGCGGGCGTCTTGGCCGGCGCGGGGGTATTGGTGGCAGCGGCCGGCGGCGTGGACACAGTGGCCGCGGTGGCGCTGACTGCGGCGTCCTTGGCGGGGGCGGTCGCGGTGGCCGGCTTGAGCTTCGGTGCCTTCTTGCTGTCGCCGGCGGGCTTGATCGAGTCAGAGCCCTTTTGCACGACAGGGGGTTTCGCCGGCTTGGTGGCGGGCTTGACGTCCGGCTTTGTGTCCGGCTTGGCCTCCGGCTCCGCGCCTGACTTGGCAGGGTCGGTGGCCGACGTATCAGTGGCGGTGTCTTGCTTGGTGTCGGACTTGTCAGCGTCCTTGCCGGTGTCCTTGCCAGTCTTCTTCCCGGGCTTCTTCGTGTCCTTCTTGTCCGTGTTCGCCGGCTTGGGCTTGGCGGGGCCGGGCTTCTGGGGTCCGGATTGGCTGGTCGGGCTGCCGTTCGAATCGTTGGCCCCGGTCTCGGCCCAGGCAACGTTCTGGCTGGTCGCGGCCGCGATACCCACGGCGGCGGCAAGCACCGCGAGGCGGTACCGACTGAATTTGCGCTGACTGAGCCCCGACCGTGTCCCCACAGGTGTCCCCTTTGACATCCCAGGTGCCCGCTGACGCGCGCACGAATCAGACGACACTATGACATCAGGTGATGTCAGTCACGATCAGGATTGCCAAACACCTGGATCACTGCGCGATCAGCGGACCCGCGCTGCCGCTGCCTCCGGCATCGGCTCGTACCTGGCGAAAGAACGGGTGAACGACCCGGCGCCGTGGGACAACGACCGCAGTTCGATCGGGTACCGGGTCAGCTCGATCTCCGGAATCTCGGCATCGATGCCGGTGCAGGAATCGCCGGCGGTGTCGGTGCCCAACACGCGGCCGCGCCGTCCCGAGAGGTCACTCATCACCGCGCCGACCATTTCATCGGGCACCACGATGTGCACGCTGTCGATGGGTTCGAGCAGATTCACCGACGCGGCAGCGGCCGCCTCGCGCAGTGCCAACCCGCCCGCGAGCTGGAAGGCGTAGTCCGACGAGTCAACGCTGTGCGCCTTGCCGTCCAGCAGCGTGACGCGGATGTCGACCATCGGGTAGCCGCAGGTGCCCCGATCCATCTGGGCGCGAACGCCTTTCTCCACGCTCGGGATGAACTGGCGCGGCACCGCACCGCCCACCACCTTGTCGACGAACTCGAACCCGGCGCCTTCGGGCAGCGGCTCGACGGCGATGTCACAGACCGCGAACTGTCCGTGCCCGCCGGACTGTTTGACGTGCCGGCCGTGCCCTTTCGCGTTGCCGCCGAACGTCTCTCGGAGCGGTACCCGCAGTTCCGTGGTGTCGACCGCGACCCCGAACCGTCGGGACAGCGCGTCGAGCACCACCGCCGAATGGGCTTCGCCCATGCACCACAACACGATCTGATGGGTGTGCGGATTCTGCTCGATCCGCAGCGTCGGGTCCTCGGCGGACAGCCGGGCCAGCCCCACCGACAGCTTGTCCTCGTCGGTCTTGGCGTGCGGCACGATCGCCATCGGGAGCAGCGGCGCCGGCATGGTCCACGGCCGGCACACCATCGGGGAAGCCTTGTCCGACAAGGTGTCTCCGGTCTCGGCGCAGGTCAGCCGCGCGATGGCACAGATGTCCCCGGCGATCACCTCGGGAGCGGGGCGCTGCTTGCGGCCCAACGGAAACGACAGTGCCCCGACGCGCTCGTCCTCGTCGTGATCATCGTGCTCGGCGCAGCCGGCGGCTGAATCGGCGAATGAATTGAAATGGCCCGACACGTGAACCGTCGTGTCGGGCCTGATGGTGCCGGAAAATACCCGGACCAAACTGACCTTGCCGACATACGGATCCGACGTCGTCTTCACCACCTCTGCCAACAGGGGTGCGGCCGGATCGCAGGCGGGCGCGGGCTTTTCCACACCGGCCGGCGTGAACACCTGCGGCGGCACATGCTCTGGGGGAGAGGGGAATCCGCGGGCGATGACATCGAGCAATTCAGCTGCCCCGGTCCCCGTCGTGCTGCATACCGGGATCACCGGGAAGAACGAACCGCGGGCCACCGCGCGCTCGAGGTCGGCAACCAGCACCGCGTTGTCGATCTGTTCGCCGCTCAGGTACCGCTCCATCAACGTTTCGTCCTCGGACTCCTCGATGATGCCCTCGATCAGGGTCGCGTCGTCCGCCAGCAGGGAGACGAGCCCGTCGCCGTCGGGCAGATACAGCGGAATCACCTTGTCCCCGAAGGATTCTTGCGCTGACTCCACGGCGCCGGCGAAGCTGGCGCGCGCGTGGTCGAGTTTGGTCACCACGACGGCGCGCGGCATCCCGACGTCGGCGCATTCCCGCCACAAAGACCTGGTGGCAGCGTCCACCACGTCGTTGGCCGCCATCACGAACAACGCACAGTCGGCAGCCCGCAGCCCGGCCCGCAACTCACCGACGAAATCGGCATAGCCTGGGGTGTCCAACAGATTGACCTTCACCGGCCCGTGCTGCAGTGAGGCCAGCGCCAACCCGACCGACCGCTGCTGCTCGAGTTCGGCAGGCTCGTGGTCGCAGACCGTGGTGCCGTCGAGCACCGTCCCCGCCCGCGTCAGCACGCCCGCATGCAGCAGCAGCGCCTCGACCAGAGTGGTCTTGCCGGAGCCAGATGGCCCCACCAGAACCACATTTCGGATCGACGCCGGACTGTCCGCGCTGGGCGCGGCGCCGGATGAGTTATTCGACTTGTCCGCCATGGCGTGCCCCTATCGACGACTCACGTCCACCATGCTCCTGTCGCGACCGTCGGCACAAGACTCAGACGCAAGACTCAGGACTCAAGCGTGCCAGGAACTCCATCTGGAGACCGCGACCCGGATCACCGGGCCATCGAGCGCCACCCGGTCGTACTGGTGGTACTTGGCCCGCAGCAGCGAGTAGCCGATGGCCATCTCGTCGCCGCTCGGGTGCACCGTGGCGTTGCCGTCGGCGCGGGCCCACCAGAGCTGGGACCAGTCGTCGTCGTAGTCCTCGGCGAGCAGGCTCACGCGCGGGTTGGCCGCGATGTTGTCCAGCCGCCGCAGGTGCTGCGTCGACTTCCGCTTGGCGTCCACCGCCGTATAGAGCAGGTCCCCACTGACTGCGAAGACGACCGGGACCACATGTGGCTGGCCTTCGGCGGAAACCGTGGCCAGCACCGCGACAGGCGCGGCGGCGAACTCGGCGGCGGCGTCGGACATCAGCGGTGCCGCGGGTTCGGAGCGACGCTCATGGGCATCCGGGTCACGTTGATCTCGGGTGGGCGGGCAGGTGTGGCCGGTTCGGCCGGAGGGTGGTAGGC
>NZ_JXST01000010.1 GCF_000878195.1 Mycolicibacterium llatzerense | reverse complement strand
TCTGCCTGGCCCGCCGCCGCGTGAACGTCCTCTACGCACTCATTCGTGACAACCGGACCTGGGAACCCGACGCGCATCAAATCGCCTCTGCAGCGGCTTGACAACGTCATTGAGAGTCCTTTCGTGGGTCTACGTCAACCGTACCGCCTTTTTCGAACCTCTGTTCGACGGTGGAGGTAGGGTGATGTGGGTGTTCGAGGACTGGACCAACCCGCCGGATGCCGTGATCTACCGGCCGACAGACCGCGCCGTCGAGGTCGACACCGTCGCATGGTTGCCGTCCGGCCCGATGATGTCGCTCGCACCCAAGCCGGTCCGTGAACACGGTCTGAAGTTCGATGCATTCCACCCCGGCCGACAGATTGCATGGGTGCGGCTTTCACATGGCCCGTGGCTGGCTGTGGTCGAGGTCGAGGCGGTGACACGGGACGGGTTGAATCAGGTGCGGACTGTGTTGTGGCTGTTGCCGACTCAGCTAAGAATTCCACCGGAGCAACCCGCGCAATCTCGCGGCACAAAGGGACGCCGGGTCAGAGATGGGGGATAGGTGCCTTTGTGGGCTCCCGGCAGCTCTGGATGCGTGTGCACTTGATGCACACGCCAGATCGACCGAAAAGAACTTTGCAGGACTTTCGCCCGCTTTCGCCCGCTGCGCACACCGGCATAACCGCAGTTCACGGTATGTTTATGCTGGTTCAATTCCCGGCAGCTCCACAAGGGAAGGCCCGGCTCGAATGAGCCGGGCCTTTTCGTTTGGTCGCCTCGTTTGGTCTGTCCCACAGGCCCTTGGTCTCAGACGTTACGGATGTCTGCTCTGAGCGGGTGGGGTTCGGTATCGGTGTCGTCGATGCCGAAGCTGATGATGCGACGGGGCGTGATGCGGATGATTGCGGAATCGAGGGCATCTCCTGCGGGGCCATGTTGTCCTGACGCTGTCATGGCCTGTTGGGCGGTGCCGCGTATCTCCAGGCAACGCACCCGCCATGGGTTGCGCGAGGCGATGTCGTCGATGACGAAGGCCACCTTGTCGTGGTGGGCGAGGTTGCGGAACTTTTGGCTCTTGGTCATGTGGTAGCCCGAGATGTCGATTGTGCCCAGTTCCTCGTTGTAGGTGAAGCCCACTGGGCTGACCTGCGGTGTGCCGTCGGGCTGGATGGTGGCGAGTCGCCCGAGGTCTGCCGCCTTCATGAACTCGATTTCGTGTGCTTTGAAGGACATGCACTCCACGCTAAAACCTCAACGTAGGTTGAGGTCAACCCCGTCCGTGCCACACGCTTCGTAGTTTTGATACCACCATGTGGTGAGCCGCATTCCGCATTCTCGTGACAGAAAATGAAACGTGTTCTAGTCTCGCGTCATGAGCAACTTGGCGGCGATCGCTGATATTCAGCGACTCAAGTACCGGTACTTTCGGTCCTTGGACCTCAAGGAGTGGGACACCTTCGGGGATTGCCTCACTGCAGATGTCGTGACCCGCTACGGCACACATGCGATGGGTGAGCCGGTGCACTACGAGGGCCGGTCTGACGTCGTCGACTTCATGCGGACGAACCTCGACAACGGAATCATCACGACGCACATCGCCAGCCACCCGGAGATCGACATCGACTCCGACACCACCGCGCACGGTTCCTGGGTGTTCGAGGACACCGTGATCGTGCCGGGGCACGCGATGATCCGCGGCTCGGGCTATTACTCGGATACCTACCGCAAGGACGAGGACGGTTCGTGGCGGATCGCCAGCACCGGGTATCAGCGGATCTATGAGGCGCTGGTGCCGCTGGAGGATCTGCCGAGTTTCAAGTTGCTGGCGAACCGCTGGGCCTAGTGCCCGTGCGCTTCGGCGCCTAGTTTGTCACCACGTTCAGCACGAAGTTGGCGTCGGTCTGATTGGGCACCTCGGGCGGCACTTGAGCGGTGCCGTCACCCCGGGCCTTGTTGTACTTGCCGCTGCCTCCGACGATCGAGACGGGCAAGGTTTCGCCCTTGCTGAACACGGCAGCTCGGTCGGCCAGCATCTGGATCGAAATCTGTCCGCCATCGAGGATGAAGGTCTCGGTGCACGCGACGTCACCGGCGGTGGCGTCTCCGCTGACGGTCGTGCACTGCCCTGCCGTCCGCCCGAGCTTCGTGCCCCCTTGGCGATCGAAGACGTCGCCGGAGAAGATGAATTGGTCGCCGGGGCCTTCCCCGGGAGTTCCGAGATCCACGCTGGTCTGTCCGGTGTCGTGCTCGTAGAAATGCAGTGTCGTGACGGCTGCGGTGGAGTCGTCGGCCTTCTTGCCGCCTGAGGAACACGACATCGTCAGCAACAAGGCAGGGATCAACACAGCCGTCGTAGTACGCAACATGTTCATGTTTCTTCCTCTCGGAGGGCGAGTAGCTACCGACGGCCGCAAACCATCGGTTGAGTGGCGAGACCTCCTGATCCGTAGTTTCAGCTGCGAGTTCCCTGTGGGAAGCAACCATCTCAAGAGCATCCCACTCGCACGGCGCAATTTTTGGCAAACAACTCAGCGATTGTGGCGGACTGGGAAAGTTAGGCTTGCTCCGGTGTGCACACGAGTGATCTGGCCTGACGCCGGCGACGCGGTCCTGGTCGGCCGCAACATGGACTTCCATCGAGACCTCATGACCAACTTGTGGAAGCAGCCGCGCGGCGTGACCCGCGACGACGGGGTCGCCGGCAAGCTGACCTGGACCTCGAAATACGGCAGCGTGATCGCCACCGCCTTTGACATCATTTCGGTGGACGGCCTCAACGAGGCCGGACTGGCCGGGCACGTGCTGTGGCTGGCCGAATCCACCTACGGCACACCGGATGCCACACGAACCCAGCTGAGTCAGGCGATCTGGCTGCAGTACTTCCTGGACAACTTCGCAACGGTCGCCGAGGCGGTCGCGTGGATCGGCGAGACCAACGTGCAGGTGGTCCAACTCGACGACCCCACCGGTGGCAATCCGCCCACCATTCATCTGGCGCTCGATGACGCCACCGGCGACTCGGCGATCATCGAGTACCTCGACGGTCAGCCGAAGGTCTACCACAGCAAGGACTTTCGGGTGATGACAAACTCACCCACCTTCGATCAGCAGCTCGAGTTGGTGAAGAACTTCGAGGGCCTCGGCGGCTCCGAGCCGTTGCCGGGTTCCACGTTGGCCTCCGATAGGTTCGCGCGGGCCACCTACTACGCCGGCCGCCTGCCCACACCGTCCAGCCAGGTGGAAGCGATCGCGGGCATGTTCTCGGTGATCCGAAATGCCGCCCAGCCCTTCCGGATTCCGGATCCGGGCAAGCCCGACGCCTCGCAGACCATCTGGCAGGTAGTGCTGGACCTGACCAACAGGCGCTACGTCTACGAATCCACCACGCGGCCCAACATTGTGTGGGTGGATCTGGCTGATCTCGACTTCAGCGAGGGCAGCCCGCAGCTCAAACTCGACCTGATCAGCGACCTCGCCGTC
This sequence comes from Mycolicibacterium llatzerense, assembly GCF_000878195.1. Lineage (GTDB taxonomy): Bacteria > Actinomycetota > Actinomycetes > Mycobacteriales > Mycobacteriaceae > Mycobacterium > Mycobacterium llatzerense. The sequence goes on along the minus strand of NZ_JXST01000010.1, from coordinate 145,470 downwards.
GAGGGCGGCATCGCGGGCAACGCCGGTGGCAAGTTCAAGGACGCGGGACCGATGACCTTCCTGTCGCTGTCTGTCCTGCGCGAGCTGGAGAAGGCGAAGGCGGCGGATTGAGTGGCACGTCGGTGATTGCCATGACGTGTCGCTGACGCTCTGACAGTCTGTGCACGTGGACCTGATGTGGCGTGTCGTCGCGCTGACCGTCGCGACGTTCACGGTGCTGCTGGCGGTGCGCCGAGTGGTCATGGTCGTCAGCGGGTTGGTGTTCGCGCGCTACGTCGCGGTCGGCGGATTGGCGGCCTTCTCCGTCGAGCGCAACGGGGCCGATGGCTACACGGTGCGGTTCGAGGTCGGTGGGCCGGCGGTATTTCACAACGTCGCAGTGCAGCTGTTCGGCGTGTCCGAGGGTACGCAGCCGGCCCCGCCGGCGTTGCGCCACACCATGATTGCCGGTGACGATCCGATCGAGTGGACCTTCCGTCTTCCCGACGACGCGGCGGTGCAGACGTGGGTGATGGTCACCTGGGTCCGGCCGTATTTGCAGGGCGTCGAATCAGAAGCGCTCGCACACTGGCTGCAGGCCGGTCGCCTGTACGAATGGCGTTGGTACTCAGAGACGAACCGCTATGTGCGGACCGTCATCCGCTTCGTGGCCCGACGATGGTCTGTGGGCGGAGAGTCGTTGCGCGAGTTGCCGCTGTCCGGGCGCTGGCGACGCACCTCGTCGAACGACAGCGCCGATCTATTGGGCCCGGCGGCCACGTCGCCACCGCGGACGTAGCCGGGGGAGGGCGAGCAGCTGGTCGCGCGCGGACGACCGTGCCCGACGGCTTGGGGCACTGGTGGATGCTGCAGGACCCGGTCCGGGCCGCCGCGGCCCTCACCGACTTCCGGAACTCAGGGCAGTACGGTGTGCAGCAGCATCACGTTGTACGCCGACCACAGTGACAGAGTGAAGTACAGATCGCGACCGTTGGACCACGGATGCAGGTACGGCGCGTAGACGCCGCCGGGGAACTGCTGTGACGACACCACCAATTGCTCTGGGCCCCAAGGTCCTTGCGGTGTCGGTGCGGTACGGATCACCACGTCGGACAGGTTGTTGCAGTACATCACCAGGTACTGCTTGAGGTAGGTGTTGTACTGCACCGACATCTCACCGACCGGGCCGGGAATGATCGGTGAGGCTGCGCCGGGGTTGTTGGGCACCCACGACTGGCTTTCGTTGTTCCAGTACTCGTACTTGCTCATGTCGGGCAACAGGTTCTGCGGGACCCGGGACACATATGCGTTTCCGATTCGGCCAGAAGGGGTTCCGTACGAATAGATGTAGCCGTCGCTGCCCTTCAGGAACGCGCCCTGCTGAAAATTCTCGTTGCCGGGCATGAAGGCAACTCGCGACACGCTGTCCGGCGCCATCGGCCGGACACTGCTCGGGTACACGCCCCAGTTCTGGCCGTTGTCATTGGAGACGGCGATCGCCGAGTAGTTCGTCGTCCACTGGCCGGCGCTGTCCCAGTTCTTGATCGACATGAAACTGGCGTACTGCGTCTTGCCCACGGAGACACCGGAAGTCGGGATGATGCCCTTCTCGACGGGCGCCCAGCGGATGGTGGGGATGGTCTGCTTGGCCAGGTTCGGCTGCCACTCGGGTGAGCCTGAATAGGGGTTCGTCACCGAGCCGGGTGGGATGTGGACACCGCCCGACAGCGTGCGGTCGCTGGTGCGCACCATGGTGTTGTAGCGCCACTGCTGGTTCGGGGTGGCGCAGTAGCCGTACGTGTCACCGAACATCATCAGCACCTGGTTGTTCACCGGGTCGCCGTTGTCCCACATGATGCCGAGGTCGGTGCCGGAGATGCCGAACCGTTGCAGGGTGTCGCCGCCCGCACTCTGGTCGCCGGTCACCCACCCGACGAGGGACGTAGTACCTGCGTCGATGGGCGGTGCGGGTGCTGCTGCGGGTTGGGGTTGCGTAGCGGCCGGAGCGGGCTGGGCCGCGCGTTGTTGGACCGGCGGCTGCGGCACCCGAGGTGTACCGGGCAGCACTCCGGCCTGCTGTTGCACGGTGCCCTTGGTGAAGGCGCTGAGCAGTGATCGGGACAGCTTGCCCAGAGTCGGCAGCGGGGCCTTGTCGATCGCATTGCTCGGTCGATGGCCGCCCGACGTTGGCCGCATGACGCCGCTCGACGGCACCCCGTTCGGCGGCAGGACACCCGCGTTGGGGCCGGTGCACGGATCGGCAGCTGCGCGGGGTGGCGCGATGCCGACCGCTCCGCCGAGGACGACGGCGGCCGTCAAAGCCACCGATGCAATGCGAGGACGCGGCGACACGGTCACACCTTTCGGATGGCGGGCGGCGCTCGTACGCCAGTGAGGGGCTTTTGTGACCATAGTTAGTAATGAGGGTCGTGTGGCCCCTGGTGCATGGATGGGTACTCATCTGTAACCACGTCGCGATCGTTCACCTGGCGTTTGCCCGGCGACGGTGACCCACATCGCAATGCTGGAGCAAGAGCGTCCGACCTATTGGGATTTGCGCATTCCTCAACGCAGCTCGTGCCGCGCCGCTTGATCGTCGCCCGACCTAGACTCAGCGTATGACAGCCGCCCGGCGGGAACGCGCCGCCCTCGTCGAATCCCTGCGCGAGCACGGGCCCGATGCACCCACATTGTGCGAAGGATGGACAGCCCGTGATCTGGCCGCGCATCTGGTGGTGCGGGAACGACGGCTCGATGCCGCGCCCGGAATTCTGGTGCCGCAGCTGGCCGGGTACACCGACCGGGTTCAGGCGCAGGTGACCGCAGCCACCGACTGGGAAAAGCTGGTCGACATGATTGCCGCCGGCCCACCGCTGTACTCGCCGTTCAAACTGCTCGACCCGTTCGTCAACGTCGCCGAGATGTTCATTCACAACGAGGACGTCCGCCGGGCGGGGCCGGCCTGGGAGCCGCGGGAGCTCGATGACCGACTGGTGTCCGCATTGGCCGGACAGGTGGCGAACATGGCGCGTATGGGGATCAAGAACGCGCCGGCACGGATCGTGCTGGTGACCCCCGAGGGCCGTCGCCTGGCCGCCGCCGGCCGCGGCGCGGAGGTGACGGTGACCGGCGCACCCGGCGAGCTGCTGCTCTTCGCGGCAGGCCGTGGGCCCGCGCAAGTGACCTTCACCGGACCCGACGAGGCCGTCGCCGCCGTCCGAGGGTCGAACCGCGGATTCTGACTATCGGCGGCTACCCGCAGAAAGCACAACGCAGCTCAATCCCGAAGGATTGAGCTGCGTTGTCTTGGCTTCTGGGATCAGAAGTTGTTGCAGGTGTTCGCGACGTTCAGCACCAGGTCGGTGTACCCAGCGGCACCCGGGGTGTTGTACGCACGCGTGATCAGCGCCTTGCGCTGCTGCGGACCGGAGGCGATCAGCTGGTGCAGGTAGCCGACGCCGATCGGGTTGGCCTGCAGCTCAGCGGCGGCACCCGGGTCGAGCGCGGTCAGCGCGGCGATCACCTGCGGGTAGGTGCAGGTCGAGTACATGATCGCGGTGGGGTCCGGCTGAGCGGTGGCGACAGCGCCGCTGGCCATGACAGCGACCAATGCAGAACCCGCGCCGACCATCATCCGAGTGGTGAAAGACATGGTGTGTTCCCCTCCCGCACCAGCTAACTGATGCGACCAAAGTGATTGATGACTACGTTAGCAGCTCTATCGACCTGTTGTGCCTGAGCGTTACAGGGGCCGTTTGCGCATTCCGCGAGCTCTGTCGGGTGTGCTGGGCGAACCGACGACAACCTTCGGCGTTCAGTGGATGCCAGGCGACACACGCCGCGATGTAGGCAAACCTAACCTAAATCAATCCGGTAGGCTCGCCGCTGAAATGACCGAGATTGATCAGGGGCCGGTGCTGCCGCGCGAGTTGACGTCGCTGTCCGCTGAAGTGCGCGCGGTGGGTGCACCACCCGTTCCGCAGCTGGTGGCTCCGTGGGCAGTGCGTCTGGTCGACGCCGAAGCCGATGCTGAGCTGTTGTCCGAATGGATGAATCGGCCGCATCTGGCAGAGGCCTGGGAGTACGACCGACCTCCGCAATGGTGGCGGCGGCACCTTCAGGCGCAGCTCGACGGTGAGTATTCGCGACCGTTGTTGGTGAGCTACCAGGACAAAGCCATGGGCTATCTCGAGCTGTACTGGGCCGCCAAGGATTCCATCGCGCCTCGATACGACGCCGATCCCTATGATTTGGGACTGCACGCCGCGATCGCGGATGAGCGCTTTGTGAACCGGGGCCTGGCGCCGATGTTGCTGCCTCAGGTATTGGCGAGTCTGTTCGACTTGGTGCCGTCGTGCCGTCGGGTGATGTTCGATCCCGACCACCGCAACTCCGGCGCGCGGCGGCTGTGCGAGCACGCCGGTTGCGAATTTCTCGGTGAACACGACATGGCGAACCGCAGGATGGCGCTGTACGCGCTGGCGCGCCCAGCCACCTGACGTCCGACCCGCCCTGTATATAGAGGGAGTGGCAAAAAGGCTTCTGCTGGCGCTGACAGTGCTCGCCGTCGTAGGGGTGTGCGCCGGACCGTGGTTCTACCGAACCCAGATGGAAGGCATGCCGGCGCCGGTCCTGACTCTGCCATCGACGCTTCGTCCGGCTACCACAAACCTCGACGGCAAGTGGGTCGTGGCCGCGGGTCCCGATGATGAGGCCAACCGCTCTCAGGCCGGTTACCGAGCCAGGCAACAACTGTTGTGGGAGACCGTGACCGTCACCGGGCGGACCAATGCGGTGCGGGGCGACGCCACCGTCGCGGGCGGCACCTTGCAGTCAGCGAGCTTCGTCGTCGACGTCGGGACGATCCAGTCACCGCACCGCGGCCGCGATGACAAGTTCCGCAGCACCGACGTGATGGACGCCGCCCAGTTCCCGACGGCAAAGCTCGCTGTGCTCGATCCGGTCAACCTGTCATCCATCGCCGGGGACGGCACGCCCACGACTCAGGAGGTGTCGGCGCAACTCACGCTCAAGGGCGTCGCCCGGCAGGTGGCTGTACGGCTGGAAGTGCAGCGGTCGGGTAGTGGAGTTGTTGCCGTCGGGCAAATCCCGGTCACCTTCGCCGATTACGGCATCATCCCGCCGGCGCCGCCGGCGGGACTGCTCGCCGTCGATCCGATCGTCACCATCGAATTCCTGGTGAACCTCGTCAAGCGATGAACCCGGCTGGTGACGCAATCACCGCGTCGTAGCCCTCGTAGTCGGGTCGCATGCCCGCCGCCACCAGTTCCCAGAGCACCTCGTCGGTGCCGCCGCCGACCCGCGCGAGTTTCATGTCGCGCCACCACCGACCCAACGGTGTCTCGTCCACGAGATATCCGGCACCGCCGAAGATGTGCATGCACTCGTCAACGACCTCGACGCCGAGCCGTGCCGCGGTGACCTTGATGGCCGCGGCCGCGCGCAAGTCCATGCGTCCCTGCGCGGCAAGCCCCGCCAATCCGTAGCGCAACAGGTCGACTCGGGCCTGCAGGTCGGCCAGTCGCATCCGTAGGGCTTGATGTTCGTACAAGGTATGGCCGAACTGGCGCCGTTTCATCATGCGGGCCAACGTAATTCCGATGATCCTGCGGCAGTTGGCCTCGATCTGACCGGCGATCGACAGCCGCTCCTGTGCCAAGCCCCAGGAGATGGCGGCGAGGCCGGTGCCTGCGCGCGCCACCAACGCTTCCGCGGGCACCCACGTGTCGATGTGGACTGCCGCAGTGTCGAGCGGACCGGCACCCACCTTGCGGTAGGGCGTCTGGACGTCGACTTGGGCGGTCGGCACGGCAACCACCACCACGCTGCCGTGGCGGCTGCCCGGATCGTGGTCGACGCTGCGGGCGACCACCATGATGTGATCGGCGATGGGGGACAGCGACACGAACTTCTTGATGCCGCGGACCTCGAAACCTCCACGCGCGGAGACGACTTCGGTCTCGACGATCTGCAGATCCGAGCCGCCGGACTCTTCCGACGCGCCGATGCACAACACGGCGTCGCCCCGGATGGCCTGCTCGGTGATATCGCGCAGATAGTCGGATTTGCCGAATCGGCGCAGGATTGCGATGGCCGAGTCGTGCAGGCTGACTCCCACGCCGATTCCCGCGGACCCGAGCTTGCCCAGTTGCTCGGCGAGCGCGAACACCTTGGCCACATCCGGATGCTGGCGCTCGCCCCACTTGGCGGCGAAAACCTCGGACTGGCCCAGGTATTCGATGAGCTTGCGCGGAAAGCGTTCGGATTCTTCAGCTTCCGCGGTCCAGTCGCGGACCCGCTCGTCGAAGACCTCGCTGAGCAGCTCTCGATAGTTCTCGGTGGTGCACGTCTCGAATGTGGTCATGAGCCCACCGTTTCCAGCGTGCGTCTGACCTCGAGGCGTCGGAGTTTCCCGGATGAGGTCCGCGGCAGTGAGCCCGGTTTGAGGAACACCACGTCGGCCGGGACGATGCCGCACTCGGAGGCGACGAGCGTTACCACTTGACTGCGGGCGGTCGATTCGTCGTCGCCCTTGAACTCTGCGGCGATCACCAAACCTTGCCGAGCGCCGGTGTCGTTGGTGCCCACCGCCACGACGGCGCCCTCGCGCACTCCGTCGGCGCGTGCGGCCACCTGCTCGATCTCCGTCGGGAAGATGTTCCGCCCCGCGACGGTGATGAGTTCCTTGAGCCGACCGCACACCACCAGACCGTCGTCGGTGAAGTAGCCGAGATCACCAGTGGTAAACCAATTTTCGGGGTCGATCGGGTCCAGGCCGAGATAGCCCGTCATCATCGAGGTGCCACGTACCTGGACTTCGCCGACATCACGTCCGGTGAGCTCGTGGGGCACATCCGTGGGGGCAATACGGACTTCCATGCCGTCGATCGGTTGGCCGAGTATCGCGTACCTGCGCACAGCGGTACTGCCGTCGACGGTCACGGTGACGTCGTCGCGGCGTAGTCCACCGCCCGGCGCGGGAACGGTTACCGCGCAGGTTGATTCGGCCAGGCCGTACGACGGGCAGAGGGCGTTCGCATCGAAGCCAAACTTCGACATCTCGGTGGCGAACCGATTGGTGCCGTCGCAATCGACGGGTTCGCCGCCGTTGAGCGCGAATCTCAGTGCGCCCAAGTCGACATCGCTGACCAGGCGGGCGTACTTGCCGAGCAGTCCGTAGGCCATGTTCGGGGCAGCGGTCATGGTGGCCTTGCTCTCGGTCAACCATTTGAGCCAGTTGAACGGCGACGCCGAGAATGCGGTGGTGGGCGCCTGCCACAGTTCGCCGCCGCCGAGCGTCACGGTGAGCATGAACGCCAGGCCCATGTCGTGGTAGATCGGCAGCCACGACTGTCCACGATCTGCGTCGGTGACGCTGATCCGCGCGACCAGGCCGCGCAGGTTCGCCAACGCCGCGTCCGCAGGGATCTGTGCGGTGCGGGGGGTGCCGGTCGATCCCGCGGTGCCCTGCAAGATGCCGATGTCGGCGCTCCGGGAGGGGATGAACGTGGTCGAACGCTGTTCGTGTGCAACGGTATTGACGTCGTGCAGCTGCGTGCCGGTGGCGCCGGTGCGCAACAGGTCGAGATGCTTGCCGTGGCTGAGCACCGTGTCGATGCCGATACCGGCGAACCTGGTCAAGGTAGTGTCGGCCCAGGCGTGGGTGTCGGCCCCGCGAACCGGCCCGGGAAGGATGGATACGGCGGCGCCGGCGAAGATGGCGCCGTAGATGCCGGCCAGGAATTCCACCGTGGGTTCGCCGACCAGGCCAACTCGTGTTTGGCCATCGACGTGTGCGGCGACGTTCTCGGCGCGGGCGTGCACTTCCTGCCAGGGATGCCGCCGCCAGTCACCAGATTTCGGATCGAGGGTCACCAGGTCGCGCCCGGACTGGGTCATCGCCTGCGACAGGGCGGACGCGAGGCTCGATGTGCTCATGAGCGTTGGGCGGTAGGGAGTTTCGCGGCGATCGCGTCTTCGAGGTCGCCGACGGTCTCACTGCCCAGCAGGTCTTCTTCGGACAATGCGACGCCGAAGTGGTCTTCGATTGCGACCATGCCCACGGCGAAAGCCACCGAGTCCAAACCGACATCGTTGATGAGCCGTGATTCACGGGTGACGCGCTTGATGTCCACGCCCATGTCGTCCTGCATGATCTTGGCCAAGCCAGCGCTGACCGATTCAATTGTTGACTCCATGCCGAGGGACCGTAGTCGACCAAAGCTGTTTAGGCTAGGCTTACCTTCTATGTGAGAAAGTGTCCCAGACTGGTACCGCCGTCCCGGTATCCGTTGTCGACGGAAACCAGCGCCGGCACCCGCTCGCAGGTGACCACTCCATGGTCGGATGTCACCTCATCGATGAGATCGAAAGCGGTAGCGATGTTTTCGGGAGTATCGACCACGATGGTCGTGACGGGAACCTGGCGTCCGAGCTGAAACAGCCGGTCGCCATGCGGCGTTCGTCCGTCATGGAAGCCCCAGATGCCGCGCAGGGCAGTGACGCCGCGGGTGCCCTCGATGGCACGCAGGCGGCGCACGATCTCGCGGTGCACCGGCTCGCCGTCGTGCAGCGTGTCCTCGGTGGTGTACACCATGAGTTTCTGCCACAACGGAGATCCACTGGCATCGTGGGCGGGGAGCGCACCGGGACGGGTCAGTAGCGTCCCCGCCTGCTTGCAGAGCTCGGCCCGCTCCACCGTCACCAACGGGTCGGGCAGCAGGCGCTCCAGGTCGGGCAGGACTGCGGCAGCGCGGTCACCGTCGTCGATCGCGATGATCATGACGGGCACGTCCGTGTTCCGGTTGAGGAATCGGGCCCGCTCACGGCGGCCGCGGACCGTGCCGTCGACCCCGAGAAAGACGGAGGCACAGGCGAATCCGCTGCGGTGGAGCAGTTCGCACACCGCGATGTGGGCCGGCCTGCCATTGATCCGGTGCTGGCGCCCGACGTAGACGGTGAGCTTGGTATGCACGCCGGCATTCGCGGTGGTGACCAGCCGGGCGCGTTCGAGCGTGACCAGTCCCCGGGTCGTCAGCTCCACGGTCCGCTCGGCCAGCCCCGCGATCTTGTCGGCGGTGTCGACCGCGGCGATGGCCACCGGCAGGTCCTCGGACTGGCTCAGGGTCTGGTCGGTGCGCAGCTGGTGCCGTGGCCCGAATCCGGCGATGCCGCGCAGCACCACGCTGGTGGCGACGTTCGCGGCGCCGTAGAGGTCGAGCAGCTCCTCGGCCAGGAACCGGCCCTGATGACGTTGTCGCTCACCGAAATACGTCGTGAGTTTGAGGTAGTCCGCGGAATCGCTCACAGCAGGCCGCCCATCCATAGTCCCAGCGCCGCGGCAGCCAGACCGAGCACCACACTCGCCGCGATATTGGCCAGTGCGAACCAGACCTGCCGTTCTTCGCCGAGCCGCTGGGTTTCCAGCATCCACGTCGAGAACGTCGTGTACGCGCCGACGAACGCCGTACCGGCCAGCAGCGCGACATTGGGGCTCAACGCCAGTCCGCCGAAGAAACCGAGCAGCCAGGCGCCGCTGAGATTCACCACGAAGGTGCCGTACGGGAAGCTGCTGCTCTTGCGTTTCGAGACGGCCCGGTCGACCAGGAAACGGGTCACCGCGCCCACGCCGCCGATGAGCGCGACGCCGGCCCACACCACCGCCGTCATGCCCGCACCCGTACCCGCCGCACCAGGACGGTCGCCAGGTACACCGCGGCCAGGCCCGCGATGATGCTGGCGACCGTGTAGCCGGCGGCCAGCCCGTAGGCGCCGTGCTCGAGCATCCGCACCGTCTCGACCTGCATGGTGCTGAACGTGGTCAAGCCGCCGCAGATGCCTGTGCCGAGCAGTGGACGCTGGTAGCTCGACACCGGCAGTCGTTCGAGCAGGCGGGTGGTGAAGTACCCGAGCAGGAAGGCGCCGACGATGTTGACCGCGAAGGTGGGCCACGGCCAGTGGCCGGGAGAGGGGGCCGCGTAGACCGCGAGGACGGCGCGCGCGGCGGTACCGATCGCGCCGCCAACGAACACGGCGGCCAATTCTCGGTTGTCGTGGCCGAACATGTTGCAAAAGTATCGTGACCGACCGTCGACCGGGCGACACCGGGGGAGTGTGGGTAGCAGAATCGAGTCCATGACGGCCAACCCGCGCGCCGGCCAACCGGCCCAACCAGATGACCTGATCGATGTGGCCCACGTGGTCACCGCCTACTACACAGTGGCGCCGGACCCCGAGAACATCGACCAGCAGGTCGTATTCGGCACGTCGGGCCACCGCGGGTCCAGCCTGGACGCGGCGTTCAATGAGCCGCACATCCTGGCCACCACGCAGGCGATCGTCGAGTACCGCGCCGCGCAGGGCACCACCGGGCCGCTGTTCATCGGCCGCGATACCCACGCCTTGTCCGAGCCGGCCTGGGTCACGGCACTGGAGGTGCTGGCCGGCAACGAGGTCGTCGCGATGATCGACGCCGCCGACCGATACACGCCCACCCCGGCGGTCAGTCACGCGATCCTGACCTTCAACCGCGGCCGCGAAGGCGATCTCGCCGACGGAATCGTCGTCACTCCGTCGCACAATCCGCCGCGCGACGGTGGTTTCAAGTACAACCCGCCCAATGGCGGCCCGGCCGACACCGATGCGACGAGCGTGATTGCCAAGCGCGCCAACGAGATTCTGCGTGACGGGCTGCGCGACGTGAAGCGGATCCCGCTGGCGCGCGCGTTGGGCTCGACGGAGCGGCACGACTATCTGAATGCCTACGTCGAGGATCTGCCGAATGTCGTTGATCTGCACGCCATTCGGGCCGAAGGGGTACGCATTGGAGCGGACCCGCTCGGCGGTGCCAGCGTCGACTACTGGGGCGCCATCGCCGAACGGCACCAACTCGACCTGACCGTGGTCAACCCGCTGGTCGACGCGACCTGGCGGTTCATGACACTCGATACCGACGGCAAGATCCGGATGGACTGCAGTTCGCCGAATGCCATGGCCTCGCTGATCGCGAACCGGGACCGCTACCAGATCGCCACCGGCAACGACGCGGACTCCGACCGGCACGGCATCGTCACACCCGACGGCGGGCTGCTCAACCCGAACCACTACCTCGCCGTCGCGATCGACTATCTGTACACCCATCGCGCGGGTTGGCCGGGTTCCACCGCGGTCGGCAAGACGGCGGTCAGCTCATCGATCATCGACCGGGTGGTGGCCGGGCTGGGGCGAAAGCTCATCGAGGTTCCGGTCGGCTTCAAATGGTTCGTTGACGGATTGCTCGGCGGCACAATCGGATTCGGCGGCGAGGAGAGCGCGGGGGCGTCGTTCCTGCGGACGGACGGGACCGTCTGGACCACCGACAAGGACGGCATCATCCTGGCGCTGCTGGCCTCGGAGATCCTCGCGGTCACCGGCGTCTCACCGTCGCAGCGCTACACCGAGCTGACCGAAAAGTACGGTGCCCCAACCTATGCCCGCATCGATGCGCCCGCCAACCGCGAACAGAAGGCCCGGTTGTCGAAGCTGTCGGCCGAGCAGGTCACCGCGACCGAGCTGGCGGGCGAACCGATCGTCGCCAAGCTCACCGCGGCACCGGGTAATGGCGCGCCGCTGGGCGGGCTGAAGGTGACGACCGAGAACGCGTGGTTCGCCGCGAGGCCGTCGGGTACCGAGGACGTCTACAAGATTTACGCCGAGTCGTTCAAGGGCCCAGAACATCTGGCGCAGGTCCAGGCCGCCGCGAAGGAAGTGGTGAACACCGTCATCGGTTAGGGCGAGTACCGCTTTGCTGAACTGGCGAAATTACACGCCGCTTTCCCAGTAAATTGCCAGGTTCGGGGGCGCTTATGGTTTTGCTGCGAAGTTGGTGCGCCATTGCTGTCATGGGCCTAGAGTTATGCCTGTTCACGACGCTTCATTTGCGAGAGGAGCAATCGTGAGTGCCGCCACAGATGTCCGCAGATATGCCTGCGCCGGTCTGTTCGCCGGACTGAGCGTCATCGTCGCCTTCCCGAGCCTCCCAGCGCCGTGGTACTGCATGCCCTGGGAGGATCCGGTGTGCAACGGCGTACCGCCGATTTGCACGTGTGTGCCGCACGGTGGTTCGGCCATTCCAGCCGAAGAGTTGACACCGGCACCCCAGCCTGCACCCTCGATGGTGCCTCGCGGTCCGGTGACGAGGAACGGGCAATAGCGCGCCCACACAGAGGAAAGAGCATCGCCATGTTCGCATCGTCTTTGCGCCGGATTGTCTGTGCGGCCCTGCTGTCCGGCGGCATCGTCGCCGGCATTGCCATGGCGCCCATCGCGAGCGCGGACAAGGTGGACGAGCTTTTCCATTGCACGGACAACGGCGGCACCATGAAGGACTGCTGCGCAAAGGGCGGCGGGGACTACATCAAGCATCCCAACGGCACCGAAGTATGCACATTCGACGAAACCGGGACTCGGATAGCCAGAAACCCCGATGGGCGGCTTCAAGTCGTCGAGGGGGAGGGAACCACCAACCCGTTACCTCCGCGGGCGACGTACGCACCGTTGCCGCCGGGGATCGCGAACGTGAACTAACGAGCGAACGCGCACCGGATACAAGCCAGGATTCACGGCCAATACAGTCATAGTGTGAGTGCTGTCACGGAGGGCGACTGTCCGGCCCCGACCAGACTTCCGGCTGAGATATGGGTGCTGGTCGGCGCCAACGTCGTCATCGCACTCGGCTACGGCGTGGTTGCGCCGGTGCTGCCGGCGTACGCCCGCAACTTCGGTGTCAGCATCAGCGCGGCGACGTTCGTCATCACCGCGTTCGCCGCGATGCGCCTGATCTTCGCGCCGCCCAGCGGACTGCTGGTGCAGAAACTCGGTGAGCGGCGGGTGTATCTGACCGGCCTGCTTATCGTCGCGTTGTCGACGCTGGCCTGCGCTTTCGCCGAGACCTACTGGCAGCTGCTGCTGTTCCGCTCGCTCGGCGGTGCGGGGTCGACGATGTTCTCGGTGTCGTCCCTGGCGCTGATGATCCGGCTGTCGCCGTTCGACGCCCGCGGCCGGGTGGCCGGCCTGTTCTCCAGCGCCTTCATGATCGGTGGCGTCGCCGGCCCGGTGCTGGGCAGCCTGACCGCGGGCCTGGGCCTGGCGGTGCCGTTCGGCATCTACGGCATGGCGCTGACGCTCGCCGCGGCCGTGGTGTTCGTCAGCCTGCGCAACTCGACACTGGCCGCTCCGGAAGAGGAAACCGGGCCGATGGTGTCGGTTCGGACCGTGCTGCGTAACCGCGCCTATCAAGCCGCACTGCTGTCGAACCTGGCGGCCGGATGGGCCGCGCTGGGCCTGCGGGTGGCGCTGGTTCCGCTGTTCGTGGTCGACGTGCTGCACCGCAGCGCGGGCATGGCCGGCCTGGTGCTGGCGATGTTCGCCGTCGGCAACGTGTGTGCCGTGATTCCCAGCGGGCATCTGTCCGATCGGGTCGGCCGGCGCAAGCTGCTGATCGTCGGGCTGACGGTGTCCTCCGTCTCGACGGTGCTGCTGGGCTGGACCACGTCACTGCCGGTGTTTCTGGTGATCGCGTTCGTGACCGGCGCCGCGAGCGGCATCTTCATCTCGCCGCAGCAGGCTGCCGTCGCGGACATCATCGGCAACCAGGCCCGGGGCGGCACCGCCGTGGCGACCTTCCAGATGATGTCCGACCTCGGCACGATCCTTGGCTCGCTGGTCGCAGGTCAGATCGCCCAGCACGTGTCCTTCAACGCGGCGTTCGGCGTGGGCGGGGTGATCCTGCTGGCGGCCGCGGTGGGCTGGTGGCTGGCTCCGGAGACGCGTCATTCGGGTGACGAGGAGGAAACCCCGATCTGTCCGCTGGGCCACGAGCCGGTGGAAGGGTCCCTCTGACCAGCCGTTTTGTTCACCATGGGGCCGGTGGTGTAGCTTCATCAGGCACCACTTAAGGGGCTATGGCGCAGTTGGTAGCGCACCACACTGGCAGTGTGGGGGTCAGGGGTTCGAATCCCCTTAGCTCCACAAGTAAAACCCGTTCTGACTTCGGTCAGGGCGGGTTTTCTCGTTTGGTTGGCAGGGTCACTTGCCGGGTGAGACGGCCGAGCAGTTCCTCTCCTGGTGGGGTGACGCGCAGATCGACTGGTACGGACCCGAGAGCTTTCTGGTTGCTCGGACAACGAGCTGAAAACACCGCCTGGCGGATGATTTCCCCGTCGTCTGCGTCATGGGAGCAACTGATCGCATTCCGCCAGGCGGCGCGCACCGCATGGAGAGCGTCCTTCGCCGATACAGTCAGTCGGGTCTGCCCGGCCAGTTGCGCCTGCCAATCCGCGTCTGATGGCGCACTACGGAATAGATAGTCCGCAGGGTGTTTGTTGGTGGGGCCGAATCGCCGGAATAGTCCGGCAGCGGCCGGATCGATGGCGCCGATTTCGTTGAGCGCCCACAGATCCCAGAGATCGCGAGCTGCGTGCCGATCGGCCCACGTCGCGGTCTTCGACGCGGCGAAGGCGGGCAAGGTCGGCACCGGTAATTCTGCGGGCGGTGCGTCGGCGTAGCGCTGGACCAGAGCGCGGCATTCGGTTGGCCACAGAACTCGATCCCTGGACGACAGCAGCTGCAGCCGTATCGGTTGGCCGTCCGCGGGACGGAGCAGCACGGGGAGCGTGTCTGTGATTGAACTCAATGCGGGTTCGACAGTGAGCCGCCCATGGCTCCGCGCCACTGCGCGGGGGAGGGAGGCATCCAGATCCTGAGCGACCCGCTTGCGATCGCCAAGGGCGATGAGATCGATGTCCTCGCTGAGCCGGCCATCAGGAAGATGCGTGCGGGCCAGTGCAGTCCCACCTATGAACTCGATCCGGTCACCGAACTCCCGACTCAGGAATGCGAGCAGATGAGAGATGAGGTGATCGCGTTCGACTTGTTCGGTGGCTACGCCGAATTGTGTTGCTACGGCGTCACGTTCGTCGAGGTTCATGAATCCGCGTGCACCCAGGCTTCTGCCCGGCGCAGTGATGCCAGCCGACGTTGGTCGGCTGCTAATTCCCGTAGCCGCTTCTCGTCGCTGCGCGCGTACAGTGCAGCGACGGCCGTGGGAACGTCAGTTTCCGCATCGCCGAGGGCGGGGCGATGCGCCAGATCCAGCACGGTCTGCTCGGGCGTGGTCACCAGCGTCGGTCCCAGCTCGGTGCGGATGAGTTCGGCGTCGATGTCACTGGTCTGACGCTTGACGAAGTGCACGATCGCCGGGCGGTCGGAGAGCGTGATCGGGCGATGCTGTTGCGGCACCGCGACGATGGCGGTTGCGAGAGCTCGCGGAATCGCTCCGTGTAGGCGTGCGGCGCTGACACCCATCACGACGCTGTCGTCCGCGCCGTAGATCGCTGCGGCGATCCCGGCGGCGGCGGCTTCAAGGACTGGAATCCATGGCCGCCCCACCATCTCTTGAGGCACAACAACGTAGTAGCCATCGGCAAGGCGGTGAAGTAGTCCGTGTTCGGTGAGTCGCGCGAGCTGTGCTCTCGGGTGGGGATACACGGCAATGGCGTCGCGCGGCCGGACGGTCCGCAACGGAACCCGGGCCAGCGCCGCTGGCATCGGTGTGCTGTGGTCTCGCGCCACGATCACCTCTTGAGTATGCGATTCGTACCTTTTTAGAGTACGAAATGCTTACTTGGTAGGCAAGAGTCGACGGGGCCGCGTGCATCCGCCCGTACCTGGGCATCCGCTTCCTTGGCTCTCGCCATCGGAACTGACCGCACGGTAAGATGCCCGGATGACTCAGCGCAGCATGCCCACTCTCGACGGCGTGACCCATGAATATGTGCAGGCCGGTGACGTGAAGATCCACGTGGCCGTGGCCGGACCGGAGGGTGGGCGCCCGGTCGTGCTGCTGCACGGCTGGCCGGAGAACTGGTGGATGTGGCACAAAGTGATTCCCGCGCTGGCCGATGCCGGCTACCGGGTGCACGCCATGGATCTGCGCGGTGCCGGCTGGAGCGAGGTCACCCCGAAGGGCTATGAGAAGGAGCAGTTCGCCTCCGACGTGCTGGCCGCGGCGACCGCGCTGGGGCTCGACTCCTTCGACTTGGTCGGCCACGACTGGGGCGGCTGGACCGCGCAGCTGGTAGCGCTGAAGGCACCGTCGCGGATCACGCGGCTGGCCATCCTCAACATTCCGCCCGTGTGGCAGGAGCCGGGCCGGGTGGCCCGACATGCCCACAAATTGGCGTACCAACTTGTCGTGGGAGCCCCTGGTGTCGGGCCGCTCTCGCACCTGTCGCCGACGCTGTGGTGGTTCATCCGCCGCAGCGGCATGCCCCAGGAGTCGGTGGACTTCTTCCGCAGCTGCTTCCGCGACCGGGACCGTCGCGTGGCGGGTTCCAAGATCTACCGGTCGATGGTCGGCAAGGAGTTCGCCAAGCTCGCGCGCGGGCCCTACGACGACCAGAAACTCGCGATGCCGGTGCGGGTGCTGTTCGGTCTCGACGACGTGGCCGTGCACCCGTCGCTGCTGGATGGCTTCACCGATCACGCCGACGATCTGAACATCACCGAGGTGCCCAACTGCGGTCACTTCATCATCGACGAGCAGCCCGAACTTGTGATCAAGTGGCTTTCGGACGTGCTGGCCGAGCCGCTGAAGAGTTGACGTCGCGAATCCGCCCCAACTGCCTCGGTCGGCGACCGGGATGACAAGAATGGACTGATGGCGAATTCCGAGCTCGTACCGTTCGGCGAGCTGTCCAATGAGTTGGCCCTGGTAGAGGAAGTCGAACCTCCTGGGCTTCCGGGCAGCAATCCCACCCTGGCGCTGCAGCACATGGAGGCCGCGCTGGTGCGCGCCGACCTCGAATGCCCCGACGTGCTCAGCGCCGAGCAGTTCCGGCGCCTGCGCTACCTCTTGAGCTTCGCGCGGCTGACGGTCTTCGAACCGGGCGCGGCCGGCCCGGGCGGCACCCGCGGCCGCGGCGACGTCACGGTCGGCGGCGAGATCAGTGGCTTCCGGAGCCGAGTGATCGACGCGCTGTACAACCCGCTCCGTGGCCGCACCTCGGCGCAGGAACGGTTGGACGCGGCGAAGGCAGTCCTGGCGAACTTCGCCGAGGATGTGGAGTACGAACGGTCGTTGCTGCTGGAGCGCCACGGCAATGACTTCTCGGCGGCCGAACTCGATACCGAGCTCGGCTACAAGACCTACGTCGCCGTCCTGGGCGGTGGGGGCGGCGCAGGCTACGTCTACCTCGGCGGGATGCAGCGCATGCTGGCGGCGGGTCTGCCGCCCGCCTACATGCTGACCAACTCCTTCGGCGCCATCGTGGGCAGTGTGATGGCCCGCGTACTGCCGGTGCCCATCGAGGACTACGTCGCGTGGGCGAAGACCGTCACCTACCGCGGAGTGCTGGCCCCGGCCAGGACCCGGCGGCGCCACGGCCTCAACGGACTGTTCTCACTGCAGTTCGATGAGTTCGCCAAAGAGATGTTCACCCGCGAAGACGGTGAACCGATGCGGATGACGGATCTGGCGATCCCGTACGAAACCGTCGTCGCCGGCGTCAGGAAACAGTCGTTCGACCGCCTACCCGGGCAGTTCCATCCGTCGCACTTCACGATGATGGGGGTGCGGGCGCTCGAACACCTCAAGCTGGGCTACGCGCCGGGCGTCGTCAATCGGCTGTGGCAGGTCGCGGCATTCATCGACTCCCGCGTCGTCAAACCGATCGTGCTGGGCGGCGACGACCTGACGGCTGACTTCAATGTTGTTGACGCCGCGAGCTTTTCATCGGCAATCCCGGGAATTCTGCATCACGAGTCCAGTGATCCGCGCATGTGGGGTCTCCTCGACCAGTTGCTCGTGGAGAAGGACGTCGCCGCCTTGGTCGACGGGGGAGCGGCCAGTAACGTCCCAATTGAGCTGGCGTGGAAGCGCATTCAAGACGGTCGCCTCGGCACTCGCAATGCGTGCTTCATTGGCTGGGACTGCTTCCACCCGCAGTGGAATCCGAGACACCTTTGGCTGCAACCCATCACCCAGGCCTTGCAGCTTCAGATGGTGCGCAACGCGCCCTTCGCGGACCGGGTCATCCGGTTCAGCCCGACGCTGTCCCCGGTCACGTTGGCGGCCGCGCCGGAAGCCATCGATCGCGCGATCGAGTGGGGCAACGCATCGGTCGAAAGCTCGGTGCCGTTCGTGCAGCGGCTGACCGAGCCGGTGTGGTGGCAAGGAGATCAGCCGCCGCAGGTCGACCGAACGCCGACGCGCATCTCCGCGCCGCTGCAGCCGATGACCACGATTCTGGACGGAGCCCGACGCGCTGCCGAGTACGTGCCGCGGGTCACCCGGGTACGCCGTCGGGTTGCCGCTGTTGGGGAACGGATCCGCCGCTCGCAGTAACGAGCCGTCGAGGCGACCCGCACCCGCAATGTCAGCCCGCCGGTGGTGGTGCCGCGTCGGGTGGGGGCGGGGGACCGGCCACGAAGGACACACCCGACGCATGCAGGGAGCGTGAACCGGTTGGTACAGTCGAGGAGTCGTTCGCCGGGACAAAGATGTTGTCCTGCTTGACTTCCGGGTCGATATGGTCAGTAGACCCGCCCGAGTAGTAACCCCCGCCGGGGCCGCCGGAATGGGATGTTGCGGGTGTGGAGTATTCGCCACCAGCGCATGACGTCGTCATGGCGACGGTGTAGGCCTTGAGTGTCGATCGACATGCTGATCTCCGTGATGCCGCGAGTTGCTGTTTCACTCATCGCCGTGTGCTCGTGGTGACCGGTGCGTGGACGATGCCCGTCTTGTTCGGGGGTTTCGTGCCTTGCTCGGGCGTCACATCACTGCCGGGAATGCTGTCGTCGCAGAACCCGTCCGGTCCTGCACATTGGCCGCTGGTTTCCGCATCATTGATTTGCTTTTGAGCCCTCTGGTGCCCGTTGTCGACCTGTAGACAGTTCGGCGTGCCCTCGTTGCAGGTGGCGAATGCAGGGGCGGCCGACCATGTCGAACCGATGAGCATTAGGGCGGGTGCCGCCGTGGATGCGGTTGCCACACCTACCGCCGTCATGAACTTCTTGGCTGTGGTGTTGTGGGTGCTCTTCATGTGCGTGGTTTCCTGTCTTGGTTTGGGCCCCGGGGTGAGGCCTCGCCTACAGGTAAGTGCGTCGACCAACCGAATGCGGGACAGTTTTTCGAGATCCATTCGACCGCGCGCGTGGACACGCGGGCACCACCGTCGCTCCGAAGAGATCTCTCGAAAAGTTGTCCCCGCGTCATGGGTTCGCGGCTCCTACCTATGACGGCAGCCATGCGCGCTGCCGCGAACCCATCGAAAAGGAGCAACGTCGTGAAGGTCACTAAGCGCATCCTCTCTGGAATCCTGCTTTCGGGTGTCGTAGCGCTGGCCGGGTTGGCGCTCAACTCGGCCACCGCCCACGCCAGCTGCTATGCCTCGTCGGACGGCTACGGCGGCATGAACTGCTATTACGAAGGAGACAGCATGGGATAGCTCCAGGTTGGAGGCTGGGCATACGCGCCCGCGATGATGGGAAGCCATGTGCCCCAATCGCTTAGCGGCCAGGTGAACCTGCCGGCGTCGCCTCCATGCCCAGGCCTTCGCCTAGACAAGACCTCCGCACCGTTTGGTGCGGAGGTCTTGTCGTACGCCCTGAGGCTGTTTTCCGACGTGGTCGGCTGCCCATTCGACCGGCGAGAAGTCGCAAAAAGTGTCACTGAACACCAGGTTGCTTGCTCATACGAGTACCAGTGCTCCACCGGGGCCGCCGTACTGAAGGAGAAGGCCGTGATCGCTCCCCACTCAGCGGGGCATGGACTATCGACAACCTCGCGTGCGACAGATCCCAACCTGTGGTTACGTCAGGCGGGGTTGGCCAATCCATCCTTGTCAGGGACTGACTCAAGTCGTCGAACGATCATGGTCAACGGCCGTCGGGTCGCGTATCGCGACGACGGAGCCGGGGAAGTATTGCTGCTGATCCACGGTATGGGCGCGAGCTCCTACAGTTGGCGCACAATCTTGCCGAAACTGTCGCAGAACTATCGGGTCATCGCGCCTGATCTTCCCGGCCATGGTCACTCCGACGAGCCATCCGGACCGTATTCGGCGCCCGAATTCGCCCTCTGGCTGCGAGACCTGCTTGATGCGCTCGGTATCCCGGCGGTGACTGTGGTGGGACACTCGTTCGGCGGCGGTGTGGCAATGCACTTTGCGCTCCAATACCGCAACTACTGCCGGCGACTGGTCCTGCTCAGCAGTGGGGGGTTCGGACGCGAAGTGAGCCCCTTCTTGCGGATGTTCTCCGTGCCGGGTGCCGGGATTGTGTTGCCGCTTCTGGCCTCCCGGCCGAAGACGAGTTCAGCTGCGTGCGGAGAACCGTCGACGGTGCGTGAGTCGTTGTCGCACAAACACTTGCGGCGAGCGTTTCTGTGCACCCTGCGTTCGGCCGTCGGGCATCGTGGCCAAAAGGTATGCGCCTTGGAGAGTGTGGGTGCTCTGGTGGATCTGCCTACACAGATCATCTCCGGTGAAGCCGACAAGGTCATCCCAGTCGCACACGCGCACGCCGCGCATGCAGCGCTGCCCGGAAGCCGTCTCCATGTCATCGCGGGTGCCGGACATAGCCCCCAGACGCAATGCCCCGACACGGTAGCCGAGTTGGTCGACAGCTTCCTGGCATCGACGAGTCGGTTCCCGCACCCGACTGCGACCCGAGCTGGATTGGTGTCACTGGCCCAAGTTGCCTAGCGCACAAAGGGTTTCGATCCGTACCCGACCGGCTGGCCCGCGGTATCGTCGGCAGCCCCCAACCGAGCCGGTTGACGCGGCGACGGCTCCTCGCGGCGCCGGCACATAGATCGTGGCGTCAGCCCGAAATCTGCGGCGGAAAAAGTGTCACTCAAAGCGAGTTGGCCGCACTTACATCTAAGACGCTCACCGGGAGCGGCGACATAGAACAGGAGTAATCATGACCATCGCTCTCGAGAGTGCGACGCACCCCGGGCCGGCCGGGCGATCCGCGCCGCACATCGCCGCGCCCGTACGCCCCCGTCGGCGAGCACTTCGGATGATCGCGTGGATCACGTTGGGACTGAGTTCTCTGCTGTGGGTCGTCTACGTCCTGGCGCTGGGGGTGAAGGCGGGTCCAGCCGGTCTTGCTCTGTGCACAGGGCTGGCCGTGGTCCCGGTGCCTGTGGTGCTCGCCGCGTTCCGCTGGATCGATCGTGCGGAACCTGAACCCACCCGACTGCTGGTGGCGGCCTTTCTATGGGGCGCCACGACCGCGTGCTTCCTCAGCATGGTGGTCGAGACCGTTGTCAGGCTTCCGTTGTGGCTCAGCGCGGGGATATTCGAGGAAATCGCCAAAGGTGCTCTGCTGGTGGTCCTCATCTGGTTCGTGCGCTCCGAATTCGACGGGGTGACCGACGGCATCGTCTACGGCGGGTTCGTCGCTGCCGGCTTTGCTTTCAGTGAAAACATCGGCTACTTCGTCAGCTCCTACGTCTATGGCGCCACGGTTGACTGGGCAAGCGCCCACGCGGTGCCCGGCCAGTACCACACGCACGACCTGTTCGTTAACTTCTTGCTGCGCGGCTTGGCCTCTCCGTTCGCCCATCCGCTGTTCACCGTCATGTTCGGAATCGGACTCGGGCTCGCAGTCTCCAGTGCCAAACGCGGCGTGCGGGTCATCGCTCCGTTCGTCGGCCTCACCGCAGCCATCGGTCTGCATGGACTCTGGGACTACACGCTGTTGTCACTCCGCACACCGACAGTGCTTTTCTGGTTCATCGGAGTCGCCGTACTGCTGTTCTTCGTCATGAGCGTCGTCGTCGGCCAGATTCGTCGCCGCGAGCTGCGCAGCATCGGAGGCCATCTACAGGGCTACGCGAACCAAGGCTGGTTCGCGCAGAGTGAGCTGTACTCGCTGTCCACCTTCAAGGGTCGGCGCCAGGCGCGGCGCTGGGCCGCATCGATCAGCGGCGCGCACGGAAAGCGCGCCATGGTCGACCTGCAGCATGCCGCAACCAAACTGGGGCTGCTGCACCGCAAGCTGGCCGCAGGTCGCACCGTTGCGGACTTCGACGTCCGCCAGCGTGCACTGCTGGTGCAGCTGGCCGGCGCTCGCACGGTACTGGTGTTATGGCAGTCGTTCTAGGCCCGGGCCATCGTGAACAACCGGGTGCCGGAGTCAGCTTCCAACGCAATTCCAACTGCCCGTAGCTACGTTCCTGCCATGACCCGATCCACCGGATTCATCGGCACGACGCTCATCTGCGGAGTGCTCACGCTGCAGCTCAGCGCATGCGGTTCCACCATCAAGCCCGACGGCGCCGCGCAGTCGGTGACCGACTTGGTGACCAGCCAAACCGGGTTCCACCCGACGGACGTCAAATGCCCGTCCGGCGTCGACGCAAAGGTCGGCGGTGAATTCGACTGCACCTTCACCGGTCCGGAAGGGCCGTACAAGGCGCACTTGAAGATCACCAGCGTGGACGGCGAGAAGGTCGGCTTCGACATCAAGACGAGCCGCAGTTAGCGGCGGGGAATCCGAACGAGAGAATGATATTTCCTAATAGGTAGAACATGGCTTCCCGTCGCGGTACGCTGGCGGGGTCATGGCCGAGTGGTTCTTGTTCCTGCCGCAGGTGCGGCTGGGTATCGATGAGATCGTCGAGCGCGCGCAGGTGGCCGAGGGGTCGGGCTTCGACGGCATCGCCTTCATCGACCACCTCGAAGCGCCCGGTGCCCCGGATCGAGGTATCTGGGATGCCACGGCGATCGCCGCCTGGGTCGCCGCGCGCACACAGCGGCTGCGTGTCGGACACCTGGTGCTGTGCGACGGTTTCCGCCACCCGGCGGTGCTCGCCAAGCACGCCGTGACGATGTCCGCCGCGTCTGGCGGACGCTTCGAACTCGGGCTGGGTGCGGGATCGATGCCGACCGAATTCGAACGCTTCGACATCGACAACGCCCATGACGCACCGGCCCGGTTCCGCAGGCTGGAACGTGACCTCGCGCTGATTCGGCAGTACTGGGGCGACGACGGCGACACCCCTCAGTTCCCGCGCCGTGAGCACCACATTCCCTTGGTGCTGGGCGGTGTCGGCAAGAAGACCATGGAACTGGTTCGCAGACATGCCGATTGGTGGAATCTGCCCTGCAATCATCTTGATCGCCTCGAACAGTTGCGCCCACAGGCGGGCAATGCGCGGGTGTCGGTGCAGCAGATGGTCGGCTTCATCGGTTCCGGAGCGGACCGGACGACGGTTACCCAGGCGAGCACTCGCCGATTCGGGTATCTCGGCGACGGGCTGACCTGCGGGACGGCCGACGAGCTGATCGATCATTTCGGGCGGATGAGTGACCTTGGCGCTGAACGGTTTTACGTATGGTTCGCCGATTTCGCCCAGCCTGACACCGTGAGAGAGTTCGCCGAGACGGTGGTGAAAGCGGCATGAGTTTCGCGGACCGCCCCGATTATCGCGTCGATATCCATCGCCGCCGCAACAGGATTACGGCCGAGCACGACGGACGGTTGATCGCGTCGACCACTGCCGCCTTGCTGGTCGACGAGCAGGATCACGGCCTGGTGTTCTACTTCCCGCGTTCGGACCTGCAGATCGAACTGCAAAGAGATCCGGACGCGGCCAGCCGCTGCCCGTTCAAAGGGCAAGCCACCTATTGGCGATTCGACAACGATGGAGACGAACCGGTGTGCTGGAGCTACGAGGACCCGACCGAACAAGTCGCGCGGCTGCGCAACCACGTCGCCTTCTATCAAGACCGGGTGATCGTCCGGGTCGGTCAGGCCCATCCCGCTGTGCTCGGATACGGCCAGCCATGACGACGCCGTCCTCCGTCACCGGCATGCTCGAGGTGTTCGATGTTCAGCCGGTCGGCGCCGGCCGGTACCGCGGCTTCAGTGACGGTGGCGAACGCGCCATCGTCGACGGCACCCAGTTGCTTGCACAGTCCATTGTTGCTGTCGCAAAACAGCTGCCCACCAAACTGATTCGGTCTGCGCACGCGATCTTCGGCAGGGCGGTGCAGGTTGACCTACCCGTCGACTTCGTCGTCGACGTGGTCAACGATGGCCGTAGTTTCGCCGCCGCGGTGGTGGCGGTGGAGCAGGACGGGCGACGTTGCGCGACGGTGACGGTGCTGGCCGACACCCCGACTCGCGATGTGATCCGGCACCACGCGGAGCGTCCCGACATCGCGCCGCCGGCGGAAGCGATTCCGAGTCATATGCCGATGGTCGGCCGCGAACTGCGCCTCGTCGACGTCGTCGACGTCAACAGTCCCGACGAGGTCGGGCCACCGATTTTGCATGCGTGGCTGCACTATGACCCTATTCCGCAGCGCGATGACCTGGCCAAGGCGTTGCTCGCGCACTTCACCGGCCACCTGTCGATCTCGACGACAATGCGTGCGCACGCCGGCATCGGTACCAGCCAGGCTCACCTCACTGTTTCTACGGCGCCGATGACGGTCACGGTCACCTTCCACGAGCCGGTCGGCTGGGACGGTTGGTTGTCGTACACCCACGAGAGCACCCAGGTCGGTGCCGGAATGTCCTATGTGCGTGGACAAGTCCACACCGAGGACGGTCGGTTGATCGCCTCGTTCACGCAAGAGGGGATGATCCGTCCGTTGCGAACCACCGACAGCGCTGTCGCCGCGACGGCGCGCTTGTAAGTCAGGATTGCGCCAGCAGCTCCCGCAACGCGGCAACGTCGACCTTCCCGGTGGAGCCTCTTGGCAGCGCGTCATCGGACCCCAGTACTCGCCACACCGTCGGAACTTTGAAGGAACTGAGCCGCTTTCGGGCCGCCACCCGCAGCTCATCGACGGTCCTTGTACGACTCACAATGGCTGCTCCGACCGCGCCTGCGACGTCGGTCACCGCCGCGGTGTCGACACCGTCGATGGTGCGCAGCGCCTGTTCGACCTCGCTGGGGTAGACGGTCGCGCCGTTGACCTTGAACATGTCGTCGGAGCGACCGTGATAGAACAGGAACCCGTCGTCATCGACACTGCCGAGGTCACCGGTGGGGTAGTAGCCGTCCGCGTCGAACAGTTCTTCGGTTGTGCGCCCGCAGATTCCGCGCATGAGATGCGGTCCGCGAATATGGATCATGCCGATCTCGCCGACTGATAGGGGTTCTCCGGTCTCTGGGTCAGCGATCCGAACCTCTGTGCCCGAGAACGGCTTACCGCAACTACCCCATTTGTCGGACGGCATGTCGGTGTCAGCCGGATAGCCGCAGTACGGGCCGAACGCCTCGGTCATCCCGAACAGTCGCGCCCGGGCTCCCGGAGCTGGACGCCGCGCCTCCGGCAAGAGCGCCGGCAGGCTGCCCGGCTGAAGAGCCGGCAGGGAAGCGCCGATCGAATCAGCATGGCGGGCAATCGCTTCGGCTTGGTCCGGCCAGCCGCGAAACAGCGTCACGTGCTCGCGCTGCAACAGTCGCCAGGTGGTGTCCGGCTGGGGAATCTCCTCGGTGACCAGCGTGGCGCCGGCCAGCAGTGCGGACAGGATGCCGCTGCCGAAACCGCCGACCCAGAAGAACGGCATCGGCAGGTACAGGCGGGTCTCGGTGTCGATGCAGCGCGCCGTCAAGCCCGCTCGCACCGCACCCAGCGCGCCCCCGTGCGAGTGGATGACGCCCTTCGGTGGACCACTGCTGCCGGAGGTGAACATGATGGCGAGAGTGTTTGCGGGCGTGACAGTTTCGGTCATCGTATCGATGGCACCCAGATTCGTGCCGACATTCAGGTCGGTGGCCGGCCACACCCGACGCAGCTCCGGCAACGGCTCGTGCTCGGCACGGAGTTCGTCGAGGTAGCGGTGGCCCCGGAACTCGTCGACGCCGATCAGGTGCTGCACCGCCGCGACGCGTAGTTGCGCGACCAGTTCGGGTCCCCGAAGCAGCGTGCTCAGCGGAACCAGCACCGCCCCGATGCGGGTCACCGCGATGGCGATCCGCACCCAGTCAACGTTGTTGGGCATAATCAGCCCGACGCGAGTGCCCACGCCGATCCCGGCTGCGATGAACGCCGCGGCCAGGCTGCGACTCGACGCATCGAGCTCGCCGTAGCTCATCGAGGTGGTCGGGTCGATCACCGCCGGCTTGTCCGGATGCGCCGCACTGCGCGCCCGGACCAGGCGGTCGATGGTGTCGGTGCTATCGGGCATGTTCGTCGGCGAAGAATCGGCGGACCTCACCCAGATCCGCCTTGCCTGACGGGGTACGGGGAATCTGGTCGACGATCGCGATGGAACTGGGAATCTCGTAGCGCGCCAGGCGGGTTCGAAGGTGATCGACGATGTCGTCGACCTCGGCGGGTGCGCGCAACTCCACCATGGCGACCGGCGTCTCGCCCAATCGCTCGTCGGGCTGGCCGACGACCGCCGCACCCGCCACCGCGGGGTGCCCTTCCAGCGCGGCGCGGACATCGTCGGGCAGCACCTTGAATCCGCCCCGGATGATCGCCTGGTCGGCGCGTCCCAGAATCCAGACGAATCCGTCGGCGTCGATGCGGGCCAGGTCTGTGGTCTGCATCCAGTCCGTGGACGGCCCGAGTTGGCCGGGCTTGACCTCCAGTAGTCCCGGCTCGCCAGGGGCCAACGGGTTGCCGTGATCGTCGACGACCCGCAGGGACGCGCCGAGCGTCGCGCGTCCGACGCTGCCGCGCTTCGCTTTCCAGAACCGGTGGTAGTCCTCGATGGTCCAGCCTGCGACCCCGCCACCGAATTCTGTTGCCGCATAGGAGGTCAGCACTGGGATACCGAACTTGGCGGTGAAGGCGTCGGCATCGTCGGGAGACAGCGGCGCCGTACCTGACGTCACCGCCCGGACGCTCGCCAAGTCGGTGGCGCACAGTTCCGAGTGCAGCACCATTCGCAGCGCTGCCGGCACCAAGGAGACCGCGGCGGGTCGGTGCCGACGCACCGCATCGGCCCACCGGTCCAAGTCGAACTTGTCCAGCAGGGCGAACGGCCGTCCCGACGTGATGCACTGCAAAATCCGGTACACGCCGCCGATGTGAACCAAGGGGGCGTTGACGATCGCCACCCCGTGGCGGAGCGCCGTCGGTGCTGGACCCATGAGACTGCGGGCCAGCATGTCGTAGGTGAGGTCAATTCGCTTGGGCGGTCCCGTGGTTCCGCTGGTCAGCATGCGCACCGCAACGGCAGGACGGAGTTCGGCGCCGCCGCCGGCCGCCCAGATCCGTAAACCGCCCACCGACCCTGCGGGCGGGGCATCCAAGTCGGACGCTTCGCCGATGATGGTCGACAGGTCGAGCGCGGCGAGGTCGGCGCGGACGCGGTCGGCACCGCGGGACGGGTTGACGGTGACGACGGTGCCGCCCGCCAGCAGGACGCCGAGCAGCGCCGCGACATGATCGGGCCGGTTGCGCAGCAGCATGCCGATCTGGGTGCCGGGGGAGAGGCCGGCGACTGCCTGGGCAACATCGGCGATCTGGCCCCACGAATGCCAGCGGCCGTCGTATTCGATGGCATTCGCACCCGGGTCCAACCGCAGTACCTCGGCGATGCGTGTGTTCAGCGGATGTGTCACCGGATCCTCGGTGGCTTGCGCTTGGCTGGTGCGGCACTGAGTTCGGCAGTACCCAAAGGGTTTCCGAGCCGGGTGTAGATGAGGTTCTGCTCCATGGCCGCGCGGTACGGCTTGTCCAGTGACTCCCAGATCGCCTTGACGGTGCCCTGGGTGGCCGAGGTCGGTTTGGCGGCGATGGCCGCGGCGATCTGGTGTGCGCGGTCCCACAGTTGATCGGCGGGCACCACCTCGGACACCAGCCCGATGCGCAGGGCGGTGGCCGCTCCGACACGTTCGTCATTGCCCATCAACGCGATTCGCAAGGTCTCGGCGAGGCCGATACGCCGCATGAGTCCGACCGGTTCCAGCGCGCACACCAGTCCGGCGCTCACATGCGAATCGAAGAACGTCGCGTCGTCCGAACAGATCACCACATCGGATTCGTTGACGAAATAGAACGCGCCGGCAGTGCAGATGCCGTTCACGGCGCACACCACGGGCTTCCACATCTTCTGCCATTTCGGGCTGAGCGCTTCGCCGGGGTCTTCGTGGTTCCACACGTTGTCCGGTTGTCCATACGGCGTTTTCACGTCGAGGCCGGCGCTGAACGCCCGGTCACCGGCGGCGCGCAGTACGACGGCGTGGACGGTGTCGTCGCGTTTGACGGCCCGCCACGCCTGCACCATCTCCTCGCACATGGTGCGGTTGAACGCGTTGAGCGCCTCGGGCCGGTTCAGCGTGATGGTGGCGACGTGGGTGTCGGGGTCCACGTCGAGGGTGATGGTCTCGAACGTCATCGGCACTGCCAGTTCGGTGCGCGTTTCTCGACGAACGCCGCGGGCCCCTCCAGCGAATCCGCGGTGTGCAGGTTGCGTTCCCGGAAGGACTCCGCGAGCATCTCGGCCTCGTGCAGCGGCAGGTCCAGGCCTTTGAGGATCGCCAGCCGCGTACCCCGAACGG
The DNA here is from genome assembly GCF_000878195.1 of Mycolicibacterium llatzerense. GTDB lineage: Bacteria > Actinomycetota > Actinomycetes > Mycobacteriales > Mycobacteriaceae > Mycobacterium > Mycobacterium llatzerense. Next base: position 116,948 of record NZ_JXST01000010.1, on the reverse strand, counting down.
CCAGTGGGGCATTGGAGTTGACGATGTCGGCGATCTCGTGTGCGCGGTCCAGTAGGCGGTCGTGGTCGACGACTTCACTGATCATGCCGAGCTCGTACGCGCGCGCGGCGCTCAATCGTTCGTGCTTGCCCATCAACGCCATGCGCAACGCCACTGATCTGGGCAGCACCCGTGCGAGCCGGACAACTTCGCGGCCGGCCACCAGACCGATGCTCACGTGCGGATCGAAGAACGTGGCCCGCTCGGACGCGATGACGATGTCGGCCGTGGTCACCCAGTCCAGGCCCGCGCCACAGCAGATGCCGTTGATGGCGGCCAGCACGGGTTTGGCCATCCGCCGGAACGGCGGGGTGCCCTCCTGCGGGGCTTCCCATTGGTCGTAGGTCGACAGGTAAGGCCGTTCATTGATGACCTTGCCGTCGCCGGGAATCTCCTTCACGTCCGCGCCGGTGCAGAAGCCGCGGCCGGTGGCGGTGACGATGAGCAGCCATACGTCGTCGTCGTTCTCGGCCCGGTCGTAGGCCGCGCGCAGTTCCGTGACCATGTGCGGGCTCAGTGCGTTGAGGGCGTCGGGGCGGTTCAGCGTGATGATGGCCTTGTGGTCGTCGACCTCGTACTTGATGGTGTCGAACATGCTCACCGCCCACCGAACTGGGGCGGCCGGTGCTCGCGGAACGCGGCCATTCCCTCTTTGAAATCAGCTGTGCGGCAGGACAATTCCACGTTGTACAGCTCCTGGGTCAGCGCCTGCGACAGCGTCGCCTGCTGGGCGTGATGGATGGCCTGTTTCGCCAGTCCGAGGGTCACGGTCGGGCCCGAGGCCAGTCGGTCGACGAGGGCGCGGGCGGCATCCTCGAGGTCTGCCGGGGCGACCGCGCGGTGCACCATGCCCCAGTTTGCCGCCTCGCTCGCGCTGACTTGTTCGCCGAGCAGGAGCATCTCCTTGGCGCGGGCCAAGCCGATCAGTCGTGGCAGCAGCCACGTCGCACCGGAGTCCGGGGTGAAGCCGCGCGCGGCGAATGGTTCCCAGAACGTCGCGTCGTCGGCGGCGACCGTGAAGTCGGCGGCCAGCGCCAGGTTGCAGCCCAGTCCGACGGCCCAGCCCCGGACGCTGCACACGACCGGAAGTTGAATGGTCGCAACAAGTTCGATGAGGCGGTGCGCGGTATGGGGGATGCGGCGCAGCAGGTGGCCCGCTCGGGGCCGCGTTCCTGCCTCGTTCGTGGCGACCCAGTCCGCACCGCTGCAGAAATCCGGGCCCACCGCGCCGATGTGCACGGCGCGCAGGGTTTCGTCGCTCGCGGCCGTCGTGAGCTCGCTGACCATCCGGTCGATCATCGAGTGGCTCAACGCGTTTCGATGCGCCGGTCGGTCGAGCATGAGGCTCAGGACAGAGCCGTTGCGAAGCACGGTGATCGAACCGTCATCGCTCACCGTCGTGGTCCTCTCTCATGCCGTACTGTGATGCCAACAGTATGTACTACGATTGCATTCGGCAAGCGGGAAAAGAGGCAGATGGCCACGGTCGAATACGGCGAACGTCCGCTCGCGCAGACGGTCGCGGCAGCCGGGGCGATGCGGCGCCTGGCCGGACTGCTGCTGGCGCTGGAGCGGGACCATCCCGTGGTGGACGACATGCTGGCCCGGTTCGCGGAATGGGAGGGTGTGCTGGCCGCGGCGGGCCCGCAGGACCTGACGCCGCGCATCGGTGCGGACGCCGGCGATGAGCAGCGCATCTACCTCGACCACGCATTCGACATCGGCGCCTACAACCCGTGCTTCCCCGAATACGCCTTCGACTACCTCGATGACGAAAGGGCGAGCGGACGTGTGAGCTTCCCGCTGGTCTACGAGGGGCCGCCGGGTCTGGTCAATGGCGGGTTCCTGGCCGTGTTCTTCGATTGCGTCACGCAACATCAGAGCTGCGCCGCGCAGCGGACGGGTAAGACCCGTGCGCTGGCGCTGACCTTCCGGCGGCCGACGCCCATCCTCACCGAGCTGCGCTTCGACATCGTGCGCGTGGAATCCGACGGCGCGGTCGTCTCGACGGCACGACTACTGCGGGACGACGACGTGCTCTGCATCGGTGAGTTCAGCACCGTGGCTTCTCGGCCCGCGCTACTCAGCGGTTTTCAATTTGGCAAGCGACGCAACGGATTCGAGGAATGATGACTGACGATCGTGTTCTCTACTCGGTCGACGAAGACCACCGCATCGCGACCATCACGCTCAACGACCCGGCCAAGCGCAACTCCTACGACGCCACCATGCGTGATCAGCTGGCCCGCTACCTCGATCAGGTCGCCGATGACGACGACATCACCGTGGTCCTGTTGCGTGGCAACGGGGGAGTGTTCAGCACCGGGGCGGACATGAACAACGCGTACGGCTGGTACGGCTCGGGTGAGCAGCAGGCCAAGAGCCGGCCGAGCCAGCGACGACGACTCACAGTGGACCGCAAGTCATTCGGCTTCTATCACAACCTGATGGGCTTCCCGAAGGTCACAGTCGGCGAGATCGGTGGCTACGCGCTCGGCGGCGGCTTCGAGATGGCGCTGATGACCGACATCTCGGTCATCGCGCGAGACACCCGGATCGGGATGCCCGCGACGCGGTTCCTCGGGCCTGCGCTCGGCAGCCTGCACATGTTCTTCCACCGGCTCGGCCCGGTGCTGGCGCGCAGACTGCTGCTCACCGGCGACATCGTCGAGGCCGGCGCCGTCGAACATCTCGGAGTCTTCACCGAAACCTGTGCACCGGAATCGGTTACCGCGAGGGCCGGGTACTGGGCCGCCAAGGCCGCGAAGATGCCCGCCGACGGTGTGGTCATCGCCAAGGAGGCGTTTCGTCTCGTCGAACAGAGCCAGGCCTACCAGGGTGAGGAAGTCGCGAGCTATCTGTTCCATGCGTACGGGACGAATCTGCAGTTCGCGCCGGGTGAGTTCAACTTCGTCAAGACGCGCGCCGAGCACGGCACCAAGGAGGCGTTCCGGCTCCGCGACGAGCACTTCCGGGTAGACGAGCCGGGCTGACCGGTCTCGTATACTGTGAAGGCAACAGTATCTGTTACAACCCGAGAAGTTGAGGTCGAGCATGCCCACACCCGTCATCGTCGGTGCCGTCCGGACAGCGATCGGCCGATCCTTCAAGGGGACCCTGGTCAACACGCCGCCGGAGACACTGATCACCACGGTGCTGCCCGAGGTGGTGCGCCGCGCCGGGGTCGACCCGAATGCGATCGACGACCTCATCTTCGCTGAATCCCACTATGGCGGTGGCGATCTCGCCCGGTATGCGGCGGACGCGACCGGCATGCAGCAGGTGCCCGGCCAGTCGGTGAACCGGCACTGCGCGGGCAGCCTCACCGCCATCGGCAATGCGTCCGCGCAGATCGGCTCGGGCATGGAGCGGGTGCTGATCGCCGGCGGAGTGCAGTCGCTGTCGATGACACCGCTGGTGAACTGGCGCATCCCGGGTCCGGAGCTGAAATTCGAAGAGCGGTGGATGCCGCCGACGCACGTCGAGACGCCGGATGCTCCGGCCAAGGACATGTCGATCACCGTCGGCTGGAACACCGCGCAGGCCATGGGCATCACGCGCGAAGAGATGGACGCCTGGGCCGCGCGGTCGCATCAGCGGGCCATCGCCGCGATCGACGCCGGCAAGTTCCTCGACGAGATCGTCCCCCTGAAGGTGCAATTGCCCGACGGCTCCGTCATCGACTTCAGCGTCGACGAGTTTCCCCGGCGCGACACCACTGCCGAGAAGCTCGCCCAGTTGAAGCCTTTGCATCCCGAGATCGAGGGGTTCTCGATCACCGCCGGCAACAGCAGTGGCACCAACGACGCTGCCGCCGCGGTCGCGATCGTCGACGCCGCCTACGCCGAGGCGGAAAACCTGACGAAGATGGCCACCGTGCGTGCGTGGGCGGCCGCCGGCGTCGCACCGCGCGACACCGGCCTCGGCGCGGTGCGCGCGATCGGAAAGGTGCTGCAGCGGGCCGGATTGCAACCGGCCGATGTTGCCCTGTGGGAGATCAACGAAGCGTTCGCCTCGGTGCCGATCGCTGCGTGCAAAGAATTCGGTCTCGACGAGGAGAAGGTGAACTTCTCCGGAAGTGGCTGCAGCCTGGGGCATCCCATCGCGGCGTCGGGTGCGCGGATGGTGACGACACTGATCTACGAGCTGCAGCGCCGTGGTGGCGGGATCGGTGTTGCCGCGATGTGTGCCGGCGGCGGGCAGGGCGGCGCGGTCGTCGTCGAGGTTTAGAACGAACTAGGAGCGCGGCGCCTTGCGGGTGCGGGGCGCCGGCTTCTTGTTGGCCTCCATCAGGCGTTCGGCCTGGTCGAGGATGCACTCGAGCCCGAAGTCGAAGTTGTTCTCATCCGCTGTGCCGAGGTGGTGGCCCTCCTGGACTGCCCTGGCGAGCAGTGGTGTGGTCGCGGCGTCGATGGTCATGGCGTCTTGGATATCGCCCGGCCCTTCGCCGTCGGCCTGGTTCTTGTCCCGAAGGCGTTGCAGCACAGCTGAACCACGGACGTGAACCGACACTGCCGAATAGATGTCGAATGCGTGCTCCGGCGACAGCCCGGCTTCCACCAGGCTCGCGATCGCCTTCTCGACGGCCTGTACGCCCAACCGGGCGGCCCGCGGGCTCAGTGCGGACCGGATGAGAATCAGGTCGCACAGAATCGGGTTGCCCACGAAAGTTTCACGCATCGTGCGGGCGTGGTTGCGCAGCGTCGAACGCCAATCTTTGGCTTCGACATACGGCGTGGCGAACACGTACTCGCGCAGCGCGCGGTCGGTCATCGCATTGAGCAGGTCGTCCTTCTTGCGGAAGTACCAGTAGATGCTCGTGACGCCGACGCCGAGGTGTTTGCCCAGCAGCGGCATGCTGAGGTTGTCGATCGAAACCTGTTCTGCGAGTTCGAATGCCCCGTTGATGATGTCGTCGGGATTGATCGAACCCCGCTCACGCCGCTGGCGCTTTTCGGCGGTTGCCACCTTTGCCACTGTGGGCACCTCCATCACGATCGATGCTGCGCAACTGTTGAATCTACCGTGTGCTGCCCTCTCGACTGGCACGTCCGTCTACTGTAAGACATATAGTAAGTGTTTCTGTGGCCTATGGAGGGCAAGCGGTGGCAGACGAAGTTCTCGTCGAGCGGCGGGGTCGCATTCTCGTCATCACGATCAATCGTCCGGATTCGCGTAACGCGGTGAACCGCGCGGTGAGTCAGGGCCTTGCCGACGCAGTCGACGAACTCGACTCCGACGCAAGCCTGTCGGTCGCCGTGATCACCGGAGCTGGTGGAAACTTCTGCGCCGGAATGGATCTGAAGGCGTTTGCGGCTGGTGAGCGCGTCGACATCCCGGGTCGCGGAATCGGCTTCACCGAACGCCCGCCGCGCAAGCCCCTGATCTCCGCGGTCGAGGGATATGCCCTGGCGGGTGGCACCGAGGTCGTGCTGGCCACCGACCTCGTAGTCGCCTCGCGCACTGCGAAGTTCGGTATCCCGGAGGTGAAACGTGGTCTGATCGCTGCCGGCGGCGGCTTGTTGCGACTGCCGCGCCGCATCCCGTTCCAGAAGGCGCTCGAGTTGGCCCTCACTGGCGACAGCTTCACCGCCGAGCAGGGGGAAGCGTGGGGTTTCGTCAACGTGCTGGCCGAACCGGGTGAGGCGCTGGCCGAGGCGATCAAGCTCGCGGAACGGATCACCGCCAACGGGCCACTGGCCGTCGCGGCGACCAAGGAGGTTCTGGTCAAGGGCGCCAACTGGACCGACGATGAAATGTGGTCCAAGCAGCTCGAACTCATCATCCCGGTGTTCACGTCCAACGACGCCAAAGAGGGGTCCATCGCGTTCGCCGAGAAGCGCGCCCCTAATTGGACCGGCACGTAGCGACTGATGGATCTGGGCGTTCGCGACGCGACCGCGGTGATCGTCGGTGGCGGCCGCGGCATGGGATTGGCCACCGCCCGGTGTCTGGCCGACGATGGCGCGCGCGTCGCCGTGGTCGGCCGTACTCGTGAGGTGCTCGACGCGGCCACGGCCGAACTCACCGGTCGGGGCAGTCCGGACGCGGTCGGATTGGTTGCGGACATGTGTGACGCAGCTCAGGTCGATGGCCTCTTCGCGCAGCTGAGCGAGCGGTGGGGCGGCGAGTTGAACATGCTCGTCAGCGCCGCCGGACCGACCACGGTGGGGAGCTTCGAGGACCTCACCGACGATCAGTGGCGCACCGCCGTCGATGACGGCGCGATGGGCATGGTGCGGTGTGTCCGAGCGGCACTTCCGTTGCTGCGCAAGGCATCGTGGGCCCGCATCGTCAACTTCTCGGCGCACTCGACGCAGCGGCAGAGTGTCATCCTGCCCGCCTACACCGCGGCCAAGGCGATGGTCACCAGCATCTCGAAAAACCTGTCACTACTGCTGGCCCCCGACGAAATCCTGGTCAACGTGGTCTCGCCCGGAAGCATCGCCTCCGACGCACTCATCGGCTGGGCCGAATCGGTCGGCGTCGACGGCGCCGATCCCTACGCGCTGATGGCTGCGGTCGGCGAGCATTTCGGGCATCCCGCGCATCTACCGCGCGCGGGACTTCCCGACGAAATAGGCGCTGTTGCTGCATTTTTGGTGTCACGACGCAATTCGTACATGACCGGAGCCAACATCAACGTCGACGGTGGCAGCGACTTCATCTGAGCCGTATCGCCGAGATACTGATAGGTGTACAGTATGGCCATACAAACGCCCGAGAGACGACGCCGAGGAGGCCCATCCGGTGACGGTTCCTGACCGCGTGGACACCGACATCCAGAGTGCCGTGGTGCTCTACGAGGTTCGGGATACCGGCGTTGCGGTGGTGACCCTGAACCGGCCCGAGCGGATGAATGCCTGGGGTGACGGCCTCGCTGCCGCCTTCTACGCCGCTCTCGACTCGGCCGAGGCCGACCCGGCGGTACGGGCGGTCGTGCTGACCGGCAGCGGGCGCGCGTTCTGCGCCGGTGCGGACATGGGTGATTTGTCGTCGATCAGCGGTACCGCCATCGGCGGCGACACGGATGTCGACAAGCTGGTGGGGGAGCGCCATCCGCTTTTTGTCACCACGTTGCGCAAGCCCGTCATCGCCGCCATCAACGGTGCGTGCGCGGGCATCGGAATGACTCAGGCGCTGATGTGCGACGTCCGATTCGTCGCCCGGAGCGCCAAGTTCACCACTGCGTTCGCGCGTCGGGGACTGATCGCCGAGTACGGCATCTCCTGGATCCTGCCGCGGCTGATCGGTGTCAGCGCCGCCCTGGATCTGCTGCTGAGCGGGCGGAAGGTGGGCGCCGAGGAAGCGGTCGAGCTCGGGTTGGCGAAAGAGGTTGTCGCCGACGACGACTTACTGCAGCGCGCGATCGCTTACGCCGAAGACATTGCGGCACAATGCTCGCCGAGCTCGCTGGCGGTGATCAAGCAGCAGGTCTATTCCGACATCATGCGCGACGTCGTCAGTGCCAGCGCTCGCGCGGAGACGCTCATGCACGAGTCACTGCAGCGTCCCGACGTGATCGAAGGAATCACCAGTTTCTTCGAGAAGCGTCCTCCCCAGTTTCCGCCGTTGAAGGGGCAGTGCTGATGGTTTTGGAGCGAGCAGCGGAGCGGATCGCGCATCCGACGTTGGACTACCAGGCGATTGACGTCGACAACCACTACTACGAACCCGTGGATTCCTGCACCCGCCATCTGCCGAAGGAGTTCAAGCGGCGCGGCGTCCAGATGGTGCAGGACGGGAAACGCACCTGGGCCGTGATGGGGGAGAAGGTCAATCACTTCATCCCGAATCCCACCTTCGACCCGATCATCGAACCAGGGTGCCTGGATCTGTTGTTCCGCGGTGAAATTCCGGAGGGTGTCGATCCCGCGTCGTTGATGAAGGTGGACCGGATGGCCAACCATCCCGAATACCAGAATCGCGATGCCCGGGTGCAGGTGCTCTACAAGCAGAACCTCGAAACCGTGTTCATGCTCCCCACATTCGCCTGCGGCGTCGAGGAGGCGCTCAAGGGCGACATCGAGGCGACGATGGCGACGGTGCACGCATTCAACCTCTGGCTCGACGAGGACTGGGGTTTCAATCGCCCCGACGGCCGGATCATCTCTGCGCCGATCATCTCGCTGGCGGATCCGGCTGCGGCGGTCGACGAGGTCGAGTTCGTGCTGAGCCGCGGCGCCAAGCTGGTGCTGGTGCGTCCGGCCCCGGTGCCCGGCGTCGCCAAGCCACGGTCCCTGGGCGACCCCCTGCACGACCCGGTGTGGGCCCGACTGGCCGAAGCCGGCGTACCCGTCGGATTCCACTTGAGCGACAGCGGCTACCTCGCCATCGCTGCCCTGTGGGGCGGCAAGGCGACATTCGAAGGATTCGGCAAGAAGGACCCGCTGGATCAGGTTCTGCTCGACGACCGTGCCATCCACGATTCGATGGCGTCGATGATCGTCCACCAGGTCTTCACCCGGCATCCGACGCTGAAGGTGGCCAGCATCGAAAACGGCTCGTATTTCGTCTACCGCCTGATGAAGCGGCTGAAGAAGGCCGCCAACAACGCGCCGTATCACTTCAGGGAGGACCCGGTCGAACAGCTGCGCAACAACGTCTGGATCGCCCCGTACTACGAGGACGACGTGAAGTTGCTCGCCGAAACCATCGGCGTCGACAAGATTCTGTTCGGCTCCGACTGGCCGCACGGTGAAGGGCTCGCCGACCCGATGTCGTTCACTGCCGACATTCCGCAGTTTCCCGAGTTCAGCGCCGAGGACACCCGGAAGGTGATGCGCGACAACGCCTTGGACCTGCTCGGCGTCAGTGTGGAGGCGACGGCCTAGCCGTCACCGCTGTGAGCGAATGGACCCTCGGCGCCGTACTCGACGCCATCGCGGACGCGGTACCGGATCGTCTGATGACGGTCTGCGGTGAGCGCCGCAGCACCTATGCGCAGGTTGCCGACCGCACCCGGCTGCTGGCGAACTTCCTGGCCGGCAAGGGTTTCGGGGTTCACCGAGAACGAGAGAGCCTGCAGCGCTGGGAGTGTGGCCAAGATCGAGTCGCGCTGATCATGCACAACGATCTGTACCCCGACATGCTGCTCGGCTGTCTGAAGGCGCGGGTTGTCCCGGTCAATGTCAATCACCAGTACACGCCCACAGAAGTCGACGAGCTGCTCGACTACCTGAAGCCACGCGGGGTCATCTATCACCGGTCATTGGGCGCCAAGTTCGCCGACGTCCTGCCCGCTGTCGGTGCGGATCTGCTGATCTCGGTCGACGACGGCAGCTCGGCGCCCGAACTGCCTGGCGCCATGACCTTGAATGACGCACTCGTGCAAGGGGTCCCGGATGCCGGCATCGAACCGAGTCCCGACGACGTACTGATGATCTGCACCGGCGGTACCACTGGACGCCCGAAAGGGGTGATGTGGCGGCAGGGCGACACGTACGTCGTGTCGATGAACGGCGCCGACCATTCGTTCGCCGCGGAGATCCACGAGAAGGTGCGCCACCGAGGTCCGCCGTGGTTCGCCGTGTCACCCCTGATGCACGCGGCGGGACTCTGGACCACACTTGCGGCGGTGCTCAGCGGCCAGACCGTGGTGCTCTACGACAATCGAGCCGCGTTCGACGCGCGCACCGTCTTGGAGACCGCCGAGCGGGAGCAGGTGGGCTTGATGACGATGGTCGGCGACGCGTACGCGGGACCCTTGGTAGCGGAGCTGCGACGGCGCCCCTACGACCTGTCGTCGCTGTCCGCGGTCGCGAGCGGCGGTGCGGCGACGAATCCGAAACACCAACGGGCGCTGCTGGAACTGCTGCCGAACATCACCATGGTCAATGGGTACGGATCGTCAGAGACGGGAAACGTCGGATTCGGCCGCAACCGGCACGGCGACCGCAAGGACACCTTCGAACTGCGAGCCGGCGCCTCGGTGGTGTCGGCCGACCTGCGCCGCTTCCTGCGCCCCGGTGACCCGGAGATCGGCTGGGTGGCCCGTGAGGGCCGCATCCCGCTCGGATACTTCGACGACCCGGAGGCCACCGGTAAGACCTTCCCCGAGATCGACGGTCGCCGCGTGGTGATCTCCGGCGACCGCGGCCGGCTCGCCGCCGATGGCACGCTCGAACTGTTCGGCCGGGATTCGTTGGTGGTCAACACCGGCGGGGAGAAGGTGTTCGTCGAAGAGGTCGAGGAGGTCCTGCGGGCGCACCCAGGCGTCGCCGACGCCCTGGTCGTCGGCAGGCCGAGCGAGCGGTGGGGCGAGGAAGTCGTCGCTCTGGTCGCCGTCCACGACCAGGCCGACGTGACCCGCGAGGAGTTGCACGCGTCCTGCGCGGCGCGCCTCGCCGGATTCAAAGTCCCGAAAGAGTTCCTCTTCATCGACCAGATACGCCGGCTGGGGAACGGCAAAGCCGACTACCGCTGGGCCAAAAGTGTTTCCGACGGGCGGGTGATGACATGACAAGAGCAATCGACTGCCTGGTCAACGTGCACTTCGGGGAGACCGAACGGCAGCCGTCGTGGATGGTCAAAGTGCGGGACGACTATTTCAAGGGCCCCGACTCGATGTTCGCGCCCGTCGAGCTGTCGGGGCTGCTCGACGAGATGGACGCTCAGGGGGTCTCCAAGGCCATCCTGATGGACAACCTGGCAAGTCCGTCGGTGACCGCACGCAAATTCGTTGAGGCACGGCCGGATCGGTTCGCCCTGGCGCTGGGTGGGGTCAACCTGCTGCGTCCGATCCCGTCATTGCGCGAACTGGCCGCAGCTGCGGCGAACCTCCCGGTCGCGTATGCGGTTGTCGGGCCCAGCTTTTGGGGTGACGGGCAGTACCCGCCGAGTGACGCCGTGTACTACCCGCTCTACACCAAGTGCGCCGAACTGGAGCTCCCGCTCTGCGTCAACACCGGCCTCCCCGGCCCGCCGATCCCCGGCGAGGTACAGAACCCCATCCATCTGGATCGGGTATGTGTGCGCTTCCCCGAACTGAAGTTGTGCATGATCCACGGTGCGGATCCATGGTGGGACATCGCGATTCGGCTGCTCATCAAATACGACAACCTCCGGCTGATGACGTCGGCCTGGTCACCGAAGCGCCTGCCCGACAGCTTGCTGCACTACATGCGCACCCGCGGCCGCGGCAAGGTGATCTACGCATCGGACTGGCCGGTGCTGAAGATGAGTCGTGTCGTCCCCGAGGCGCTGGCGCTCGACCTGCCGCCGGACGTGCTGGAGAACTACCTCTACGCCAACGCGAACGACTTCTTCTTCGGAACCCGGGAGAACTGAGGCCATGGACCGCTACGAGCTGCGCCGGCTGGACTACAGCCTGTCATCGGATCACCAAGCGCTGCAGGCGGCGTACCGCGAGTTTTTCACGGCACACTGCCCCATCGAGGTGGTGCGTGCTGCCGAAGAGTCGGGGTTCGACAAGAGTCTGTGGGAACGGCTGTGCGGCATGGGTGCGACGACCATGGCTTTGCCTGAGTCAGTGGGCGGCGACGGAGCGACCCTCGTCGACTTGACGCTGGTGGCCGAGGAGATCGGCCGGGTACTGGCGCCGGTGCCCTGGATCGATCATGTCTGCGCGGCGCGGCTGCTCGGGCGATTCGGCGCATTGGAAGCCGACATCGTCAGCGGCAGACAATTGGTCGGGTTCGACTCGGTGCAGGAAAACCTGCCTGGCTCACGGCTGATTCCGGCCGGTTCGGTCGCCGACCACATTCTGCTGCGGGACGGTGAGGACGTCGTGCGGCTCACCTACGCGATCCGGCCGGCGAGGGTCGACAACATCGGTCGGCTGCCCATGGCCTGGATCGACCCAGACGCCGCCGACGCCAGGACTGTGGTGGCGAGTGGCCCGGCTGCCTGCGCGGAATATCAACGGGCGCTCGATGAATGGCGGCTGCTGACCGCTGCGGCGCTCGTGGGACTGGTCGAGGCGACCATGACCATCGCGGCGGAGTTCGCGAAGACCCGCTTCACCTTGGGGGTGCCGATCGGTTCGTTGCAAGCGATTTCGCATCCATTGGCCAACATGGCAATCGTTGTGCAGAGTGGCCGGAACCTGGCGCGGCGGGCGGCGTGGTTCCTCGACAACGAACCGGACGCGAGGCCGGAGCTGGCACCGGCGGCGTTCGTGTTCATGGCCGATGAGGCGCCCCGCGCGGCGACGATGGCCGTGCACGTGCAAGGCGGGCTCGGGGTGTCCGAAGAAGCCGCTGCCACTGCCTATCTCGTGCGAGCGCGCGGGTGGGCGCTGGCAGCAGGCGATCCCGGGGCTACCGCAAAACGCATCGGCGCGATTCTCGCGGAACGCGAAGGGGTGAGCTGACGTGGATTTTTCGACGGTCGAATTGTCGGATGAGGAACGGGCGTTCCGCGACGAGGTTCGAAAGCTGTTGCGCACCATCGTCACGGACGAGGTGATCCGCCGCGACCGGGAAACCGGTGACAACTTCGATGAGGGCGTGCATCTCGCGTTGGGCGCCGCCGGATACCTCGAGGCCGAATGGAAGTCGGAGGCCGACGGCGGTTTCAGCCGGGTACGCCGGCGGATCTGGCAGCTGGAGAAGCGCCGTTTTCACGTGCCCTGGGTGACGTGGGGGACCACGGCCATGGTCGCCCATTCGGTGGCGACGTTCGGATCGCCCGAGCTGCGCGACGAGGTGCTGCCCGGGGTGTTCAGCGGTCAGGTCCGGCTTTGCTTGGGTTACACCGAGCCCGAAGGTGGCTCTGACGTGGCGACATGTAAGACCCGTGCCGTGCGCGATGGCGCTGGGTGGATCATCAATGGGTCCAAGATGTTCACCACCGGTGCGCACAACTGCCGCTACGTCTTCCTCATCACCAACACCGATCCGGACGCGCCGAAACACAAGAGCCTGACCATGTTTCTGGTGCCGCTCGATACGCCGGGTATCGAGATCCAGGGCATCCGGACCGTCGACGGTGACCGCACCAACATCGTGTACTACAGCGACGTACGCGTCGACGACCGCTACCGGCTCGGCGAGGTGAACGGTGGCTGGACGGTGCTGCGGGAACCGCTCAACACCGAGCACGGTGCCGTGGCAGCGGATCCCGACGGCCTGCAGGACGTGTCGATCATGATGCACCAGGCCGGTTTCATGGCCACCGCTGTCGACAAGGTCGCCGCTCGGACCGCGGCGGTGGGCGCCGACGGACATCGGCTCATCGATGACGCCTCGGTGGCATATCGGCTGGGCCGCAGCGCCGCTCGTATGGAGGCAGCGCTGAGTGCCCCGAGCATCTTCGGTCGGGTGGCGCTCGCGCAGACGATGCGGGACGTCTCCCCGGAGCTGATGGACATCCTCGGAGCGGCGGCGGCGTTGCCCGTCGGGACCGAGGGAGCAGCCGACGACGGAGCGGCTGAATACGTGTACCGGTTCGCACCGCTGGTCGGCATCTACGGCGGCACCCTCGAGGTGTTCCGCAACATGATCGCCCAGCACGTGCTCGGGCTCGGAAAACCCGCGTACGCACCACTGGGTGCACAGAAAGGATGATGTGAGCGACCAGATTGCCGATGTCGTACTGATCACCGGCGCCTTCGGGCAAGTCGGAAAGCGGTGTGCCGAGATCTTGCTCAGGCGAGGACGCACCGTCATCGCGATGGACCTGCAGAACGACAAGACCGCCGTCGTCGCAGACGAGCTCGCGACCAGAACAGACGGTGGAACGCTCATGGTCGCGTACGCCGATCTGCTCGACGCCGAAACCATCGCCGAGTGCGTGAGCCGGCACAAGCCGGCAGCCATCGTGCACCTGGCAGCGATGCTGGCCCCCGCGTCCTACCGAAACCCGTTGCTGGCACGCAAGATCAACGTGGACGGGACCCACAACCTGGTGGCAGCCGCGCGGTCCCTTCCCGAGCCTCCACTGTTCGTAGACGCGTCGAGCGCGTCGGTCTACGGATCCCGCAACCGGCACACCCATCCTGAACGCATCACCGCGCAGACGCCGGTGAACCCGATCGATCAATACGGCGAGGACAAGGTGCTCGCCGAAGAGGTGGTGCGGGCCAGTGGGCTGCCGTACGCGGTGTTGCGCCTGGGTGGAGTGATTTCGACCGATGTCTCGGCCAACTTCAACGCCGACTATCTGGTTCTGATGCGCGCGACACCGCGAGACAACCAACTGCACACGGTCGACGCCCGTGATGTCGCCCTCGCCTTCGCCAACGCCGTCGACCGTCGTGATGCGGTGAACGGCAAGACGTTGCTCATCGGCGGCGACGACACCCACATGCATGCATTCCGAGATGTCGAGGACGACATGATGGAGGCGGTCGGTGTCGGGCGGCTCGGTCCGTCGGCGAGCCTGCCCGGTGACCCGGACGACGAGCGGGGCTGGGGCTTCACCGGCTTCTTCGACACCACCGAAGCACAAGAGCTGCTGGAGTTCCAGGAACATTCGTGGTCCGCGACGCTGGGCTGGGTGGCAGATTCCCTGGGACGACTCCGCCCGGTCCTGCGCCTGCTGGGCCCGGTGATCCGCCCGGTGATCCGGACTGTGCTCGCGATCCAGCGAAAGGCCGAGCGCCGCGGCCGCTACGCCGACCCGTGGGCGCTGATCGAGAAGAACTATGGCCCAGGGGCGTTGGCCGGCGGACAGGCCAGATCAGGAGCCGGCGAACGTCGCTAGCTTCGGTGGCCGCACTGCCGCGGGATCGGGGTTGGCGATCGGCAGCCCCATGAACCGGCGGGCGTTGTCACCCATGAAGTCGTAGGTGCGCCGCTCGTCCATGCCTTCGGCGTAGTGCCAGTAGCCTTTTGGTTCGGCGAGGCCTTCGGGGTGCGGGTAGTCCGACCCGAACATCACCCGGTCCCATCCGACGGTGTTTACGACGTCCGCGACGCAGCCCTCCCAGAACGGGCTCACCCAGATGTTGCGCCGGAACACGTCGTGTGGATGTTCCGGAAAGTTCTGCGGCATCTTCTTGTACAAGTCGGCGAAATCGTGGAACAGCGGGTAAATCCACGAGCTGCCGTTCTCGACGCTGGCGACGCGCAGTTTCGGGAACCGGGTCAGTGTGCCGTGACAGATCAAGCTGGTGATCATGTCCGCGATCTCGCGGTGGCCCAAGACCATCCACCGAAAGGCGCTCTGCGCCATGAAGCTCTGGGTGTGCGGCGGTTCCCACTGGTTGACGTACGAATCCAGCGGCGGATAGCTCGCGTGCAGCACGACCGGCAGGCCCGCGGCCTCCAGGTCGCGCCAGAACGGGTCGAACTCCGGTAGGGCGGGGGAGCGCCAACCGCGAATCCCGTTGACCGGTCCCGGTTTGATGAGGGCGACCCGTACGCCATTGTCCAAGAGATACTCGAGTTCGCGCTGTGCACCGTCGACCTCGGACAGGTTGATGATCGGCGTCGAGTACACCCGCTCCTCGTAGTTGAACGTCCAGTGTTCGAGCATCCACTGGTTCAGCGCGTGGATCACCGCCAGCGACAGTTCGGGATCGTCGGCGGTGGCGTGCTCGATGAGGCTGGCCAGCGTCGGGTAGTTCAGGGCCTCGACCACACCCTGGCGGTCCAATTCCTTGACCCGGTCGGCGGGATTGCGGGTGGCCGCGGGAGCTTCGATTGCGGGGCCCTGCATTTCGCGCAGGGTCAGACCGTCGGTGTTCTCGCCGGCGAAGAACTTCTCGTGGGCGCCGGGTGCGGCCACGCGCTCGAACGTCGGGTTGGGGATGAAGTCGTTGACCCGGCCGTTGATCACGATGCGGGTCTGGTTCCCGAACTTCGCGAATTGCACTGCCCGTGAGAACTTTTCGGGCAGATGTTTGGTCAGTGCCTCGGCCGTCTCGTACATGTGCTGGTCGGCGTCGAAGACCGGCGCTGAACGGAATTGCGTCATGGCAGGGCCGCCGTTCCCTTGGCTGCGCCTCGGGCGATCACCTTCGGCATCGACGTCGACGAACTGGTGTTCAGGATGGTGTGCACCACGTTGACCAGATCTTCGACGGGCATCAATTTGCCGGGCAGACAGCCGCCGGACATCCACAGTGGCAACGCTTTTGCAGCGAGTTCCATGTCCCAGCCGGCGTTCATGCCGGTCTGGCCCTCGCCGGTGCCGCCACCGCATTCGCCGACGATCAGACACGTGAACCCGATGTCGGGATGTTCGGCCCGCCAGGCGTCGACGAGCCGCTCGAGTGCCGCCTTGCTCACCCCGTAGGCGCCGAGCCCTGGCCACGGCGGCCCGAAAGTGCCCGCGTCAGAGGACAGATACACGGCCTTACCCGCTGACGCCGTGAGGTAGGGGATGGCCGCGGCCGTCGCGAGCGATGCGCCGATCACGTTGGTATCGAAGATGCGCCGCCAAAGGTCGGCATCGGTGTCGACGAGTCGAATCACGGGGCCGATGGCGGGGGTGTAGATGAGGTTGTCGATGCCGCCCAGGGTGTCGGCGGCGGCGTCGATGGCCGATGTCACCGACGCTTCGTCCGTGACATCACATTCGAGCGCGACGGCCTGCGGCCCAGCTTCTTTCGCGGCATTCTCCAGCCGCGTCAGGCGCCGCGCCAGCAGCGCGACCTGCGCGCCGCGCTGGGCCAGGCCGACGCCGATGCAGCGGCCGAGGCCGCTCGAGGCCCCGATCACTACCGTTCTCGACATCGTTGTCACCTCGTGAGAATCGTGGCCGCGGCGGTGCCGGGTGCACCGTACAACTGCGCGAAGCCGACTTTCGGCTCGCCGGGCACCTGGTGGTCCCCGGCCTGCCCCCGCAGCTGTCGGACCAATTCGTGGATTTGCCGCAGGCCCGATGCGCCGATTGGTTCGCCGTTGGCGATGAGCCCGCCGTCGGTGTTGACCGGCATACTGCCGCCTATTTCGGTGGCGCCGTCGGCGAGGAGCTTCTCCTGGTCTCCGTGTCCGCAGAATCCGCACTCGGCCATGTGAATGATCTCCGCGCCGGCGTCGGTGTCCTGCAGCTGGATCACGTCGACGTCTTCCGGTGCGACATCTGCCTTTTCGAAGGCAGCCCGCGCCGCGTACACGGTCGGGGACACGTCTTCCTCGACGGGCGCGAAGGTGGTGTTCACCTCGTAGGCGCCGTACGACCGGGTGCGGATTTCGACGGCGCGCAGATAGACGGGCTTATCGGTGTACCGGTGGGCGATCTCGGCGCGGCACATCACCACCGCGGCGGCGCCCTCATCGGGTGCGCAGAACATGTACTGCGTCAGCGGGTAGTTCAGCATCGCCGAGCCCAGGATGTCTTCCTCCGAAATCGGCTTACGCCGGAAGGCATTCGGATTCAGCGCGCCGTTGCGGAAGTTCTTGGCCGCGGCCCTGGCCAGCGTCTGCTGCGAGATCCCGTGGTCGTACAGATACCGGTTGGCCTTCATACCGAAGAACTGGGTGGTGAGGTACTGCCCGTTCTCGGCGTACCAGCTGGGCATACCGACCAGGGCGGGGTCTTCGGTGAAGGCGCCGCGCGGATGCTTGTCCAATCCGACTGCGACGCCGATCTCGTAGTCGCCCAGACGGATTCCATCGGCACATGTCTTGACCGCGCTGGCCGCGGTAGCGCACGCGTTGAACACGTTGGTGAACGGAATGCCGCTCAAGCCCACCATGCCCACGATGGCATCGGGATTCGCGACGGTCCAGCTGCCGCCGGTCGCGGCGCCGATATCACTCCACTCGACGCCGGCGTCGGCAACAGCGGCGAAGATCGCGTCGACGCCCATCTGCATCGCCGACTTGCCCTCGAACCGCCCGAACGGGTGCAGGCCGACACCGATGATCGCTACGTCGTGCATCAGGCGATGGCTCCTGCCTTCTTGAGGGCTTCGATACGGTCCCAGTCGATCCCGAGTTCGGACAGGACGAGCTCGGTGTGCTCGGAGGCCTGCGGGGCGCGGGTCGTTTCCAGTGGCTCGTGGTTGAACTGCACCGGCCCGCGGACCACCCGGAACGGCTGCTCGCCAATCCCGGCCTCGACGTCGACGATCATGTCGTTGGCGATGGCCTGTTCGTCGGTGGCGAGGTCGAGGAAGCTCTGGAACGGCGCCCATTGACCTTTCATGGTCTTCAGGTGCGCTCGCCAGTAGTCGAACGGCTTGCCGCCGATCGCCGCACTGATGAGAGCTGCAGCCGCCGAAGCATTTTCGATCAGCGGTAGCACGTCGCTGAAGCGCGGGTCGTCGGCCAGCTCGGCGAGACCGAGGTGCTCGAAGGCATCGCGGATGTAGCCGGTCGGGCTGACGATGCACAGGTTGATCGTGCCGCCATCCGACGTCAGATAGTTGGCCATGAAGGGGTTGACGCTCGGACCCGTGTCATCCGGCAGGAGCGACCGCATCGTCTCGCCCGTCTCCATGCCCTGCGTCATGCTCGCACCGGCTGCCCACCACGCGGTGCTCAGCAGTGAGACGTCCAGCTCGACCGCTTCGCCGGTGCGCTCGCGGTGGAACAGCGCCGCCGAGATGCCGCCGGCGATGTTCGCCCCGCCGATCGAATCGCCGAACGCCGGAATGCCTTGCGACAACGCGCCACCCAGCCCTTCGGGCGTCAGTGAATGCCCAACCCCGCTGCGGGTCCAGAACGCGGTGCCGTCGAAGCCGCCGACATCGCGTTCAGGACCTTTATCGCCGTACGCGCTGCCGCGGGCGTAGATGATGTTGGGGTTCACCGCGCGGATGTGCTCGATGTCGAATTTGTGCTTCTGGCGGGCCGCGGGCAGGTAGTTGGTGAGGAAGACGTCGGCTGTCTTGGCGATCTCGTAGAGGACCTCCTGGCCGCCGGGGGTGGACACGTCGATGCCGACGCTGCGCTTGCCGCGGTTCGGGTGCTCGATGAGTGGGTGGCGGTCGGGGTCGAGCTGAAATCCGCCCACGTTGATGAAGCCGCGCTGGGTGTCGCCGCGCACGGGGTGCTCCACCTTGATGACGTCGGCGCCCCAGTCGGCAAGGAGGGCGCCGGCTGCCGGCACGAACGTGAATTGCGCGACCTCGAGGACGCGAACGCCTTGCATCACCTTGACCATGCCGTCACTCCGCCGCGCTGAACTTGACCGGCAGTGCCGTTGGTGAACGGAACGGCTGACCGTAGATGTGGGGGTCGTCGTCGGTGACGAGCTCGATGTCGGTCAGGCGCGTCAGCAGGCACTCGAGCGCCACCCGGGTTTCCATGCGTGCCAGGTGCAGGCCCATGCACGTGTGCTCGCCGGCGGCAAAGGAGATGTGCGGTAGATGCTTCCGGAAGATGTCGAATTCCTCTGCGCGGTCCCATCGGTGTTCGTCGCGGTTCGCCGAGCCGATGCACACGTCGATCACAGCGCCCGCCGGGATCTCGACACCCTCGAGTTCGGTGTCCTCGGTCGCGTACCGCTGCACCGTGGTCAGTGGTGTCTCATACCGCAGGCCCTCTTCGATGGCGTCGCCGATGAGCGCGGGATCGTCCCGAATCGCCTGGAACTGTTCTCGATGAGTCAGCAACAGGTACAACAGATTTCCCGACGAGCGGTAGGTGGTCTCGAGACCAGCGGGCAGTAGGAGTCGCAGGAACGAGTAGATCGCCTCGTCCGTGAGTTTTTCACCGTCGATCTCGGCGGCGACCAGGTCGCCGATGATGTCTTCGGTGGGATTGCTGCGCCGCTGCTCGATCTGCTGCAGGAAGTAGTCCTTGAGTGCGGCCGAGGCTTCGAACGCGCGCCGGTATTTGATGGCGTAGCTGATGAGTTCGACCGCGCGCTGCCGGAACCAGGGGAGGTCTTCCTCGGGCAATCCCAACAGCTTCGAGATGACGCGGGTCGGGAATTCCATCGTGAAGTCGGTGACCAGATCGGCGGTGCCGGCATCGATGAATTCGTCGACGAGTTCATTGACGACGGGGCGGACGATCTCGGGTTCCCACCGCGCCAGTGACTTCGACTTGAACGCCGCGGACACCAGATTGCGGTGCTGCCAGTGTGGCTTGCCCTCCATCGCCAGGATGGTGGGTCCGATGAACAGCCCGATGGTGCTGTCGTAGATGTGCGAATTGAAGACCCGGCCGTCGCGGAAGACCCGGTTGACCGCGTCGAACGACACGGCGGCGTACATGTGTGCGGGCTTGAACTCCTCGGGCGTGTTCGACCAGTCCATGACGCTGCCCCGAAAAGCGCCGCCTTCCTTGCGCTTCTGGGCGAATACGACGTACGGGTCACGGAGGAGGTCGACACCCTCGTCGACGTCGGCGTCCTGAACGAGACTCACCACCTCAAACTGACGGGCATCCGGCTATTGCTACCGTAAACCTTACAGTAGATACCGTTGCGACGTCAGGTGGTTTCCTGAAGTGCTACTGTCCGCCAATGGGTGACGGTGCGGAACCTGAGGAGTTGCGGGCGATTCTCGACCGGCAGCGGCAGGCCTTTCTGGCCGACGGATTCCCGGGAGTCGCAGTGCGGCGCAACCGCATCGACCGACTGGTCGCCCTCGTGCTGGACAACGCCGAAGCCTTCGCCGAGGCGATGGCGGCGGACTACGGCACCAGGGCCAAGGCCGGGTCGTTGTTCACCGAGGTTCTCGGCATGATGTCGGTGATCGAGCACACCAGATCGCATGTGCCGCAATGGATGCAATCGACGAAGCCGATCCGGGCCGCTCGGATGCTGGGCCTGCGCGCGGAGGTACTGCCCTGCCCGCTGGGGGTGGTCGGCGTCATCGGACCGTGGAACTTCCCGCTCAATCTGGTGGTGTTGCCCGCTGTGGCGGCGTTCGCCGCCGGCAATCGGGTGATGATCAAGATGTCGGAGATCACGGCGCAGACCGCGGCATTGATGACGACGCTCGTGCCGAGGTATTTCGACCAGGCGGAGCTCGCCGTCGTGACAGGCGGACCCGAGGTGGCGGCCGCCTTTTCCGAGTTGCCCTTCGACCACCTCTTTTTCACCGGTTCACCCGCGGTGGGAGCCAAGGTGGCGGAGGCCGCCGGACGCAGCCTGGTGCCCGTGACGCTCGAACTCGGGGGCAAGAACCCCGTGGTGGTGTCGCGGGCCGCCAATCTCACCCGTGCGGCGACCAGGATCGCGCAGGGCCGAATGATCAACGGGGGACAGGTATGTGTCAGCCCCGATCATGTCTTCGTGCCCGACGACCGGCTCGATGCCTTCGTCGATGCGGCGCGAAACACGTTGCGGTCCATGTTCGGATCGATCGTCGGCAACAGCGACTACTGCTCCTCGGTCAATGAGGCGAACTTCGACCGGGTGCTCGCGTTGATCGACGACGCACGAGAGAAGGGCGCCGTGGTCGAGGCCATCGCTCCGCCCGGCGAGGTGCTACCGAACCGGCGCACCCGCAAGATTGCTCCGACCATCGTCCGCGACGTCGACGACCGGATGCGCATCACCGCCGAGGAGGTCTTCGGTCCGGTGCTGGTGGTGCGGGCGTACTCGACTGTCAGCGACGTGGCCGACTACCTCAACGGGAAGCCCGCCCCGCTCGTTGCCTATTGGTTCGGGCCGGACGACGAGGAGTTCCGGGCCTTCGTGCGCGACACCCGAAGCGGCGGGGTGGCGCGCAATGACTTTGCGGCTCAGATGATCCCGTCGGCGGTGCCGTTCGGCGGCGTCGGCACCAGCGGCACAGGCGCGTACCACGGGAAGGCCGGCTTCGACACGTTCAGCCACTACCGGTCTGTGGTCGGCACCGATCTGCCGTTCAGCATCACCGGCCGCGCGGCGCCGCCGTTCACGAAGTCGATGCGGTCGAGTACCGAGCTGGCCCTCTGGCTGGCGCGCCGCAGGAACCGGCGCCGGCTCCGGCCGGGTCAGGCCGGCGCCTCGTAGAACTGCGTCGCCCACTTACGCATTG
The DNA here is from genome assembly GCF_000878195.1 of Mycolicibacterium llatzerense. Classification (GTDB taxonomy): domain Bacteria; phylum Actinomycetota; class Actinomycetes; order Mycobacteriales; family Mycobacteriaceae; genus Mycobacterium; species Mycobacterium llatzerense. Next base: position 95,077 of record NZ_JXST01000010.1, on the reverse strand, counting down.
CCATATAGGGTTTCGCGTCTGCCTTCGACAGCGCTGGGTGCTCGATGTACTCCTGGTGGCGCCAGATGTCGAGGTCCTCCCACACCGTCTGCAGGAATCGCTTTTCGACGTGTTCGCGCACCTCGTCAGGTGGCACGTCGGACATGTCACCAGGGCGGCGCGGCCACCAGATCGAATAGAACATGTCCGAGTAACCGTCCTCGACCGGCGTGCAGGCGAAGATCAGCCGGTGGTTCGACGAGCCCTCGAACGCGCTGACCGCGAAGCCGAGGCCCGAGAAATGGCTGTGGATATACAGCGCCATCTTGTCCGGGTCGTCGCTGCGCGCGTCCGGCCACCCGGTGAGGAAGCGCCACTCTTCGTCGACGGCTTCCCAGTTCAGGCACACCGGCGTGACGGTGGCGCCGTGGACGTAGTGGAAGTGCGCGCTGTCCGGACCGTTCTCGGCGACGACCTGCGGGTGCACGGGCTCGCGTTCGGCGCGACGCGAAAACTCCGGATATGGACGGTAATACGCGTCGCGGTCGGTGGGGAACTGCGGGAATTTGCCGAACAGGTCGGGCAATTCCCATTGGGGTTCCGAGCCGGCGGGCTGATACCAGGCGAACACACATCCGTACTGTTCCCGAACCGGAAACACGCGGAGCCGCAGCGCTTTGTTCGGCCGGTCCGGCTGATAGGGGATGTAGCGGTTGGTGCCGTCCGGGCCCCACCGCCAGCCGTGGAACGGGCACTCAACACAGTCGCCAACGACCTTGCCGCCGTGGCCGATGTGCGCACCGAGATGCCTGCAGTGGGCCGAAAGCAGGTGCAGCTCACCCGACTCGTCGCGGTAGGCGACCAGGTCTTCACCGAAGTATCGCAGGGGACGTACCTCTCCCACGGCGAACTCCTGCGACCAGCCGATCATGAACCAGCCGGTGACCTTCCAGGTGAACGGGACTTTCACGGTGCCTCCGTCTGAAATCGTGGCTGCGCAATGATGGTTTCGCCGAATGCCTTGATGTAGTCGACCGCAGCGTCGAGGCTCGACCCGTCGGCGTGGACGACAGCCCAGGTGGCGCCGTAGCCGGCCAATTCGTCGAGCATGTCGCGGGTGCGCCGAACCGCGGGTTCGTCGTCGAGATCGACTTCGGGGCACAAGATCTGGATGTCCAGTTTGTTCGGGTCGCGTCCAGCAGCATCGAGTCGGCCGCGCAACGTGTCCACCGCTGAACCGAATTGGCGCGCGTCCGAAATAGCAACCGTTCGCATGCTCGCCGCGTATTCCGGCGGGGAGATCACGGGCATCCAGCCGGTCCCGTATTCGACGACGCGGCGTATCGCAGCGCGGCCATTGCCGCCGATCCACAGTGGCGGGTGTGGCCGTTGCACGGGGCGCTGCAGCCAGAGTTCATCGACGGCGCCGAACGCCCTGCCGGACACCGGAATTTCGGGATCCATCCAGATCGACCACAACGCGGCGAGGGCTTCGTCGAGAAGTTCGGCGCGCCGATCGAAATCCACCCCGAGCGCGGCGAATTCGGAGCGGAGGTACCCGGCCCCGACACCGGCGATGAGCCGGCCGCCCGAGACGAGGTCCAGCGAGGACAGTGCTTTGGCCGATAGGTATGGGTTGCGAAACGGCAGCACATACAAGTTGGTCAGCAGCCTGATCGTCGACGTCACACCCGCCATGAACCCGAGAGCCGCGATCGGGTCGAGGGTGTCGTGCCCACCGCGGCGGCGCCACTTCGCCGACGGCGCCGGGTGCTCGCTGAGGGCCAGGGCGGAGAACCACGATGCCTCGGCCTGCTGGCACACCTGGCGGATGGCCTCAGGGTGCAGGAAACCGTCTGCGGCGGTGGGTGATTCGACGGGATATTCGAGGGTGAACTTCACTGACGCCAGCTCCTGAAAGGTCCGTTACGGCATGATCGTGGTGCGCGAGACCGGCTCGGGCGCGGCCTGCCGAGCGCGCAACCCGCGCTCGAGCGAGTACAGGAGGGCGTCGCGTGTCTCTACCGGCGAGATGAGTTCGTCGAAGCCGAGGTGGCCCGCCGATCGGAACGACGCTTCCAGTTCCATCCGGCGCAGCTTGGCCTCGACGTCCTCGTCGGCGTGCGATGCCCGGCTCAGGGCGGCCGCGCTCATCGCGCCCATGGTCGCGCCGGGGTACGCGAACGTCGCGCCCTGATTGTCGAAACCCAACAGCGACATGACCATCGAGCCGAAGCCGTAGGCCTTGCGCAAGGTGACGTGCAGCTTCAACGTCGTCGCCGCGGTCTGTGCGGCGAACATCCGGGCGCCGCTGCGCAGTACCCCGGTGCGCTCGGAGCGGCTGCCGGGCAGCATTCCGGGATTGTCGGCCAGGAAGATGATCGGCAGGTGGAACGAGTCCGCCACTGTGATGAAATGCGCTGCCTTGTCGGCGGCGTCGGCGTCGATGGCACCGGCCAGCACGTTCGGCTGATTGGCCACGACGGCCACCGGATGGCCGCCGAGGTGGGCCAGTGCGCAGATGATGGCCGGCCCGAACTTGGGCTGCACCTCGAACCAGTCCGGGGTGTCGAAGACGACGTCGAGGACGCCGCGCATGTTGTAGGCGCGGCGGTTGTCGCGCGGCACGACGTCGAGCAGCTCGGGTGTCGGCCGTGGGGCACTCGCGTCGTTCGTCGTCACGGCGGCCGGATATGACCAGGCGCTGGGCGGAAAGTACGACAGGTAGCGGCGGATATCGAACAGGGTCGAGGCGTCATCCAGTGCGCCGTTGTGGATGACGCCACTGGCCAGCGCGACGCCGGGGCCGCCGAGGTCCTCTTTCGAAATCTCTTCGCCCGTGGACTCTTTCACGACGGGTGGGCCGGCGGTGAAGATGGCGCCCTGCTGACTCATGATGGTCCAGTCGCAGACCGGGGCGACGAGTGCGCCGTGCCCGGCGGACGGCCCCAGCACCGCCGCGACCGTCGGTACCCGGCCCGAGCAGCGTGCCTGCGCGATCAGGTCAGTGGGCGTGCGGCCGTAATGTTCGCCGCTTGGCCGGAATCCGGCCCCCTCCAACAGCATCACCAGCGGAATCCGGTCGTGCAGGGCAAGTTCGGCGAGCCGGTATCGCTTCGCATTGCCGCCCGGCCCGATGCTGCCGGCCAACGTGGTGAAGTCCTCCGCGCCCACCATGACCGGTGCGCCGTTGATGAGGCCCGATCCGGTGACGATCCCGTCGGCGGCGATGTCGCCTCCCGCCAGGGTGCCGAATTCACGGAAAGTCCCGGGGTCCAGCAGGTGGTTCAGTCGTCCCCGCGCATCGAGCTTGCCCTTGCTGTGGTGCTTGGCCAACCGCTCTGGCCCACCCATCGCGCGGGTACGTTCCCGCAGGCCCTCGAGGTCCTCGAGAGTCTGCTTCCAGTCGGGCCGATCCGTCATCGCAGTTCCTCACTGATGGCTTGTCACGTTGACCATACTGAATTGCTTACTGTAGCGTCCACCACATGGTTGGCGACCGCGTTGGCCTGGCGGTCGACGGGGGCGTGAACTGCGCTCTCGCCGAGGTGCCGGGTGCGGCAAGAGCATTGGAGCGGCGGGGGTACGGCGGCTGCTGGACCGCGGAGGTGAACCACGATCCGTTCCTGCCGCTGGCACTCGCCGCCGAACACACCTCCAGTATCGAACTCGGCACCGGTATCGCCGTTGCTTTCGCCCGGTCGCCGATGACAGTCGCCAACGTGGGTTGGGATTTGCAGGGTTATTCGCAGGGCCGGCTCCTCCTCGGTCTCGGGTCGCAGATCCAGCCGCACATCGAGAACCGCTTCAGCATGCCGTGGAGCCATCCGATACCCCGCATGCGGGAGTTCATCGCTGCGCTGCAAGCGATTTGGACATGCTGGCGCGACGGCGGCACCCTGCGGTTCGAGGGTGATTTCTACACGCACAAGCTGATGACCCCGATGTTCGTCCCGGAGCCGCACGAGTACGGATTTCCGAAGGTGTTCGTGGCTGCGGTCGGCGACGCGATGACGGAGCTGTCTGCCGAGGTGGCTGCGGGTCTGGTTGGTCATGCGTTCACCACCCGGCGGTACCTCGAGGAAGCGACCGAACCGGCGGTGCGGCGCGGGCTGGAGCGAGCGGGTCGTGACCGCCGCGACTTCGAGATGGCCTTCCCGGTCATGGTCGTCACCGGTACCGATGACGACGAAATGGCCGTCGCCGCGCGACGGGTCCGCAAGCAGATCGCCTTCTACGCGTCGACGCCCGCCTACCGCAGAGTCCTCGAACTGCACGGCTGGGGCGACCTGCAGCCCGAGCTTCGCCGGCTGTCTCTGCGCGGTGAATGGGATGCGATGGCTCAGCTCGTCGACGACACGATGCTCGCCGAGATTGCCGTCGTCGCCCCGGTCGGCGCGCTGGCCGCCGCGATCCGGGAACGCTGTGCCGGCGTCATCGACCGGGTCACCGTCGGTCTGCCGCCGCAATTGCCGGAGGAAGTCGTCAAAGCCGTACTCGCAGAATTGCATCAGTGAGGAGCTGCCCATGAGTGCCCCGATCACCGCCGACGCTGCCGGTGTGTTCGCCGACCCGTCCGCCTACGCCGATGAGCCGAAACTCCATACGGCACTGTCCTTCTTGCGTGCCAACGCGCCGGTGTCAAAGGCCGACGTCCCCGGCTACAAGCCGTTCTGGGCCATCACCAAGCACCATGACGTCATGGCGATCGAGCGGGCCAACACGCTGTTCACCAACTCGCCGCGCCCGGTACTGATGACCGCCGAGGCCGACGCGCATCAGGCCGCGCTGGGCATCAGCACGCTGATTCACATGGACGATCCGCAGCACCGGTTGGTGCGGGCGATCGGCGCGGACTGGTTTCGGCCGAAGGCCATGCGGGACTTGCGTGTTCGCGTCGATGAACTGGCCAAACGCTACGTCGACCGGATGATGGAGTTGGGTACCGAATGCGACTTCGTCCAAGAGGTCGCGGTGAATTACCCGCTGTACGTGATCATGTCGCTGCTCGGGCTGCCCGAATCCGACTTTCCCCGGATGCTGGCGTACACCCAGGAACTGTTCGGCGCCGATGACTCGGAGTTCTCCCGGGGCGTCACGCCCGAGGAGAAGGGCACCGCGCTGTTCGAGATGTTCACCTATTTCACCGCGTTGACCGCCGCGCGCCGGGAGAACCCCACCGACGATCTGGCGTCGGCCATCGCCAATGCCCGGCTCGACGGAGAACCGTTGGGTGACATCGACACCGTCTCGTACTACGTGATCATCGCGACCGCGGGTCATGACACCACCAGTGCGGTGGTCTCCGGTGGACTGCATGCGCTGATCGAGAATCCGGATCAGCTGGCGCGACTGCGGGAGAACCCCGACCTGATGCCGCTCGCGACCGAAGAGATGATCCGCTGGGTGACACCCGTGAAGGAGTTCATGCGCACCGCACGCGAGGACACCACTGTCCGGGGCGTGCCGATCGCGGCGGGGGAGTCCGTACTGCTGTCGTATGTGTCGGCCAACCGTGACGAGGACGTCTTCGATGACCCGTTCCGGTTCGACGTCGGCCGTGATCCCAACAAGCACGTGGCGTTCGGCTACGGCATCCACTTCTGTCTGGGCGCGGCGCTCGCGCGCATGGAGATCACCAGTTTCTTCTCGGAGCTGATCCCGAGGCTCCGATCGATCGAGCTGGCGGGCACCCCGCAGCACACTGCGACCATCTTCGTCGGCGGCCTCAAACACCTGCCTATCCGCTACTCGCTCACTTCTGGAAAGTGACGTTCTCCTATCTGATAATGTGCTTCTCATGGTCAAGACAGGTAGCCGCCTGCGAAGTCAGGTGTGTGACACCCAGGTGATCGTCGTCCGGACTGGTGACAGCCTGGATGACCTGCGATGCGGTGGCGCCCCGATGGTGGCGCTCGATGCCAGTTCCGATGCTCAGGCCGGCGGCGCATTGGCTCTCGACCCGGAGCTGTCCGGCGGCACCGTGATGGGTAAGCGGTACGTCGACGACGCCGCGGCAGAGGTGCTGGTCACCAAGGCCGGCGCGGGCACGCTGAGCGTCGGGACGGCGCCGCTCGCACTCAAGGAAGCCAAACCCCTCCCCGCGAGCGATTAGGAGTCACGATGCAGAAGGCGCTTGCCCCCGAAATCTCCACCTGGCCGGAACCGGATCCGCAGCTGATCGGCAGCCGGTGCGGTGCCTGCTCGGCGACGACGTTCCCGCGCCAGGACCGGTGCCCGAAATGCAGCAGGGCCGAGATGTCCGAGGTGCTGCTACCGCGCCATGGCACGGTGATCGCCTGGACCACACAGGGATTCCCGCCCGGAGCGCCGTACGCCGGTCCCACCGGCAAGGACTTCGTGCCGTTCGGAGTCGGCCTGGTGCAACTCGGCGACGTGATTCGCGTCGAGGGGCGGCTCACCGAAAGCGATCCGGCCAAGCTGGAGTTCGGCATGGAGGTCGAGCTCACCATGGCTCCCTTCGCTACCGATGCGGATGGCAATGAGCTGGTCACGTTCTGGTTCGAGCCGGTGTCGCGATGAGTAACGACGTAGCGATCATCGGTGTCGGTATCCATCCGTTCGGCCGGTTCGACAAGACCGCGATGGAGATGGGCGCCGAAGCGATACAGAGTGCGCTGACCGATGCCAAGCTGGAGTGGAAAGACATCCAGTTCGGGTTCGGGGGCAGCTACGAGGTGTCCAACCCCGATGCGGTCACCCGCCTGGTAGGTCTGACGGGCATCACCTTCACCAACGTGTTCAATGCCTGCGCCACCGCGGCCAGTGCGATCCAGCAGACCGCCGACACCATCCGGCTGGGTAAGTACGACATCGGGATCGCCATCGGCCTGGACAAGCACCCACGTGGCGCCTTCACCGACGACCCGGCCAAACTCGCCTTGCCGCAGTGGTACGCCAACAATGGCCAGTTCGTCACCACGAAGTTCTTCGGGATGAAGGCCAACCACTACATCAACAAGCACGGCATCTCCGAGGAGACGCTGGCGCGGGTCGCCAACAAGAACTTCCGCAACGGCATCTTGAACCCGAACGCGTTCCGGCGCAAGGAGATCACCGTCGAGGAGATCATGGCCTCGCCGGTGCTCAACTATCCGTTGCGCCAGTACATGTTCTGCGCACCCGACGAGGGTGCCGCCGCGGTCATCATGTGCCGGGCCGACATCGCCCACCGCTACACCGACAAGCCGGTGTACGTCCGGGCCAGTGAGATTCGCACCCGCACCTACGGAGCCTACGAAGTGCACGCCACCTCCGCGCCGCTCGACGAGGACGTGTCGCCCACCGTGTACGCGGCCAAGGCTGCCTATGAAGCCGCCGGCATCGGGCCCGAGGACGTCGACATCGCGCAGCTGCAGGACACGGACGCGGGTGCCGAGGTCATCCACATGGCCGAGACTGGGCTCTGTGCTGACGGCGAGCAGGAGAAGCTGCTGGCCGACGGCGCCACCGAGATCCACGGGTCGTTGCCGATCAACACCGACGGTGGACTGATCGCCAACGGCGAACCGATCGGCGCGTCCGGGCTGCGCCAGATGCACGAGCTGGTCCGCCAGTTGCGCGGTGAAGCGGGGGAGCGGCAGGTGCCGGGCAACCCACGCGTCGGGCTGGCGCAGGTGTACGGCGCCCCGGGTACCGCCTCCGCGACCATCCTGTCGCTCTAGATCTCTCGCGAGCAGACACAAAACTGTCCAAAATTGCGGATTTACGACAGTTTTACGTCTGCTCGCGGAGTAACGAAAGGTGCCCTCATGGCTACGGACAACACCGCTGACTACAAGTACGTCACGTACGAAACCCTCGACGAGGGCACCATCGCCCGAATCATGTTGAACCGCCCGGATACTCGCAATGCGCAGAGTCGCGGCATGCTCACCGAACTGCACGAGGCGTTCCTGCAAGCTGAGGCCGACGACACCGTACGGGTCGTCATCCTCGGCGGGCTGGGGCCGATGTTCTCCTCTGGCCACGACCTTGGTTCGGCACAGTCCCGCGCGGAACGCACGCCCGGACCCGACCAGCACCCGAGCTTCCGGATCAACGGTGCCACCCGGCAGGGCGCCGAGATGCTGATGCTGCAGGAATGGCACTACTACTTCGAGAACACCCGCCGCTGGCGCAACCTCCGCAAGATCACCGTCGCCCAGGTGCACGGTGACGTCTATGCGGCCTCGCTCATGCTGATGTGGGCCTGCGACCTGATCGTAGCGGCCGACAACACCACATTCGCGGACGTGGTGGGTACCCGGCTCGGGATGTGCGGCGTCGAATACTTCGCGCACCCATGGGAATTCGGTGCCCGCAAGACGAAAGAGCTGATGCTCACGGGCGACAGCCTGTCGGTGGACGAAGCCCACCGCATGGGCATGGTGAGCAAGGTGTTCCCGGCCGACGAGCTTGCCGACCGCACGCTGGAATTCGCCCGGCGCATTGCCGCCGTGCCGACGATGGCCGCCCTGCTGATCAAGGAATCGGTGAACCAGACGCAGGACAACATGGGGTTCTACAACTCCCTCAATGCCTGCTTCACCCTGCACGAGCTCAATCACAGTCACTGGGCGCAGGTGCACGACAACGGATTTCCGGTCGGGCTGGAAGAGGACGGCCTGCCGAACTGGCGCACGGCGCCGCCCGTGGTGCCGGCGGTCAAGGACCAGGTGCGCGGCGGGGACTAGTCGGAGAGTGATATTTCCGAAAATGGAGAACGGATCAGGGTACGCTCGGCCAATGCGGCGATTTTGGTCTGCGTTGGGTGCCCTGGCGCTCGTGGGATTGCATTGGCCGGCGGCATCGTCGGCTGAGCCCGTTCGGTGTGACGATCCGTCGTGCGTGCCGGGAATCAACCGCGTGGTCGCGTTGGGTGCCGACTGTGACAACGTCACCTACTTCGTGTTCGCCACGACCGACTGGGGCCGGGTCGTGTTCTGCGACTCGACGCGTGGGTTGTCTCCGCGCTACTTCCGAGCGATGCCGGTGGCCGGTATCCGTGACTTCGACACGCCCTGCGACCAACCGTTCAATCAGATGGCCCAGGCGCCCGACGGGCTGTTCCTGTTCTGTGGGCCCAAGCTGGATCGCAACGGCGCCGGCGAGAGCCGCTGGATCCGAGGCGATCACTACGACAACCCCAACTCGAACTTCTAGCCCAGGAACAGATCCGGGATCGGGTTGGCCCCGCCGCCGTAGGGGGCCAGGCTCCGGCCGGCCGCGGTGAGTACGTCGGCGTCGATGAAGCAGCCCGCGGTGCACTCGGTGGCCTGGCGGGTGAGGATCGCGACTGCCGCGTCACCCATGATCGCCGGACTGCGGGACGAGTCCAGCAGCGTGGCGCCGTCGGCCATGTTGGCCACCGCAGAAGTGGCGATATAGGTCTGCGGCCACAGGCAGTTGAACGCGATGCCGGCCTCGGCGTATTCGGCTGCCCAGCCCAGCGACAACAGCGTCATCCCGTATTTCGACAGCGTGTAGGACGGGTGTGCGCCCAGCCAGCGCGGGCTCAGATTCAGGGGTGGTGCGATGGTCAGTACATGGGGGTTGTCCGACTTGTGCAGGTGCGGCAGGGCGGCCTTTGTCAGTAGGAAACTGCCCCGGAGGTTCACCTGCTGCATCAGGTCGAACTTCTTGGCGGACAACGCCTCTGTCGGCTCCACGCCGATGGCGCTCGCGTTGTTGACGCAGATGTCGACGCCGCCGAAGCGTTCGACGGCCACGTCGACGGCCCGGTTGACGTCGTCCTCGGAGCGGATGTCACCGACCACGGCGGCGGCCTTACCGCCCGCGGCCTCGATGTCTTCGGCGGCCGTGTAGACGGTGCCGGGCAGTCGCGGGTGGGGCTCTGCGGTCTTCGCGAGGAGCACGACATTGGCGCCCTGCTGGGCGGCGGCGATGGCTATCGCCAGTCCGATACCCCTACTTGCCCCGGAGATCACCATTGTCTTGTCGGCGAGTGCGCGGTCCGTCATCGTCCTCCTATGTGGCTGTTACCGGGAATGGTATTGGCATTCTCTTTTTTTGCAAGTACGTTATCCATCGATGGATAACGATGGCCAGACTCCGTCCGGAATACCGCTGAAACCGGTCTACGGACCCGCGGATCGACAAGTGGATCCGCCGCAGCCGGGTGACTTCCCCTTCACCCGGGGCAATTTCACGTCCGGGTACCGCGGCAAGCTGTGGACCTTCCGCCAGTACTCGGGTTTCGGTACTGCTGAGGAGTCGAATCAGCGCTACCGCTACCTGCTGGGCCAAGGTGGGACGGGGCTCTCGGTTGCCCTCGACCTACCGACCCAGTGCGGTTATGACTCCGATGACGAGGAGTACGGCGAGGAGGTCGGCCGCGTCGGTGTCGCTGTCGACACCCTGGCCGATGCCGAGGTGCTGTTCGACGGGATCCCGTTGGACAAGATCAGCACCAGCTTCACGATCAACGGCACCGCAGCCATCCTGCTGGCCTTCTACGTCGCGGCCGCGGAGAAGAAGGGCGTGCCGCGCGAGAAGCTCACCGGCACAATCCAGAACGACATCCTCAAGGAGTACGCCTCGCGCGGCACCTGGATCTGGCCGCCCGAGCCGTCGCTGCGCCTCATCGCCGACACCATCGAGTTCTGTGCGGCCGAGGTGCCGCGATTCAACGCGATCTCGGTGGCGGGTGCGCACTTCCGCGACGCCGGCGCCAACGCCGTGCAGGAGATGGCATTCACGCTCGCCGACGGAGTCACCTACTGCGACACGGTTGTCGAGCGCGGCCGGATGACCATCGACAAGTTCGCGCCGCAGATCTCGTTCTTCTTCTACACCCACGGCGACTTCTTCGAGGAGATCGCCAAATACCGTGCGGGACGGCGCCGTTGGGCCACCATCGTGCGCGAGCGGTACGGCGCCACCACCGACAAGGCGTCGATGTTCCGGTTCGGCTGCGTCTCCGGCGGTGCGTCCCTCTATGCACCGCAGGCGCAGAACAATCTGGTGCGGGTTGCCTACGAGGCGCTGGCGTCGGTGCTCGGCGGCGTGCAGTCCATGTTCACCGCGGCCTGGGACGAGCCGTTCGCGCTGCCCAGTGAGGAGTCCGCGACGCTCGCGCTGCGGACTCAGCAGATTCTGGCCTACGAAACCGGCGTCGCCAAGGTGGCCGACCCGTTGGGCGGCTCCTATTTCGTCGAAGCGCTCACCGATGCCACCGAGGGGAAGATCATCGAGATCATGCGCGATCTCGAGTCACACGGCGGCATGGTGCGCTGTATCGAGGACGGCTATCTGCAGGGCCTGATCGCCGACGAGGCGTTCAAGATTCACCAGGAAACCGAGTCAGGGGAGCGGCCCGTGGTCGGCGTGAACAAGTTCGTCGTCGAGGAACCGGCGCCGGACCTGGCCACCTATGAACTCGACGCCGAAGGTCGCGACAAGCAGCTCAAACGACTGGCCAAGGTGAAGGCTGAGCGTGACGATGTCGCGGTGAAGGAAACCCTTGCGGCGCTGGCTCGTTCGGCCGAAGGCGATGACAACTTGATGCACCGCCTCATCGACTGCGCGAACGCTTACTGCACGGTGGGAGAGATGGTGTCGACGTTGAAATCGGTATGGGGCGAGTTCCAGCAGCCGGTGGTGTTCTGATGGCGATCCGAGTATTGGTGGCCAAGCCGGGCCTGGACGGTCATGACCGCGGCGCCAAGATCGTGGCCCGGAGCCTGCGGGACGCGGGCTTCGAGGTGATCTACACCGGCATCCGGCAGCGGATCGAGGACATTGTGTCGATCGCCCTGCAGGAGGACGTCGCCCTCGTCGGGCTGTCGATCCTGTCGGGCGCGCACCTGGCGCTGACGGCCCGGACCGTCGAGGCGTTGCGCGCCGCCGACGCCGGTGACATCGCCGTGGTCGTGGGCGGCACGATCCCGTTGGGTGATGTGCAGAAACTGCTCGACGTCGGTGCGGCGGCGGTGTTTCCGACCGGAACCGGTCTGGACACCCTCGTGGCGGAAGTGCGCAAGTTGACGTCGGAAAGCGCGGTGGGCTGAGATGCGCCTTGGTGTGATGATCGGGGCCGAGCGCGGCGACATGGCACGCAAGGTGTCCAAGCTGGTTTCCGATATCCAGTGGGCCGAGAGTGCGGGGCTCGACAGCGCATGGATGCCGCAGGTCCCCAACGACTTCGACTGCCTGACGATGGTCGCCCTGATGGCGGCGAACACATCGCGCATCGAGCTCGGCACGGCAGTGGTGCCGCTGCAGGCGCAGCATCCGATCGGCCTGGCCCGCCAGGCGCTTTCGGTTCATGCCATGTCGGGCGGCCGACTGGCGCTCGGTGTCGGGCCGTCGCATCACTGGATCGTGCGCGACATGCTGGGGCTGCCCTATGACAAGCCCGCCGCGTACACGCGCGATTACCTGCAGGTGCTGAACACCGCCATCGCCGGACCGGGACCCGTTGACGTGGAGAATGATTCGTTCGCCGTGCACAACCCGACGGTGCTCGCCGCCGACACCCCGATGCCGGTGCTGGTGTCGGCGCTCGGGCCGGTGATGCTGCAGATCGCCGGTGAGCTGGCGGATGGCACGTCGCTGTGGATGGCCGACGAGAAGGCGATCGGTGAGCACATCGCGCCCAAGATCAACAAGGCCGCCGCGGAAGCCGGTAGGCCGGCACCGCGCATCGTCGCCGGTATTCCGGTCTGTCTGTGTGCGAACTCGGAGATCGATGCCGCGAAGGACCGGGCGAACCGGATCCTCGCCGAGGCCGAGACGTCGCCGAACTACCAGAAGCTGCTGGACCGCGGAGACGCCCGGAGCGTTGGCGACCTGTGCGCGGCGGGTGACGAGGAGTCAATTCTCCAGCGGTTCAAGCAGTTCGCCGACGCGGGCGTGACGGATCTGTCGGTACGGCTGCTGCCCATCGGGGATAACCGCGACGAACTGATCGCATCGAAGAATCGCACGCGCGAGGTGATCGCCGAGCTTGCCAGGGCTGTCTCTTGATACGTCGAGATGACGCTTTTTCGCGACTTTTCGGCGAAAACACATCACAAACCGTAGTCTCGGCGCCGAAATGAATGGTCCACTCGCGGGCATCCGCATTCTCGAGGTCGGCGTCATGCTGGCCGGTCCGTACGCGACGATGCTGCTCGCGGATCTGGGTGCCGAGGTGATCAAGATCGAGCCGCCGGGCGGCGAGATCTCCCGGCAGGTCGGAGACAGCTACTTCGCGAGCCTCAACCGCAACAAGACCAGCATCTGCCTGGACCTCACGTCGGAGGCCGGCAAGGCGCGACTCGGTGAGTTGGTCGCCGAATCCCATGCGCTGCTGGTGAATATGAAGCCGTCGGTGATCCGCCGGCTGGGCCTGACCTATGAGTCACTGTCACGCTTCAACGAGAAGATCGTCTGTGTGGCGATGACGGGCTTCGGGCTCGACGGCGGCGACGACCCCGCGTTCGACTACGTCATCCAGGCGGCGACCGGGGTGGCGGCCATGACCGGCGACCCGGACGGACCGCCGACGCTGCCGGGCTATTCGTCGGCCGACAACTCCACCGGGATGGCGGCGGCACTGGGCCTGCTCGCGCAGATTGTGTCCGGGCGCGGCGGTCAGGTCGAGGTCTGCCTGCGCGATGTGATGCTGTCGCAGCTGAACTACCGTGCCGCGGCGTATCTGAACGACGGCATCCATCCGCGCCGGCACCCGAACGGTGCGCACTCGTACTACGTTCCCGCGCAACTCTTCGAGACCGCGGACGGGTATCTGGCGCTGTTCATCACGCACGACGGGTTCTGGAAATCGTTTGTGGGGGAATCGGGTATCGGCCGCGACGGTCAGATTCCGTTCGCCACCATGGCTGAACGCGCCGCCAGTCGGGACGAGGTGCTCGCGGTGGTCGAGGAGGTGCTGTCGACCGATACCGCCGCCGGATGGGAGAAGCGGCTACGTGCTCTCGGAATTCCCACCGCGGCCGTCCGCTCGTTGCCCGAAGCCTTGGAGGCGACGCCGGAAGTGACCGTCACCGCAGGCGATTTCCGCTTGATCGGCAGTCCGATCAGGGTCGCGGGGTACGAGCCGCAATACCGGCCACCGCCGGCCGTTCAGTCGTCGTAGCGCACCGTCACCGACGCGGTATCCGGAATCGCTTGGCAGGTCAGCACGTAGCCCTCGGCGACTTCGTCATCGTCGAGGGCTTCGTTGTTGCGCATGGTCGCCGTGCCCTCGGTCAGTCTGGCGATGCAGGTGCCGCAGTTGCCGGCCTCGCAGGAGAACGGCGGCGCCAGGCCGGCCCGTCGTGCGCTGTCGAGCAGGGTCTCGTCGCCGACGCGGGGGACCGACACCCGCTGCCGGTCGAGGTGGATGGTGATCGTCCCCATGCCCGTCTCCGTGCCGGTCTGAGCCGTTGTGGTGGCTGGTCCCATTGGCGTCCCGTCGTCGCGTATTGTCGTTCTAACTATAGGAGAATATGATTCTCGGTATCAACCGGAAATCTTCTCACTCTCCAGGAAGGGGCGGGCGCGACGTGGCTGACGGTGCGGTGCTCGCCTTCGCGGAGCGGGAGTACAGCTGGGCGGAGCTCGACGCCCTCGCCGGCGGGATGGCCGCGGCGTTGGCGGCTCGGGGCGCCCGCAGCGGCGCCCGGGTCGCCGTGATGTCCTCGACCCGCCCGGAGTTCGTGATTGCGCTGCATGCGATCTGGCGCCTCGGCGCCGCCGCCGTGCTGCTCAGCCCGTCGTGGCGACGTGCCGAGGTGCAGCACGCGCTGGCGCTCACCGCACCGTCGTACGCGGTCGGCGACAGTCCCGTCCTGGCTGAGCTGATGCCGATGCTGCATCTCGACGAGCCCATCACGCCCGCGGACTCACCCATCGATGCGCCGGCTCCGGATTCCGATGCGGTGCTGGCCTTCAGCTCCGGTACCACCGGCCTGCCAAAAGCGGTCCGCCACACCCACCGTGGGCTGGCCGCGGCAGTGCGGCAGTGGCGCGCCGCGCTCGGTCTGTCGCAGGCGGACCGCCTGCAGGTGATGACCCCGCCGTCGCACATCCTGGGCCTGCTCAACATCATGACCGCCCTGGACGCCGGTGCGTGGATTCGGCTGCACCCGCGGTTCGACGTCGAAGCGATGCTGCGCCACATCGAATTCGATCGAATCACCATCGAAATGACCGTGGCGCCAATCGCATTGGCCCTTGCCGCCCACCCACGGCTGGAGACCTACGACCTCTCGTCGCTGCGGTACCTCATGTGGTGCGCGACGCCGGTGACCGCGACGGTGGCCGAGGAGATCACGCGCCGTACCGGCGTGGGCTGGGTAACCGCATACGGGGCAACCGAATTGGTCGTCATCACGTGCGATGACCTCAGCGGTGGACGGCTGGACACTGTCGGCAGGCCGGTACCCGGCGTCGATGTGCGCATCGGGGAGTCGGGCGAGATCGAGGTTCGGTCGGAGGCGATGATGGCCGGCTACCTGCCGGCCGAGGAAACGTCGACGGTCATCGTCGACGGTTGGTTCCACACCGGAGATATCGGACATCTCGATGACTCCGGGCGGCTACGGATCACCGACCGGCGCAAGGAAATGATCAAGGTCCGGGGCTTCCAGGTGGCACCCGCGGAGATCGAGGCGGTCCTGCACTCGCACCCGGCAGTGGCCGACTGCGCGGTGTTCGGACTGCCCGACCCCCAAGACGGCGAGACCGTGGTGGCCGCGGTGGCTACGAACGCCGCGGTCTCCGATATCGAACTGATGGACTTGGTCAGCGAGCGGCTGGCCTCCTACAAGCGGCCGAGCCGCGTTGTGTTCGTACCCGAAATCCCGCGGCTGCCTTCAGGGAAGGTGTTGCGCCGAGTGCTCAAGGAGCGCCTGTGGACGTCCGTTTGACCGCCGAACAGCGGCAACTCGCCGAATCGGCAGCAGAATTGGCCGCCGACTTCGGCCTGCACTCGGTTGCCGATCTCGATGATGCGAATCGTCGTGCGCAACTGGAGAAGGCCGTCGACAGCACCGGTTTCCGGACCCTGCGATCCGACGGGGCCTCGGGTGTCGAGGTGGCCATCGTCGCCGAGGAGTTCGCCCGCGGACTGGTGGACGTGCCGTTCCTCGGTCCTGTGCTCGCCGACGACCTCCGGCGGGTGCTCGGTCGCGAGCCCGCAGTTGCCGGGGCACAACCGGATTCGGTCGACCTGTTGGGTGGCATTTCCGGTGTGGTCGAGTCGCCACCGGAGCTGGGTGAGTTGTCTGTCGAGGACGCCGGTCGCTGGCGTGCGCTGGCGCTGACCGTCACCTGTGCTGATCTCGTCGGCGCGGCGCGCGGGGCGCAGGCGTTGGCCGTCGATTACGCCAAGGTGCGCGAACAGTACGGCGCGGCTATCGGCTCATATCAGGCCGTCGCACATCTGCTGGCTGAAAGCCTCGCGCTCATCGAAGGATCGATCAGCGTGCTGCGGCATGCCGCCTGGGCAGTCGATGCATTGCCCGCCACAGAGGCCATCGAGGCGGCGCGAATTGCCAAAATCTACTGTGCGCGTGCGGCGTTGACTGTCTGCGAGACATCGATTCAGGTGCACGGCGGCATCGGCAACACCTGGGAATGTCTTGCCCACGTGTACCTGCGCCGCGTTCTGACGGCCACCGAATTGTGGCCCGCCAAGTTGGAGGAGCTGACCATTGGACTTTCGTGATTCGCCGGAGGAAGCCGCTTTCCGGGACCGGCTGCGCACGTGGCTGACCGAGCAGAAGGGCAAGTTCCCGACCTCGGGTGACGAATACTGGGCAGCTCAAGGTGATTGGCATCGCGCGCTCTACGGCGCGGGTTTCTTCGGCACCTCGTGGCCGAAGGAATTCGGCGGTCAGGAACTGCCGCCGGTGTACGACGTGATCGTCGACGAGGAGATCGCCAAGGCAGGTGCGCCCGCGCGGCCGAGTCTCGGCTACCTCGTGGTGGGGCTGGGTCATCACGGCAGCAAGGAACTGCAGCAACGGTTCCTGCCCGGGATGATCAACGGCACCGAGCGCTGGTGCCAGGGCTTCTCCGAGCCCGGCGCCGGATCGGACCTCGCGTCGCTGACCACGACGGCGACCCGTGACGGCGACGAGTACGTCATCCACGGCCACAAGGTCTGGACGAGCTATTCGGATGTGGCTGACTGGTGTCTGGTGCTGGCGCGCACCGACAAGGAAGTCGCCAAGCACAAGGGGATCTCCGCCTTCATCGTGTCGATGCACCGGCCCGGCATCGAGCAGCGGCCGTTGAAGATGATCAGCGGTGTCACCAAGGAATTCGGCCAGGTGCTGTTCGACGGCGCGCGCGTGCCGGTGGAGAACATGGTCGGCGCGCCGGGGGAGGGCTGGAAGCTGGCGATGACGGTGGTCAGCCACGAGCGTGAGCCCTCGACCCTGGGGTTCTCGGCGCGGTACGGAAAACTGGTGCGGCAGTTGTCCTCCCGGGTCGACGGCCCGCCGCCGGAAGCGCTGTCCTGGGCGTGGGTGCAGACCGAGATGCTGCGTCTGCACGTACGCAGGCGGCTTTCTGAGCAGCTCGACGGGATCACCCACGGGCCGCAGGGCTCCCTCGACAAGCTGCTGATGACGTGGACCGAGCAGGCCGTCGGCCATGCAGCCTTGGCGACGGTGGGTACCAGTGATCCAGAGCTGTTCGGCGCCTACATGTACAGCCGCGCACAGAGCGTCATGGGGGGCACCTCACAGATTCAGAAAAACATCATTGCGCAACGAATTCTCGGATTAGGAGTCTGACTTGTACGGCATGCCAACGGAAATCGAGGTCCGCGCCGATGGCCCGTTGCGGATCATCACGCTGAACCGCCCGGAGGAGCTCAATGCGGTCAACGACCCGCTGCACTGTGGGTTGGCGAGGATCTGGGAAGCGCTCAACGAGGATGCCGATGCGCGCGCCGCGGTGATCACCGGGGCCGGCCGGGCCTTCTCGGCGGGCGGCGACTTCAACTACCTCAACGAGCTACGTAACGATGAAGCCCTGCGGCAGAAGACCATCAAACACGGCCGCGACCTCGTCATCGGTATGGTTCGCTGCCGCATCCCGGTGATCGCCGCGGTGAACGGGCCGGCCGTCGGCCTCGGGTGCAGCCTGGCCGCGCTGTCGGACATCGTCTACCTGGCGGAGAACGCGTTCTTCGCCGACCCGCACGTGCAGATCGGGCTGGTCGCCGCCGATGGCGGCCCGCTGGTGTGGGGCTCGCAGATAAGCCTGTTGCAGGCCAAGGAGTTTGCGCTGACGGGTGTGCGGATCAAGGCGGCGCGCGCGCTCGAGCTCGGCTTGGCCAATCACGTCGTCGCCGACCCGCTGGCCGAGGCCATCGCCTGCGCCAAGCAGATCGCCGAGTTGCCCAAGCAGGCCGTCGAGGCCACCAAGCGTCTGATGAACATCCAGTTGGAGCGCTCGGTGATGGCGTCACTCGACTACGCGAATCTCGCTGAATACGTGTCGTTCGGCACCGCCGACTTCAACAAGATCGTGGACGGATTGATCGCCAAGGGATAGGCCGCCCGGCACGGCAGGTGGGGTTCACGCCGCGGGCGTGAACCCCACCTGCCGTCGGGTCACCGTGGCGGGAAGCGCAGCGCGCCGTCGAGACGGATGACTTCGCCGTTGAGGTAGTCGTTTTCGATGATGCTCTGGGCCAGCTGCGCGTACTCCGACGAGCGGCCCATGCGCTTCGGGAACGGGATCTGCGGGGCCCAGTACTTCTCGAGCTGGTCGGCTGACTGGCCGTAGGCGGGGGTGTTGATGGTGCCCGGTGCGATGCTGACGACCCGGATGCCCAGCGGAGACAGGTCGCGCGCGGCGACCAGCGTCATGCCGAGCACGCCGCCCTTGGCGGCGGAGTAGGGCAGCTGGCCGATCTGGCCTTCCATGCCGGCGATCGACGCGGTGTTGATGATGACGCCGCGCGCACCTTCCTCGAGCGGGTCGGTCTTGGCGATGGCCGCGGCGGCCAGGCGCATCACGTTGAACACCGCGGTCAGGTAGAACTTGATGGTCGTCTCGAAGCCGTCCAGCCCGAGCGGTGAACCATCCTTGCCGATCAGTCGTCCGCCGGCAGCGGGGCCACCGTGGGTGTCCACCGAAATCCTCAGCGGGCCAAGCGATTCAGCCTCCGCAATGGCGGCCTGCACCGATTCCTCGGAGGTGGCGTCGGTGTGGACGTAGCGGACGCCGAGCTCGTCCTGCAGCGCCTTGCCCTTGTCGTCGGCGACATCGGCGACGACGACCTTTGCGCCCGCGGTGACGAGGCGCCGCACTGTCGCCTCGCCGAGTCCGCCGGTGCCCCCGACGACGATGGCCGAGCTTCCACTGATCTCCATACCGCCTACCCTTCATGCAAGGAATGCTCTCTCTATCGGAGAATAACATTCTCAATCAAGAGGGTGGGTCGGATAGAGTTCGGACGATGACGATCGATGAGCTCATTGCGGCGGCCCGCGGTGGTTCCCTCCGCGCGGCCGGCCGGCTGCTGAGCCTGGTCGAGAGTCCGCGTCGGACTGAGGTTCTCGACGCCCTGGGCCCCCTCGGCGGCTTGGCGCCGCCGCGGGTGCTGGGCATCACCGGGCCGCCCGGCGCGGGGAAGTCGACGACCGTCGGCGCGCTGGTCGGGGCGTACCGCGAGCGCGGGATGCGGGTGGCGGTGCTGGCCGTCGACCCGTCGTCGCCGTACAGCGGCGGTGCGCTGCTGGGCGACCGGATCCGGATGGCCGCGCACATCAACGATCCCGACGTGTTGATCCGATCGGTCGCCACGCGCGGCCACCTCGGCGGCCTGGCGGCCGCGGTGCCGGCCGCCATCCGGGTGCTCGCCGCGCTGGCCTATGACCTGATCGTGCTCGAAACCGTCGGCGTGGGGCAGTCGGAGGTCGAAGTCGCCGCGATCGCGGATCCGACGATCGTGATTCTCAATCCCGGCGCCGGCGACGCGGTACAAGCCGCGAAGGCCGGCCTGCTCGAAGTCGCCGACATCGTCGTCGTGAACAAGGCAGACCGGGACGGCGCCGATCAGACGGTCCGCGATCTACGTGCCGAAAGCGCGGTGCCGATCCTCAAACTCATTGCCGCACAAGGTGAAGGATTGCCCGAGCTGGTCGATGCGATCGACGCGCATCACCGGGCCGACAGCCCGGAACGCCGAACTGCCCGCGCCCGCGCACAGATCCTGTCTCTGGCGCTCACCCGTCTGCGGGACCACCCCGACCTCGGTCGGCTCGCCGAAGCGGTCGCCAGCGGCAACGACGACCCCTATTCGGCCGCGGAAAGGCTGTTCGCCGGCGAACCCTAGAGGCCGAGCATTCGTCGAGTCATCTCCAGGAGCTGCGCGCGCAGGGTTTCGTCGTCGATGTCGGCGACCAATGGGTGCATCACGGCCACGCTGATCGCACTGGACAGCATCGCCGCGTGCAGCCTGGCGGCGACACCGTCGTCAGTGCCCAGCAGTGCGCCGTACAACCGCTCGACAAACCGCTGAAACGGCTCGTGCTCAGCTTGGAGCCGGATGATGACGGGATCGAACTGCAGCACGTTCACCGCGCCGCGGCGGTCGATGGCCAGATCGATCACCCTGTCCAGCAATACTTGTCGGGCCTGTGCTGCGTGGCCGGTGGCCTCGGCGGCGTCCAGCGCGTCCTCCAGCTTGCCGAGTTCGCGCTCGGTGATGGCGACGACGATCTCTTCTTTTGTCTTGAACTGTTTGTAGACGGCGGCCTTTGTCACGCCCATGGTGTCGGCGATCATCTGCAGCGAGGTGCCACTGACACCGTGCTCGGCGATCAGGGTCAGCGCGGCGTCGAGCACCCGGGTCTGTGCGGCGCTGCGCGTGATGTCGCTGAATTTCCCCACACGCCAAAGGGTAGCCGAGCATTGACCGCCAGGTTGCCGATCGGCTACCGTTCGGAGGTAGCCGATCGGCAACCGGTTCGGCGGACGGAGGGAGTCCTCCTGTGGACTTGCGACCCCAATGGATAAGCCTTTGGCTGGTGCCGATTTTCGGTGCCATCATGGCCGTGGCATTCGTGGCCTTCCCAGGTTTCTGGCCGCCCATGGCACCCAGCATGACCGCTGCGCAGGTCGCCGATTTCTACGCGCAGCACACGGCGTCGATCCGGTTCTCGATGGTCACATTCAACCTGTGCGCGATCATGCTGGTCCCGTTCTTCATGACGATCGCCGTGCAGATGAAGCGAATGTCGTTGCCCAGCCACGTATTGGCCTACAGCTATGTCGGCGCCGCCGCGACGGGCGCGACGCTGTTCGCCATCGCCGACATCTTCTGGCTGATCGCGGCCTACCGGCCGGGGCGGGACCCTCAGCTGATCCTGCTGCTCAACGACATGGCCTGGCTCGTGTTCACCGCGCCGGTGGGGGCGGTTGTCGTGATGAATCTCGCTCTGGCTCTGGCGGTCTACCTCGACCGCCGGCCGAGACCGATTTTCCCGCGCTGGGTCGCCGGATTCAACGTGCTCACCGCGGCGGCGATGACCCCTGCGGTGGGTGCGGTGATCTTCCAGGATGGGCCGCTGGCCTGGAACGGCGTCGTGTCGTTCTGGCTGCGACTCGGCGCCTTCGCCCTGTACCTCGTCGTCATGTTCGTGGTGGTGCGGTCGGCGATCAGTGCCCAGGCGAGGGAGCCATGACACTGGCCCCCGCCGCGACTCCGGCCTGGACGCAGAAGCCCAAGATCGATCAGTGGATCGCGTGGTGGACCATCCCGGTCTTCTACAACATCTTCGGGCTCATCTTCGTGGTGCTGACGCGGGTGATGCCGCCGCCGCGCCCCGACATCACGCCGGCCCAGATCGTGCAGTTCTTCGTCGACCACTCGCTGACCATCCGGATCGGCTTCGCGCTGCTGATGTTCTTCATCGGCTTCGCCAGCGTCGCCAACGGGCTCATCGCGCTGCAGATCAAGCGGATGTCCGTCAGCCCCGTCTTCGCGTATGCGTACATCGGCGCCCTGGTCGTCGGCGGCCTGCCGGGCTGCCTGATTCCCGCCTTCGCATTCGTGGCGGCCGCGCTACGTCCGGACCGCGACCCGCAGATCATGGTGATGCTGTACGACTGGTGCCTGCTGTCGTTCGTCGGCTCGCTGGGGTGCTTCTGCACGCAGAACTTGGTGTTGGCACTGGCGATCTTCCTCGACCGCAATGACGTCCTGCCGAAATGGCTTGCCTACATGTCGATCTGGATGATCGTCACCGAACTGCTCGCCGCCCCGGTGTTCGTCTTTCGGTCCGGGCCGCTGGCCTGGAACGGGTCCATCAGCTTCTATCTCGGCACGGTGATCTTCGTGGTGTGGGAATTCTGCATGATCCGGCTGGTCTATATAGCGATCCGGAACCAGCAGCCGAGCGAACAGATCCAGGACTGAAGCGATGGCGAATACCTCCACGGCGCACCTGCCGGCCAGCAAGGACCTCTGGGTCTTCGTCTTGGGCGACTTCGTGATCTTCGGCAGCTACTTCGTCATCTTCATGATCTCCCGCCGCCAGGAGCGGGACCTGTTCATCGAGTCGCAGCGGCATCTGAGCCTGAACATCGGCGTGGTCAACACATTGGTGCTGCTGGCCAGTTCGTGGTTCGTGGCGCGCGCCGTGCAGTTGGCCCGCAGCGGCGAGTTCGGGCGGGCCCGGAAACTGACCATCGGCGCCGGGCTGTGCGGGGTGGTCTTCATGCTCGTCAAGGCCATCGAGTGGTCATCGAAAATCGCTCAGGGACACACCTTTCCGAGCAACAACTTCTTCATGTACTACTACATGCTGACCGGCGTGCACCTGTTCCACGTCGCGATCGGCCTGGTGTTCCTCGGCGTCGTCTACGCCGAACTGCGCAAGCGCACACCGCTCGCACTGGTCGAGACCGGAGCGACGTACTGGCACATGGTCGACCTGCTGTGGGTCGTGATCTTCGCCCTGCTCTACGTGATGAGGTGAAACCGGGATGACCCCTGCCGCACGGACCACCGCTGTCTGGGCCGGACTGTCGGCGATCACGGTGGTGTCCTGGTTCCTGGCGCCCGCCCACCATGCCGAGCCCGTCACCGCGAGTACAGCGATAACCATCGCGGTACTGACACTGGCGCTCATCAAGACCCGCCTGATCATCGGCGAATTCATGGAGGTACGGACTGCACCGGTCTGGCTGAAGCTGGCCACCGACGGGTGGCTGGTGGTGCTGTTCGGCGCGATCGTGGCGATCTATCTTTGGTGAATTCAGTTGCACGGAAACGACGTTGAGTAGCTTGGGGAGATGAACGTGAATCCGGCCGATCCACAGGTTTGGGCTGACGTCGAGGCCATCAAACAGCTCAAAGCCCGCTACTGCCGGTTGCTGGACACCAAGGACTGGGCGGCGTGGCGGGACCTCTTCACCGACGACTTCGTCAGTGACACCAGCCAAGTGGGCGGCAAGATGGTCCGTGGCGCCGACGAATTCGTGGCCTTCCTCCAGCGGACGCTGGGCAAGCCATCGCAACCGACCGTGCATCAGGTACACGCACCCGAGATCGAGCTGACGTCACCGTCGACGGCCACCGGTGTGTGGGCGCTGAACGATGTGGTCCGGTTGGCGCCGGGGGTGAACCTGCAGGGCTACGGGCACTACCACGAAACCTATGAGAAGACCGACGGCCAGTGGCGGATCAAGACATCCACGCTGACGCGGCTGCGCGAAGATCTGTTCAATCCCTTTTTCTCGGTGCGGATCTCGCCTCGCCTCCGCGATGCCGCGCGGCGCTGGTCCCGGGGTCGCTAACTGTCGACCAGCGGTTCGCCCCATCTGGCCCTGATGGCGCCCCACGGGTCGGTGTATCGGCCAGGCTGGCCGCGAAACGCATCGTTGCGCTTCATGAAGACCGCGGCAAGCGGTGCCACCAAGCGCAGGGGATAGCGGGCCCAGCCGACCTCCCGGCGGAAGTCGGCAATCATCTGATCCCACGAAATATGCTGGAATGCAAGCGCTTCCTGCGCTCTGGTGGTGTCCATCCAGTCTGCGGCCGGGTACCAGTCGTCGTCGCTGTCGGGGTTCCCGGGTCGTGCGGGTGGCGGTGTGTCTCCCAACCCGGCCGCCTGCATCATCGCTGCGCTCACTTGCCAATTCGCGATCTTGTGGGACTCATCGCCGGCGATCAACAGGATTTCACCGACGACGTCGGCCGTGGTGGCCGCGGCGAGCGCCCATGCCGCGTCACGTGCATCTACGGTGTGCAACCGGCTGTCGGCGGGCAAAAGGCTGGAAAAGTAGGCGTTGTCGGCTCCCATGGCCATGGCCCCCGGCTCATGGCTCAACACCCCGCCGAGTCGCAGCACAGTCCAATCCAGCTCCGAAGACCGCACGATCAGTTCGGCTGCGGCCTTCTGCCGCCCGTAGGCGTCGAATGGGCGCAGGGGAGTGTCGGCGTACAGCAACTCACGACAGCGGTGCGGATTTCGTGGGCCGTACACACCCATGCTCGACGCGTGTACGAACCGTGGCCGTCGCGGCAACGCCTCCGCGGCGCGGACGATGGTCTCGGTGGCCTCGACGTTGACTCGTCGGGCAAGCCGGGGGTTCCGGTAGATGTCGGGTGGGATGACCGCTGCCAGATGGATGATCGCGGCAGGTGACACGGCCGCGATCAGCTTCCGGGTGCCGTCGGTGTCGGTCAGGTCGGCCCACTGGACCGTCACATTCTCCGGAAAACGCTGCGCCGCTTTGCGATTCGCCTTCGAATCGCGGCTGGTCGCCACCACGGGACGGCCCGATGCCGCCGCCCGCTCAACGGTCTGGCGGCCCACCAGGCCGAAGGCGCCGGTGACCAGTACGACATCGGACGTCATTGTCCGGACCCTGCTGGCGGCCTGCTACTTCAGGCAGCTACCGGCGTCGATCGGCAGGGTGACACCGGTGACGTAGCGCGCATCGTCGGATGTCAGGAAGAGTGCCGCGTTGGCGATGTCCTCGGCGTAGACCCACGGAATCGGCAGGGTGTGGAACATCTGGCAGATGGGAGCCATGTCGTCGGCGGTCGGGTTCTCCAGATCGGGCCGGAACATCTTGAACGTGCCCTCGTTGTGCAGCATGTCGGTCGCGACGTGGGTGGGGTGCACCGAGTTGACGCGGATATTGTGGAATCCCAGTTCGACTGCGAATCCCCGCATCAGACCGACGACCCCGTGTTTGGCTGCGACGTAGTTACCGCACATCGGGTACGCCTTCAGTCCGCCGACCGAACTGGTCAGCACGATGGAGCCGCCGCGACCGCCGGCGATGACATGTGGGACAGCCGCTTTCACGGTCTTCCAGACGCCCGAGAGGTTGGTGTCGATCATCTCGTTCCAGTCCAGCATGCTGGTTTCGTGCAGCAGGTTGCCGCCGTTGCCGATGCCGGCGTTGGCGATGATGGTGTCGAGACGGCCCAGTTCCTCGACGCCCGCATCCACCGCGGATTTCAGTGCGTCGAAGTCGCGCACGTCGACCTGAGCGGTGAAAATCCGGCGGCCGAGACCCTTGACCAGACTGGCGGTCTCGGCGAGATCCTCTGGGGTGGACGCCGGGATGGCGGACTCTTCACCAGGTCTGATCGGCCCGCAGATGTCGACCGCGATGATGTCAGCGCCTTCGGTGGCTTGCAGTACCGCGTGGGCCCGGCCCTGGCCACGGGCCGCCCCGGTGATGAACGCGACCTTACCTTCGACTCTTCCGGCCATGTGATGCCTCAATTCCTCACTAGCAGTGGATATTTACCGTTTGTTGGGACCGGCGCTACAGCCGGAGGAGGGCTTCCTGCGCATAGGAGGCGACCAGTGCGCCCTCGGCGGTCAGGATGTCGCCGCGGCCGAAGCACCGACTGTGTGCCGCCAGCGGGCTGTGCTGGCGCAGCAGCAGCCAGTCATCGGTGCGGAACGGGCGATGGAACCACAGCGTGTGGGAGGTCACCGCGGAGGTGAAGGCGGTGCCGTTGCCGCGCTGGCTCAAACCGTCGAGCGGACGGATCGCGGTGCCGATCAACGTCAGGTCGGTGGCGTATGCGGCGAGCGCGGGCGCGAGCTCCGCGTCGACGGCGGGAGTCCGCATCCAGAGCGCGTATTCGGCCGGGCCGACTGCGGTTGTGTCGAGGCTGTCGAGGGAGCGGGTCTCCCAGGGGATCAGATCGATCTTCGCTTCGTGCTCGGGACCGAGAACGGTTGGGACGGAGTCGACGAACTGCTGATCGTGGCCGTCGTCGACGGCGTGCATCGAGATCGACGCGGTCGCGACCGCGCCCTTGCTCTGGGAGGCGACGATCGACAGCGTCGCGAAAGAGCGGCCCTCGTGGTGGCGCATCACCTCGTAGGTGATCGGCTCGTCGGCGCGGCCCTCACGCGGAAACACCGCGTGGATGGATTTGATCGCCTTGTCGGGCGTGGACAGGCAGGCGGCGCGGACGAACTGTCCGAGTAGTTGTCCGCCGAAAACCCGGTGATACTCCAGGGTCTGGTTACGTCCCGTGAAGCGGCCGGCGTCGTCAGACGACTGCGGAGCGAGATTCAGGCAATCGAGAAGATCGGTCCACAGGTCGGGCACCTACGCAGTGTAAGTCAAATTCTTGAATGTGAGAACCCAATTCTCACTTTTGTGCGGCAAAGCCATTCGCGACGAAGTCCCAGACTTCGTCGCTGGTGATGGGGTGGACGGTTGCCTCGTCTTCGCCGCCGCTGGATTGGGCAATGAACATCACTGTCTGCATGGCCATCGCTGCCATCCGTCGGGGGTTGACCGTCGAGCGCAGTTCGCCTGCGGCACTGGCACTTTCCATCAACTCGGCGAGTAGTGCCACCAGCGGAGCGTGGGCAATCTTCACCTCCGCCGGGTGAGTCACCAGGAGGCGGGGGGCGAAGTCGGTGAACAGGGGGCGCTTGGCCGCTGGGTCGGGGCGGCACAGTTCGTAGAGCAGCTCGATGGCGATCTTCAGGCGCTGCAGGGGGTCGGTCTCGCTGTCGGCGGCGGCCCGGATTTGGTCGGCCGCGCGGCTCATCGCATCTTCGAATAGCGCCAAGAGGAGTTCATGCTTGCCGTCGAACTGCAGGTAGAAGCTTCGCAGCGACTGGCGGGAGCGGTCGACGACCTCTTGGACGGTGAAGTCCGTGCTGCCCTTTTCGATGATGATCGACTGGGCCGCGTCCAGGAATCGCTGGACTCGTTGGGCTGCCCGGAGTTTCGCCGTCTTGATGGAGCGTTCGACAGCGCGCTGCTTCCAGGCCGGATCTTCCGTAGGGCTGGTCACAGTACACCCATGTCATCAGCGGAGAACATGCATGAACTGTACCTGAGAAGGGCCTGGTAACCGTTCGGCACGGGCCTTCTCATGTCCGGTGTCGGAGATCGTAACTGTCTCATGAGGAGAATGGTATTCTCAAGTACTGATCTCGGGAAGGGTTTGCTGATATGCAGCTGACGTTCGACGAGGACGTCGAGGCGTTCCGGGCAGAGTTCATCGACTTTCTCGAAACGCATCTGCCGTCGGAGGCAGCGTCGGTCGAGCGGCCCCGATCGACCGCACACATCCCGGACTGGGCGCGCCGCTGGCAGTGTCTGCTGTTCGACAACGGCTGGCTGCTGCCTGGAAATGCGCCCGAGTTCGGCGGACGCAACGCCACCCTGCTGCAGCAGTACGTGCATCAGGAGGAGATGTCCAAGCGCCGGATTCACCACAGCTTCAACCCGCAGGGTGTCGGCATCATCGCGGCATCGCTGCTGACCTTCGGTACGCCCGAACAGAAACAACGTTGGGCCGTACCGATTCTGCGTGCCGAGAAGACGGCAGCGCTGGGCATGAGCGAGCCCGGTGCGGGATCGGATCTCGCATCACTGTCGACGCGTGCGGTCCGTGACGGGGACCATTTCGTGCTGAACGGGCAGAAGGTGTGGACCTCCGGAGCGCACGATGCGGACGTCATCCTGACGTTCGTCCGTACCGATCCCGACGCGCCCAAACACCAGGGCATCAGCGTGCTGTTGGTACCGACGGACACCGCGGGCGTTGTGCGGCGGCCGTTCGCCTCCGCTTGTGACGCCGACGATCTCGACTTCAACGAAGTGTTCTTCACCGACGCCCGGGTTCCCGTCGAGAATCTCGTCGGGCCGCTGAACGAGGGCTGGCGGGTCGCCAACGGGTCGCTGGGCCACGAGCGCACGATGCTGTGGATGGGGTTCGCCGACCGACTGCAGGACTTCGTCGAGGACATCACGCCGACGACAGCGCGGGACCGCGATCGGTTCGCCACGTTGGTCATGGACAACCAGTCGTTGCGCCTGCTCGGGTCGGCGGCGCTGGCCCGAGCTGCACGCGGCCAGGAAGACGTGGCGCGGATGTCGGTGCTGAAATTCCTTGGCTCAGAAGCGGTGCAGTCCGCATCCGAACTCGCGATGGATGTCGCGGGCTCCGATGCCCTCATCCACCCGGCCATGACGTCACCGCATGTGCCGCTGAACCTCGACCCGCATGCCGGGAGTTGGTTCGATCGTTACGTCCGCAGCTTCGCAGGCACCATCGCAGGTGGTACGTCGGAAATCCAGCGCAACATCATCGCCCAGCGGGTGCTCGGCCTGCCGAGGTGATGCCGCCGTTGACCCTGCGGCTGCGGCGCAAAAGGTCGAGGCGGATGGCCCTGGATGCAGGATCAGCTGGAGGTGACCGCTACAGGTGAGCGAGCCGCGGCGCTGAACCCCGGGCCCGCAGGCCGCCGCCGGCCTTCTTGGTGAGTTCCCTTGAGCTGCCCAGCAATCCGTCGAGTACCAGTACCCGCTTCACATGGTGGTGCAGATCGTGCTCTGCGGTGAACCCGATGCCGGCGAGCACCTGCTGGCAGTTCTTCGCCGCGGTCAGCGCTGCCTTGCCTGCCGCGGCTTTGGCGAGCAGCGCGATCAGATCAGGGCTGTCCACCATTGGCACGGTCAGGGTCGCTTCGGCGCCCTCGATGGCGACGAGTGTTTCTGCCAGCCGGTGCCGGATCGCCTGGAAACCGGCGATGGGCCGACCGAACTGCACCCGGTCCAGCGCGTGTTGACGAGCCAGCGACAGCATCGCCCGGGCCGAGCCGACCAGCCACCAGCCCACGGCAATACGGGCCTCGGCCACGCGAATGGGATACCCCTCGTCCTCGCGTCGCAGCGGCAAACCGCCGAGTGT
This sequence comes from Mycolicibacterium llatzerense, assembly GCF_000878195.1. Classification (GTDB taxonomy): domain Bacteria; phylum Actinomycetota; class Actinomycetes; order Mycobacteriales; family Mycobacteriaceae; genus Mycobacterium; species Mycobacterium llatzerense. The sequence goes on along the minus strand of NZ_JXST01000010.1, from coordinate 65,928 downwards.
CGAGTCCACCCCGGCAGCGCCGCGGTCCCACACCACCCACGTGTTGCCTGTGTACGGCAGCGGCAGTTCGACGGTGTCACCGATGGTGTTGCCGGTGGCATGCAGCACCACATCCATGAGAACCGAAGCGTGTGAACCGGTTTCGCCGAGCAGTCGAAACACCAGTGGCACCGCCACGTCGGCCATGTCGGAGAGCATCTCGGCCCAGCCGAGCTCGGTGAGTGCGGTGTCCAGCTCGGGGCCGGACAACGTCAGCATCGTCTTGCGCAGAGTGTCTTCCAGCAGCGCGAGTGACTCGGCGTCGAGGTGTGCGGGCATGTCACTCCTTCCCGAGATCGAGCAGCCGGCGGGCGATGATGTTGCGCTGCACCTCGGCGGTTCCGCCGTAGATGGTGGCGGCTCGCGAGTACAGGTATTCGGTGCGCCAAGGGGTTTCGTCGAGTTCGACGACACCGGGCAGCAGATCGCGCGCGGCATCGTAGAGCCGTTGTTCGGCACCGGCCAGTAGCACTTTGTCGATCGAGGTGTCTGGGCCCAGCTTGTGCCCCTCGGCCAACCGGTGCTGGGTGGCCCGGGAGCGGCAGCGCAATGTATGTAGAGCCAGAAATACCTCGCCCAGATCGGAATCCACGGGCTGCCCCTGGTTCTTGACGTCGTGGATCAGGGCGTCGAACCGCGAGTACAGGTAGGCGATGCGCTGCCAGAAGCAGGTCGAGCGCTCGTAGGGGAGCAGGTCCATCGCGAGTTGCCAACCGTCGCCGGGCTTTCCGAGCATCCGGCTCGGGTCTACCTCGACGTCGTCGAAGTAGACCTCGCAGAACTCGTCGACGTCGTGCATGGTGCGCAGCGGCCGCACGGTGATCCCGGGGGAGTCCATGTCGACGAAGAACGCGGTGATGCCTTGGTGGTTCGGGGTGTCCGCGTCGCCGGTGCGGGTCAGCAGGATGCACCGGTGCGAGAACTGCGCGAAGCTGGTCCACACCTTCTGGCCGTTGATGATCCACTTGTCACCGCGCTGCACGGCGCGGGTGGTTAGGGAGGCCAGGTCACTGCCCGAGCCGGGTTCGGAAAACCCTTGGCACCATTGTTCTTCGCCGCTGAGCAGCTTCGGCACCATCTTGGCGGCCAACTCGGGCGATGCGTAGTCGATCATCGTCGGTGCCAGCACCTCGAGCATCGAGTACGGGCCGGGCTCGGCGAGCCGCCGGCCGACCACCTCTTCGCCGACGACGGCGCGCAGCATGGCGGGGCCGCCGAGCCCGCCGGCGTGTTCGGGCCAGCCGTAGCGGCTCCACCCGGCGTCGTACAGCGCCTTCTGCACTCGCGCGAACTGGCGGATGTGCCCTTCGAGCGAGTGGTCGGGCCCCGGGGTGAGATCGTGCTCGTCGAGCCAGGCGGACAGGTTGGCGCGAAACTCGGCTGTCTCGGTCACGGGCGGGGGCGGCCTACCGCGTGCGGCTTGCCGGAGTCGTGTTCGCCACTGCGCCGGATGAAAGTCATTGCCCTGGTGCGCAATCGCCAGCCGTCGTCGGTGCGGACGTAGGTATCGCGGTAGTAGCCGATCCTCATGTCGTGGCTGGAGTGCTCGACGAAGCACAGGGGCTGGGTTCCGGTCGCGGTGTCGCCGTCGAGGTCGACCAGTGCGGTCCCGGTCATGAACAGGCCTTTGGGCGCCGCGTCGACCAATTCGGGAAACCGGTCCAGTGGGTACGTATCGCCGAACGCGCTGTAGGTGCCGTCGGGAGTGAACACCGACACCAGACCGTCGATGTCGCCCTGGGTGATGGTGACCGCGTACTTGGCGAGGAGCTGCTGGATCGCGACGATCTCGTCAGTTGTCGACATAGACCTTTCCCCCTTTCATCACGAAGCTGACGTGTTGCGTAACGCTGATGTCGGACAACGGATCTGACGGCACGGCGATGATGTCGGCGAGCAGGCCTTCGGCGATTCGGCCGCGGTCGGTGACATTGAGCAGGTCGGCCGCGATGGTGGTGGCGCCCCGGAGCACCGCCAGCGGCGGCAGGCCCAACTCGACGAGAGTGACGAGTTCGTCGGCGTTCTTGCCGTGCGGGATGGCCGGTGCGTCGGTGCCGACTGCGACCTTCACCCCGGCTTCGTATGCGGCCAGGATCGACTTGCGTGCGATGGGAAACATCTCGGCTGCCTTGGCCTGCAGTTCGGGTGGGGCGTGCGAGACGTCCATGGCGTCGGCCAGCCGCCGGGTGCTCACCAGGAAGGTGCCGTGCTGGACCATCGAGGCGATGGCCTCGTCATCGATCAGGAAGCCGTGTTCGATGCAGTCGATGCCGGCGTCGACGGCATGCATGACCGCTTCGGCGCCGTGTGTATGTGCGGCGACGCGCAGGCCACGCCGATGTGCCTCGTCGACGATCGCGCACAGTTCCTCGTCCGAATAGTGCTGTGCGCCAGGCGGTCCGGTCATCGACATGACGCCGCCCGAACAGCAGACCTTGATCAGCTGGGCGCCGTGCTTGATCTGGTAGCGGACCGCCTTGCGGATCTCGTCGACGCCGTTGGCGATGCCTTCTTCGATGGTGAGTTCGAGCGTGTTGGGGGCGAACGCGGCGAACATCGTGGGGTCCAGGTGGCCGCCGGTCGGGGTGATGGCGTGGCCGGCCGGCACGATGCGTGGTCCGTCGATCCAGCCGGCGTCGATCGCCTTGCCCAGCGCGACGTCGAGCAGATATCCACCGGTCTTGACGAACAGGCCGAGGTTTCGCACCGTGGTGAACCCCGCGCGGAGGGTCCGGCGCGCATTGCCGACCGCGCGCAGCACCCGGGTCGGCGGATCGTCCTGAACCTGGGACAAGCCGGGGTTTTCGCCTCGGCCGCCCATCAGGAGGTTGACCTCCATGTCCATCAGGCCCGGCAGCAGGATCGCGTCGCCGAGGTCGATCACCTCACCTGCGACCGGACCTCCCACTCCCACGATCCGGTCACCGTCGACGCGCACGATGCCCGGGCGAACGATCTCCCCGGCGTCGACGTCAAGCAGCCCAGCGGCTTTGAGAGTGAGCACGGTCTAGACCACCGGCTCCTTGATGAGCTCGACCCACGCAGCACCGCTGTCGAGGACGCGCGGCTGCTTCCACACCTCGACCGGGAAGGACACCATGACGACCGACTGCATCAGGTGCATCAACCGCTTGGCGTCATCTGGCATGTCGTGCAAGGGGAATCGGGCGTCCAGGTAGACCATGACCTCTTCCAGCCGGGCCAGGCCGACGTCGTAGAGGTCCTGCATCTCGGCCATGCTGGATGCCAGCCGCTTGGCGTAGCGCTCGGGCTCCGTCGCCAGAATCCAGTCGGAGAACCGCTCGAGGTCGGCGAATTCTGCTGGCAGCAAAGCTGTCTCAGACATGTGCAACTCTCCCATTCGTCGTCACGGACTGCTCAGACTTGTAGCCGTCGACATACTTGTGCGCGGTGTGGTGCAGGTGGCGCAGCAGAATCTCCTGATCGCACAACGGGAATTCGGTGACCGCTCGGGTGCCGATCTGAGTCTGGGTGGCCTCCAAAGTGTTGGCGTCCTGCAGGGCGTACTCCTTGAAGGTCACCGCCGCCAGTTCCTGCGAGAGTCGTTGCCGGGTGTTCTTCGGAGGGACGAAGTAGAGGTTCGCCTCGAAGATGTGGCTGTCCACGCCTGTGGGCCAGTAGTTGTAGGTGAGGTACCAACCGGGAACCCACAGCAACAGCGTGAAGTTGGGGAAGAACTCGAAAGAGTCCTGGCCCCAGGTCTTCTGCCGCGCCGGGTTGACGGCCGGCGGAAGCTCGTCGGGCAGGATGCCCTTGATGTCGGGCCGGTCCCACGGACCAAACAGGCCGCTGTGCAGAATCCGTTCGATCGGCTTGACCATGCTGAGGTCCTTGGGCGGGCTCATGCCGCCCCAGGACGAGATCATCGAATGATCGCCCTTGATGTCGTAGTGCAGCGCCTCGAAGCCAACCTTGGCGAGCTTGTCGGCTTCCTCCTTGGTCGCCTGCTTCATGTGCAGGATCGGTGCGTGATAGAACTCGACGAAGGCGTCGATGAACAGCTTCCAGTTCGCCTTGATGTCCGAGCGATAGCTGTAGACCTCGGTCATCTCGTGGAAGGGGTAGCCCTCCAGACCTTTTGCGAAATCGCCGAGGTACTCGGCCAGCGGCGCGGCCTCGTCGTCGAAGTTGACGAAGACGAACCCTTCCCACACCTCGCAGCGCACCGGCTTGAGCGGGTAGTCGGCCTTGTCGATGTCGAAGAACTCCTGCTCCTGCTGGATGAACGTCAGGTCGCCGTTGAGCGCGTAACGCCAGGCGTGGTACTTGCAGGTGAACTGCCGGCAGGAGCCGGATACCTCCTCGCCCGGATAGTCGTTCCACACCAGCTTGTTGCCGCGGTGCCGGCACAGGTTGTAGAACGCCCGCACCGTCTCGTCTTTGTCCTTGACGATGATGATGGACGTCCCGGCACCGACCGACGGCATCTCGCGGGTGAAGTAGCTACCTACCTTGGGCAGCCGCTCGACGCGGCCCACGTGCAGCCAGGTCTTACGGAAGATCGCCTGCTGCTCCAGCTTCCACTGCTCCGGGTCAATGGAGTCGGTGTAGTCGACCGGTGCTGTGCCCAGTTCGGGCCAGTTCTCGGTCCAGCTGCCTGCAGCGGGTTTGGGGAAGTGGGCCATATGTTTACGTCTCCTTGTCCAGCTCTAAGCCAAATGTGTTGAAAGCCATTGCCAGCGCTGCATATGTACCGATGGTGAACATCAGGTCCATCAGCTGACGCTCTTCGAGCCGCTCGCTCAGCGCTGACCAAGTGGCATCGGAAAGGTTGAACTTGTCGAGCAGTTCGTCGGCCGCGATCAGCACCGCTCGCTCGAAGTCGTCGCCGGCTTCTCCACGGGTGACGGCATCGATCTCATCGTCGGACAGTCCCACCTCACGCCCGATCTTGACGTGCTGGAACCATTCGTACTCGCTGCCCGTCCGGTGCGCGACGCGCAGAATGGCGAGCTCGCGGACCCGGTCCGGCAGTGTCGACGAGTACAGGAGATAGAAGCTGTACCGAAGGTAAGGCCTGGCCAGCTTCGGGTGGCGGGCAAGCGTGCCGATCAGATTGCTCACTTTTTCTGGATCGCGCTGCTCGTCCGATACGAGGCCTGCCAGAGCCGTGTCGACCTCGTCGTCCCAGCGATCCGCGGGAAGCGGGGGAAGCCGCATCAGGCCTGTTCCTCTCGTCGATGAGAATGGGATTCTCATTTCTGACTAATACATTTGCACGTTTCGTCGCCGCGGTCAACGCCGGGTCTTGTTTGGCGTGGCGTGTTGCCTGGTTGCGCAGCGTATCGCGCCCTAGACATTGATTCTCTTTACAAGAGAAGCTAGTTTCCATTCATAGAGAACTGAGCGGGAGGAAGGGCTGTAATGAACAAGGACGACATGATCCTGATCAGCGTGGACGACCATCTGGTCGAACCGCCGGACATGTTCCAGAACCACCTCCCCGCGAAGTACCTCGACGACGCGCCCCGCCTGGTGCACAACGCCGACGGCAGCGACATGTGGAAGTTCCGCGACGTCGTCATTCCGAACGTCGCGCTGAACGCGGTAGCCGGCCGCCCCAAGGAGGAGTACGGGCTGGAACCGCAGGGTCTCGATGAGATCCGGCCTGGCTGCTACAACGTCGACGAGCGGGTCAAGGACATGAACGCCGGCGGCATCCTGGGCTCCATCTGTTTCCCGTCGTTCCCCGGCTTCGCGGGCCGGTTGTTCGCCACCGAGGACGAGGACTTCTCGCTCGCGCTGGTGCAGGCCTACAACGACTGGCACATCGACGAGTGGTGTGGTGCCTACCCCGCCCGTTTCATTCCGATGGCCATCCCGGTGATCTGGAATGCCGAGAAATGCGCGCAGGAGGTGCGGCGCGTCGCCAAGAAGGGCGTGCATGCGCTGACCTTCACGGAGAACCCGGCGGCCATGGGATACCCCAGCTTCCACGATCCGTACTGGAAACCGCTGTGGGAAGCGCTGTGCGACACCGGAATGGTGATGAACATCCACATCGGGTCGTCGGGAAAGCTGGTCATGACCGCGCCCGACGCCCCGTTGGACGTCATGATCACCCTGCAGCCCATGAACATCGTGCAGGCTGCCGCCGATCTGCTGTGGTCGCGGCCCATCAAGGAATATCCGGACCTCAAGATCGCGCTGTCCGAGGGTGGCACCGGGTGGATTCCGTACTTCCTCGAGCGCGCGGACCGCACTTACGAGATGCACTCGACCTGGACCAAGCAGGACTTCAAGGGCAAGATTCCCAGTGAGGTGTTCCGTGAGCACTTCCTGACGTGCTTCATCAGCGACTCCGTGGGTGTCACGCTGCGCAACAACATCGGCATCGACAACATCTGTTGGGAAGCCGACTACCCGCACAGCGACTCGATGTGGCCGGGTGCGCCTGAGGAACTGTGGGATGTGTTGTCCGCCAACAGTGTCCCGGACGACGAGATCAACAAGATCACGCACGAGAACGCGATGCGTTGGTACAACTTCGATCCGTTCCAGCACATCTCGCGTGAGCAGGCCACCGTGGGCGCGCTGCGTAAGGCGGCCGAGGGTCACGACGTGTCGATTCAGGCGCTCAGCCATCATGACCAGGGCGCTCGGGGTGAGGCGCTGCACGCTGCGGCGGAGGCCAACAGTTGACCTCATCGGGCATGAACTTCGCGCTGTCCGAAGATCAGGAACTCATCCGGTCATCGGTAGCGGAGTTGGCGGCCAAGTTCGACGACCACTACTGGATGGAGAAGGACCAGGCACACGAATTCCCCCAGGAGTTCTACGACGCCATCGCCAAGGGCGGCTGGCTCGGCATGACGATCCCGGAGGAGTACGGCGGGCACGGTCTCGGCATCACCGAGGCGACCCTGCTGCTCGAGGAAGTGGCCCGGTCCGGGGCTGCGATGAACGGCGCCAGTGCCATTCACCTGTCGATCTTCGGTATGCAACCGGTCGTCAAACACGGCTCGGAGGAGATGAAGAAGGAGACGCTGCCGCGCATCGTCAACGGCGACCTGCACGTGTGCTTCGGTGTCACCGAGCCCGGCGCCGGACTGGACACCTCGCGCATCACGACGTTCGCCAAGCGCGAAGGTGACAAGTACCGCATCAACGGCCGAAAAGTCTGGATTTCCAAGGCAATCGAGTCGGAGAAGATCCTGTTGCTGACCCGTACCACGCCGTACGACCAGGTCACCAAGAAGACCGACGGCATGACGCTGTTCTTGACCGACCTCGACCGCGACCACGTGGACATCCGGCCGATCCGCAAGATGGGCCGCAACGCCGTCAGCTCCAATGAGGTTTTCATCGACGACCTCATGGTGCCGGTGGCCCACCGGGTCGGTGAGGAAGGCCAAGGGTTCAAGTACATCCTCGACGGGCTCAACCCGGAGCGAATGCTCATCGCTGCCGAAGCTTTGGGCATCGGCCGGGTCGCGCTGGAGAAGGCCGTCAAGTACGGCAACGAGCGCCACGTGTTCAACCGCCCGATCGGCATGAACCAAGGCCTGCAGTTCCCGCTGGCCGACTCGCTGGCCCGCCTCGATGCGGCCGAGCTGATCCTGCGCAAGGCGACGTGGCTCTACGACAACGGGAAACCTTGTGGGCGCGAGGCGAATACCGCGAAATACCTGTGTGCCGACGCGGGATTCGCCGCGGCCGACCGCGCCCTGCAATTGCACGGCGGCATGGGATATTCCGAGGAGTACCACGTGTCGCGGTACTTCCGGGAATCCCGTCTGATGAAGATCGCACCCGTGAGCCAGGAGATGATCCTGAACTTCCTCGGCGAACATGTGCTCGGACTGCCGAGGAGCTACTGATGAGGACGTACTTCGACCTGACCGGGCGCTCGGCGCTGGTCACGGGTGCCGCCGGGGGCATCGGCTCGGCGGTGGCGGGCGCCCTGGCGGCCGCGGGGGCGGCCGTGCTCGTCACCGATCTCGACAAGGACGCGGCTGCCGCTGTGGCCGAACGTATTTCGCAGGAGGGTGGCCGGGCTGAATCCGCCGCACTCGACGTCTCGGACCGCGATTCGGCAGACGCTGCCGTCGCGCAAGCGGCGCTACTGGGTGACGGGGCGCTGCACATCCTGATCAACAACGCCGGCGTCACCAAGCCCGCGATGTTCGAGAAGACGACGCAGGATGCGTTCCGGCTGCTGTTCGACATCCATGTGATGGGCGCGTTCAACGTCACGCAGGCCGCACTGTCGTACCTCCCGACGGACGGTACCGGGCGCATCGTCAACGTCACGTCGGCCGCCGGGCTGACCGGGACCCTCGGGCAGGTCAACTATTCGGCTGCCAAGGCCGGCATCATCGGGTTCACGAAATCGCTTGCACGCGAGCTTGCGTCGAAGAGCATCACGGTCAACGCATTGGCCCCGCTGGCGGCCACGCCGATGACCGAGACCATCCGTACCAACGAGAAGTTTGCGGCGAACATGATGAACCGCATCCCGATGAGGCGCTGGGCCGACCCTGACGAGGTCGCCGGCGCATTCGTCTTCATGGCTTCCGATGCCGCGTCGTACATCACCGGCCAGGTGTTGCCGGTGGACGGCGGGATGGTGATGTGACCCTCGGGGGTAGGAGCGTAGCGACCGGAGGGACTGATTCAGCACCACTTTCGGGCGTGACGGTGATCGCCCTCGAACAGGCCGTATCGGCGCCGATGTGTACCCGCACCCTGGCCGACTTCGGCGCCCGGGTCATCAAGGTGGAGAACCCGAAGGGCGGGGACTTCGCCCGTGACTACGACGACGTCGTGATCGGCCAGGCGGCGCACTTCGTCTGGGCGAACCGCGGCAAGGAATCGGTGACCCTCGATCTGAAGACGGAAGACGGTCTGGCCATTCTGCATCGACTACTGGACCGCGCGGATGTCCTGGTGTCGAACCTGGCGCCGGGCGCTACTGCGCGACTGGGCATCTCGCCCGTCGACTTGGCCGACTCGCATCCCGGCGTGATCGCCGTCGAGATCGACGGCTACGGCGCCGGTGGACCGCTGTCGCACAAGCGGGCGTATGACCTGCTGGTGCAGGCCGAGTCGGGGACGTGTGCCATCACCGGGCAAGCCGGCGCACCGGCCAAGCCCGGCCCGCCGGTAGCCGACATCTCGTCGGGGCTGTACTCGGCGATTTCGATTCTGGCCCTGCTGTTTTCCCGTGACTCGCGATCTCGCCGTGGCGGCGGGGTGAACGTCAGTCTGTTCGACACGATGACAGAACTGATGGGGTATCCGCTGACCTACACCCAGCACTCCGGCATCGACCAGCAGCCCCTCGGCATGAGCTCGCCGGCGGTGTCACCGTACGGAGCCTTCGAAACCGCTGACGGCCAGACCGTAGTGCTGGGCACCACCAATGACCGCGAATGGCAGCGCCTGGCGCGCGACATCATCGGCCGTCCCGACCTCGCCGACGATGCCAGGTTCGCGACCAACTCCAGCCGGTGCGAACACCGCGATGTGCTGAACGAAGCGATCGGGTCATGGTGCGCCACCAACGATCTGGCTGATATTCAGAAGGTCGCCGATGAAGCCGGCATCGGCAACTCCCGCTACAACCTGCCCAGCGAGGTGCTGGTGCACCCGCAACTGTCCGAGCGTGACCGCTGGCGCAGGGTCGACACGCCTGCCGGTCCGATCGACGCCATCCTGCCGCCGCCCATCATCGACGGCTTCGAGTTTCCGATGGGTGCGGTGCCCGGTCTCGGCCAGCACACCGATGCCATCCTGGCCGAATTCGGCTTCACCGGTGAGGAGATTGCCGGGCTGCGCCGACGCGGTGCCATCGGATGAGTGTGCTGCTGTGCGAGGACCGTGACGGTGTCCGCACTTTGACGCTGAACCGCCCGGAACGAAAGAACGCCATCAACCCCGAACTGTGGGTGCGGCTGGCCGAGGAGTTGCACGCCGCGGACCGCGATCCCGGCTTACGCGCGGTGGTGCTCACCGGCGCCGGGGGCGCGTTCTGCTCGGGGGCGGATATCTCGGAGCCGGAGGACATCCACCCACTGCGCAAACTGCAGAAGCTCACCGACGTCGCCGTCGCGTTGCATGAGCTGTCGTTGCCCACCATCGCCAAGGTGACCGGGGTCGCCGTCGGCGCGGGCTGGAACCTGGCGCTCGGTTGTGACTTCGTGGTCGCCACCCCGGAATCGCGGTTCTCCCAGATCTTTTCGAAGCGCGGGCTCTCACTAGATCTCGGTGGATCCTGGTTGCTGCCCAAAATCGTCGGCCTACAACAGGCCAAAAGGCTTGCGCTGCTGGCCGATACGATCGACGCCGACGAGGCGCGGGCGCTGAACCTGGTGACGTGGGTGGTGTCCGGCGCAGAGATCGACGGGTTCGTCGACGAGCTGGCGGCGCGGCTGGCGGCCGGGCCGCCGGTCGCGCTCGGCCAGGCGAAGGCGTTGCTGAACCAGGGTGCCGACGCCACGATGCGCGAAGCGCTGGCCAACGAATCCCGCGCGCAAGCAGTCAATTTCGCCACCGCGGACGCCGCCGAGGCATACGCGGCGTTCGCCGCCAAGCGGGAACCGACATTCACCGGCCGATGGGCAGTGCCCAGATTGGAGTCTTGATGCGCCGCGACCTGTTCACCGAGGACCACGAAGCCTTTCGCAAGCTGGTCCGCGACTTCGTCGCCAAAGAGGTCGAACCGTTCTTCGCCGACTGGGAGAAAGCCGGCCAGATGCCCCGCGCGATCTTCGAGCAGATGGGCTCACTGGGCATGCTGGGGATGGCCATCCCCGAGGAGCACGGCGGATCGGGCTTGCCTGACTACCGCTACAACGTCGTGCTGCAGGAGGAGGCGGCCCGTGCGCTGGTGACGTTGTCGACGGTCCGCACGCAACTCGACGTGATCCTGCCGTACTTCCTGCACTACGCCAACGCCGAACAGCGTGCCCGCTGGTTTCCGGGCCTGGCCGCCGGCACCCTGTTGACCGCCATCGCCATGACCGAGCCCGGTACGGGATCCGACCTTGCCGGAGTGCGCACCACCGCGGTCCGCGACGGCGACACCTATGTGCTCAACGGCGCGAAGACTTTCATCACCGGCGGACTGCTGGCCGACCTGGTCATCGTGGTGGCCCGCACGTCGACCGATCCGGAGAACCGCCGGCGAGGGTTGTCGTTGATCGTCGTCGAGGACGGTATGCCGGGCTTCGAGAAGGGCCGGGTGCTGGACAAGATGGGCTGCAAGGAGCAGGACACCGTCGAACTCGCCTTCACCGACGTGCGGGTACCCGCAGCCAACCTGCTGGGGGAGGAAGGCGAGGCGTTCGGCTACCTCGGCCACAACCTGCCACAGGAGCGGATGACGGTTGCTGTCGGGTCTGTCTGCCAGGCGCGCGCCGCGGTGACCACAACCATCGAATATGTCAAGGAACGCAAGGCATTCGGCACCCCGGTGGCGTCGTTCCAGAACACCAAGTTCGAACTCGCCGCGATGTCGGCCGAGATCGAGGCGGCCCAGACCATGGTCGACAAGGCCGTCTGCGAACTGAATGCGGGGGAGTTGTCCGGCGCCGATGCCGCGCGGGTGAAGCTGTTCTGCACCGAGGTGCAGGCCCGCGTGGTCGACCGCTGCGTCCAGTTGTTCGGCGGCTACGGCTACATGCTGGAGTACCCGATCACGCGGCTCTACATGAACGCCCGCGTGGCCCGCATCTACGCAGGTACGAGCGAGGTGATGAAACTGATCATCGCCAAATCGCTGGGTCTGTAGGCAACCGGCGAACCAATCTCGCTGAGACCCTTGTCACACCGGCGAAACCAACCTACTGTGTGTTCACTAGGTTGGTTTGGCCGAAGGGAGCGGGTGTGACGGAGCCTCGCCCCTACGCCGCGCTCTTCGCCAAGGGTGACGACCGTAAGGCGCGGATCCTGGAGGTCGCGCAACGACTGCTTGCCCGAAATGGTTGGCGCAGTACCTCATTGGCGCAGATCGCCCGCGAAGCGGGGGTGACGCCGGCCGGTCTGCTGCACCACTTCGAATCCAAGGAGCAGCTGCTGCACGCAGTGCTCGACGCCCGCGATGCCGACGACGACGCCCACGCCGATCGCAGTGGCGACCTGATCGAAGAGCTGATGCGGGTACCCGAGCGGTTCGAGCGATCACCCGAACTCGTGGGCACGTTCGCCGTGCTGTTGATCGAAAACATCCTGCCAGACGCCCCGCTGCACGACCGCATGCTGCTGCGCTACCAGGCCGCCCTCAGAATCCTCAGCGACGGCATCCGGGAAGCCCAAGAAGCGGGCCGCTATCGCAGTGACATGGACCCCGCCGTCAAGGCGGTGCAAATTTTGGCCTTTGTCAACGGAATGGAGACATTATGGTTACTCGATCCTTCGGTGCCGGTGACCGACGTGTTCAAGGACTACGTGGAGTCGTTACGCCGGGATCTCGCTCCGACGGCCCGCTGATGAGGTACCGCCTCGATGTCGTAGCCGCTACGGTCGCGGAGGCCGTCGAAAATGCCGGCGGCTGGTTGTTCGACCGGGTGACGGCCGGCTGGGATGTCACCGTGCTGATCGCTGATTGCGACGAGGATGACCGGCCGCTGCAGATTCTGGGCGTCCACGCCGAGGACCTCGAGGCCGCGTTGGTCGAGGGCAGGGCCCGCCCGCACCCGCAGACGGTGGCCGTCGCCGCGCACCTGTTCGACGCCGACGCCCGGGTACGCGGGGGAGTTCTGGCAGCGTTGGCCGCCGGCCAGACCGAGGTGACGTTGTGGGGCGAGACGTGTCCCGCCGAGTTGCACGGCATCGGTGCCGTGCATCATGAATTGAGCGCCGCGGCACGGGCATTCAAGTCCCAGGCGCTGGCCGCATGTGGAATTCGGCGGGCGGTGAGCTCTGTCGAGACGTTCCGCATCGGCATGATGGCCTCGGTCGCCGCCGACCTCGTCCCCGCGAGCTAACCCGCAGCTACCTCGATGAGGACCTTGCCGATGGCCTTGCCGTCGGCAACGAGGCGAAGGGCCTGCGCGGCGTCGTCGAGTGGGAAGACGGCGCCGACGTGGGGCACGACCTGCCCGCCGGCCAGTAGGTCGGCGAGTTCGCTTCGGTTGCGGCGGAATTCGTCGGGTGGGATGTCGCGGAGCTGGAATCCGATGATGTGGGCACCCTTGATGAGCACCAGGTTCAAGGGGATTCGGGGGATGACGCCCGACGCGAAGCCGACAGTGACGAAGCGGCCGCCGGGCCGCAGCGATCGCAGCGCCGGTTCGGCCACGTCGCCTCCCACCGGGTCGATGACCGCGTGTGCGCCGTCGGGAATTGCCTGGCGCAAGGCGCTGCGCAGATCGGCGGAGCCATGCTGCACCAGATGCGTGGCCCCGTATGACACTGCCGCCGCGAGCTTTTCATCCGACGACGCTACTGCCGTGACCGTCGCGCCGAGCAGGACACCCAGCTGTACGGACGCCAGTCCGACGCCGCCGCCGGCGCCGAGCACCACCAATTCCTGGCCGGGGCCGACTTGGGCCGCCGACCGCAGCGCGTGATAGGCGGTGCCGTGCGCGACGCCGTATGCAGCGGCCGTACGGTAGTCGACTCCGTCGGGGATTCGGGTCAGTCCGTGGGCAGGTGCCACCACCTCTTCGGCGAACGCGCCGTGCAGCGCTGCGCCGGACACCCGGTCACCGGCCGCGAAATCACCTGTGGGGTCGGCGACTTCGGTGACGATGCCGGCGAACTCGCTGCCGGGTACGAACGGTGCCGGGACAGTGACCTGGTACTGGTTCGCGATGAACAGCACGTCGGGAAAGTTCACCGCCGCGACGTGGACACGGACCCTGACCTGGCCGGCGGACAGGGTGGGCGATGGGACGTCGTCGACCCGGACCACTTCTGGCGGGCCGTAGCCAGGACAGACGGCGGCTTTCACCGGTAGTCGCTGGACTCGGCGAGCTCGGCTGCTTCACGCATCAGTGCCGTGATGACAGGTCCGTACGCCAGCAGCTTCTCGTTGTCGCCGGCACGCTGGAAGCCCTGCTCCAGCACGATCGCCAGCTTCCATTTGGCCAGTACCAGGTAGTAGTCCAGGTCATCGACCTGGCGCCCGGAAACCGTGGCGTAGTGGTCGACCACCGCTGTGCGCGAAGGCATCCCGCGCATATCGACATAGTTCATCGCTGACGGCACGCTCGTATCCTCCGGCCAGCTCTGCACCATCCAACCGAGATCGAGCTTGGGATCGCCGACCGTACCCATCTCCCAGTCGACGATGGCGGCCATGGTCGCCGGCGCGCCGTGCCGGTACATCACGTTGGCGAATTGGTAGTCACCGTGCATCAATCCGGGGATGAAGTCGAGGGGCCGGTGATTGCGCAGCCACGCGGTGGTGACGTCCAGGCCGTCGATTTCACGGCTCTTGATGCGCTCGAAGAAGGCGATCCAGCGATCGACCTGGCGCTCGTGGAAGCCGTCGGGACGGCCGAGATCGTGTAAGCCCTTGGCTTTCCAGTCGATCTTGGACAGCAGCGCGATGCCCTCGGCCAATTGGTACGAGAGTCCGGCACGTGCTGCGGCGTCTCCGGCGAACGGGTCGGGCCAGACGCCGTGCTGGTCCATCGGTGACCAGCCGTCGACGTGACCCATCAGGTAGAACGGCCGGCCGAGTACCGTCGCGTCCTCGCACACGCCGACTGCTGCGGTGTGCGGCACGTCAGTGCCGTCGAGCGCTTCGATGATGCGCCATTCGCGCAGGATGCCCTTGTCGCGGTCTGGCGGTGCCTCCGGCGGCGGCATGCGGAGAACGCAGGTGTGGTCGCCGCGACCGAGTTTGTAGATGACGTTCTGCGTGCCGCCGGACAGGTACGTGGCTTCGAGTGGTTCGCCCACGCCGGGAAGCCCCGCCGTGTCCATCCAATCGGCAAGGCGCGCAACGTCGATCACAAGTACCCCACTCATTCGCGCTGATGACGAGAAAGCTGTCCATTCAGTCATATCGCACAGCGGGACAAATGTTAAGTACTTGAGACCACGGTCTAACTGCCCGTCGGCTTCGGTGCCGCCAGTTCCCGCAGGGAGGACAGGAACAACTCATCCATTCGCGGGCTCAACTCGGCCAGAGTGCCGGCACTGGCATAGCTGGCGGAGCCGAAGACGCGCTCGAGCGCCTCGGTCTCGCTCGCACCGCCGATCGAAAGACACAGGCAGGCAACGCCGTCCATCCGCAACTCTTCGAGCGCCTTGTGGGCATCGGCTTCTGCGTAGCGACCCTCGTAACCGTCGTCGTAGGGGAATCCGTCCGACAAAACGAGGAGCAGCCGATTGGGCGTACCAGCTTGATCTTTGAGGATGTCGCCGGCGCCTCGGATGGCGGCGCCGAGCCGGGTATAGCCAGACGGTTCAAGCTGATTCAGCCGAGCCCGCCCCACCGCGCCGAACCGCTGCCCGAACGGCTTGATCGCGGGCAGGTGCACGGCATGCCGGCCTTGCGACCGGAAACCGTAGACGGCCACGCGGTCCCCGAGCTCCTCGAGTACAGCGGCCATCGTCGCGGCCGCTCGGCGCTGGTGCTCATGGACCGACAGACCGTCGGCGTCGGTTTCGGTCGCCGAACCCGAAGCATCGACCAAGATGAGCACTCCCAGATTGCGGGAGAGCTTGCGTTGCTCCAGATAGACGTGTTCGGGCGGTGAGAAGCCGGAGCGCAGGTCGACGAACAGGTCGATCAGCGCTTCGATGTCCAATTCGTCGCCATCGGCCCGGCCACGAAGAACCTTGGGACCGAGTCCGATTCGCGACAAACGTCGCCGCAGAACATCGTCGTGCGGCACCCCGGCCGCGGAAACATCGGCGGCGGCGGTGAGCGGAAAATCGATGACCCGGCACCAGTCCTCTTTGTACCGGCCCGCGAAGACGTCCCACTCCGGGTGCAGGGCGCCACCGACGCCAAGGGTGGCGCCGGGCCGGCCGTCGTCCGTGAACCGGATCTGCGTCGGCAGTGGCCGCGCGTTCGGGCCGGCCGCACCGACCCGCCGCACGCTGCCGATCTGCATCTCGGCGCCGGCAGCGTCGTCACCCTTCGACTTCGAACTGCCGAACAGCTTGGACAGGAAGTCGGACACCGTCCGGGAGCCGACCATCGGAGCTTCGAAGAGCTTGAGGATCTTGCTGTCCTCGGATTCCCCGGCGTCGTCGTCCTCGTCCAGTTCCTCTTGGATATCCGGCACCTCGAACTTCAGCTGGAGGTCCTTGTCGGTCGGCCGCGAGCCCGGACCCACCGGTGAAGCCAGTAGCCGAGCAGGCTTGATGGCGCCGAACCAGTCGGGCGCGGCGTCGACGGGCGTGCGGCCCTTTGCGATTCGCACCGACTCGTCGGCATTCGCGGTGCGCGGCTCCCCGGCGTCGAGTTGGGCGGCGAGCGGAAGCTCACGCGCCAACTCGGCGACGACCCGGCGACCTTCCAGCGCCAGATAGCGGCGCGCCACCGCGGGGCGGCCGCGGAGAATCTTCAGCAACGGTGCGTCAAAGCTGCCCGCGCCGAGCAGCGCGCTCTGCACCAGGACCTCGCTGCGCTGTTGTGCCACGGGGGCCGCGGAGACGTAGATGACCTGACCGTCGGTCCAGGCGGCGTCGCCGGCCCGTGCCTCGGCGATGTCCACCGGGCGGCCGGCGACATGGGTGGCGAGGAGCCGAAACTGCTCAGGGCCGGCGGAGTTCGTCACGACCGGGGGAGGACGGCGTCCGCGAGCTCGCCCAGCGCGCGGACGATGTCGTGATCGTCGGAGAGCACCTTGACGACGGCCGACTGCACGGCGCTACGCAGGCTGAGCCCTTCCGCGGCGAGTTCGCCGGCCAGGATCAGCATGCGGGTGGACGCCACTTCGCGAAGCGGTGAGCCGTCGAGGTTGCGGATGGCGTTGCCGAATTTGACCAAGCTGCGGGCAGTTTCGGCATCGATGCCGGCCTCGTGCATCACGATTTCCGTCTCGGCCGCGGCCGGCGGGAAGTCGAGTTCGATGGCGACAAACCGCTGCCGGGTCGATTCCTTGATGTTCTTCAGGACGCTCTGATAGCCGGGGTTGTACGAGATGACGAGCTGAAATCCCGGCGCTGCGGGCAGCGTGACGCCGAGCCGGTCGACCGGCAGCTCGCGGCGGTGGTCGGCCAACGGATGGATGACGACGGTGGTGTCCTGGCGCGCCTCCACGATCTCGTCGAGATAGCAGATGGCACCCTCGCGAACGGCCCGTGTCAGAGGTCCGTCCACCCAGACGGTTTCACCGCCTTTGAGCAGGAACCGGCCGACGAGGTCTGCCGACGTCATGTCCTCATGGCCGGCGACGGTGATCAGATCCCGCCCGAGTTCGTGCGCCATCGCCTCGACGAAGCGCGTCTTTCCGCATCCCGTCGGGCCTTTCAAGAGCACCGGCAGACCACGGCGGGCCGCCGCGTGGAAGACCTCCACCTCGTCGCCGACGGCTCGGTAGAACGGTGCGCTCGGCACGGGTCTGACAACTGCGGATGTGTTGTTCATCAAGTCATTTGCCCTTCTCGACAGGAACGAGTTTCGGCAGCGTGACGCCGTCGGGCGTCACCAACTGGCCATGGATGTTGACGTAGCTCGAGTTCTGCAACGGAATCGGGATCGAGGGATCGGGACAGGCGCGATCGGTGCCGTCGCCGCAGACGCCCATCAGGAAGTACGAGCGCTTCAACAGGTCTTCCGGCCAGGGATCCTGGTGCATGGCGAACCACTGGGCGGGCAGGTTGTACATGACGAAGAAGAACGCGCTGCAGGCGGCGAAGATCGCCAGGAAGCGCGTGATCTGCTGTGTCACAAAGCCACCGCGGACAGTGTCCAGCCCGCGTTCGACGAAGGTGCGGCCGCGATCGTCGGTGAAGTACCGCAGGCAGCACAGGCCCGCCTGCACACCGCCCCACATGAGCCCCTCGTAGATCGGCCACTGGTAGTAGGTCCCGGGATTGACCGACAAGGCCCGGATGGCACCGGGGTAGGTGAACAGTCCCATCGGCATGAGGAACAGTCCTTCGATGACGAAATCGAAGAAGAAGGTCCACACGATCACCACGCCGATGAGCCCGAGCGTATTGATGTTGGGCCACTTGGACTTTGCCTTCCGCATCACCCAGCAGCCGAGCATGGTGCACAGCAGGACGAAGCAGTAACCCGGTGCGTTCATCAGGAAGGGTTCGGCCATCATGCGGCCGGGTTCGCCGAAGGACATCCAGCCGGGGATGTCCTGTACCCAGGAGCCGCGGTTCCACATCCAGGTGTTGTAGGTGCTCCAGGTGTTGACGTAGTTCAGCAATGGGTCCTGGAAGAACAGCAGGCCGCACGCGATCAACAACATGCCGTCGAGCGTGATACGCCGCTCGCGCCGCCAGGGCCGGATGATGAACCACCACACCGCAACCGGCAGCCCGACGATGATCACTCCGGTCCAGGTGAACAGGATCGCCTTCATGTACATCGGCGGCTCGCTCGGACCGGCCGGGACGCGCTCGAAGTTCGGGCCCGTCACCCACCGGGTCCAGACGTACAGCTGGAACGCCAGGATCGCGCCGCCGACGGCAGCCCAGATCCGCACGGGCGTGATCTTGGCGGGCGTGCCGACGGTCGTTCCGCTGAACGATTCGGTGACAACCGCTCTCTTCTGCGACAGATCACTCATGCGACGTCACTTCCCGATCTGCACGGGCGCGTCCTTGGGCATCTCTTTCCCCGGCGGGAGGACGAGCTTGCCGTCGACGTTGATGTAGCCGGAGCGTTTTGTCGGAATGGGCAGCACCGGGTTCGGGCAGGGCGTGTGCTCGTCGCAGACGCTCTGGCTGAAGTACGAACGCTTCTGGACGTCCTCGGGCCACGGGTCGGCGTGCAGGCCGAACCACTGGGCGGGCACGTTGTAGAAGAAGAAGAACGCACCACTGCAGGCGGCGAAGATGGCGAGGAACCGGACCAGTTGCTGTCGGAACACCCCGCCGCGGACGTGTTCGAGCCCGCGCTCGACCACTGTGCGACCGCGGTCATCGGTGAAGAACCGCAGACAGCACAGGGCGGTCATGACGGCGCCCCACATGATCCCTTCGTAGACGGGCCACTGGTAGTAGGTGCCGGCGTTGAACGACACGGATCGAATCGCGCCGGGGTACACGAAGAGGCCGATCGGCAGAAGGATCAGCGCCTCCATGACGAAGTCGAAGAAGAAGCAGAAAACGTATGTCGCAAGGATCAATCGGAAGTTGCTGATGTTCGGCCGGCGCGACTTGATCTTCTTCATCGCGAAGCAACCGACCATCACCGTCACCAGTACCATGCCGTAGCCGGGCATGTTGATGGGGAGCGGTTCTCCGACTTGATGTCCCGGCGATTCCGGGGAGATCCAGCTGGGGATGTTCGACGTCCAGGAGCCCCGGTTCCAGAGCCACATGTTGTACGTGCACCAGGTGTTGGAGTAGTTCAGCAGGGGATCCTGGAAGAAGAACAGGGCGCACGATACGAAGAGCATCCCGTCGAGCGTGATGCGCCGCTCGCGCAGCCATGGCCTGATGAGGAACCACCACACGGCGGCCGGGAAGCCCACCACCATGAAGGCGCAGTTCACCATGAGCATGACCTTCATGAACGTGGGCGGGTCCGTCGGCCCGGCGGGCACCCGGACGAAATAGGGCCCGGTGACCCAGCGCGTCCAGACGTAGATCTGGAAGAGGAGTAGGGCGCCGCCGAAGAACGCCCAGATCTGCACGGGTTTCGACGGGGCTTGGCTGCCACCGAGATTCGCGGTTCCGCTCAGCGATTCGGTAACGGTGGATTTATTGCTCAGGGTCTCGCTCACGAGGCCTCCTCGAGTTCGTGTTGTCTCGAAGATACCCATGGGTATCTGAGTTTCCAATAGGAATCCAAGAATCTGTGGCAGAATTTTTCCATGGTGGAGCGTTGGACGCGGGAACGGCGACTGGAACACACACGTTCGCTGCTGCTGGATGCAGCTGAGGACGTCTTCGCTGAAAAGGGTTTCGCGCCAGCGACTCTCGATGAGATTGCCTCGGCCGCCGGCTATACCAAGGGGGCGATCTACAAGCACTTCGCCACCAAGGAGGACCTGTTCCTGGCGGTCAACGACCGCTATTGGCGCCAGTATTTCGACCAGTTCGCCGAGGTGATGTCGCGGTCGGAGCACGTCGGGGCACACGAACGCGACGAGATCGCGGAGCGCTGGCTCGAGCTGAGTCGTGGCCGCGGCGCCGAGCATGCTGCCTTGGGCTACGAGTTCACGCTGTACCTGCTGCGCAACCCCGAAGTGCGAGATCGTGTGGCGGCCAGGCGATCCGAGGTGGTCGAGGCGCTGGCCGGCTTCATCGTCGAGGGCGTCGACCGCCTGGGTGGCACGCTGCTGATTCCCGCCTCGACATTCGCCCAGATTCTGCTGTCCACCAGTGATGCCATCGTGTTGAGCAACGAGCTCGACGGTGTCGACCTGTTCCGGCCGGTGGTCGACATGTACGTCTCGGCGATCAAGTTCCCCTGACGACGCTGAATATCAACTACTTGTCATTGGGGCATTCGGCAGATACCGTCGGCTGTGTCGTCACGTCGAGGAGGAGTGCGCCATGGCTCGGTTCCCCAAGCCCCCCGAGGGCAGCTGGACTGAACACTATCCGCGACTGGGAACCGCTCCGGTGTCATACGAGGACTCCATCAGTCCCGAGCAGTACGAGATCGAGCGCAAGGCGGTGTTCAAGCGTGCCTGGCTGAATGTCGGTCGTGTTGAACAACTTTCACGCAAGGGCAGCTACTTCACCAAAGAGCTCAAGGTCGCGGGTACCTCGATCATCGTGGTGCGCAACAACGCCGGTGAGGTGAAGGCCTTTCACAACATCTGCCGGCACCGTGGCAACAAACTGGTGTGGAACGACATGCCACTGGAGGAGACCAAGGGTTTCTGCAAGCAGTTCACCTGCAAGTACCACGCCTGGCGGTACGACCTCGACGGCAACCTGACGTTCGTACAGCAGGAGGGCGAGTTCTTCGACCTGGACAAGGATCGGTACGGCCTGGTGCCCGTGCACTGCGATGTGTGGGAAGGCTTCATCTTCGTCAACTTCGCCGCCGAACCGGAGCAGTCGCTGCGCGATTTTCTCGGTCCGATGATCCTGGGTCTGGAGGGTTATCCGTTCGAGAAGCTGACCTCGAAGTTCACGTATCGCTCTGAGGTCAAAGCGAATTGGAAGCTCTACATGGACGCGTTCCAGGAGTTCTACCACGCACCGGTACTGCACGCGAACCAGTCGCCGACCAACTACTCGAAGGCCGCGGCCCAGGCCGGTTTCGAGGCACCGCACTACCGCATCGATGGCCCGCACCGGCTCGTGAGCACGTCCGGGGTGCGGGTGTGGGAGATGGGCGCCGAAATGCGCAAGCCCATGGAGGACATCTGCCAGAGCGGCCTGTTCGGGCCGTGGGACTCACCCGATATGGGGGAGATGCCCGCCGGCCTCAATCCGGCGAAATGCGACCCGTGGGGCCTGGATTCGTTCCAGTTGTTCCCGAACTTCGTCGTGCTGTTCTGGGGTCAGGGCTGGTATCTGACCTATCACTACTGGCCGACGTCGTTCAACACCCACACCTTCGAGTGCACGCTGTACTTCCCGCAGCCACGCAGTCCCCGTGAACGCATCGGGCAGGAGCTCGCGGCAGTGACCTTCAAGGAGTACGGCCTGCAGGACGCCAACACATTGGAGGCCACCCAGTCCATGATCGAGTCCCGCTCCGTCAACGAGTTCCTGCTGTGCGACCAGGAGGTGCTGATCCGTCACCTGCACCACGAAACCGCGGCCTGGATCGAGGATTACCAGCGCAAGACCGCGGGGGTGTGATCATGACCGCGAAGCTGCCGGCTGAATTCGCCGACCTGGAGCCATTTTCCGAGTGGTGTCTGCCTGCCGAGGCTCAGCGTTACGCCAAGCGGCTCGACAGCTCCATGGCGCAGATGCAGGCGTTCTACGACGCGATCACCCCACGAGCCGAGGACGCGATTGCGTTCTGCGACAAGTTCGGTCTCGACGACATGCCCGAGGACGTGCTGAACCTCATGCACCTGCTGTACTCCATGATCATGGTGTCGTTCCCCGTCGAGTGCTGGAAGCAGCCACGCGTTCCCGACTCCGGCGCCACCAAGCTCGACTGCGTCTACGAACCGGTCCCATGACGGCTCCCAATGCGCCAGTGACTGTTCTCCGGGCCGCGCGCTGGGCCGATGTCGACACCGGCGAAGTGCGGTCGCCGGCCGTGATCGTGGTCGAGGGCAATCGGATCAAGGCCGTCAATCCTGCTGAGCCAGTGCCGGATTCGGCCGTCATCGTCGACCTCGGCGACGTGACACTGCTGCCGGGCCTGATGGACATGGAGCTCAACCTGCTCATCGGCGGACCCGGTGGACCGGAAGGGCTGCCGAGTCCGATGCACGGCGTGCAGGACGACCCGGCGTACCGGACGCTGCGCGGCGCCGTCAACGCCCGCACGACGCTGGAAGCCGGGTTCACCACCGTCCGCAACCTGGGGCTGATGGTCAAGACCGGCGGCTACCTGCTGGACGTCGCTCTCATGCGGGCCATCGAGCAGGGCTGGCACGTCGGGCCCCGGATCTACCCGGCCGGCCACGCTGTCACGCCCTACGGCGGTCACCTCGACCCGACGGTGTTCCAGCGCCTGGCGCCGGGCATCATGCCGCTGTCCGTCGGTGAGGGCATCGCCAACGGCGTCGACGAGGTCCGGGCCTGCGTGCGGTACCAGGTCCGTCATGGCGCCAAGCTGATCAAGGTTTCGGCCTCCGGCGGGGTGATGTCGCACAGCACAGCGCCCGGTGCGCAGCAATACTCCGATGACGAATTCGCCGCGATCGCCGACGAAGCGCACCGCGCGGGGGTGCGGGTGGCCGCACACGCGGTGGGGGACAGTGCGATTCGGGCCTGTATCCGAGCAGGTATCGACTGCATCGAGCATGGTTTCCTCGCCACCGACGAAACCATCGCGCTGATGGCCGACACCGGCACGTTCCTGGTGTCGACCACCTATCTCACCGAGGCGATGGCCATCGACCGCATCGCGCCCGAGCTGCGCAAGAAAGCCGAGGTGGTGTTTCCGCAGGCGCAGGCGATGCTGCCGAAAGCCATTGCGGCGGGGGTGCGCATCGCCTGCGGAACCGACGCCCCGGCGGTTCCGCACGGGCAGAACGCCAAGGAATTGTGCGCGCTCGTCGACCGCGGCATGACGCCGATGCAGGCCATCCGCGCCGCGACCGTCACCAGCGCCGAACTCATCGACGCCGATGACGAACTCGGCCGCCTGGCCCCGGGCTATCTCGCAGATATCGTGGCCGTCCCCGGGGACGTGTCCCGCAATATCGCCAGTACGCTCGACGTACGCTTCGTGATGAAGGCGGGGCAGATCTACAAGCAGGTCGATGGAGGTGCGTAGTGGACTTGAACGAAAACCTCCTGTGGCACCTCAAGCAGGCGTTCTACTTCTCGCTGACCTCGGTGAACGAAGCCGTCAGTAGTCACGGCGTCAGTACCGCGCAGATCGGTGTGCTGCGCCAACTCACCAACGAACCCGGCCTGTCCGGCGCGGAATTGGCGCGCCGATTGCTCATCACCCCGCAGGGCGTGCAACTGGCGCTGAAGTCGCTCGAAGACCGTGGGCTGGTGGAACGCAAGCCGGACCCCCAACATGCGCGCATCCTGCAGGCCTTCCTGACCGAGCAGGGCCGCGCTACCGCCGGCGCCGTCGTCAGCGATGCGGTGGACGCGCACGAAGCGGTGTTCGGCGTCCTCACTGCAGACGAGCAGGAGACCCTGAAGCGACTGCTGACGCGCGTCGTCGAACAGGGCACCGGTAACAAGCTCATCGATGACCACGTCGGGGAGTGAGCGGTACCGGTGCTCCTGTTGGGGCCGGTCGGCCTGGATCAGTGGGTTGACCGTGCATCCACGCAGATTCCACTCGAAAATTCTCGGCGCCAGCGCACAGTCAACGGACACAAGGCATTTGCTAGTCACGCGCCCAGCAGGCGAACGCCACTTGCGCCACAGGCACACCGGTCTCAGTTGGTCGACATGGGTTCGGAACGTGATATCGCCGGTGATACTGAGTTCGGGCACCACATGACCGTAGGTGCCCGGCGGCTGGTGTGACGGATGTGAATATCCGTCCCATTATCAACCACTTGATATCAATAACAAGTACTTGATACTGTCGAGGGGATGGCTGATCTAGCAGACGATTTCGCGTCACTGCGTATCAAGCGGGTGGTGCGGGAAACCGGCGACGCGGTGTCGTTGGTTCTCGACATCCCCGAAGATTGCGCGCCCCGATTCCGTTACCAGGCAGGGCAATTCCTGACCCTGCGGGTGCAGGTGGCCGGGGACCAGCACCGGCGGTGCTACTCGATGTCGTCGTCGCCCCACAATGGAGACGACCTGCAGATCACTGTCAAGCGTGACGGGGGCGGGCTCGTCTCGAACTGGCTGAACGACACGGCCACGGCCGGCGATCACATCGAGGCCGCACCGCCGGAAGGGCGATTCGTCCTGAGTGCGGCGGACCGCGACATCGTGGCCTTCGCGGGTGGCAGCGGGATCACGCCGATCCACTCATTGATCGGCGCCGCGCTGGCCGGGACTTCCCGCCGCATCCGGCTGTTCTACGCCAACCGCAGTCGCGACTCGGTGATCTTCGCCGATTCCCTTGGCGCTCTGGCGAAATCGCATCCGGACCGACTCGCCGTGCGGCACCACCTCGACGACGTCGACGGCGTCGTGCAGCCTGAGGCCATCGCGTCCTTCATCGCCGATGCCGGTGATGCCGAGTACTACATCTGCGGGCCGGGGCCGTTCATGGACGCCGTGGAATCCGCCGTCATGCAGACCGGAACGCCCCGGACCCGGATTCACCTGGAGCGCTTCCAGGTCGCCGCGGTATCGGCTGCCGACGCGGCGGCATCGGTCACCGAGGAAGTCACCATCGAACTCGACCGCCGCAAGACGACCGTGGAATACCGGTCCGGCAACACCCTGCTGCAGACAGCCCGCATCGCGGGCCTGCGGGCGCCGTCGTCGTGCGAAACCGGTTCCTGCGGAACGTGTATGGCCCGCATCGTCGAAGGCAGCGCGCACATGATCAACAACGATGCTCTCGACGACGACGAGGTCGCCGACGGCTGGGTGCTGACCTGTCAGTCCATGCCGACCAGCAGAACCGTTCGAGTGGTTTACGAGTAGGAGTGCACATGACACGCGTGGCTGTGGTGACCGGCGGGGCCTCGGGAATGGGCGAGGCGACCTGCCATGAGCTGGGCCGGCGGGGACACCGGGTGGCTGTCCTTGATGTGAACAGTGAAGCGGCACAAAGGGTTGCCGAGGATCTGCGCGCCGACGGGGTGGCGGCGATCGGGATCGCCGTCGACGTCAGTGACCGCACATCCGTGGAGGATGCCTTCGCGAAGGTGCGCAGCGAGTTCGGGCCCGTGCACATTCTGGTCACCAGCGCCGGTGTGGTGGACTTCGCGCCGTTCACCGATATCACCGTCCAGGCCTGGCAGCGGTTGATCGACGTGAATCTCACCGGCACGTTCCATTGTTGTCAGGTCGCGGTGCCCGACATGCTGGCGGCGGGATGGGGCCGCATCGTGATGATCTCGTCGTCGAGCGCACAGCGCGGATCACCGGGCATGGCGCACTACGCAGCTTCCAAGGGTGCGCTGTTGTCGCTGACGAAATCGCTTGCGCGCGAATATGGCCCGTCCGGGATCACCGTGAACAACGTACCGCCGTCGGGCATCGAGACACCGATGCAGCACCAGTCGCAGGCGACGGGCAACCTGCCGCCCAACGAACAGATGGCGGCCAGCATCCCGGTCGGACATCTCGGTACCGGTGACGACATCGCCGCGGCGGTGGGGTTCCTGTGCTCGCCGGAGGCGGGCTTCATCACCGGACAGACCCTGGGCGTCAACGGTGGGGCAGTGATGTGAGGCAACAACTTCGAGGAGGAGTTCATGGCTAAGTGGCCGAAACCGGCTGAAGGCAGTTGGACCGAGCATTATCCCGAACTCGGCACCGGGCCGATTTCGTTTCGCGACTCGATCTCGCCGGAGTTCTACGAACTCGAGCGCGAAGCGGTCTTCAAACGCGCCTGGCTCAACGTCGGCCGGATCGAGGAAGTGCCGCGAGCCGGCAGCTATTTCACCAAAGAGATCGATGCGGCCCGGACGTCGGTGATCGTGGTGAAGGGCCGGGACGACGAGATTCGCGCCTTCTACAACATCTGCCGGCATCGTGGAAACAAGTTGGTATGGAACGACTTTCCGGGCGAGGAGACCAGAGGCGGCTGCCGCCAGTTCACCTGCAAGTATCACGGCTGGCGTTACGACCTCAAAGGCGAGTTGACCTTCGTCCAGCAGGAGGGGGAGTTCTTCGGGCTGGACAGCTCGCAGTATGGGCTCAAGCCCGTGCACTGCGAGGTGTGGAACGGTTTCATCTTCATCAACTTCGATCCCGAGCCCCAGTGGAGTCTGCGGGAGTTCCTCGGCCCGATGATCACGGCGCTCGACGACTACCCGTTCGGGTTGATGACCGAGCGCTATGACTTTGCGGCGGAGAACAACAGCAACTGGAAAATCTTCGCCGATGCGTTCCAGGAGTACTACCACGTGCCCTCGCTGCACTCGCAGCAGGTGCCCAGCGCGGTGCGCCAACCCAACGCCAGTTTCGAGTGCGGGCACTTTCAGATCGACGGTCCGCACCGGCTCGTGTCGACCGCGGGTACCCGGCGCTGGAAGCTCGATCCCGACTACATGTATCCGGTCGAACGGGTCACGCGCAGCGGTCTGGTGGGGCCGTGGCGTACCCCGGACACCCATTTCTCGGCCGGACTGAACCCCGGCGGCATCGAACCGTGGGGCATCACCAACTTCCAGATTTTCCCGAATCTGGAGATCCTGATCTACCACGGCTGGTATCTGCTGTACCGCTACTGGCCGACCTCGCACAACACCCATAAGTTCGAGGCGTACAACGCATTTCACCCAGCGCGCTCCGTCCGTGAACGCATCGAGCACGAGGTCGCCTCGGTGGTGCTCAAGGAATTCGCGCTTCAGGACGCCGGCATGCTCGGCGGCACCCAGGCGGCGCTGGAATACGACGTCGTCGACGACTATCCGCTGTCCGATCAGGAGATCCTGGTTCGTCATCTGCACAAGGTGTCTGTCGACTGGGTCGAGCAGTACCAGGCTCAGCGTGCGCCGGTGGGAGTGTGATCATGGCGGAAGCACGACTGCCCAGCGCGTTCGCCGAGTTCGAGCCGTTCGCGGAGAAGTGTTGCCTAGCAACAGAACCCGAACGCTGGGACATGCGCCTGAGCACCCCGATGGTCGAGATTCGAGAGTTCTACGACGCGTTCACCCCGCGCTTCGAAGAGGCCATCGACTATTGCGACAAGTTCGGGCTCGACGACCTGCCGGACGACGCGCTCAACCTGCTGCACCTCATCTACTCGATGATCATGGTCTCGATGGCCGTCGAGATCTTCGGCACGCAGAAGCCGGCCGACTCCGCCGATGCCGTCATGAATCGCGTCGGGGCGCCAGTGCCATGAGCCTGCTGACCATCAACAAGCTCACGTCGTCGGTCGGGGCGGAAGTGCTCGGCATCGATGCCGGGCGATTGGCCGCCGACGATGTGCTGGCGGCAGCGGTGCTGGATGCCTTGGAGGACAACGGCGTACTGGTCTTTCCGGGTCTGCAGCTCGGTCCGGACGAGCAGGTCGCGTTCTGCCGCAGGCTTGGACATGTCGATCACTCTTCGGACGGCCATCATCCGGTCGCGGGCATCTACCCGATCACCCTCGACACGTCCAAGAACGCCTCGGCGGCCTATCTGCGGGCGACGTTCGACTGGCACATCGACGGCTGCACGCCTATCGACGACACCTGCCCACAGCAGGCGACGGTGCTCTCGGCCGTCGCGGTGGCGGCCAGCGGCGGTGAGACCGAGTTCGCCAATTCCTATGGTGCATATGACGAATTGAACGCCGACGAACAGGATCATTGCGGGCGGTTGCGGGTGGTCCATTCGCTGGAGGCTTCGCAACGCCGCGTCACTCCGGACCTGTCACCGGAGATGCTGGCGGCGTGGCGGTCGCGGCGCACACACGAGCATCCGCTGGTCTGGACGCACCGCAGCGGCCGTAGGTCGCTGGTACTCGGTGCGTCGGCGGACTACATCGTCGGCATGGACCTGGCTGAGGGACGCGCGCTGCTCGCCGAACTGCTCGAGCGCGCAACGGTTCCCGAGAAGGTGTACAGCCACACGTGGTCGGTGGGGGACACCGTCATCTGGGACAACCGTGGCGTGCTGCACCGGGCTGCGCCCTACGACCCTGGCTCGCCGCGCGAGATGTTGCGCACCACAGTGCTCGGTGACGAACCGATCCAGTGATCAGCCGCATTGACGTCGGCGAACTGCTGTGGAAATCTAATCATCAAGAATGAGAATGATATTCTCATCTGAATTGGTTTGGAATGGAGGACGCGTGTCGGAAGACCTCACCGCGGTCGATTTCTTCCGGGATGGTCGGTTGACCGATGACCCGTACCCGTTTTACGAGGCCCTGCGGAACAAGTGTCCGGTGGCTCGCGAGGAGCATTACGGCGTCACGATGGTCACCGGCTGGCAGGAGGCGGTCGACGTCTACAACGACGCCGACACCTTCTCGTCGTGCATCTCGGTCACCGGCCCGTTCCCGGGGTTCCCGGTGCCGCTCGAGGGTGATGATGTCAGCGACCTCATCGTCAAGCACCGCGACGAGATCCCGTACAGCGATCAGCTGCCCACGCTGGACCCGCCCACGCACACCAATCACCGCGCACTGCTGATGCGGCTGATCACCCCAAAGCGCCTCAAGGAGAACGAGGACGCGATGTGGCGGATCGCCGACGACATGCTGGGCGACTTCCTGGCGCCCGGCGAAGGTGAGTTCATCAAGGGGTTCGCCGGGCCGTTCACGCTGCGCGTCATCGCGGACCTGCTCGGTGTTCCCGACGAGGACTGCCCCGAGCTGCTCGAGCGCCTCGCGAAGGGGACCCATGGCGGCGGGCTGGGCAGCACCGACGACAAGACGCTCTCCAAGACGCCGTTCGAGTATCTCTACGAGGCTTTCGCGGTCTACGTCGAGGATCGCCGCCGCGAACCGCGCGACGACGTGCTCACCGGCCTGGCCACCGCGACGTTCCCCGACGGCACCATGCCGACGGTGGACGACGTGGTGCGCGTGGCCACGAACGTGTTCTCGGCCGGACAGGAGACCACGGTCCGGCTGCTCAGTACCGCGCTGAAGGTCATCGGCGAGCAACCCGACATTCAGGCCAAGCTGCGGGCAGACCGCAGCCTGCTGCCGAACTTCATCGAAGAGTGCCTGCGCATCGAGAGTCCGGTGAAGGGCGACTTCCGGCTCTCGCGCGTGCCGACCACCATCGGCGACGAGGCGATCGGAGCGGGCTGCACGCTGATGGTGATCAACGGTGCGGCCAACCGGGATCCGCGACGGTTCGAGGATCCCGACACCTTCGATGCCGAGCGTAAGAACGCCCGCCAGCACCTGGCGTTCGGGCGCGGTATCCACAGCTGCCCGGGTGCGCCGCTGGCACGGGCCGAGACGCGCGTGGCCCTGGAGCGGTTACTGGACCGAACATCGGACATCCGAATTTCTGATGCGCACCACGGGCCGGCGGGAAGCCGTCAGTACCAGTACATCCCGACCTACATCCTGCGTGGCATCATCGATCTCCACCTCGAATTCGATCCGGTCGGGAGCGCGTCATGAAGGTTGTTGTCGATGAAGACCGGTGTCGCGGGCACGGCATGTGCCTGACGTTGTGCCCTGATGTCTTCAGCATGACCGACGACGGTTATGCCGTCGCCGATCCGGCCGAGGTGACCGGCGATCTCGAAGTTGCGGTTCGCGATGCCATGGTGAATTGCCCTGAACAAGCAATCGTCGAAAATAACGACTAGTCAAGGAGATTCGAGTGGCCAAGGGATATGTGATCCTCACCGAGGACGTCAAGGACCCCGCCGGTATGGCCGAGTACGCCAAGCTGGCCGGCAAGGCGATGTCGTCCGCCACGATCGTATCGGTGGACCAGAACCCGCAGGTGCTCGAGGGCAGCTGGCACGGCAACCAGACCGTCGTGCTGGAGTTCGAGTCGGTGGATGCCGCACGCGCCTGGTACGAATCCGACGCGTACCAGGCGGCGGCGAAAATCCGCCAGTCTGCCGCGGACTGTAATGCGGTGATCCTGGCGGGCTTCGGGGCCTGACAGCGGCCTGATGGTGGGCAGGCGTCAGCCTGCCGACCACCCGCCGTCGGCTGCCACGATCGCACCGTTGACGAATGCCGCGGCGTCGGAGGCGAGGAAGACGATCACGTCGGCCATCTGCTCGGGCAGGGCGATGTTCGGGGCCGCCGAGATGATGGGCGTCAGGCGGGCCTGACCCGTCTCGTTGAATCCGCTGATGCTGCTGGTGATTCCGGTGAGTGTGGGGCCTGGCAGGATCGCGTTGCACCGAATGCCATCCGTGGCGTACGACCAGGCGATGTTACGGGTCAGGCCTATCACGCCATGCTTGGATGCGGTGTATGCGGCGCCCGCCGAGCCGCCACGAACCCCGGCGGCCGAGCCGGTGTTGATGATGACGCCACGCTGTTGGCCGAGCATGTGGGGCAGCACCGCGTGGGTGACGATGAAGGTGCCGGTCAGGTTGATCCGGATGACCCGGTCCCATTCGGCGAGCGTGGTGTCGGCGGGCAGCGCCATGGTGTCGATGACGCCGGCGTTGTTGGACAGCACGTCGATGTGGCCGTAGGTATCGAGGGCCGCAGCCACCGCGCGTGCCACGGATTCCTCGTCGGAGATGTCAGCGCCGACGGCAATGGCAGCATCGCCGATCAACTCCGCGGTTTCCCGCGCCGCCTCGCCGTTGATATCGGTGGCGACGACGCGGGCGCCCGCCTTGGCGAATGCCAGGGCAGTGGCGCGCCCGATGCCCGAGCCCGCTCCGGTGATCAGGGCGACCCGGCCCTCGAATCCTTCTTTCATGCAAGGCCTTTCATGCGCGGTAGGGTCAGCGGTAGGTCGTTGTAGGTGGCGATGCCAGGCGCGGCCGTGACGACGGCCGGGATGGCGTTGATGGCGGGCATCGCGGTCATGATGTGGCCGAGGGTCATGAACTCAGCCATGGTGGTCGCCTGAAAGTCCGGTGGCGGCAGGAAGCCGACCTTCATGGTGACGGTCGGGCGGCCGTCGATGGTGATGGTCCACGCGTCGGCGTCGAGGTGCCAATCGGGATCGAGTGACTGGCCCTTTCGCCAGCGCACCTTGAGTTCGACGACGGTCTTGCCGGCGATCACACCTTGCCAGCTCGCGGCGACGCCCGCCACGCAACCCTTCTCGATGGTCCACGACCCGAGATCCAGATCCGTTGTGGTCTGCGCGTATTCGGCTTCGCACCGGACCTCGTCGAGTTCGACGCCCAACGAGTCGGCGAGCAGCCGCACCGCCTCACCGAAGATCGCGGTGCCCGCGGCGGCCATCGGCGGCAGGTCGGGCGAATCGATCGGCATGCCGAAGCCGCAGGGGATTTCGGTGGCGGGCGAATCGTAGAAGGTGGTGTCGGCGCACTCTGCGATGGTCACCTTGTCGACCCGGTCGCACGCCATCGCGCCGACGATTGCCAGCAGCTCGGCGAATCCGGGGCTGACGCCGGAGCCGAACATCGTCGAGCCCCCGACGCGGCAGGCCTCGATGATGCGCTCCCGGTCGCGGCCCAAGTTGTGTCCGGTGATGAAAGATGCCGTCGCAACGACATTGACGCCGGCTTCGAGGATGCGCACGACTTCGTCGACGTCGACCCACATCGGGTTGTACACCACGCAGTCCGGCTTCTGCGCCAGCAGCGCCGCAACATCATTGGTGGCGGCCACCCCGACGGGGTCGATCCCGCACAGCTCGCCGACATCGAGGCCGACCTTGTCCGGTGACCAGGCGTAGCAGCCCACGAGTTCCAGGTCTGGATGTGCGGCAACGGCTTTGACCGAGCTCTTGCCGACATTGCCGGTCGTCCATTGCACGACACGATAGGGCTTCATGCGGGATTCTCCGTGATCGATATGGCCTGACGGGGACATTGGCGGACGGCGTCGACGATCCGGTCGCGGTTTTCCGGTGTCACCTCGTCCTGCAGGACGTGCAGATAGTCCTGGTCGTCGAGGTGGAACACCTCGGGGATGATTCCCTCGCAGACCCCGTTGCTCTCGCACAGCCCGAAGTCGACGCTCACCCTGCTCATCGCAGTACCCGTACGGGGACGTTCTGCCAGCCCATGACGTTCTGCATGTGGACGCGTTTGCAACCGTCCCAATCGATTTCGTAGCGCGGCATGAAATCCAGCAGGGCCTCCAGCGCCACGGCGCTCTCCATGCGCGCCAGCGCCGCGCCCAGACAGCTGTGGATGCCGTACCCGAAACCGAGATTCTGGGCCTCGGTGTGACTGCGGTCGATGTCGAAGGTGTCGGCGTCGGTCCACACGTCGGGATCGCGGTTGGCGGAGCCGCCGAGCAGGAACACCGGAGCGCCCTCGGGAATCGTCGTGCCGTGCAGGTGAACGTCTTTCATGCTGCGACGCACGTTGTACTGCGAGGGCGCCTCGTAGCGCAGCAGCTCCTCGATCGCCGCCGGAATCTTGCTCCGATCGTCCAACAGCTTCTGCCACTGCTCCGGATGGCGGGCGAACAGGTACACCGCGTTGCCGACCAGTTTGGTCACCGTCTCGGCGCCGGCGCCGCCCAACAGCGAAGCGAAGCCGGCGATCTCGTAGTCCTCGAGCTTGGTGACGGTCCCGTCTTCGCGTTCGGTCTCGGCGGCGAGCAGCCGGCTGATCAGGTCGTCACCGGGTGCGTCCTTGCGTTGCCGAGCCAGGTCGAAATAGAAAGCCGCACTGTCGAGGTAGGCCTGGATGCCCTGCTCGGAGGTTTCGACCTGGCCGATTTCACGGTGCAACGACTCATCGATCCAGTACCGGACCTGTTGGGCGTCCTCCTCGGGTACGCCCATCATGTCGGTGATCACCTCGACCGGGAAGGGGCCGGTGAAGTCCTGCACCGCGTCGAATCCGTTGGGGTCGAGCCGGTTCAGGTACTTGTCGATCTTCGTCCGCACCATGTCGCGCTGGGACTGGATGGCGCGTGGCGTGAACACCTTGTTGAGCAGGCTGCGGATGTGCCGGTGCTCGGGCGGGTCCATGAAGATGATCATCCGCATGTTGCCCGGCATTTCGACGCCCGTGCGCACCTGCGCCAGGTCAGCACCGAACGCCGACGAATAGGTCTCGAAGTCGCGGTACGCGGGTGCCACGTCGTCGTGGCGCGACAGCGCGTAGAAGTCGTGTTCCTCGCTGTAGTACACCGGAGCTTCCGCGCGCATTCGCCGGTAGGTCTCCCACGGCCCGTTGAAGAAGTCCTCGGAGAACGGGTCGAAGACGAGTTTCGTTGCGGTCATGCTGACTTGGTCCCTCCCGTCGGCGCCAGGCCGGTGTCGATGATGGTGTCGAGAACGCCCAGGCCGGCGCCCAACTCGGCTGCGGTGGCGCGGACCGTTGCGACGTCCTTGCTCAGGAACTCGCCGATGGCCGCGCGGAACGACGCCGCAGAACCCGCCCGCGAAATGCTGTCCAGCGCACGGCTACCGGCGCTCGCGTGCGGCAGAGCGGCCAGCAGCGTCGACTCGGGAACGCCGAGCCGCTCACCGAATTCGACGGCGGCGCTGATCAACCCGATCTGGGCGGCGAACAACGCATTGTTGATCAGCTTGACCCGCTGGCCGGCGCCCGGCGGCCCGACGGGAATGATCGGGTCGCCATAACTGACCAGCACCGGCCGGACCCGCTCGACCGCAGCGGCGGAGCCGCCGACGAACAACGTCAACCGGCCCGCCGCGATGTCGTGCGGGCCGCCGCTGACTGCCGCGTCGACGACGTCCACCCCGCGGGCGGCGATGGCCTCGGTGGTGTGCGGGCTACCGGTGGTGTGGATGACCACGACGGTGTGCGAGTCCAGGTCTGCGATCAGGGCTTCGGCGACGTCGCGGACCTGCTCATCGGTGAAGACACAGATGACGACCACATCGGCGCCTGCGCAGACGCCGGCCAGATCACCGACCGGCGTCGCGCCCAGCTCGGTGATGGCAGCGCCCTTCTCTGGTGAGCGCGCCAGGACGTTCACGTGGTGGCCGGCCGCGACGACGCGGCGAACCATGGCAGCACCCATGCGCCCCGCGCCGACGAAGCCGACCGTGTTCACCGCGTCCGGCCCATCAGACCCAATGCCGCGTCCGCGGATTCGAGCACCGCGCCCGGTTCGGCGCCGGCGGCCTCGGCAAGGTTCGCGATCAGCGTCACGTCTTTCCGCAGCAGATCGGCTGCCACCGATTTGAGGACATCGAGGCTGCCGCCGAACTGCGCGATGCGGCCGAGCGCGAAACTGTTCGCCGACCCCTGGGTGATCACCTCGGAGAGGCTGTCTACCGAGACGCCCAGCGCCGCACCGAGGTCCAGCGTCGACTTCGCTGTCGCGATGTTGGCAGTGAACAGCAGGTTGTTCAGCAGCTTGGTCACCTGACCGGATCCGATATCGCCCAGGTGGACGATCGGTTCGGCGTAGGTGGCGAACACCGGACGGCAGCGCTCCACGACCTTCTGATCGCCGCCGGCCATGACGAGGAGGCGGCCGGCAGCGGCAGCCGGACCACCGCCGCTGACCGGGGCATCGATCACCGAAATTCCCTTGGCTGCGGCAGTTTCGGCGAGTTCGCGGCAGGTGTCGGGGTGCACGGTGCTGTGGATGGCGACGGTGCCACCCGGTGCCAGTCCGGCGAAGACGCCGTGTTCGCCGTCCAGCACCTGCCGGACGTCGTCGTCTCCGACCACGCACACGCAGACCAAGTCGCTGACGGCAGCCAACTCGGTAGGTGTACCGACGACCTTGGCCGCGGTGTCGGCGAACGGTTCGACGGAGGCCGGCCGCCTGGCCCACAACGTCAGCGGATATCCGGCTGCCACGATGCGGCGCGCCATCGGCGCGCCCTGGCTGCCGAGACCGATGAACCCGACTCGCACTAACCGACCTCCAATGTGACTGTGGTGCTGCGCTGGGTGGCCAGACATTCCTCGATGAACGACAGGACCGTGAGGTGGTAGGCCGCAGCCCCCACCGAGACGCTGATGTTGTGGCCCGCTCCGACCTGGCGGTGGGCCGTCAAACGAGGTGCGGCGGTGAATAATTCGCTGATGGCTGCAACGGCTCCCGGATCCGATTCCCAGACCCGTTCGTGCTCGGCGACAGTGAAGTGCACAGGCACTTGGACTTCGGCGGCCAGCGCCGGGAAATCACTGCGGGGCCAGTCTTGGACCATCGCGGCCTCGTACCGGGCACCGCTGCGCGCATTGGGGGAGTTCGTCAGCGGCGGATAGAGCTCCGCCGGTTGCCACAGCAATTCGCGCAGCCCGGGCGGGCGGTGGGTGGCCGACGCCGACTTGAGCATCTCCAGGGCGGCGGCCTGGTAGCGCAGCCCCGTACCGGCCAGCGCGATACCGAAAACACCTGTCAGACCTGGGCGTTCGTCGACAGCCATACGCAACGCCAGCTCGCACCCGTTGGAGTGCCCGAGCAGGAACAGGCCGGCCCCGCGATCACGTGAGCCCAGCATTGCGTCCACGGCGCCGTAGGCCAGGGCGACCCGCTGGTCCGGTCGCACAATCGCGTCCTGGTAGGCGTCCGATGCCCCGTACCCGGGGCGGTCCAGCGCGACGACGGTGTAGCCGAGCGCCGCCGCGGTGCGCATCAGCGACAGTCGTGGGTGTCCGGGGCAATCGAAATACGCTGCGCTGCTGCCACCGCCGTGCACCGCGACGATGACGGCGCGCGGAGCGTCGGCTTCGGCAATCAGTCCTGACATCATGACGTCGCCGACGCGGACCATCCGGGGCGTGACGGTCATGAGTCGGTCCGCAGGAGAAGCACCCCGCTGGGGGTGAGGCCGCCGCTGCTGACCACCGCCACGCGGGCATCGGTGACCTGCCGCTCGCCGGCCTCGCCGCGCAACTGGGTGATGGCTTCGTGGACCAGACCCATACCGTGGGTGCGGCCATGGGACAGCTGACCGCCGTGGGTGTTCAGGGGCAGCACGCCGTCGCGGGCGATGTTGGTGCCGCCGTCGAGGAAGTCCTTGGCTTCGCCGATACCGCAGAAGCCGAGTGCTTCGATCCAGGACAGGCAGTTGAACGTGAACCCGTCGTAGAGTTCGGCGACATCAACATCCTTGGGCGTCAAGTTGGTTCGCGTCCACAGGTGGGCGGCCTGGCCGAGCACCTGCGGCTCGTGGGTGAGCGTGCTCTGGTCCCACTCGATCGGTTCGAGGATCTGCGTGCCGACCGCTTCGACCCGGATCGGCGGCTTGGCGAGGTCGCGGGCCACGTCGACGGCTGACACGATGACCGCGATCGACGCGTCGCACGGCACGTCGCAGTCGTAGAGCCCGAACGGGGTGGTGATCGGCCGGGCATTCAGGTAGTCGTCCATCGTCATCGGATCGCGGTAGATGGCCGTCGGGTTCAGCGCGGCATTGGCGCGCTGGTTCAACGCAATCCAGCCGAGCGTCTCCCGCGGCGTGCCGTAGCGGTGCATGTGACGCTGTGCGTTCTGCGCCAAGGTATGTGCGGCGGACGTCGCCCCGAACGGCATCTGCCAACTGGTGGTCCGGGTGCCGCCCATCGGAGCGGCCTTGCCCTGCTTCATGAGTTCGTCATAGGTGGCCTGCCACAGGGTGCGGAAGCACAACACATGGCGAGCCAACCCGCCGGCGACGGCCAGCATGGCAGCGACGACCGAGCCGCCTGGACCGAACGTTTCCGGGCCGCCGTTGTACCAGGTCGGTTTGATGCCAAGGGCGGTTTCCAGCGCAGTCACGCCGCCCTCACCGAATGGTCCGGGGAGACCCGCGCCGGGCCACGTCGACAGCCCGTCGATGTCATCGAGGGTCAGCCCGGCATCGGCGATGGCGTTCTCGCACGCGTCGATGGTCAACGCCAGCGGGTCCAGCATCAGCCTGCGCCCCATCTGGGAGGCGCCGATGCCGGTGATGGCCACCTTGTCTTCGAACTTCTCGGTGGTGATCATCGGCCGCACGTGTTTGGCGAAATCCTGCGGTTCGATCGCATCGGTCGGCAGCGGAGCCAGCGCCGGCTGGTCGGCGACCGGACGGAACAGCGGCAGCCAGACGTCCTCGTGCTGCTCGAAGACGACTTCCACCTGCTGGCCGAGTGCCAACTGCTCGGGATCGCAGTCGATGATGTTGGTGGTCAGGCGAACTCGCGGATCTTCGACCAGTGCCACCTGGGCGACCACATAGGGGGCCGGCAGCCCGGGAATGCTGAATCGCTCGTTGAGCGTGAAGCCGATCAACGTCGCGCGACCGGACACCGTGCGGATGCCCATCTTTCGCTCGCGGCAGTAGCGGCAGGCCGGTGCCGGGGGATGGATCAGGGCGTTGCAGTTGTCGCATTCGGTGATGCGCAACGTGCCGTCCGCCCCTGCGGTCCAATAGAACTCGTTCTCGGGCGTCACCTGTGGCAGCGGTATGCGAGTCAACGGACGATTCCCCATTCTGTTTCGTGGGTGTCGGTGTCGGTGTCGGTGTCGGGCTGTGGTGCGGAGGTCTGGTCGGTCAGTTCCACGATGGCGTGCACCGGGCAGTCCAAAAGTGCGCGCGTGACGGCGGGCCGGTCTTCCTCAGGCACGTCGCCGGTGCCGACGAGTGTCGCGTATCCCCAGTCGTCGAGGGAGAAGTACGACGCCGCATGTTTGGCGCAGACACCGAACCCGTCGCACATCGTCCGGTCAAGGCGGATTCTCATGCCATCATCACCTCCTCCACCTCGTAGGGCCGCAAGGTGATGAAATCGCCGGATTGACATGCTGGGCAACCATTTTCCAGATGACGTGTCACTTCCGCGGGAAATTGGTCCAGCAGGCTGGCCGCGATGTTCGCAGCACCATCCAGCGTCGCGCACGCACCACGCCCGCGCAGCTCCCGTGACCACCGGCGCAGCCGTGTGAGGTCGTCACCCGTCGCGACGCCGTCGCGCAGGCCCCCGGCGGCAGCGGCCATCGCGGCGGTGCCGTTGAAGCACGACCCGCACTGCCCGGCGTTCTCCCGGTCGAAATACGCCAGCACCGCTGCGGCAACAGCCACCGGGCAGTCTCCGTTCAGGATCGAGATGGCGCCGCAGCCCAGACCGCTGCCCAACCTGCGCAGAGCCTCGTGGTCCAGCGTCGCATCCAACACACTGGGGCCCAGCAGGCCGGCGAAGTATCCGCCCATCAAGGCACCCGTTGCCATTTGGGCCGGCACCCCATGCAGTTCGAGGACGTCGGCGAATCTGACGCCGTGCGGCAGCTCATAGAGGGCAGGTGCTCGTCCGGCGCCGGTGACGGTCGCGAGGAATGTGCCCGGCGAGTCCGCGGTGCCGATGGACCTGAACTCCTGGCCACCGTGCGCGTGCAGGTAGGGGAGATTCGCCAGGGTCTCCACATTGCTGACGAGCGTGGGCAGCGTGGCGACACCCTGCTCGAACGGGCGCGGTGGTTTGTCGGTCGGCTTGGCAGGGCCACCGTTGATCGCGCGGACGGCGGCGGTCTCCTCGCCGGCGACATACCCTGGCGCGACAGTCACCACCTCGACGGACGGCACCGCATTCCGTTGCGCAACAGCCGATTCCATGCTGGCGGCCGCGGCAGGGTCCGAGACATAGACGTACGTCCGCTGGGCGCCGACGATCGTCGCCGCCAGCCGCAACCCGTCCAGCACCAGGTGGGGCCGGTTGCGCAGCAGCCAGCGGTCCTTGATGGACGCCGGCTCACCCTCTTCGCCGTTGGCGACGACGACCGCGCCGCCCCGGCCACGGCTGTTGTTGCGGACCGTGCGCAGTTTGACCGCCATGGGGAAGGCCGCGCCGCCGCGTCCGCGCAGCCCGGATCGTTCTACCTCGTCGAGTAGGCCATCGGGGTCATGGAGATCGCGATAGCCCCCGGTGGCAACGTAGTCGTCGTAAGTCTCGCTGCCGACGCGCAGCAGTCGCGGGGTCAGCCCCGGCCACGCTGCCACCGTTAGGCTGAGCGGCATGCGCACTGCGGTGGTGCGGGTCGATGTCGACCCGGTGGGTGAACTCACGCCTGAGCGGTTAGCGGACGGCATGACGGCCCTCAAGGAACTCGCTACCGCGGCGGGCGTGGAAGTACTCGATGTGGATCTGGCGGCGATGCCGCCCCGGCGCCGCCAGGTGCAGCTGCTGATCGATGGAAGCGGGCCGGATGCCGGTGTCGCACTGTGCGCCAAGGCGTTCGGTACCGCACCGCAGCTCGGCGTCGTCACCTACGTCAGCCGCGGTACCGATGACGACGCGCACGGCGTGCTGTCGCGGTTCGGGATCACCGGTGACGTGGCACGCGAACCCGGCACCGAAGGCTTCGACATCGTCACCGTGACCCTGTCCAAAGTCGACCTGGAACGGATTCCGGAGAGCCGCATCCAAACGGCGCTCGAAGCGTCGCTGAACTGTGAGGTGCACATCCGCACGGTGTGAACTCATCGGCGGAGGAACTCCAGGATCGGCGGCGCGGCCTGCACCCAGGTGTCGAACATGTTGAAGTGCTTGACCTTTCCGGCCGCCCGCGCCTCGTTCGCCCGCTCCCAGGCATCTTCGGGCCACGGCGGGTCGATCAGCTGCGAACCCTTGATGAGGCAGCTGACTTCCAGCGACGTCCGTTTCGGATGGTCGAGGTCGTTCTCACCGCCCCGGATGATCAGGGTCGGCACCGTGATGTTCTCGAACATCTCATCCTCGACCCCCGGGATCGTCTGGCCGGGTTTGGGCACGAACGCGTTCAGCCACCGGAGCATGAGCTTGAGGAACTCGTCGCCGTCGTAGGACTGCAGCCGGGAGGCGTTCGCCGGGTTGTCCGCAATGCGGTCGCGCCACTCGTCCACTTGGGCAACGCCTTTCATCCCTGCTCCGCGGACTGCCAGGATGCTCGGCACGATGTAGTACGAGCCGAGCACGAAGGAGCCGTACACGCCGCCGACGATGTTCCACACCACCAGCTTGGTGACGATTTCGGGGTAGAGCATCGCGGTGAGCATCGAGTCCCGGGCGCCACCCGACCCGCCGGCCAGGATGCAGGGGCCGATCCCCAACTTGGAGATCAGGGTGTACAGCGTTTCGGCGCGCATGTGGGATTCGCTCTGGCCGTAGAACTGCACATCGGACCTGCCGCAGTTGGGCCGGTCCCACAGCAGCACCCGGTAGCCGCCCTTGGCCAATGCCTGCGCGAGCGGCCGGAGCCCTGGAATGTCCTTGCTGAACCGGCCCCCGGGCGTCAATGCGATGAAATCACCGGTCTTGCCGAGGATTTCATACACGACGTTGCCGCCGTTGATCTCGATGACCTGCTCGCCGCGCTGCAGTCGCGTTGTCTGCGTCGTCATGCCTGCACCAACACGTCGTTGCCGATGACCCGCACCGGGTACGTCCGGATGCTCCACTCGGGCTTGACTGCTGTTGTCCCGGTGGCCAATTCGAAGCCCCACTGATGCCACGGACAGTAGATGAATTCCAGGTCGCGAACCATCACGGCGTCGCCCGGCACGCTGTCGTCGACGATGGTCCGGCCGCGCGGACGGCCCGAACACAGCGGGCCGCCTTCGTGCGGGCAGTAGTTCGCGATGGCGTAGAACGCGCCGTTGACGTTGTACACGCCGACGCCGTGCCGTCCGATGGGCACCAATTTGTGGGTGCCCGGCGGGATTTCGTCGACGGTGGCGACGACGTGCTCGCGCCCCTGCGCCAGCCGGGGCTCTTTCGGTTCGCTCAATTCAGAACACCCGGACCTGTCCCTCAAGCGCCGGCACCGTGGTGGGGAGCCGGTACGTCTCGATGCCGTTGCGGAACATCACGGCTTCCCGCGCGTGCTCGGGCAGGTGCTTGACGAGCCAGCGGGGGTCGTCGAACGTCCAGTGCGGGTAGTCGGAGCTGAACAGCAGGATCTTCTCGCACTCCATCCACTCGAAGGCCCGGGTGAGTTCGGTCTTGTCCTCCGGATAGTCCAGCGGCTGGGTGGTGAACTTGATGTGGTCCTTGACGTAGTCGCTGGGCTTGCGCTTGATGTCGAGCCACGGCTTGCGGGCCTCGTAGATCTTGTCCATGCGCCACATGAGCGGAAGGATCCAGGTGAACGCGTGCTCGACGAAAACGATTCGCAGCGTGGGGAATCGGTCGAACAGCCCGTCGAAGATCATGCTCATCACCTGGTTCGCCGCGAGCAGCGAGTAGGTGACCATGAAATCGTGGTTGTAGCTGGGCATGCCGACGGGCGGCATGGGGAGTTCCTCGTGGTGACTGCGGGACAGGTGGCAGCTCACCGGCATGTCGGCTTTGGTGGCCGCGGCCCAGATCGGGTCGTACTTCGGATCACCCCATGCCGGACGCGGTTCGGCCTTGATCAGTAGCTGGCCAAGGAAGGGGTGGCCGGCCAGGCGTTCGATCTCGGCGGCGGCGGCGTGCGGTTCTTCGATCGCCACGCAGATCGAGCCACGCCAGCGTTCGTGCCAGTTGTTGTGGCTGTCGAGCCAGTGGTTCAGCTGCCACTCGTTCAGCGCCACATTGAGGGCATGATTGGCGCCGCCGATGCGCGCCGGGTACGCCGCGGGTTCCAGGATCGCGATATCGGCGCCCGCCTGCATGATCAGCTGCTGGAAGGCGAGATCGGGAT
This sequence comes from Mycolicibacterium llatzerense, assembly GCF_000878195.1. Lineage (GTDB taxonomy): Bacteria > Actinomycetota > Actinomycetes > Mycobacteriales > Mycobacteriaceae > Mycobacterium > Mycobacterium llatzerense. Next base: position 23,951 of record NZ_JXST01000010.1, on the reverse strand, counting down.
CGCTGCAGGCGAACTCACCGTCCGGTGGGAAGGCGTCGACGCGCATCGCGAACGTGTGCGCGTAGTCGGGGGCGTCGTAGTAGATCTGTTCGCCGACGTTACGGCTGAGGAAGTACTTGGTGCGCCAGGGTTCCGGGATGTACTGGATCAGCTCGCCCCGGCGGGGGGCCGGATGCACATCGGAATCGACACACCGGACAGCGATGCGCTCGGCCGCGGGCTTGCGCTGCGTGACAGTCACACTCATAGCGATCGTTCCTTCCTCATACGCCGACCGGCACCGCGATGCCATACAGCTCGGCGGCATTTCGCCAGTACAACTTGTCGCGCTGTTCGGCGGTGTACGAGCTGGGCAGCGAGAGATCGTTGAGCTGCCAGTGCGGGTAGCTCGAGCCGTACAGCACCATGTCGTCCTTGCCGGTGAAACCCAGCCATTCGCCGGCGAATTCGGTGTCGCCGGGTCCGTCCAGCGCTCCCTGGACGAAATACACGTGTCCGGGCAGATAGTCGCTGGGCATCTTCGGTGCCCACGGCGTCTGCTCGAGGTGTGGCCTGCCAAAACAGTCCATGCGCCACATGAATGGGGTCAGCAGGTCGGCGGCGCCGTCGGCCCAGACGAACTTGAGCTCCGGCATCCGCTCGAACACGCCCTCGGCGATCATGTTCATCAGGTGGTAGAGGTAGTTCAGCGCCATGAAGCCGGCGTACTGCTCGTAGGTGTTCGGGACGCCCGACGGTGTCGGGGCGGAGGCGATGCCCGCCCCTACCTCGATGTGGGCGGCCACCGGCAGCTGCGCTTCGATCGCGGCTTCCCACAGCGGCCAGAACTGCGGCTTGCCGAACAGTTCCCGCGACTGCAGCGGGATGCCGAGCTGTACCACCCGCGGGTGGTCCTTGTACTTGTCGATCTCGCGCAGCGCGCCGGGGATGTCGTCGGGGTTGATGCGAATGGTGCCGCGGAATCGTTCGCCGAATTCGGGATGCTCCAGCCAACGCGACACCAGCATCTCGTTGTGTGCGGCGGCCAGGGCGCTGCCGAGGTGCCGGTCGGGCATGATGCCGCGTGACATCGGGTGCAGCACAGCGATATCGACACCGCGGTGCTCGAAGAGGTGGCGGCCGACGACGTCCGGATCCGAGCCGGGGTACTGGCCGTCGGGTCCCTCGGTGCCCGGGGCGTACTCGCCTCCGGGTGCGCCGTACCAATCCATTTCGTAGTCGGGGAAGCCCCGGCTCTTGAAGGGTTCACGGAGCACGTCGCGCAGATCCCGGTTTGATCCGAAGAAGATGTGCACGCTGGCATCGATGACGGGGGTGCGGGTCCCGTCGTCGTGTTCGATCACAAGGGCGTCCTTCCGAGCTCTCGACCCAGTGTAAATCTTAATTACCTCAAAAGAGAATGCTATTCTCACTTTCGCGACCGAAATTAGCCGTAGGAGGCGCTGCATGCTTTTGGAGTTCGACGCTGATCAGCGGTTATGGCAGGAGACGGTCCGAGACGCCGTCACCAAACAGTGCCCACCGACCTTGGTCCGGGACATCGCCGAGAACGATGCCGACCCGACCCCGCTCTGGCAGACGTGGCTCGAGGCGGGTTGGACCGAAATGGCCGAGCCCGAGAACGCTGTCGAGTTGGCCATCGTGCTCGAGGAGCTCGGGCGCGCCACCGACCCGACACCATTCCTGGCCACGATGAGCCAGTTCGCGCCGCTGGCCGGCGATCGGTTCGACCCGCAACACGCCGGTGCTGCCGTCTACCAAGGGGTTTCGGCACGACGCGACGGTAGTGGTTGGGCACTGGACGGCACCGCCCGCTATGTGCTCGACGGTGATCGTGCCGAGCGGCTCGCCGTGGTGACCGCCGCCGGCGTCTTCCTCGTCGACGCGTCGGCGGTGGACGTGCGGCGGGACCTGGTGTTCGACCCGGTGTTGCACGTCGCGGACCTGTCGTTCGCCGGAGTGCGGATAGCCGATTCCGAACGCCTCGGGACCGATGCCGAGCGCGCCCGTCATGTTGCGCTGACCGGCATGGCGATCACCATGGTGGGCGCGTGCCAGCGCATCCTCGATCTGGTGCTGGAGTACGTCAAGGAACGTCATCAGTTCGGCGTCCCGATCGGCTCGTTCCAGGCGATCCAGCACAAGGCCGCGGACATGCACGTCGCCATCGAGCGGGCCCGGGCGCTGTCCTACTTCGCCGCGCTGACGATCAGTGTCGACGATCCGCGCCGGCGCCTGGCTTCGGCGATGGCCAAGGCATCGGCGGGGGAGTGTCAGGCCCTGGTGTTCCGGCAGGGTCTGCAGTCTTTCGGCGCCATGGGATTCACCTGGGAGAACGACCTGCAGTTCGCGCTCAAGCGCGCCAAGGCCGGCGAGCTGATGCTCGGCGGCGCCGCAGAACACCGCGCAATGATCGCAGAGGAGTACCGTGCAACTCTCGTATGACGCTGACGTCGAGGCCTTCCGCGCGGAGTTCGCGGCGTTCCTCGACGAGCATCTGCCCACGGAGACAGAGACTTTGGAGCGGCCCCGGTCGGTCTCGCACATGCCGCAGTGGGCTCGTGACTGGCAGCGGCTACTGTTCGACAACGGCTGGCTGCTGCCGGCCCAGCCGCCCGAGTTCGGTGGCCGCAACGCGACGGTGGTGCAGCAGTTCGTCCATCTCGATGAGCTGTGCCGCCGCCGGATTTACCACAGCTTCAACCCGCAGGGCGTGAATATCATTGCGGCGTCGCTGCTTACGTTCGGCAGCGAGGAGCAGAAACATCGCTGGGCGGTGCCGGTGCTCCGGGGCGAGAAGACCGCGTCGCTCGGCATGAGTGAGCCGAGCGCCGGTTCCGATCTGGCTTCGTTGCGCACCCGAGCGGTCCTCGATGGCGATCACTTCGTCGTCAACGGCCAGAAGGTGTGGACGTCGGGCGCACACGACGCGGACTTCCTGCTGACGTTCGTTCGTACCGACCCCGATGCCCCGAAGCACAAGGGCATCAGCGTGCTCATCATCCCGACCGATACCCCCGGCGTGGTGTGCCGGCCGTTCGCGGACCTGTGCAGCGAAGAGAACCTGGACTTCAACGAGGTCTTCTTCACGGACGCAAGGGTTCCGGCGGAGAACCTCGTCGGTCCGCTGAACGGCGGCTGGGGGGTGGCCAACGGTTCGCTCGGGCATGAGCGGACGATGATGTGGCTGGGTTTCGCCGATCGCATCGCGAACATGATCGCCGACTTCCGGCCTCGTACGGCGCTCGAGCGGGACCAGTACGCCACGACCATCATGGACTACCACGCACTGCGTGCCATGGGGTCGGCGGCGCTGGCCCGAGCGTCGCGCGGCGAGATGAACACCCAATCGGTGTCGGTGCTCAAGCTCCTCGGGTCCGAGGCGGAGCGCACCGCGCTGGAGAATGCATTGTCAGCAGCGGGAATTGAGGGTCTCAACCACCCCGCGACGTCGGGGCGGTACGAGCACATGAACCTCGACCACTACTTCGTCAGCTGGTTCGAGCGCTATGCCCGCAGCTTCGGCGGCACCATCGCCGGCGGTACCTCCGAAATCCAGCGCAACATCATCGCCCAGCACGTGCTGGGTCTGCCGCGGGCACGCTGACTCCGGCGCGGAGCCGAACCGGTCAGTGGCCGGTTCGGTCCGCGTTCGCGTGGATGGCGTCACGGCAGTAGGCCGCGAGACCCGGTAGCCCGAATGATTCGTCGTAGGTGGTGACGTACCTCGGGTCGCTGACGTACATGTCGCCCAGGCACCGGTGGAAGTCCGGCGGGCAGTCGTAGAACCAGCGACTCACGTGGAGCCGGTGCTGTTCCGCCGCGTTCATCGCCTCGTCGGAATCGGCCGGGAGCCCGCCGCGGAAGGCGTCCGACAACGCCTTCTCCACCGCTTCGCCCTCGGACTTGATCTGCACCCAGTCCTCTTTGGTGTAGGACTTGGCCCGGCGCTGCGATTCCTGCCACGCGGCGGTGTCGCCCCACTTCTGCTCGGCCTCTGCCTGGTAGTCGTCGAAGCCTTCGCCGAAGAGCTCGCGCATGTCGTCGTCGGTCATGGGGGTGTTCGTCATCGCCTTCTCCAAAGCCTGATCGATGGCCTCGACGAGCGCCTTCAGCTCATCGAGTTGGGACATGACGCGTTCGCGCTGGCGAATCAGGTGGCTGACCTCGTTGCCCTCATCGAGCAGGCTCGCGATCTCGTCAAGAGGAAACTCGAGCCGGCGGTAGACGATGATCTGGGACAAGCGCGTCAGGTCCGCCGACGTGTACACCCGGTACCCCGAGGCGGCACGCCGGCTCGGGGTCAACAACCCGATGTCGTCATAGTGGTGAAGCGTGCGAACCGTGATGCCGAAGCGCTGCGCGACTTCGCCCACGGTGAGTTCGTTCACCGGCATCTCCTGCGTCACATCGATCAGGTTGGTGCCTCACGTCGCGTGAGGGTCAAGTCCAAACCTAGATGACGGACCTAGATGACGGCCGCTTCCTTGCGCTCGGTGATGGGCCGGGCCAGCTCCTGCTCGTTACAGATGCGCTGCAACTTCTCCAGTGTCTCGTCGAGCCCGGGGCCCAGGCGCTTGCCCGGGGTGAACGAGGCGGGCAGATTCCGCATCCCCTGGATGACGCCGATGCTGTCGTAATGCACGGTGCCCTCGGGCTCGCAGCGATAGTCCGGCATGCGGTCCAGCACTGCGGTCAGCATCGACTTGAACACCGTGCGGGCCACATTGGATCCGACGCAGCGGTGTACACCGATACCAAAGCTGAAGTGCCGGTTGCCCTTCCGGTCCATGATCAGTTCGTTCGGCTGATCGAACACCGCCGGGTCGCGATTCGCCATCGCCCACGACAACCAGAGCCGCTCGTACCGCTTGAACTGCTGGCCCTCGACCTCGACGTCCTCGGAGAACGTGCGCCCGTCGCCCGGGGCGGGGGTGAAGAAGCGGAGGAACTCCTCGGTGGCCGGGTTGAGCAGGTTGGCTCGGTCGCTGCTGAGCCGCGCGCGCTCGTCGGGGTGTTCCCCGAGCCACTCGAGGGCGTGCGCGGTGAGTGCCGTCGTGGTGTCGAATCCGCCGCCGATGATCAGCCCCAGGTTGCCGAGGATTTCCAGATCGGGTGCCGGTTCGCCGTCGATCCGCAACTGCAGCATCGCGTTGACCAGGCCGGGCCGGGGATTCTGGCGGATCTCCATCATGTTGTTGATGATGTCGATGCCCATCTCACGGTGCTGCTCGTTGATCTTCTCGCGTTCGGGCGCATGTTCGGGCGTGTAGACCGAGGCGTGCGTGGGCTCGCTGTAGACGTTCCACTTCTTGAGCTCGATACCCATCATCGCCAGGGTGAACACGGCGGGGACCACGTTGGCGAGATGCTCGACGAAGTCGATCCGGCCCGACTCGACGTGTTCGTCCAGTGCGGCGCGGGTGATCTCGTCGACGAACGGTTCCCAGCGCTTGATCGCGGCGGGGGAGAGATATGGGTTCAGCGCGCCGCGGTAGGTGCTGTGCTCGGGTTCGTCCATCTCGAGAATGCCACCCCGAACGACGCTGGCGCGGCTGGCTTTTGGAATCGTGATGCCCTGGAACGGCGTCTCGCCGCTGACGTCGTGATGATTGGACACCACGGGGCAGCGCGCCAACTCGAAGACGTGTTTGCTGTCGGCCGCCACCCAGTGACCGTTGTAGGTGTCGGTCCAGGCCACCGGGCACCGGGCCTGCATCTGCTCGGTGATCTGCTCGAACTGCAGCCGGTATTCCGGGGTGTGCCGGTCGAAGTGGTAGGTGTCCTTCTTGCGCTCGTCCTGGACGCTCAAAGTTCCTGTCTCCCTGCTGGTCTCATACGCGATCGGCCTTCGCTTCTCGCTACTCTTCGATCGTGATGGCCTGTTCGGGGCAGGAGTGGGCCGCCTCGCGGACCGCGTCTTCGAGTCCCGCCGCCACGACTTCGTCAACCGGTGACGACGTGCCGTCGATGTCGTTGAGCACGAACGCATCCGGCGCGATCATCGCGCACAGCGTGTGGCCCTGGCAGCGCTGCCCGTCAACCCAAACCTTCACTGTCACTCCCGATCAGACGTGGTAGTCGTACCACTTGAGGTAGCCACCGGCGTCGACCCGCAACTGGGTGCCGGTGATGTAGCGGGCCTCGTCGGAGACCAGCCACAGGATGGCGTTGCTGATGTCCTCCGGTTCCACGAAGTTGACCTTCATGGCCTGCTGGATTCCGAAGGCCGGCTCGGCGTCTTCGCGCGTCGGGTTCGGCAGGTCCGGCCGGAACGATTTGTACATCGGCGGGCTCTGCAACATGGCGGTGTTGACGTTGGTCGGGTGCACCACGTTCAGCCGGATGCCACGCGGCGACAGTTCGGTCGCGAGGTCGTGGGCGTATTGGGAGAGCAGGCGTTTGGACGTCATGTAGGCGAAGCCGCCGATGTCGTTGCCGGGGTTCATCTTCAGATGGGCGTCCATCAGCGCGGCGGTGGAGCCGGTGGCGACGATGGCGGCGCCCTCTTTGAGGTGCGGGAGGCACACCTGGATGGCGTTGATGGTGCCGATCAGGTTGGTGTTGATGGTGTCGATCCAGGCCTGCAGTGGGACATCGCTTTTCATGCCGGCGATGCCGGCTTGCGCGAGCACGATGTCGACCTTGCCGAACTCGGACAGGCCGGCGTCGAGGGCCGTCCGCAGTTGCGTGACCTCGCGGACGTCGGCGTGCGCGGTGACGCAACGCTGGCCCGTCTTCTCCACCAGGTTCCTGGTCTCGTCGAGATCCTCGGGCGAGGCCATCGGGTATCCGATGGACTCGATGTCCGCGCACAGGTCGACGGCGATGATGTCGGCGCCTTCTTCGGCCAGCCGGACCGCGTGGCTGCGGCCCTGACCGCGTGCCGCGCCGGTGATGAAGGCGACCTTGCCTGCTACCCGTCCCACTGAAGTCATTGAAAAGCCTTCCTTCGCTAGGTGTTTCGTCCGCCATTGACGCCGAGAATCTGTCCGGTGATGTAGCCGGCCTCTTCGGAGATCAAGAATGCGCAGGCTGCGGCGATGTCCTCGGGCCGGCCGATGCGCCGCACGGGTGTCGCCTCGATGCTCTGCTGGACCTTCAGGTATCCGCGTTCCTCGGACTTGCGCAGCATGGGGGTGTCGATGAAGCCGGGCGGCACGGCGTTGACGGTGATGCCCGCAGGCCCGTACTCCAACGCCAGTGACTTGGTCAGGCCGTTGACGGCCGACTTGGCGGCCACGTAGGGCGACATGTAGGGCTGTCCCGAGTGGGTGCTCGACGACGAGATGTTGACGATCCGTCCCCAGCCCGCTTCCAGCATGTCGGGCAGCACCGCCTGGATGCAGTGGAAGACGCCGTTGAGGTTGACGTCGATCACTCGCTGCCAGTCCTCGAATTCCAGGTCGGTGAACCGCTTGAATTTCTCCAGGCCGGCGGAATTCACCAGCACGGAGACGGGTCCGAACTTCTTGCGGACGCCGTCGAGCGCGGCGTCGACCTGAGCGCGATCGGTGACGTCGGCGGTGAAGCCGAACTCGTCGTCTGCTGGATTGAGGTCGAGGGTCGCGACGTTCAGGCCGTCGGCCCGCAGGCGTTCCACGATGGCGCGACCAATGCCGGAGCCGCCCCCGGTAACGACGGCGTTCTTCACGACAGGGTACCGATGTAGATCACTGAGAGAAATCTCCCTTCCGATTTTGAGAACGATACTCTCCTACTTTGGTGTCCCGCAACAGAACCGCCGATAACGAGGTCTGCCTGCATCGACGGTCCAGCCGCATGGTGCAGGTCGGCTTCCGGCCATGGGTTGTGTACCCGATTGCCTGTCGGAAAATGCACTCTGTGCGAGTAGGATTACCGAAATTGAAGAATTGTGTTTCCCAATAGAGGAGGTCGGATGGGGCCCTTGGATGGTGTCCGAGTCCTGGAAGTCGCGATGTACGGCTTCGTGCCGTCGGGCGGCGCGGTGCTCGGCGAGTGGGGTGCCGACGTGATCAAGGTCGAGCATGCAGTGACCGGTGATCCCCAGCGTGGTCTCCGGCAGACCGGCATGCTGCGCGTCGAGGGCGACCCGAACCCCAACATCGAGCACGCCAACCGCGGCAAGCGGAGCATCGGTCTCGACATGGCTGTCCCTGAGGGCCGCGAGGTGCTGCTGGAACTGGCGCGCCGCGCCGATGTCTTCCTGACCAGCTTCCTGCCCGGTCACCGCAAGAAGTTCGCCATCGACGTCGACGACATTCGGGCCGTCAACCCCGCGATCATCTATGCGCGCGGCAGTGCGCTGGGCCCGCGCGGTGCGGAGTCCGAAAAGGGTGGCTACGACATGACGGCATTCTGGTGCCGGGCCGGTACCGCCGCGACCATCACACCGCCCGGCATGCCCGGCATGATCGCGCCGCCGGGGCCGGCCTACGGCGACACCATTTCCGGGACCAACCTGGCCGGCGGCATCGCGGCGGCGTTGTTCAAGCGGGAGCGCACCGGTGTGCCGTCGGTCGTCGACGTCTCGCTGCTGGGCAGCGGGCTGTGGTCGATGGGTCATACCGTCGCGCTGACATCGCACCTCGGTCAGCTGATGGAGGCGCCGGCCCCGGGCGTGCACGGTTCGCCCGTCAATCCTCTTGTGGGCCTTTATGAAACGTCCGACGGACGGATCATCTCGCTGGTCATGATGCAGCCGACCAAGTTCTGGGCCGACGTATGCCGGCACATGGAACTCGACGAGTACATCGATGATCCGCGATTCGCGACGGCGCAGGATGTCGCGGCCAATACCGCAGCGGCCGTGGAGATTCTGGGCAAGGCGATGGCAACCAAGACGCTGGCGGAGTGGAGTGAGCGGTTCGCCACCCTCTCTGGCCCGTGGGCGCCGGTCCAGGACACGTTGCAGGCTGCCAAAGACGCGCAAATCCGGGCCAACGACTACCTGGTGCAGGCCGGCGAGCTCGAATTGGTCGCGAACCCAGTGCAATTCGACGTGGCCCCGCCGCAGACCGGCCCGGCGCCCGGCTTCGCCGAGCAGACCGAGGAGATCCTGTTGGAGCTCGGGATGGACTGGGACCGCATCATCGAACTCAAGTCGGCCGGCGCGGTGACCTAGCGACCACCACGAGGCGCAAATGTCCCCCAAAACAACGGTTTTGGGGGACATCTGCTTTTCTCGCAGGCTCAGGCCTTGGCGGCCAACGGTGTGAAGTTGATGCTCAGGTCGGTGACGCCGCGCAGGACGAAGGTCGGCTCGTAGTTGTAACGCCGATTGCCGTCCGTGCCGTGTGCGGCTTCGTCCAGTTGGATGTCGCCCAGGCGGTCCAGGATCCGCTCCAGCGACACCCGGCCTTCGACGCGGGCCAGTGGTGCCCCCGGGCAGGAGTGCACACCCCGGCTGAAGGCCAGGTGCTCGCGAACGTTCTTGCGGTCCAATTGGAATTCGTGGGGCTGGTCGAACCGCCGCGGATCCCGGTTGACCGCGCCGGGGCTGATCATGACGACGGTGCCGGCCGGGGCGTCCACGTCGCCGACCTTGGTGGACTTGCGCGCCAACCTGTGCAGCGTCTTGACCGGACTCTCCATCCGCAGGCATTCCTCGACGAAGTTCGGGATGCGGCTGCGGTCCTCGCGCAGCCGCTTCTGCAGGTCGGGTTGCTCGCCGAGGAAGCGCATCGCGGCGGTGAGCAGCTTCGCGGTCGTCTCCTGTCCGGCGCCGAAGAGGAACGTCGCGGTCTTGACGACGTCGCTGATCTCGGGTGTGGACCCGTCCTCGTACTTGGCCGTGGCGAGCGAGGTCAGCACGTCGTCGCGGGGGTGGCTGCGGCGGTCCTCGAGGTACTGGCCGACTTTCTCGTCGGCCCATTCCAGTGGGTTGGACGCGAGCGGTTCGTGGTCGAGTGCGCCGACGCGAGAGCCGGGGCGCTCGGCGCCGAACGCCTGCCGGAACTCCTCGTGGTCCTCCTCGGGGACACCGAGCAGGTCGGCGACGACGAGCAAGGAGAACGGCCGGGCGTAGGAGGCCAGGAACTCGCACTTGCCGTCAGCGATGAACTCATCGATGTGGCGGTCGGCGAGCCGCCACATGAAGTCCTCGTTCTCCTTGAGGCGCTTGGGCGTCAGCAGCCGGGACAGCAGCGAGCGGGCGCGGGTGTGCTCGGGCGGATCCATGGTGATCATGTGCTCGTACATGGGGATTGCGGTGCGGTGCTCGGCGAGTTGGTCGCAGATGTCGTCGCCCTCGGGGGTGAAGGGCAGTGGGGTGAACGGCCCGGTCACCGCTACACATGCGGAGAACGAATCGGCATCCTTGTAGACCGCATTGGCCTCTTCCCAGCCGGTCACGGCCACGACGCCGTAGTGCTGCTCGCGCGTCACCGGACACTTGCTGCGCAGGTGGTCGAAGTACGGGTGCGGATCGGCTACGAGTGACTGGTCGGTGTAGTAGTCGACCTCGTCGAAGTTCGTCATATGTGGGCTGGCCTCCAGGCATCGAATTGCAACCAAAGTGCTGGGCACTTGCTTAGCATCTGAGTTGTGGCGTGGTCAAGGTCACACGGCGCGATTCGGACAATTACGATCGGCGCGGCAGCGATCGAGAACGGACAGTGACGGCATGGCATCGGAGCGAAGGATCGGCGGACCCGAGGCGAAGAACCGCGGGGCCTTACTCGACGCCGCCGAGGCGTTGATGCTCGACGAGGGCTACGCCGCGGTGACGTCGCGGAAGGTCGCTGAACGGGCCGGACTCAAACCGCAACTCGTCCACTACTACTTCCGAACCATGGACGATCTGTTCCTGGCCGCATTCCGGCGCCGGACCGATCAGGGGTTGGCGGCGCAGTCGATGATCCTGCTGGCGCCGAACCCGCTACGGGCGTTGTGGACGTTCCTCATCGAGAACCGCGACACCGCGTTGATCATGGAATATGCGGCGCTGGCCAACCATCGCAAAGAGCTCGGGACCGAGATCGCCGGTGCTGCGCAGCAGTTCCTGGAAGGGCAGGCGGAGCTGGTCGGCTCCGTTCTGGCGCAACACGGCATCGATGCCGACGAACTGCCGCCGATCGTCGCGATCTCCCTGATCGTGGGGATGTCGCAGCTGTTGACCATGGAGGCCGCGCTCGGGGTCTCCGTCGGTCACGACGAGATCCTGGCGTACTTCGACCGGTACCTCCGCAAGCTCGACCCGGCCGCCGACAACTAGGCCGCAGACCGGCAACCACGCTGAAGCGATTGCGTGTTCGCGCCATATGAGAATAAGATTCTCATGAATCGCGAAGGAGAATTTCATGGGACAACTGTCGCATCGGGTCGACATTCCGTTTCCGCTGTTCGACGCGGACAACCACCTCTACGAGCCGCCGGAGGCGCTGACCAAGTACCTGCCCAAGGAGTACCAGGACGTCGTCCAGTACGTCGAGGTCAACGGCCGGACCAAGATTGCGATCCGTGGCCAGATCAGCAACTACATCCCGAACCCCACGTTCTCGGTGGTGGCCAGGCCGGGTGCCTGGGAGGAGTACTTCAAGTACGGCAACCCCGAGGGCAAGACTCGGCGCGAGCTCTTCGGTGAGCCGATGAAGGCCATCCCGGCGTTCTTCGAGCCCGCTCCGCGGCTCGAGCTCATGGACCAGCTGGGTCTCGATCGCACGTTGATGTTCCCGACGCTGGCCAGCCTGATTGAGGAACGGCTGCGCGACGATCCGGTCGCCATCCATGTCCTCATCCACTCGCTGAACCAGTGGCTGGACGAGGTGTGGGGCTTCAACTACAAGAACCGCATCTTCACCACCCCGGTGATCACCCTGCCAATCGTCGAGAAGGCCATCGAAGAGCTGGAATGGTGTGTCAAGCGCGGTGCGCGTGCCATTCTGGTCCGCCCGGCGCCGGTGCCCGGATTCCGCGGCCCGCGTTCGTTCGCGCTTCCTGAGTTCGATCCGTTCTGGCAGAAGTGCGTCGAGTACGACGTCTTCGTCGGTATGCACTCGTCGGACAGCGGCTACTCCCGGTACACCTCCGAATGGGACGGCGGCGCGCAGGAGATGCTGCCGTTCCAGACCAATGCGATGTCGATCCTCAACGAATGGCGTCCGATCCAGGATGCCGTGGCCTCGTGGGTGATCCACGGCGCGCTGTTCCGTCATCCCAAACTGAAGGTCGGCATCGTCGAGGCGGGGTCGAAATGGATGTTCCCGTTGCTCGATCAGATGGCCGAGGTCTACAAGAAGGCGCCCGAGGCCTTCCTCGGTAATCCGATGGAGGAGATCAAGAACCGTATCCACGTCAGCCCGTTCTATGAAGAGGGCATCGACGACCTGATCAACCTGGTCGGTGTCGACCAGGTGCTCTACGGCTCCGACTGGCCGCACCCCGAGGGTCTGGCCGAGCCGACGCACTACGTGACCGCGCTGCAGCACCTGCCGGTCGACGATCAGGCAAAGATCATGGGCGGCAACCTCGCCCGGCTCGTCACGGTCTGATCCGACGTCACCCGCGAGATGGCGCCGCCGGCAGTATTGCCGGCGGCGCCATCTTCGTCTTTGGGTGTGGTCAGTTCCGCGGCAGCGGATCCGGCGGCCAGGCGCGCTTCGGCTGCACGATCAGTTCCTGATCGGCCGGCGGCACCTTCTCCAGGAAGAACCCGGGGCACAACGATCGCGTGGACAGCGCGATGAAGAACCGCGCGTTGCGCTGTGACCACCAGCCGGGCGGGCCGATGCGTCCGGCGACTTCGTCGGCGTAGGGCACCCCGGCGGCCCAGTCGCCGCAGATGTCGTAGCCGATACCCAGGATGTCGGGTTCGCCGCCGGGTGCCATCCATTTCAGATTCGTTTTCCGCAGCTCTTGGAGGAGGTAGTCCTCGCCTTGGTCTGCGGTGGCCGGCGGCGCCGTCATCGCTGCTGCGGTGAGGCAAAGCGCGAACGCGAGTCCGTGGAGGTGGAGGGCGGTCACCGGCAGCTCCGTCGGTTGGTGGGCCAACCTGCGCTCGGCTGGCTCTCAAATTGCGAGAATAACATTCTCGCTCGGCTGACGAGCCGGATGGCCGGCCTCATGGGGCGGTGAGAGCGGCGACCCGGGCGGTCAGCGCATCTTCGGTCATCGGCGAGGTGATGTCGTTGATCAGGTAGCCGTCACCGTCGGGGCGGATGAACGCCCACGCCGGTGGCCACGGTACGAAGAAGGACTGCCACAGCTGGCCGTTGGCGTCCGTCAGGTTCGGGAACCTGAGGTTGTTGTCGGCGACGACGCTTTGCATGCTCCCGACCGCCCCGCGGCCGGCGATCCCCAGGAAGCTGACCTGCGGATTGGCGGCCGCCACGCGGCTGATGACGGGCGCTTCGGCCAGGCAGATGCCGCAGAACGACGGCGGCGACCAGAACCAGATCACCGCCGGTTTTCCGAGCAGCGTGCGGCCGTCGAACAGGGCGCCGTTCAGTTCGGTGCCGTAGAACCGCAGGCGCTGGCTGTTGTCGCCCAGCGGCTTCTCGTCGGCGGCGGCGGGCGGTGCGACGGAGAGGGGCACCATACCGGCCAGGACGACGGCCGCGGCGAGAACGGCAAACTTCTTCGGGACGGTCCGGGCGCGCAGCGTCATGCCCCTACGGTAGAGCCTCAGTGGTAAATCTGTCGGCACAATCTCGTTCACATTCTCGGTAATTGAATGTAATGTTTGCGAAGAATGAGAATGGCATTCCCGCAAGCGAGGAGGATGGATGCCGCAGGACACCGCTGAGGCAGTCGGCCGACGGCTACTCATCGACGGCCGGCTCCAGAACGCAGAGCGCACGTTTCCGTCCCGGAATCCGGCAACCGGGGAAGTGCTGGGTCATGCGCCCGATGCCACGGTGGCCGACGCCGTGGCGGCGGTGGCCGCCGCCCGCCGGGCCTTCGACACCACCGACTGGTCGACGAACTCCGCCTTCCGGGTGCACTGCCTGGAACAGCTCCATCGCGCTCTGCTGGACCACCGCGACGAACTTGCCGCGCTCACGACCGCGGAGGTCGGTGCCACCGCAGCGCTGTGCGCCGGCGCTCAACTCGACCAGCCCATCGACATCGTGCGCTACTACGCCGAACTGCTGAAGACCTTTTCGATGACCGAAGACCTCGGCAATGTCGAGATCCGCGGTATGCAGCACCACCGCTGGGTGGAAAAGGAAGCCGGCGGGGTGGTGGCCGCGATCATCGCGTACAACTACCCGAACCAGCTGGCGCTGGCGAAGCTGGCGCCCGCCCTGGCCGCCGGCTGCACCGTCATCTTGAAGGGCGCGCCGGACACCCCATTGGTCACGCTGGCGCTGGGGGAGCTGATCGCCAACCACACCGACATCCCGGCCGGCGTGGTCAACGTGCTCAGCGGCGCCGATCCCGCTGTCGGTGCGGCGCTGACCAGCAGCGCGGACGTCGACATGGTGACGTTCACGGGATCCACGCCGACGGGCCGGCGCATCATGGCGGCCGCCAGCGACACCCTCAAGCGGGTGTTCCTGGAACTGGGCGGCAAGTCCGCCGCGATCGTGCTCGACGACGCCGACTTCAACACGGCGGCCCTGTTCACCGCGTTCAGCATGGTCACGCATGCCGGACAGGGCTGCGCCCTGACGTCGCGACTGTTGGTGCCGCGCGCCCACCAGGACGAGATCGTCGAGCTGGTGAAGAACAACTTCGCCATGGTGCGGTACGGCGATCCGGCCGACCCCAAGACGTACATGGGCCCACTGATCAGTGAGAAGCAGCGGGACAAGGTCGACGGCATGGTCAAGCGCGCCGTCGAGGCCGGCGCGACGCTGGTGACCGGTGGCGAGAAGGTCGACCCCGGCTACTTCTATACCCCGACCCTGCTGACCAACGTCGACCCCGACAGCGAGATCGCGCAGGAAGAGGTCTTCGGCCCGGTGCTCGCGGTGATCGCGTACGACGATGACGACGACGCGGTGCGGATCGCCAACAACTCCATCTACGGCCTGTCCGGGGCGGTGTTCGGCAGCCAGGACCGCGCGCTGAGCGTGGCGCGCCGGATCCGGACCGGAACGTTCTCCATCAACGGCGGCAACTACTTCAGCCCCGACAGCCCGTTCGGCGGCTACAAGCAGTCGGGTATCGGCCGGGAGATGGGGACCGCCGGACTCGAGGAGTTCCTCGAGTCGAAGACCTTCGCCACGGTGGTCTCGTGATGCGCGGCGTCGATGCCTAACGTCGCATCGGTCGGAACGTATCTGCCGTGCTGGGGTACCCGGAACGGTCGGATGGTCGCCGACGACGAGGACGCCATCACGCTGGCTGTCGAGGCCGGCCGCGCCGCGCTGACCGGGAGCACCGCGGTGGAAAAAGTAGTGCTGGTCAGCCGTGACCTGCCCATGCTGGACAGCAGTAACGGGGCGGTTCTGCTGGCCGGTCTCGGGCTCGACCCCGAGCTCGAGGTCGACGAGCGGCTGGGCGGCGCTCCGGCCGCCCTCGACGCGCTGAGCTCCGCCCGGTCCCGCACCTTGGTGATCGGCGTGGACCTGCAGCCCGCCGGCGCGGCCGCGGCGCTGCTGGCCGACACGGGGCTGTCCGTGCGGACGGCCGCGCGGGTGACCCGCAGTCTGCCGGTGCGCACCCGCAACGCCGACGGCGGCGTCCACGACTACGGCGACCCCCACCTGCTGCACGAACGCGGACTCGTCGCGAGCCTGCAGGCGGCCTGGCTGGACACGCCCGCTGCCCTGGCCGGGGTGGACCATGCCACCGCGCGCGAGCTGTGTATCGGAGAACCCGCCGAGCTGCCGACGATCGGTGCGAGCGCGGGTTTGTTCGCACTGGCAGCGATGGCCGAGGCTGCGATCTCCGGGCCGTTGGTGGCTGTCGAGCAGGCGAGCCTGTCCGGGTTGACCGTGAGTTCCGGTGTCGCGCAGGTGTTCCGGCGTGAACCACCGGTGCAGGAGTTGCCGGTCACCACGCTGTCCGAAGGCGCCGAGCTGCCCATCTCGCTGGCGGCTTACGAGCGCGCCTTCGAGGCCAAGGTGCGCTGGGAAGCCGGCCGCTGCCCCGTGACCGGCCAACTGGACTTTCCGCCGCGCTATCGGGTCGGGGCCGACGGATCGCTCGACACCGCATACGAATTGGTGCCACTGCCGCGCACGGGCCGCGTCTACACCGAGACGACCGTGCACATCCCCGTTCCCGGCCTGCGCTCGCCGTATTCGTTGGTGATCGTCGAATTGGACGGAGTAGGCATTCGTGCGCTCGTGAAAGTGGCCGGCGCCGCGGCGGGCACCGTTCACATCGGCGATCAGGGCAGCCTGGTGCTGCGGCGCGTCGCCGTCAGGTCCGGAGTCCCCGATTACGGATATGCATTTGTGCCCGAACGGGTGGCCGCGTGAGGAATACTCGCTCCACATCGGGGGTCCCAGTGTTGCCGACAGGTGAGGGGGACGCGTGAGAAACGTCGCCATCGTCGGCGCGGGCATGACCTTTTTCGGTGAGCATTTCGCGTTGGGCATCAAGGATCTGCTGCCCATGGCGTTCGCCGAGTGCGCCGCCAGCGTCGACAAGGGGCTGGCGAAGACCGACGTGCAGGCGGCGTGGTTCGGCTCGATGGGAACCTCGGACGGATTCCCGTCAGGCATCCTCGCCGACACGCTCGGGCTGCCCGAACTGCCGGTGACGCGGGTTGAGAACTCCTGTGCGACGGGCAATGACGCCGTTCGCAACGCCATGTTCGGCATTGCCTCCGGCGCGTTCGACGTCGCACTCGTGATGGGTGCGGACAAGCTGCGCGAGACCTCCACCAAGCACATGCTGTGGGAGTGGGAAGCCATGGCCCGCGACATGGCATGGGACTACCCGCTGGGCCTGGTGGCGCCGGCCGGATTCGCGCTGCACGTGGCCCGCTATCTGCACGAGTCGCCGGCCACCCGGGAGCACCTGGCGATGGTCGCGGTCAAGAATCATCGACACGGCATGACCAACCCCAAGGCGCGGTTGCGCTTCGAGATCACGCTGGAGGAGGCGCTGACCGCGCCGACGGTCGTCACGCCGTTCGGCGCGTACGACTGTGCACCCCAAAGTGATGGCGCCGCAGCACTTTTACTGGCGTCCGAAGACGTCGTCGACCGTTTCACCAACCGGCCGGTGTGGATTCGCGGTACCGGGCTCGGGCTGGACTCGGTGATGCATCAGCACAAGCTGGACATGACCTGCTTCCCGGCGACCACGCGCGCCGCCAAGCAGGCCTTCGCGATGGCAGGCCTGGCCCCGGCGGACATCGACGTGGCCGAAGTACACGACTTCTTCACCGGCATCGAGTTGATGAGTTACGAGGACCTCGGTTTCGCCGACCGCTTCGAGGCCTACAAGCTCGTCGAGGCCGACGTCACCACCGTCACCGGCGCATTGCCGGTCAACCCGAGCGGCGGGCTCAAATGCAAGGGCCACCCGCCGGGCGCCACCGGCGTCGCCCAATGCGTCGAGCTGTTCGCCCAACTCCGGGGCGAAGCGCACAACCAGGTCGACGGTGCGCGAATCGGGTTGGCCCACAACCTCGGTGGCCCGACCGCAGTGTCCGCGGTGACCATTCTGGAAGGGCCCGCCGATGGCCGCGCATAAAGGACAGGACCACTGGTCGTCCGGGTTGCCGGCGCTGGGCCGTGGTTTCGGCAAGCCGATGCAGGCCGTCGGCGGCCTGTTCTCGATGGGCGCCGACGCCTTCGGGTTCATCTTCCAGCGCCCGTTTCACGTCCAGGAGTTCCTGAACCAATCCTGGTTCATCGCAAGGGTTTCGCTGGTTCCGACGCTGTTGGTGGCGGTCCCGTTCACCGTGCTGGTGAGCTTCACCCTCAACATCCTGCTGCGGGAGCTCGGAGCTGCGGACCTGTCCGGGGCCGGCGCGGCTTTCGGCGCGGTGACCCAGGTCGGTCCGATGGTGACGGTGCTCATCGTCGCGGGCGCGGGCGCCACCGCGATCTGCGCCGATCTCGGCTCCCGCACCATCCGCGAAGAGATTCAGGCGATGGAAGTGCTGGGCATCAACCCTGTCCAGCGGTTGGTGACGCCGCGGATGCTGGCCTCCGGGATCGTGGCACTGCTGCTGAACAGTCTGGTCTGCATCATCGGAATCCTTGGCGGCTATGTGTTCTCGGTATTCGTCCAGGACGTGAACCCCGGTGCGTTCGGGGCCGGTATCACGCTGCTGACGGGAGTGCCCGAGCTGATCATCTCGTGTGTCAAGGCGGCGCTGTTCGGGCTGATCGCCGGCCTGATCGCGTGTTACCGGGGACTGGCGATCTCCGGAGGTGGCGCCAAAGCCGTGGGCAACGCGGTCAACGAGACCGTGGTGTACGCCTTCATGGCGCTGTTCGTCGTCAACGTGGTGGTCACTGCCATCGGTATCCGGATGACGGTGAAATGAGGCTGTCATGTCGACAGAAGTGATTCTGCGCCACCGGTTCCCGAGATTCGTGCGGATGCTGCGCAAGCCCGCCGACGTCTTGGGCGGTATCGGCGACCACGGCATGTTCTACTGGATGGCGTTGGTGGGCGCACCGTTAGCCGCGTTGCGCTACCGCCGCGAGACCATCCGCCTGGTCGCTGAGATCAGCATGGGTGCAGGCACATTGGCACTCATCGGCGGCACGGTCGTCATCGTGGGCTTCCTGACCCTGGCGGCCGGTGGCACGCTGGCGGTGCAGGGGTACAGCTCCCTGGGCAACATCGGCATCGAGGCGCTGACGGGGTTCCTCGCGGCGTTCATCAACGTGCGCATCTCTGCTCCCGTGATCGCCGGCATCGGCCTGGCGGCGACCTTCGGCGCGGGCGCGACCGCGCAGCTCGGCGCGATGCGGATCAACGAGGAGATCGACGCGCTCGAATCCATGGCTATTCCGCCGGTGGCCTATCTGGTCGGGACGCGCATCGTCGCGGGCATGGTCGCGATCGTGCCGTTGTACGCGATCGCGGTGATCCTGTCGTTCCTGGCCAGCCGGTTCGTGACGGTGTACCTGTTCCGGCAGTCCGCGGGCCTGTATGACCATTACTTCGCGACGTTCCTCAACCCCGTCGATCTGCTCTGGTCGTTCCTGCAAGCGATTCTGATGGCGCTGGTCATCCTGCTGATCCACACCTACTACGGATTCTTCGCCTCCGGCGGGCCGTCCGGCGTGGGTGTGGCGGTCGGCAACGCGGTGCGCACGTCACTGATCGCGACCGTCTCGGTCACGCTGTTGGTCTCCCTGGCGATCTACGGCACCAACGGCAACTTCAACCTGTCCGGATGATCGGGATGACGAAAAACACGACGCGGCTGCTGGCCGGCGCGGGAGTCGTCACGGTGATCGCGGCCCTGGTCGCCTTCGCGTTGGCGCGGTTCAGCGGAGAGTTCACCGGCTCGGTGCCGGTGACGGTGCTCGCCGAGCGAGCAGGTCTGGTGATGAACCCGGACGCGAAGGTGAAGATGCGCGGCGTGGAGGTCGGCCGGGTCGCCTCGATCGACGAACGGCCAGACGGCAAGGCCGAGTTGCACCTCGAGATGAACCCCGGCCAACTCGAACTCATCCCGGCCAACGCAACGGTCGACATTGCCTCGTCTACCGCGTTCGGCGCGAAATTCGTCGAGTTCAACGCTCCCGACAACCCATCGCCCAAACCGCTGGCGGCTGGGGCGGTGGTGCCGGCCGACCACGTCACCGTGGAGATCAACACCGTGTTCGAACAATTGACCTCGGTCCTGGCCGAAGTCGAACCCACGAAGCTGAACGAGACGTTGGGCGCGCTGTCGCGCGGGATGTCGGGCCGTGGCAACGCATTCGGGCAGACGCTGGTGAACGTGGACAACCTGCTCGCCACGATCGAGCCGGCCCTGCCGACCATGCAGCGGGAGATGTCCACGGCGCCAACGGTGCTCGACTCCTACAACAATGCCGCGAACGACCTGGTGCAGATCACCCGCAACGCGACCAAGATCAGTAAATCCATCGTCGACAAGCAGCAGAACCTCGACGCCACGCTGAAGAGCATGAGCACCTTTGCCGATACCGGCAACGCGTTCGTCGCCGCGAACCACCAGGCGCTGGCCAACGTGATGCGCCTCTTCCTGCCGACGACCGGGCTGTTCGACCGGTACAACCCGGCTCTCACCTGTTCACTGAAGGGCTTGGCGGACTTCGGATCTCAGCCTCAGGACCCAGCGCCGGGCGGGCTGCCGCTGTCGGCGAGCTTCCTGTGGGGCCATGAGCGCTACCGCTACCCGGGCGATCTGCCGAAGGTGGCGGCCAAGGGTGGTCCACGCTGCGAGGTGCTGCCCGTGGCTTTCGAACAGCATCCGAACTACGTGGTGACCGACACCGGCACCAACCCGTTCAAGTACGGCAACCAGAACATCATCCTCAACAGCGACGGGCTCAAGCAGCTGCTGTACGGACCCATCGACGGCCCGCCGCGCAACACCGCGCAGATCGGACAGCCCGGACGATGAACGCACGCGGAGCGGCAGTGAAGTTCGCGATCTTCGCCGTCGTCATGATGATCGCATCAGGCTTCCTGTTCATGGTCCTCGGCGAGACCCGAACCGGATCCACCAAGGACTACAAGGCGGTGTTCGCCGACGCGTCGAGTCTGCGGGCCGGGAACTCCGTGCGGGTCGCAGGCATCCGCGTCGGCACTGTCACCGGACTCGAGCTCGGCGACGACCGCAAGGTCACGGTGACGTTCAACGCCGACAACGCCATCCCGGTCACGGCCGGTACGCGTGCGGAGGTCCGCTATCTGAACCTCGTCGGTGATCGCTACCTCGACCTCGTCGACGCACCCGGGCCCACCCAGGTGCTGCCGGCCGGGTCCACCATCCCGCTGGAGCGGACGGCACCCGCCCTGGACCTGGATCTACTGCTGGGTGGGCTCAAACCTGTTGTGCAGGGGCTCAATCCCCAGGACGTCAATGCCCTGACCTCGTCGCTGTTGCAGGTCTTCCAGGGACAGTCCGATGGGATCAATTCGCTGATGTCGCATACGTCCTCGTTCAGTGGCTCGTTGGCGGACAACAACGAAGTGATCAAGCAGCTGATCGACAACCTGAAGCTGCTCATCGGCACCATGGCGCGCGACGGTGACAAGTTCTCGACGTCTGTCGACCGGCTGGAGCGCCTGGTGAGCGGTTTGTCGGCAGACCGTGACCCGATCGGCGCCGCCATAGAATCCCTCGACAAGGGCACGGCTTCCATCTCCGATCTGCTCAGCCAGACCCGGAAACCGTTGGCCGGCACCGTGAACCAGTTGCTGCGGCTCGGGAACAACCTGGATCAGGACAAGCAGACTTTGGACACCGCACTGCAACGCGCACCGGAGAACTACCGCAAGGAGGCGCGAACCGGCGCATACGGCAGTTGGATCCAGTACTACATCTGCGATCTCACCATCCGGGTCAACGACCGCGAAGGCCGGGTGGTCGTCATGCCGTGGATCAGGTCCAACGCGGGGAGGTGCCAGTAGATGCTGAAATATGGCAACCCGCGCCTGATCCGCGTCGGCATCATCGGCGTCGTGACCGTGATCCTGGTGATCCTGGTCGGCCTGTCGCCGGACAAGTTCCGGGACTGGGCGATGTCGGTGCGGTACTCGGCCGTCTTCGCCGAAGCCGGCGGACTGGGGGTCGGCAACAACGTCATGGTGTCGGGCATGAAGGTCGGCACGGTGTCGAAGGTGTCACTGAAAAACGGTGATGCCGTAGTCGATTTCACGGTGGACGGCCGGGTATCCCTGGGTTCGGACACCTCCGCCCACATCAGGACCGGAACGCTGTTGGGCGCGCGCACGCTCGCCCTGGTGTCAGCGGGGGACAAGCCGCTCAAACCGCGGTCGGTGATCCCGATTTCCCGTACCTCGTCACCGTATTCACTGACGGACGCGGTCAATGAGCTGACGAAGAACACGGCCGGGACCGACACCAACCAGCTGAGCCAGTCGCTTGATCTGCTGTCGCAGACCCTCGACCAGATCGCGCCCCAACTTGGCCCTACCTTCGATGGGGTGTCCAGACTGTCGCGGACGCTCAACGATCGCAACCGGTCGCTGTCGGAGCTGCTGAAGAGCGCGTCGGACGTCACAAACGTGCTGTCGCAGCGTAGCGACCAGCTCAACACCCTTATCCTGAACGCGAATTCGCTGCTCGGCATGCTGGTGGAGCGGCGCGACGCCATCGTGACCTTGCTGGCCAATACCTCCGCGGTGGCCAAGCAGTTGTCGGCCGTGGTGCACGACAATGAAGCCCAATTGGCGCCGGCACTGGATCGCCTCAACTCGGTGGTGGCCGTGCTGGAAAAGAACAAGGACAACATTGCGAAGGCGATCCCGGGCCTGAAGAAGGTCGTGATGACGCAGGGCGAGGCGGTCAACAACGGCGGGTACTACAACGCGTTCGTGGCCAATCTGATTGACGGACACGAGATGCAACCGTTCATCGACGCCGCGCTCGGAGTACAGCCCCGGACGCTCTTCCCGTGGCCGAACTGCGGTGGTGAGCGCAACGGGTTCAAGCCGCCATACAGCTTCGACCATTGCTACAACCGCGAAGAGACCGAGGGACCGACCGTGGGGCAGGTGCCGCACTGATGACGCGTCGTATGCTGATTCGAATCCTGGCCGTGGCGCTGGTGGGTGCCGCGCTCGCCGCCGGCATCTACGTCGGCTACCGAAACATGTTGGGCCCCAGGACCTTCGGTGCCATCTTCACCCGCGTGACCGGTCTGTACTCGGGTGACGAAGTCAGGGTGTCCGGCGTCAAGGTCGGCACCGTGTCGGATGTCCAGCCGCAAGGCCAGACGGTGAAGCTGACGCTCAACGTGGATCGGGACGTACCGATCCCGGCCGATGTCAAAGCGGTGATCGTCCAGCAGAACCTGGTGGCTGCTCGCTACGTCCAGCTGACACCGGCATACCGCACGACGGGTCCCACGCTGAGGGAAGGCTCGGTCATCCCCGTCTCGCGCACCGCCGTCCCCGTCGAGTGGGACGAAGTCAAAGAGCAGCTGACGCGGATGGTCACCGAGCTCGGGCCGACCAAGCCCGGCGACACGTCCGTCGCGGGCCGCTTCGTCGACAGCGCGGCAAATGCCATGGCCGGCAACGGTGATCGGCTGCGGGATACCCTCGCGCAATTGTCGGGAGTGAGCCGGGTGCTGGCCGACGGCAACGGGAACATCGTCGACACCATCAAGAACCTGCAGGTCTTCGTCACGGCATTGCGGGGCAGCAATACTCAGATCGTGCAGTTCGAGGACCGACTGGCGACGCTGTCGAGTGTCCTCGATTCAAGCCGCACGGATCTCGACGCGGCGCTGACGGACCTGTCGGTTGCGGTCGGGGACATCCAGCGCTTCATGTCGAGCGTCAACAACCGCACGGCCGAGTCGGTGACCCGCCTGACCGATGTCACGCAGACCCTGGTCGGGAACAAGAAGGAACTCGAAGAGCTCCTGCACGTGTTCCCGACGGTGATGTCGAACTTCTACAACATCTACGACCCGGTGTCCGGGACGGCCAACGGTATGTTCGCGGTCAACGGGTTCTCCAATCCGGCCCAGTTCGTCTGCGGCGCAATCGCAGGCATCCAGGGCGGTGATCCGGCGGAGGGCGCGAAGAAGTGCGCCGAGTATCTCGGCCCGGCGCTGCGGCTGTTGAATTTCAACTACCTGCCGATTCCGGTCAACCCGTTCCTGGGACCCACGCCACGCCCCGATCAGCTGATCTACAGCGAAGCGAAACTGATGCCCGGCTACACCGGCCCGGAACCACCGCCGCCGGCCACTCTGCCGGGGATGCTGCTGCCAGCCGAAGGGCCTGCCTCATGACGCGTGCGAAGATCTGGCGGCCGCTCGCCGTGGCGCTGTGTGCGATGGCCCCGCTCAGTGGGTGCGCGTGGCAGGGCGTGAACTCGCTGCCGTTGCCCGGCGCTCCGGGCCGCGTGTCGGGTGCGACGGTATTTCACG